>CAWECO010000001.1:0-795431 GCA_963807645.1 uncultured Gemmatimonadales bacterium
AGCTGCACGATCAGCCACTTCGCCATGTCGGCGGCCGTCGAGTTGATCCCGCCGGCGGCGTTGGTCGCCGTCGCCGCCAGGGGCTGGACCGGGCGCACGTCACCCTCGATGCGGGCATGCGGCGTCGCGACGTTGCCCTCTTCGAGCGTGGCGGCCCGGGTGACCCGCGTGTCGCTCATGCCGAGAGGCTCGATGATACGCGAGTGCACGAAGTCCTCCCACGTCTGCCCGCTCACTTCCTCGATCACGAGCGCGGCGGCGTGGTACAGGATGTTGTCGTACGCGTAGGCGCTCCGGAAACTGGTCGCCGGCTCGAGGTGACGGACGGCTTCCACGATCTCTCGGCGCGAGACGTCCGACTCCGGCCAATACAGCAGGTCGCCCTGTCCGAGACCGAGGCCGCTCCGGTGGACGAGGAGATCACGGACCGTCAGCTCGCGGGTCACCCAGGGATCCCACATGCGGAACCAGGGCAGGTAGTCGATCACCCGGCCGTCCCACTCGAGCTTCCCATCCTCGACGAGAATGCCGAGCGCCGTGGCCGTGAACGCCTTGGTGTTGGAGGCGATTCCAAATCGTGTCCGCCCGTCCACGGGTGTCGCCTCGCCGATTCGGCGCACACCGTAGCCCGCGGCCAGCACCACCTCTCCATCTTTCACGATCGTGACCGCGACGCCCGGAACGTCGAACGTCTCCAACGTGCGCTCCACCCAGGCATCCAGCTCCGGCACACCGGCCGCGGCCTCCTGGGCCAGGGCCTCGTGCGACGGTTGGGCGAGCAAACCGACGAGAGCCAGCAGGGCCAGTCGACGTCGAGCGAGCATGGTCAGGACTCCGTGTCAGGAGGTGCGGATATCGGCCAAAGACGAATAGGCTGAATCTAGGAGGTTCTCGAAGACGTAGGAAACACCGGAAGCCGAGTATCCCCCGGACGGAAGCACGTGCGATGGAAGATCCGACAATCCCCTCGTCGCTCATCGGCGCGATCACCTTCTTTCTGCTCCTCGGCATCATAGCCCTGGTCGTGATCAAGGAGACGGTGAAGGTCATCCTGAAGCCGGCTCTCCTCGTCATCGGTCTGGCGATCCTGGCGGTGTGGGCGGGAGTGCTGGACGAGACCGTCGTCGGTGGCGCGTTCGAGTGGATTGGCGAGCGGCTTCTCGCCGGTATCGAAGGCATCTCGACGTGGGTCGCCGAATCGTGGGAGGCGCGAACCGGCAGACAGCTGACCTTTCAGTGGTGGAGCGGGGCGCCCTTCGCTCCGACCTCCACTTCCCACACTCTGCCGGTCCGTGTGGACGTCACGTAGATGGCCTCGGGGTCGAACTCCCCCCGTCCGAAGGCGATGCTGGCCGCTCCCGGCATGTTCTCGGCGACGAGGACCGATTCTCCGGTCGAGACGTCCACCCTCCAGATCTGACCGAATCCGTTCGCCGCCACGTAAATGCGACCGTGTTCGTCCAGCGCGATCCCGTCGTTGGCCGCCCCGTCACCGAGGTCGGTGACCAGCTCAGGCAGACCCGCGACGTCACCGTCCTCCAGGGGCACGGCCCACAGTTTTCCGCTGGATACCATGGGTCGGAGACTCTCGAAGATCTGGGCCACGTACAGCGTTTTTCCGTCGCAGCGAGAGAGCGATGCCGTTCGGATGAGGGACCGCATCCGTAAACAATCGAGGCTGCCCATCCTCGCCGACCCACAGGATCTCGTCCGTCGCGTCGTCCGTGACGAGGAACGCGCCGTCTGCCAGCACCATCACGAAATTCGGGTCTCCGATACCGCCGTCCACGACGCGCGTCGTATCTCCGTCGGGAGTAACGCGCCACACGATTCCGTCCGCGTTCGGGCCCCGGTCGAAACGGTTGGTGGGCCCGAAGTCGGCCATCAGGATGTCCCGATCGCCGATGGGCGCCAGGCCGAGATTCGAGTACATGTCGGCGATCTTCATCACGTCGCCGGTCGTCTCGACCCTCCACAGGGCGGCGTTGCCCGCGACATACAGGTCGCCTTCGCCGGTGAATGCGATGCCTTCGCAGCGCTGGAATGCTCCGACCACGAGGATTCGGGCTTCGGCCGGAAAGTCCGGTTCTCCGCCCCGTCCGTCCACCTGGGCCAGGCCGTCAGCAGGCGATCCGATTGCGACGGCAAGCGTCAGGAACAGTGATCCAGTTCTTGACCCCATCATGTCGACTTCCTCCTCGCGGGCGACAAACAATCCGTCTCCGTTCAGCCTCCTCCCGAACCCCCGAATTTGATCATCGTCATGATGGGGACCGCGTCGATCATGCCGTGAAGCACGATGCACGCGAGGAGGTTCCTCTTCCATAACACGTAAGCTGCGCCGAGGATGATGCCCCCGAAGCCCCCTTCCACCAGGCCGAGCTGAAGAGCCGCCGGGAAATCGCCGGCCGTCGGCCAGTTCGGGTTCAGATAGGCGTACGGCACGTGGTACAGGCCGAAGGCGACGGTCACCAGGAGCACCGCAATCCACGGAGACCCCGTGAGCCTCTCCATGCGCGTCTGAAGGAACCCTCGGAAGAAGAATTCCTCGGTCAACCCGGCGGTGAGCACTCCGAAGGCGACGGCGATCGGGAACAGGTACAGGGCCTTCCCCGTGCGAATCAGGTCCCACAATTCGGGGCCGGCGCGTCTCTGCGTCAACTGAAACAGGCCGAGCAGAAGTCCGAGCGCCAGGGCCCACACAAGACCGGTGCTCAAATTGCCGCGCCGCAACCCAAAGGACGCGAGGATCGGAACGAAGCGGCGTGTCGCTGGATCGTCTCGGCGCAGGAGAACCACCAGAGCCAGGGGCAGGGCGACGAGGGTGATATAGTGGCGCATCTCGGAGCCCGGACTCCAGAAACTGAAGGCCAGGTACAAAGTGAAGTAGGCGAGAGCCGCCAGGGACTCGCGAATGGTGCTTCCCTCGGTCGCCACACCAGGCTCACTCATGGGGGCTCCTCGCGCGCAGAGTGTTCACGGGTCCCTACGGTTGCCCTGCGGCTGGAGTGTCAGCCGCTCTCGCTCTATGTTTCCCGGGCGCTTTCCGATCCTCGAACAGGAAGAGCCGCCATCGACTCCCTGACACCGGGCCGCCGGGCCGAGCTCAGATCCCAGGCTCATTCGCTGAAGCCGATCTTCCAGGTCGGGAAGGAAGGGGTGACGGATCGAGCCATCGACGCGGTGCGTGACGCGTTCAACACGCGTGAAATCCTGAAGATCAAGGTACTCGACTCGGCGCCAACGGACGCCCGGGCCACTGGCGAGGCGCTGGCATCCGGCATCGAGGATGCCCACGTCGTTCAGGTCATCGGGCGTACGGTCGTGCTTTACCGGCCGGAGCCAGAGGACCGCGTAGGGTGATGACTAGGCCGCCGACCGAACTCGGGGCGCGGTTTCACGGTCTGCGCCGCCTGATAGGCAACACGCCGCTCCTCGCCGTCGACTTCACGTTCCGGGGGGAGCGACGGCGCATCTTCGCCAAGAGCGAAAACCTGAACATGACCGGGAGCGTGAAGGATCGGATGGCCCTCCACCTCCTGCGCTGCGCGTACGAGCGGGGAGCGATCCAGCCCGGCGCCCTCATCATCGAGGCCACGAGCGGCAACACAGGCATTTCGTTCGCCGCCGTGGGACGGGCCCTGGGACACCCGGTCGCCATCTTCATGCCCGACTGGATGAGCATGGAGAGAGTGAACCTCATCCGTTCGTTCGGGGCATCGATCCATCCCGTGACCCGGGAGGAGGGCGGATTCCTGGGCAGCATCGAGAAGGCCGAGGAGCTGGCGCGCGAGACACCCGGTGCGTTCCTACCGCGTCAGTTCGCCAACGAGGACAACTGTGAGGCCCACGAATCAATGACCGGCCCGGAGATCCACTACCAGCTGGACTCTCACGGGCTGATTCCGGATGCTTTCGTAGCGGGGGTGGGAACCGGGGGAACCGTCATGGGCGTGGGGCGTTACCTGCGCGCTCATTTCCCCGACGTTACGATCCACCCGCTCGAACCCTCGAACTCACCGACGCTGCGGACGGGCTGCCGAATCGGACACCACCGTATCCAGGGAGTATCGGACGAGTTCATTCCGTCGATCGTGGATCTGTCGGAGCTGGATGAGATCGTCGACGTGGATGACGGGGACGCGATCCTGATGGCACAGAAGCTGGCGGTCGAGGTGGGCCTGGGAGTGGGAATCAGCTCCGGCGCCAACTTCGTCGGAGCGGTGATGCTGCAGGACCGCCTGGGCTCCGATGCCACGGTCGTGACCCTGTTCCCGGACAGCAACAAGAAGTACCTGTCCACGGATCTCATGCACGATGAGCCGTCGAAGCCGGACCACGTCTCGCCTCACATCTCTCTGCACGGTTTCACGGCTTTCAACAGGGTATGCACGGTGTGCGACCAGTCGGAGGAGTGGTTGCGGACGATGCAGATTCCCCGGGACACGGGGACGCCGCTTCCCCAGGTCTAGCGGCGCGGCCGACGTTCCGTCGACTGCCGTTCGAGTGTGCGGCAGTTGATGCGCCACGCCGCAGCACTCGAGCTCCCGTCAAGCTCCGCCACCCGATCGAAGACCCGTGCCCGTCCGAGCAGGCTGTCGCCCACCGATCGAAGCGCGACGCCTCCCCCGGCGCGGCCGTCCGACCAGATCAGCCACAGGGTGTCCGCCCGCACTACCCAGCGCATGTAGTCGCGAACTCGCGGATCGTGATCGCCGGTGAGGGGAACCGCCCGGTAGGTGACGCGGGAGCGTCGCCACTGGTCCGTGGAGTCGGCCAGCAACCGGACCCGCGTTGGGAGAGTCAGGAATGCGGGCACTTCAAATGCCGTCGTGTCGGAAGCCGGAGAATCCCACTCCCAGTTGCTCGCGCGAACCGCGTAACACCCGGGCATTCCCCACTTCACGAGATCGGGTCGCTCGACCACCTCCCGCACGACGGGCTCGGGCGGGGATCGCATTCGGTCCCAGGTCCGCAGCAGAGTCGCTGCGATCAGGGCGACGAGGACCCAGGTGGCGATACGCTGAGGCAGGGATTTCTGTCTCATACGACTCTCGAGCCGGGGCGGGAACGCCCCGGCGCTACTCCCACTCGATCGTGCCCGGCGGTTTCGACGTGATGTCGAGCGCCAGACCCGATACTCCTTCGAGGCCGAGAATCCGGTCCCTGAACTCATCGACCAGGGCCGCCGGCAGCTCCACCGGCGCGGCGGTCATCGCGCGCCTGGAGTACACGGGCCGGATGACCACCAGCTCGCCGCCGTCTCCCTTGAGGTCCAGCGGAACGAGGACCGTCGGGCACTGCCAGATTTCGTCGTACAGACCGTGAGAGCGAAGGCCCTCCATCACGATGTGGTCGGCTTCTCTCAGCAGGTCGAGGCGGCCACGTGTCGTGGTCGCGGCCAGCGGCTGGGCCTCACGCGGAATCTCATGGTCCAGGTTCCATATGCACCGGTTGATGCCGGGAACGTCGGCCGTGAGCACAGAAGCGGCTTCGATCAATCGACTCCAGTCGGCCGGGCCGCTGACGAGGACAGGGTGTTCGTAGGCCCTCAGGTCCGCCTTTACGCCGACCGAGCGGATCGGAAGAGTCAGCGCCTCCAGCCCGAAGTCGCTCCCGACCTTCTCGACGGCGGGTCCAATCGTCTCGAACCCCGTCCGGTCACCTTCGCCATCTCCGCACAGGCAGCGCACGCCGAGCCCGGGGCCCGGGAACGGGTGCCGCCACACGAGGTCATGCGGAATTCCCAGCTTCTCGCCAAGCTCGCGCACCTCGACCTTGTAGAGCTCCTTGAGCGGCTCGATCACCCGGCCCCGTTCGATCATCTCTTCGATGATCGGCACGCGGTTGTGGTGCGTCTTGATCGTGTCGGCCCGCTGCGTGCCGCCGGTCTCGATCGTGTCCGGATAGATCGTCCCCTGGCCGAGCAAGTGTCCTTCGATGCCCAGGTGACTGGCCTGGTCCCGGAACACGTCGATGAAGGTGTTCCCGATGGCCCATCGCTTCTTCTCTGGATCGATGAGACCGTCGAGCGCCTCGAGGAAGCGGTCGCTGGCGTCGACGAAATGCACGTGAGAGCCCAGCCCGAGGGCGTCGAAGAATTCGAGCACCTGGGCGCTTTCGTCCTTCCGCATTAGACCGTTGTCCACGTGAAGGAGATCCACCCGATCCGGGCCGAGCGCCCGCGTCAGCAGAGTCGCCGCCACGGTCGAGTCGACGCCTCCGGACGCCAGGAGAAACACGGACCGGTCGCCCACCTGGTCCTGGATCTTCTCCATCTCCTCGGCCATGAAGGCCTCGATGGTCCAGGACGGCTCGCACCCGCAGATGTCGAGGACGAAGTTGGCGATCATCTCGTTGCCGTGAACAGTGTCGTCCACTTCCGGATGGAACTGCAACCCGTACCTCTGCAGCGTGTCCGAGCCGATGGCCGCGTACCGGTGCCCCGGGCCGTCCGCCGTGGTGGCGCTCCAACCGAGTTCGGAGAAGTCCGGGCCGATCTCGGCCACCGAATCGTAGTGGCTCATCCACACCGGCTGGATCGGATCCAGGCCCTTGAACAGCGGGTGCTCACCGGTGAGATGCAGCTCCGTCTTCCCCCACTGCCGTCCGCCGTGCACCACCTTGCCGCCGTAGTGCTGGGCGATCTCCTGGTGGCCGAAGCAGAAGCCGAGGATCGGGAGGTCCAGGTCGTAGATGCCCTTGTTGTACTCCGAGTCTTCGCCGTGCGAGGAGAGGGCCGGACTGCCCGAGATGATGATCCCCTTGTAGGGCTCGAAGGCCTCGATGGGGTCCTCGGGCTGCCGGATCTCGGCCAGGACTCCGTGGCGCCGCACCTTGGTCGCGATGAGGTGGGCGTACTGACCGCCGAAGTCGATGACGGCGATGGCGTCGTGCTGCATGGGTCTCCTGGGGTCGTCGTTCAACCGATCCGTGGCAGGGAAATGGGGAGCGAGCGAAGGGTGCGCAAGGGCCGTCCCGGCGTCATTCCCCGGAACGCAGGAACCGCAGCATGGGCCGGCCGAACGCGATCAGGCTGGCCCACCCCATCAGGACGCCGGGCAGGAAGACGGCGACCAGCAGCCACGCTTCTTCAGGAGAGTGGGCCTCTCGCTGCAGGAACAAAGTCCCAAGGGGAAGGAAGGCCACGCAGCACGCCGCCAGGATCAGCAGGCCGAAGGTCTTCTGGTGAGCCAGCAGCCACACCCCGAGCAGGAGCCCCAGCAGGAGCCAGATGCCTACCGTTACGAAGCCTCCCAGGTCGGCGTCGTAGGCCATCACGAACAGGTAGAGCGCCAGGGCCGAGGCCGCGTTGAAGATGATGGTCCAGCGAAGGATCCCCATTCGAGGGCCGCTCCAGTCGACGTCCAGTCGTCCCTCGTGCGCGTCGAACATCCGCCGCCCCGTCAGGGTCAGGAGCAGGGTGAGGGAAGCCGCCAAAGCCACCCAGGCCGGCCATGTCGGAGCCCCATAGCTCGGTCCGATCGCGAATGCCGTCGCCCAGGGCAGCACCGCGACGCCGACCGACAGGCCGATCCACCGTCCCGCGGCTCGCCGCAGAACCAGGCCCACCGCTGCCCACGCGAGGGGCAGGAGCAGCAGGAGGATCGCCATCCCGACGCGTTCACTGCCCGGCGGGCCAGAACCGGCGCGCGGCGCGAAGCGGAGGGCCAGGGCTCCCAGCGCGACGAGCGCGGCGACGGCCATCACAGTTCGCAGTCGGGTCACCGAGCCTCTCCTCGCCAGATTGGATTCGCCCCGCGTCTGAGCCCGTACCCGCTACTTCTTGAGGCCACGAACCTGGCCATCCAGGTTCCAGGCGGGGTCGGGCCCGAGGCGCATGTGCGCGAGGGCCGTTACGGCCACGTCCACGAGCTCGGGCGGACAATCGGTGGTTCCCGGCTCCACGGACGGGCCGCTGGCCAGGAAGAAGATCGTGGTCTCGGACGGAGAGTTCCCGCCGTGACCACCGGCATCATTACGACCGTGGTCCGTGCTCATCAGGATGAGCCAGTCCTCCTGGTCGTACGTCGGCCGCTCCCGGAGAGCCTCGCAGCAGGATGCCCACGCGGCTGTCCGCCCACTCGATAGCCGCCTTGTACTGCGGCGAGCGTGAGTTCGTTTCGTGGGCCACCACGTCGATGTCGCCCAGGTAGATGAACGCCGCGTCCACCTCCGTATCACGCAGCTCGCGGACCGCCGTCTCGACGCTGAGCGAGTCCGCGTATCGGTAGCCGTCGGCCTCGCCATCGAACGTGATCTTCACGTCGATTTCGTCACCGAACAGGGGGCCGCCGGAGTCGGGCGTCCCCAGTGGCGGCCAGTCCGTCACCGCGAATGTGTTGAGCTCCGGTCGCTCGCGTTCGATCCGGGTCAGGAAATCGGGGTACGTCGCGTAGTCGTTGCCTTCGAAGTTGTTGCTGTCCACCCGGTGCTTGTCGGTCCGCGCGCCGATGGTCATGCTCGACCATCCCGGACCGCTCACGGTCCGCACACGGGTCTTCGCCTCGTCCGAAAAGAACCCGGCTGCCGCCAGCGAGTCGATCACGGGCGTCTCGACCATGGCCATGATGTCCACCCGCACGCCGTCCAGGCCGATGAGGAGCACCTTCTTTCGCAAGGTTTCCTCCTGGGCGAGGCCGGCACGAGGCATGAGGGCCGACGCCACAACGGCCAGCGTGGCTGCGAAGGCTGCAAAGCGGGACGAGCTCATCGGATTCTCGGCGTGATGGGTGAGTCCGGCCGATCGTACACCGATGCAAGATGTTCAGGAGACCGGGACATCGCCACCGATTGCGAGGGCGCCGGGCGAGAGGGGAAACCAACCCGCGACACGCCTGTATCACGGACCATGGCTCGAAATACCCGCTTTTCGGCTTTCGCCCTGGGGTTGTGCGTCCTGCTCATCGCAGGCTGCTCCGATGACGGCCCATCCGATCCCGGTGGCGGAGAGCTGCCCGAACTGCCCGAATGGGACGGCCGCCGTGAGTTCGCCGAGACCATCACTTTCGCCGGACGGGAACGATCGTTCATCGGCCACCTGCCGACGAGCTACGATCACGAGCGGCGGGTTCCGCTGCTCCTCGCGTATCATGGCTCCGGCATGCACGCGGAACTCATGCGGCAGGTGACGGGGCTGGACTGGATCGCCAACGCGCACGACTTCGCGGTCATCTATCCGGACGCGTCGGACGGTTTCTTCCCGATCCCCTGCCCCGGGTGCGAGAACGACGGACGGGACGGCTTCGAGGAAATCGACTTCGCGCGTGAGATCATCCGATGGACGAGCGAGACCTACGCCGTCCATCCGGACAGCGTGTACGCCACCGGGTTCTCGATGGGCGGATTCTTCATCAACTACCTGGGTTGCACGCCGAACTCGCCGGTGCGAGGCATCGCTCCGGTCGCGGCCGGGGCCCGGGATGACTTCGATGGTTTCTGCTCGAGTCCACGACCCACGGTGTTGATCGTCCACGCGCTCCAGGACTTCGTGGCCCCCATCGATGGAGGGCCCAACACGATGTCCATCGCGGAGCTCGCGAATCTGTGGCGCACCCATGGCCGGTGCGAAGGCACGCCCGTCGAGTGGGATTATCCAACCGGACGCGATCGGACTTCCGACCGTGCACGCCCAGCGGTGGGACGGGTGCGCAGGGAAGGGCCCGGTGCGCCTCGATGTGATCGATGGTACGGGTCACTGGTGGCTCACTGAATCCGATAACGCCAACGGCGTCGACATCGGCGAGACCATCGCGGACTTCTTCTTCCCCGGCACGCCGTGAGGGAAGAGCCCACCGCATAGAGCAGCCGGACGGACTGAGCCGGCCAGGCCGCGCCGGGAGTCCGGACGGCCCATTGCCCCACCGCGCCTGAACCCGCACAATCTTCCGACTCTCGAGCGTCGTCCTGCCCCCGCCGACGGCCGAGTCCAACCGCATAGAACCGAGCGACGAGACGATGACCGATCCCCGATTCACGAAGCTGGCCGAAACCCTGATTCACTATTCCTGCGAGCTCCAGGCGGGCGAAAAGGTGCTGATCGAGGCGATCGACACGCCGGCCGCTTTCACGAAGGAGCTCGTCCGCGTGGCGCACGAGGCCGGAGTCGTGCCCAACGTGCTCCTGAAGAGCAAGGAGGTGCTTCGCAGGCTCCTGCTCGGCGCCACGGAAGCCCAGCTCGACCTGATGGCCGCGTCGGAGGAAACGTACATGAGAGGGGTCGACGCCTACATCGGCGTGCGCGGCGCTCCCAACGTCTCCGAGCTCTCCGACGTCCCGCAGCAGCAGCAGAAGCTGTATGAGCGCTATATCTGGAAGCGAGTCCACATGGACATCCGGGTCTCGGACACCCGGTGGGTCGTGTTGCGGTGGCCGAACCCTTCCATGGCTCAGCTGGCCGAGCGCTCGACCGAGGACTTCGAGGACTTCTACTTCCGCGTCTGCACGATGGACTACGAGCGGATGTCGGAGGCGCTGCAGCCCCTGCGCGCGCTGATGGAAGCCACCGACCGAGTCCATATCAAGGGCCCGGGCACGGATCTGCGGTTCAGCATCGCGGGCATCCCCGCCATGCCCTGCGACGGCAAGCGCAACATCCCGGACGGCGAGGTCTTCACGGCCCCGGTGAAGGACAGCATCGAGGGGACGATCCAGTACAACACGCCGACGATCTACCAGGGCGTGACCCACGAGGACGTGTTCTTCCGATTCGAGCAGGGTAAGATCGTCGAGGCCCGCAGCACGGACGACGGAGCACCTGAACGAGGTACTCGACTCGGACGAGGGCTCACGTTACATCGGGGAGTTCTCGCTCGGCTTCCACCCACACATCCTGGAGCCGATGAAGGACATCCTGTTCGACGAGAAGATCGCGGGCAGCCTGCACCTCACGCCCGGGAACGCCTACGATACGGCCTTCAACGGAAACCGGAGCCAGATCCACTGGGACCTGGTCCTGATCCAGAGACCCGAGTACGGCGGAGGCGAGGTGTGGTTCGACGACGTGCTGATCCGGAAGGACGGCACGTTCGTCCTGCCCGAGCTCGAGGAGCTCAACCCGGACAAGTTGGGCGCGTAGCGGGCGACCCGGGCGATCAGACCGTCGCCCGGGGCTCCTGCATGGTCAGCCCGCCTGTCGCCTTGATGGTCTGAAACGTGACCAGCGCGTCTTCGAAGTGCGTCGCCGCCTTCTCCAGGTAGTTGGACGTCTCGTCCATATAGCCGTCGGTCGAGGCGGACCAGACCCGGTTGAGGGCTCTTTCCCCGGCGGCAAACCGGTTCATCACTTCCGCATAGGCTTTCAGTCCGTAGCTGTGAGCGATGCTCTCACGAGCGTCCACGAACTTGACCAGGTCGGCCATGAACGCGGCGTCGATCCGGTGCCGCAGATCGTAGACGTTGATGCCCGACTTCTCGGCGTTCAGCTTCTTCGCCTCGGCCGTAAGGACCTGCAGGCTCGACTCGATCGCCCGGACGTTGGTCGTGATGACTTCCACGTCCGTCGCCTCCGCCTTGCGGGCCCGCTGCGCCACGATCACTCCCACGATCCCGATCGCCAGCCAGACGAGGAATGCCGAGGTATTTACGCCCTCCACCTGTTTGACGACCTCGAGCGAACCGCCGAGGAAGCCGACCGTGATGAGCAGGTATCCGAAATATCTCACACTCATGTCGCCCTCCTCACCCGAACACGATGAACAGCGAGTAAACCACTCCGATCAACGCCTCTCCGACGATCAGGCCGGCGGCGATCGGAATGCCCACGTCCTCGCTCCACAGCTTCCCGAGCTTCCAGTCGGAGAACACGCGAAGCAGGGTTCCGATCGTGTACGTGAGGACGATGTTGAACGGCAGGTAGAAGCCGAGCCCGACGAGGACCCCGAGGCCGCCGATCCCGCTCGCGCTGAGCAGGGCCCCGAGCCCTGCCCCCGCCATGTATTTGTCGCGCGGCACGTCCCCGCCGAGGATCCCCTCGATCACGCTGGCGAGCGCCTGTCCCTGCGGCGCCGGTAGCGCGTCGCTGCCCAGCGTATACGCCTGGTGAAGCACGATGATCAAGCCCATGATGATGATCGGCCCGATCCACGTTCCGAGCAGCTGCGCCTTCTGCTGCTGCTTCGGAATCGCGCCCACCAGGTAGCCCGTCTTGAGATCGAGCATCAGGTCCGTGGCCTGCGCCATCGCAACGCACATGGCGGCGCCTACGGTCACCGAAGCGACGATCGACGCGCGGTCTCCGATCCCGCTCGTGACCAGGATCATGAGCGTCACGCCGATCAGCGTCATTCCCGAAAGCGGTGACCAGTTGGTCCGGCCGATGCACTCCGAGAGGACCACGCCGGCCACCCAGATCCACAGGGTTCCGAGCAACGCCATGGTGAGTCCACGAACCAGGCCCACTTCGGCCACCGAGGTCCAGGAGATGATCGCCAGGACCACGAAAGCGGCCGCCACCCCCATGTACAGAATCTGTATCGGGAGCTCGTCCTGCGAGATCTCGGAGCGGGATTTCGCCGCGTCCCGCATACTTCGAATCGCGCTGACCACCAGCGGGAGCGCGAGCACGATTCCCATCAGCGCCCCGCCGATCAGCATGCCGATGCCGGTCGGCCGGAACAGGTTGAGACGCAGGTAGTCGGCGATCCCCATGCCCGAGGCCTGCAGCGTGGCGGCGTCTGGCAGGATTCCCGTGGCGCTCATGATCGGCGCCAGGAACCAGTAGCACACGTAGCCGCCGACGATGAAGAAGAAGCCGCCCTTACCGGCCAGGAAGGCGACCCCCACGGTCAGCAGGGACAGGTACCAGATCCCGTTCATGTACTCGGGGAGCCCGAGCACGATGCCGAGATCGTAGTTCTCGACGCCGGTCTTGAGGCTGATGAGGTGGGCCACAGCTGCCACCAGGGCTCCGCCCATCAGCAACCATGCCTTGTGGATCCCGGCCCCAGGCGACTTGAGGACGGCCGCCGTGGCGATCCCGCCCGGGAACGCCAGCCGGTTGTAGTCGATCATCTGCTTGCGCAGCGGAATGATGAAGGCGATGCCGAGGATTCCACCGGCTATGCAGCCCAGGACCAGCAGAGGATAGTTGAAGTCCGTGATCCCCAGGATGAACAGCGCCGGTACCGAGAACATCATCCCGGCCGAGGCGCCGTTCACGGCACTGGCCAGGGTCTGCTGGATGTTGTTCTCGATGATGCTGTTGCGGCGCATGATGCCGCGCAGGATCCCGAAGCCGAGAATGGCCGCCAGCTCGGAGCCTTCGATCGAGAAACCGAGCTTGAGGCTCAGGTATCCGATACTGACGGCGATGAGGATTCCGATGCCGTAGCCCACCAGGACGCCCGCCCACGTGAACTCTGGGTAGGTGCCCGTACGGCCGGTGAGCTTGGTCGGAGCGGTATGCTCGTCCAACTCCGCCTCCCGGTAGAAGGGCCGAAGGCGTCAGCGCCCGAGAGCGCGGTCGCCTCCGTCAGATGTCGCTTGTTCCGTCCGCAGTCGCGCGCCAGGTGAGGCGCCCGAATATTGTATCCCGGTCCGGGAGCGGACGCGACCGGATGCCACCCTTCCGCGGCCGACGAGTTCGGCAAAGGTTTTGCAGTACTGACGCAGTCCAGACACGGAACGCACTTCCGAGGACAGCGCGATGGACGACGTCAGGCGAGCGGGACCTCACACCAGGATCATTCACGGCGGGCAGCAGACGGACCCGGAAACGGGGGCTGTCAGCACGCCGATTTACCAGTCTTCCACGTTCGCGTTCGCGGACGCGGAACAGGGCGCGGAGCGGTTCGGCGGGGCGCCCGGCTACAAGTACACGCGCCTCGGAAATCCAACCGTGGCAGCCCTCGAGCGCAATATCGCCCTTCTCGAGCACGGGTATGGAGCACTCGGAGCGGCCAGCGGGATGGCGGCGATCAACACCGTCTACCTGACCTTCCTGTCCCAGGACTCCCACGCCATCGTCACGGACTGCGTATACGGGCCGACGAGGACGATCCTGGAGACGGAGTACGCGCGGTTCGGGGTTCAGGTGACCTTCGTCGATTCGTCCCATCCGGACAATGTGGCCCGTGCCCTGCGCCCCAACACGAAGCTGGTCTTCATCGAGAGCCCGGCGAATCCGACCCTGAAGCTCACGGACATCGCTCGCTGCGCCGACATCGCCCACCATGCCGGGGCCATCCTCGCCGTGGACAACACGTTCGCCTCCCCGTTCCTGCAGAACCCGCTGCAGCTCGGCGCCGACGTCGTGATCCACAGCATGACGAAGTTCATCAACGGCCACACCGACGTGGTGGCGGGGATCATCGTTGCGCGACAGGAAGACGTGCTGGAGAGATTGCGCTCCGTGCACGTGAACCTCGGCGGGACCATGGATCCGCATCAGGCCTGGCTGGTGCTTCGCGGGTTGAAGACGCTCGGCCTTCGCATGGAGCGGGCGCAGGCCAACGCCCGGGCCCTCGCCTACTACCTGCAGCGCCACGCCGCCGTGAAGTGGGTCAACTACCCCGGCCTGGTGGACCACCCGCAGCACGACCTGATGAGGCAGCAGATGCGGGGGCCGGGGGCCATCGTTTGCTTCGGTGTTCGAGGGGGACTGGAGGCCGGTCGCCGTTTCATCAACAGCGTCGAGCTGGCGACCCTGGCCGTGAGCCTCGGCGGCATCGAGACCCTGATCGAGCATCCCGCCTCCATGACCCACGCGGGCGTGTCCCCCGAAGAACGCCGCAAGGCCGGGATCACGGACGACCTGGTGCGAATCGCCGTCGGGTGCGAGGACTACGACGACCTGGAGAAGGACCTCGAGCAGGCGTTCGAGAAGGCGATGACGGGTGAGGAAGCGGGCGTCTGAAGGGGGTTCAGAAATCGAAGTACGCCGCGAACGACAACCGGGCCACGGCGACCGTGTCCTCCTGGGCCAGGACGGGAGCCGCCGAGAGGCCGCCGACCGTAAGGCCGGCGGCGCCCAGAAATGCGGCTTGCCCTATTCGCCTCAAACGCCGGGCAAGTACCAGCATATCACCTTGGGCTCGGTCATCTCCTGCAGGGAGAACTTGAGGCCTTCACGACCGAGACCCGAGTTCTTGACCCCCCCGAACGGCATGGAATCCAGCCGGTAGTCGGTCGAATCGTTGAGGATGACGCTTCCGCAGTCCAGGCCAGCGGCCATGCGGTGGCACACCGTGACGTCGTTGGAGAAGCCGGCCGCATGCAGCCCGTAGTTGGCGCTGTTGGCCTCGGCGATCGCCTCATCCAGGTCGTCCACGGGATACAGATTCACCGCGGGCCCGAAGACCTCCTCGTAATGAATGGTGGCGTCCGGCGGCACGTTCTCGAGCACGGTGGGCGGAACCAGTGCGCCGTCGCGCGTGCCCCCCGTGAGAAGATTGGCTCCCTTCTCGACCGCTTCCTGGACCCAGCGCTCCACCCGCTTGGCTTCGCCCTCGTTGATCATCGGACCCATGTTCGTGGCCTCGTCGAGCTTGTCGCCCGTCCTGTAGGCCGCGGCCCGTGCCACGAAGTCGTCCCGGAACCGGTCGTAGACGTCCCGGTGGATGTAGATGCGCTGCACGCCGATGCAGTTCTGGCCGGCGGCCCAGAACGCTCCCGATACGCAGGTCTCCACCGCCCAGTCCAGGTCCGCGTCCTTCCACACGATCACCGGGGAGTTGGAGCCGAGCTCCATGCCGATCTTCTTGAGACCGACCCGCGACATGATGCGCTCGCCCGCTTCGACGCCACCGGTGAACGAGACCATGCGCACGCGCGGGTCCTCGACCAGCGCATCGCCAAGCACCGCTCCGTAGCCCGTGATGCACTGCAGCACGCCGCTCGGAAGACCGGCCTTCATGAACGCCTCGGTCAGCTTGATCGCGGATAGCGGCGTCACCGTGGCCGGCTTCAGGATGACCGCGTTCCCGCCGGCGATCGCGGGGCCGAGCTTGTGGGCCACCAGGTTCAGGGGATCGTTGAACGGCGTGATCGCCAGCACAACGCCGATAGGAACCCGCTCGTAGTAACCTCGGCGTGCCTCGCCTCCGGGAAACGAATCGAAGGGGATCGTCTCGCCCTGCAGGCGCTTCGCCTCTTCGGCGGCGATGGTCAGGGTGTTCACGCAGCGACGGGCCTCGCCCCGCGCCTCGTTGATCGTCTTCGAGCCTTCGCGGGCGATCGTCCGGGCGAAGTCCTCCAGGTGGTCGGCGATGATCGCTGCGGTCCCGCGTAACACCTGCGAGCGCTCGAAAGTCGTCATTCGGCGCGGCCGTCTCGCGACGCGGCCGCTGCGGTCGCCAGTGCCGTCTCCACGTCGGCGTGGTTGGCCGCGGGGACGGTATCTATGATCGAGTCATCGAACGGATCGCGCACGTCAATGGTGTCGTCGCGATCGACCCATTCGTGACCGAGGAGCATCTTCATGTCATCCTCCGGTGCTCGGAATCGGGTTTCTGCGGGTCACAACCGGGCCAGGGCCTGGTCCAGGTCCGCGATCGTGTCGTCAGGGTGTTCGGCGCCCACGCACAGGCGCACCATGTTGTCCGGAATCCCGGCGAGGCACCTGCCTTCTTCGCCCTGCTGCTGATGCGTCGATATGGCGGGGATCGTGGCCACGGTCTTGATTCGCCCGAGGTCTGTGGCCCGCCATGTTCTTTGCAGACCGTCGAAGAACACGCGCGTGTCCTGAGCCGAACCGAGGACGTTGAACGACATCAGGTG
The DNA here is from genome assembly GCA_963807645.1 of uncultured Gemmatimonadales bacterium. Taxonomy (GTDB): domain Bacteria; phylum Gemmatimonadota; class Gemmatimonadetes; order Palauibacterales; family Palauibacteraceae; genus Benthicola. The sequence continues at coordinate 16,717 of CAWECO010000001.1, forward strand.
GCCGAACGAGGGACTCCCATCGTCCACGACCCGCATGTACCGGCCGGCAAGGTCGTGGAGGGGATGACTCTCCAGACCGAGGTAGTCCACACGCTCCACCTTGGGATGGTCCGCCAGGAAGTGGGCGACCGTCATCGTATTCCTCGACATCTGCTCCATCTTCAGGCGCAGCGTCCGCACCTCGCCGAGAATGGTGTGGGCCGTCGTCGGCGACATGCTCGGTCCCGAGTCCCGGAACGGCCACAGCTTGAGCCACAGGCCGTAGTCCGCCTTCACTTCATCCTCCAGGTGCCTGGATACCATGTCGTGCCGGGCGATGACCGCGCCGGAGATGGTGCAGCCACCTGCCGCCGCCGTCTTCGAGAGCGAGTGGACCACGATGTCCGCGCCGTGCTCCAGGGGGCGCATGAGAGCGGGCGTGGCGATCGTCGCGTCAACGATCAGCGGAATCCCGTGGCTGTGAGCCAGATCGGCCACGGCGCGGATATCCGCGAAAGCCTGCTGAGGATTCGACGGTATCTCGGCGTACAGGAACCGGGTTCCCTCGTCGATCAGGGGCTCCCACAATTCGAGTTTCCACGGCTCGCACACCCACCGAACCTGGGCTCCGCGCTCGGCCATTCGGACGTTGAACAGCTGGAAGGTCCCACCGTAGGTCTGGGCCGCGGACACGAAGTTGATGTTCTCCGCCCCGGCGTCCTGTTTGGCCAGGAGTGGCTCGATGGCCTGCTTGATCGCCGCCATCCCGGACGACGTGCACAGGCCGGTCGCGTCGCACTCGCAGCCGTACGACTCGAGCAGAGCCAGCGTCTCTTCCAGATAGAAGACCGTCGGATTGTGGATTCTCGAGTAGCACCAGGTCGGGATCTGGTAGGAGAGAGCCGCCTCCATTTCGTCGCTGTCCCGGTACGCCTGGGACGTGGAGGGGAAGATCGGTTCGATGATGCCGCCCTGTCCGCCGGAAAACGCTTCTTCGGCACTGTACATGCCGTGCACGGCGATCGTGTCGAACCGGAGGTTGCGCACCCTGTCGCGGTGCGCCCGCCGTTCAGACATGTACTTCTGTGCCTTCTCGACGTACGCCTGCACGCCATTCGCGGTCATGACCGTCATGGATCCTCTCTCTCTAGACGCTCGTCCGATGTATCTCGAGCAGGTCCACCAGCACCGAGTAGCCGGTTTCGAGGCGCCCGGCGCCGGGACCGATCAGGGTCACGTCTCCGAGCAACTCGGTGGAATATGTGACAGCGTTGGTCGCTCCGCCCACGGACGCCAGGGGATGAGACAGGGACACGCGCTCGGGCTTGACCGACGCCGTGACACCGCCGTCGGCCGGCTCCAGCGTGCCGATCAGCTTCCACCGCTCTCCGGCGTCCTGCGCGGCCGTGATGTCGGCCGGCGTGAGTCCGGATATTCCGGTCCGGTCCACATCGTCCATTCCGATGGGAACCCCCATGAGAAGGTTGGCCAGGATGACGACTTTTCCGGCCGCATCGAATCCCTCGACGTCTCCCGTGGGGTCCGCTTCGGCATAGCCGTTGTCCTGGGCCTCCTGAAGGGCATCCTCGTAGGTGGACCCCTGTTCCATGCGGGTCAGGATGTAGTTGCAGGTACCGTTCAGGATGCCCTGCACCCGCTTGATCCCGGCCGCCCGCAGCAGGTTCATCCCGTTGAGCACGGCCGGCGTTCCGCTCATCACCGTGCCCTCGACCCCGATCTCGAGTCCGCGCTCGCGGGCCATCCCGGCGAGCTCGGCATAGTGGAGGGCCACCGGCCCCTTGTTGGTGGTGACCACGTGCTTGCCGGCGTCCAGCGCAGCCTTGATATGCGTGGTGGCCGGCTCTCCCGTCTCCAGGTCCGTGTAGCTCAGTTCGACCACCACATCCGCCGAGCTTCGCGCAGCCATCTCGGCGCCATCCCAGCCTCGGTCCGCGGCGTCCACACCGCCCAGGTTCCCCGACAGCCGAACGGCGTCGAGCAGGTCGGCCGGATCGAACCCGGCCGGATCGTGGATGCTGCCCTTCAGATTGTCGCTCACGCCGACGATCCGAAACCGGACCCCGAATTGTTCCAGCAGCCTCGGCCCATGGTCGCGGAGGATCTCCGCGAACCCCTGACCGACGTTGCCAAACCCGATGATGGCGAGCCTGTATTCCATGGTAGTTTCGTGCTCCTGTCGATTCCCGGATCGATTCCAACTCAACGTCCGGGAGGGTATGCTTGTTGCTGAGGTCAGGGCGGGAGCTTCTCCAACGACCGTCGACTCCCGGCGGATCTGACAACCGTTTCAACCCGGGTCGGAATGAAGATACGCACTTTGGTGTTGTCGGCGCTCCTCCTGCAGGCTTCGCTTGCGATAGCCCAGGAACCGGGTGCGGCGGCGGACCAGGAAACGTGGACAAACGGTGAAACCGTCCGGGTCTTTCTCGACTGCCGAACCCGCTGCGACTTCGATTACATCCGGCAGGAGATCCCCTACGTGTCCTGGGTCCGCGACCGGCAGGACGCGCAGGTCCATCTGCTGATTACATCGCAGCGGACGGGAGCCGGAGGACGCGAGAACACGCTGGCCTTCATCGGCCTCGAAGACATGGCCTCGGTCAGTGACACGCTGCTGCAAGTCTCGAGCCCCACGGACACCGACGCCGAGGAACGCGAGCAGCTCACCCGCACCATCGAATTGGGCCTCATCGCCTACGTCGCGAGAACTCCGCTGGCGTCCCGCATCGAGGTGACGTGGACGGCTCCGGACCATGCGGTCGTGGAGGCAGTGGAGGCCGAGGATTCGTGGAACTCGTGGATCTTCCGGCTGCGGACGAGCGGATCGCTGGGAGGCGAGGAACGCACGAACGACTACTCCATCTCCGGGTCCATCTCGGCGAACCGCACTACCGAGGATCTCAAAACCGAGATCTGGACCTACGGTCGTTACGCCGAGAGTTCGTTCGAGCTCAGTGACGGCACGACGACCAACTCGCTGCGGCGCGACTACGGGGCGTCGGTTCTCCAGGTGTGGAGCCTGGGCAATCACTGGTCGGCTGGCGGAGAGGTGAACGGCGCACATTCGTTGTATGGGAACTACGATCTTCGCTTTTGGGTCGCGCCAGCTCTCGAGTTCAGCGTTTGGCCCTACGTGGAGTCCACCCGGAGGCAGCTCACGTTCCTGTACGCGGTCGGGGTCCAGTACGCAGACTACGTTGAGCTCACGATCTTCCAGAAGGAGGAGGAGACCCGGCCGGCGCACAGTCTGTTCGCGGGCCTGTCGATGGACCAGCCCTGGGGCGACGCGACAGTGGGACTCGAAGCGTTCCAGTACCTGGACGACCTCGAGAATGCATCGGATCGAGTTGTTCGGGTTCCTCAGCGTGCGGCTGTTTCGGGGGCTGGACTTCAACGTGAGTGGCCGGTTCGCCCGGGTGAAAGACCAGATCAACCTGCGGGCCGGCGAGGCGACCGACGAGGAGATCCTGCTGCGCCAGCGGGAGCTCGGTACCGATTTTCGGTACGGCTTTTCCTTCGGTCTCAGCTACCGGTTCGGCTCGATCTACAACAACGCGGTGAACCCACGGTTCGAGGCCCTGGACTGACGCTGTGGCCGAGGGCGCGGAAATGGGGTCACTATTGCCCAGCCGGAGGGGTCGCAAAGGCCCAACCTGGACCCGAGATGGAGGTTGAGGTGGGCTCGAAATTCCCGGTCGTGAAGATCGCCCCGGTGCTGATTCTTCTGGTCTCGGCATGCGGCGAGAAGCCACGCGCGGTCGAGCCCTCGAGTTCCGTTCGCGACAGCGCCGGAATCCAGATCGTCGAGAGCGCCGGCCCGGCGTGGAGCGGTGAATCCGGCTGGCGCCTGGGCGAGGCCCCCGTTCTGGACATCGGACGCCTCGACGGGCCCGACGAGACACAGTTCTTTCGAGTAGTCGCGGGCACGCGGCTCTCGGATGGAAGCTTCGTGCTCGGCAGCCTCGGAAGCCATGATTTGAGACGCTTCACGGCGGGCGGATCGCACCTCTGGACCGTCGGCCGCGAGGGCGAGGGCCCCGGGGAATTCGTCGGCCTGATGCGGCTGGCTTCCGGCCCCGGCGATACGCTCCTCACCTACGACTTTCGGCAGCGCCGGTTCTCGCGCTTCGCCGCTGACGGGACCTTTCTCGAGGCCCGCCCCCTGGAGGGGCCGAGCGAATCGGGCTTTGCGTTCGTCGAATCGTTGCTGCCCGACGGGAAGGCCGTTTACACCTGGCGGGCCTTCGACCGCGACGGCGGACCGCCCGCCGAGGGGGAAGTCAGCCGAGACACGCTCAGCGTGCAGGTACTTTCGGCCTCCGGAGACACCGTACACGAACTCGGTCTCTTTCCGGGGGACGAGACGGTGGTGCTCCAGTCCGGCGAGGTCGAGGGCGGATTCAGCATCATGATTTCCTCGACCGCGTTCGGCAGATCCACTCGGATCTCAGGCGGGGCGTCCGGAGTCTGGGTAGGCGACACGGACCACTTCGAGATCCGTCGCTACTCCGTTGACGGGCGCCTGATAGCCCTGGTGCGCCGACGGTTCGATCCGGTCGTCGTGGACGACGCCCTGGTCCAGCGGGCCATGGCGGAGGAACTGGAGGACGCAGACGACGACCAGCGTCGGCAGATTCGCCGTCGCTGGGAGAGCGCTCCCCTGCCGCCGACCCTTCCCGCGTATGAGGCCCTCCAGGTGGATCGGGCCGGCAATCTATGGGTCCAGTTGTTCGAGGTCCCCGGAGCCCCCGAGCGCACCTGGTCCGTGTTCAGCGCCGATGGCGCGTGGCTCGGGGACGTGGCTTTCCCGGACCGCTTCCGCCCTTTGGAGATCGGAGACGACTACGTGCTGGGTCGGTTCAGCGACGACCTGGACGTCGAGCACGTCCAGATCTGGCCATTGATCAAACCGGCGGCGTGAATCGGCGGCTTTCGGCGCAGGGGCTACCCGGCCAGTGCTCCCCAATCGACCGGTTCAGCCAGTTGCGGCAGCGGTGAGTCGCCGATCACCTCGAGGTATTTCTGTGCCGCACCGGTATTGAACACGACCACTCGTTCGTCCGGGTCGATGGCCCCTTCGGCGACGAGCGACTCCAGAACTCCCAGGCAGGCGCCGGTCTCGGGAGCGAATGCGATCCCCTCGAGTTCCGCGCCTCGTCGAGCCCACCGGAGCAGCGATTCCTCCGGGCACGAGCGCGCCTGGCCGCCCGACTCGTTGACCGCATCGATGATCATGAAGTCGCCAACCGCGGTCGGAACGCGCAGACCGCTGGCGGACGTGGCAGCGTTGGGAAACGGATCGGCGAATCGCTTGCCCTGCTGCCAGGCCGTGCTGATCGGCGCGCACCCGTCGGCCTGACACGACACCATGCGGGGAAGACGCTCGTCCGCGAGCCACCCGAGCTCGCCGAGCTCGGCGAACGCCTTCCACATACCGATCAGGCCTGTTCCTCCGCCGGTCGGATACATGATCACGTCAGGCAGCGACCACTCGAACTGCTCGGCCAGTTCGAGCCCCATGGTCTTCTTCCCCTCGATCCGGTAGGGCTCCTTCAGCGTCGACACGTCGAACCAGTCCATGTGGGGCGTGCCCTCGCGCACGACGGCCCCGCAGTCGGTGATCAGGCCGTCGACAAGGAAGGCCCTGGCCCCGTAGTAGGCCGCCTCGTACTGGTTCACGATCGGGGTGTCGGCCGGCATGAACACGAATGCCTCCATGCCGACTCGAGCCGCGTAGGCCGCCATGGCGCCGCCGGCGTTGCCAGCAGTCGGAATCGCCACCCGCGTGACGCCGAGCTCGTTCGCGCGGCTGACGGCCATCGAGAGCCCCCGGCTCTTGAACGAGCCGGTCGGAAGCTGCGACTCGTCCTTCACCCACAGATCGCTCAAACCCAGGGCTTGGCCAAGCCTCTCGCACCGGAGTAAAGGTGACATGCCCTCGCCAAGCGACGCGATCTTGGTGACGTCCGAGATCGGAAGCAGTTCCCGGTAGCGCCACATCGTCGGCTCCCGGCGGGCCACCGCCTCCTTGGTCATCGCGGCGCCCACCGCCTCGAGGTCATAGCGCACCCACAGGGGCCGGCCTTCGTGCAGGGTCTGCAACCGGTCATGCGGCAGGCGCGTTCCGTCGATGGCTGCTTCGAGGTGAGTGACAAAGCTCATCGGCTACTCCACCGGCTTGAAACGTGCCTGGAAGAACCGCAGGTACCGCGGCTCGTACGTGAACTCGAGTCCATTGATCGCTTCCCGACCGTCCCACACTTCCATCACCGACTCTGCCACGACGTCCATGTGGGCCTGGGTGTAGACCCGCCGTGGAATGGTCAGGCGGACCAGTTCGAGGTGCGGCCTCCGGTTCTCGACCCGTCTCCGGGTTGCGGCCGGCCGACACGTTGCCGCGCTCCATCGACCGAACACCCGAGTCGGCGTAGATGGCCGCCGCCAGCGTCTGGGCCGGGAACAGGTCCTGGTCCAGGTGCGGCAGGAAGCGCTTGGCATCCAGAAACACCCCGTGCGTTCCAATCGGCTGCACGATGGGAATTCCCTGATCGGCGATCTTGTGGCCGAGGTAGTGCACCTGTCCGACCCGCGCGTGGATGTGATCGTGCTGGATGCTCTCGCGGATTCCGATCGCCAGCGCTTCCATGTCCCGGCCCGCCATGCCGCCGTACGTGTGGAGGCCTTCGTAGATCACCACCATGTTGCGGGCCTTGTCGGCGATCTCGGGGTCGTTGACCGCGAGGAAGCCGCCGATGTTCACGAGGTGATCCTTCTTCGAGCTCATCGTGGCGACGTCCGTGAGATCACAGATCTGCCTCACGATGTCCGCCATCGGGACGTCCGCGTAGCCTTCCTCACGCTCCTTGATCAGAAGGGCGTTCTCTGCCACCCGGGTCATGTCGTGCACCACCAGGATGCCGTGGCGGTGCGCCAGCTCGGAGACCTCGCGCAGGTTGCCGAGGGAGATCGGCTGACCGCCACACATGTTCACCGATGTCGCGATGCAGATGTACGGCACGTGATCGGCGCCGTACTCGTCGATCACGGCCTGGAACTTGTCGAGGTCCACGTTGCCCTTGAACGGGTGCATCGCCTCAGGGTCGTGCGCCTCGTCGATGATGACGTCGATGAACCGGCCGCCGGCCAGCTCCTGGTGCAGTCGAGTCGTGGTGAAGTACATGTTGCCCGGCACCACGTCGCCGTCCGTGATCAGGATCTGGCTGATCATGTGCTCGGCGGCCCGTCCCTGGTGGGTCGGGAATCAGGTGCCGGTAGCCGTATACATCCCGTACCGTCTCCTCCAGGTGGTAGAAGTTCCGGCTGCCCGCGTACGCCTCGTCGCCCAGCATCATGCCGGCCCACTGCCGGTCGCTCATCGCGCTCGTGCCGGAGTCGGTGAGCAGATCGATGTATACGTCCTCGCTGCGCAGGAGGAACGTGTTGTACCCCGCGTCCTCGAGCGCCTGCTCGCGAAAATCACGCGTGGTCATCTTGATGGGTTCCACCATCTTCACTTTCCAGGGCTCGGCCCAGGATCTGTGGCGTGTCGGCATGGAAATCCCCTCGTCTATGGTCGATGGATCGTGTATGTAAGTCCGGTCGGCGTTTCTGTCGCTCCCTCTCGCCCGGGAGCGAGAAGCTGTGGCCGCGAGAAGCCGCGGTCAATCTTATCAAAGGGGGCAAGGATCGGACCGCTGTGGCACGTGAAATACCCGCGATGGGCAGGGCCGCGGTCTGTCGACGTGCTCGCCTTAGCCCGATCTGCGACAAAGAGTCTCAGGCACCTCCGCCACCTTTCCATCCGGGGCGCCGGATAGCACTTTCAGAGGGCCGCTTCCCGGCAGCGCCCACTCGATCCCAGGAGGTCCGGCCCTGTGGAGAATCGACCGCTTGTCGTCGCCGTCGCCGTGGTTCTCCTGCTCGTGGCTCTCGCCTTCTGGCGTAGCTGCGGCTACTGAACCCCCTCTTCAACCACCGACAGATCATGAAGAAGCTCGAAGGCCGTTGGATCCTCGTCACCGGCGCCAGCGCCGGTATCGGCGAGGCATGCGCCCGCCGCTTCGCGGAAAGCGGCGCCAACCTTGTCTTGTGGGCGCGGCGCCTGGACCGTCTCGAGATCCTCGCCAGCGAGCTGCGCGATCGAGATGGCGTCGAGGTCGAGATCCGGCAGGTGGACGTGCGCGATCGTGATCTTGTGATCCGCCAAGCCGCTGAGCTCGTCGAATCAGGCCGGGTGCCCGACGTTCTTCTCAACAACGCCGGCCTGGCCAGCGGGTTCGACTCGATTCACGAAGGTGACTACGCCGACTGGGATCGGATGATCGACACCAACGTGAAGGGGCTGCTCAACGTCACCCGGGAGCTCCTGCCTCACATGGTGGCGCGCGGCACCGGCCACGTGGTCAACATCGGCAGCACGGCCGGTCACCAGGTGTACCCGAAAGGCAACGTCTACAACGCCTCGAAGTTCGCCGTAAAGGCTCTCACCGAAGGCACCAATCTGGACGTCGCCGGCACGAGGGTGCGCGTGTCCAGCGTGGACCCGGGCTTCGTGCATACCGAGTTCTCGCGCGTCCGGTTTCACGGGGACGACGAGCGGGCCGAGGGAGTGTACCAGGGTTTCGCCCCCCTGACCGCCGATGACGTGGCCGACTGCGTGCTCTTCGTCGTCACCCGCCCTCCGCACGTCAACGTCTTCAACATGGTTCTCCTGCCCACGGCGCAGCGAAACGTGTACGTGCTGGACCGGGACGAACCCGCATGAGCGCCGAAGGCGGAGGCGCACGGATCGCTCCGCGTCCAGATGCCGAGGGCAAGCACAAGCGGCTGGCCGGGTTCGCGCTCGCCCGGTTCGAGGGCTGGGCCCTGCCGAAGCTGGCGGCCGCCCTGCCCGCGTGGGTGATGCCCGACCATCTCACCGGTATCGGCCTCCTGGCCTCCACCGGCATCGCCGTTTGCTATATGCTCACCAACCGGGACCCTGCGTGGTTGTGGGTGGCCAGCGGTCTGCTGGTGGTCCAGTGGTACGGCGACAGCCTGGACGGCACCCTGGCCCGCTATCGCAAGATCGAGCGTCCACGTTACGGCTTTTACCTGGATCATCTCACCGACGCCTATTCGACGCTGGCCATCGGGCTCGGGCTCGGATTCTCGCCGTACATGCTCCTGTCCGTGGGCCTCGCCATCGCGATCGGGTACTTGCTGCTGTCGGTGAACGTGTACCTCGAGACGCACGTGTTCGGCGAGTTCAAGCTCGGACACGGCATACTCGGCCCCACGGAGGCCCGGGTACTGCTGATCGCCCTCAACACGGGGGCCGCAATCTTCGGCCCTCTGCGGTTCGCCGTGATGGGCGTCCCGTTTACGCCCTACGACATCCTCGGACTCGCCGGAGTGGCCGGAATGGTGGGCCTTTTGCTCAGCCGCGCCTCCCGGAATCTCAAGACGTTGGCGGCGCTCGAGCCGCCCGGCCGCCGGAGGGGTGTGCAAGATCCACCGACCTGATCGTCATCCGAGGGTGGAAAGCGAAAGCACACCCTCTCGGAGGATACAGAGATGATCAGGAAGCTGGCAGCCGGCCTCGTCGTGGCACTCTTCTACGTGGCCGCCGCATCCATGCCGAATCCCGGCACGGCCCCCGCGCAGGAAGCCCCGCGCCTTCGGTCCACCGCGGGCGATCGCGAATGCCTTGATGATCACGGTGTACAATCAGAACTTCGGCCTGGTACGCGAGATCCGCGATCTCAGCCTGGCTCGCGGTCTGGTGTCGCTGGAGTTCGGTGACGTGGCCTCCAGCATCCAGCCGGAGACCGTGCACCTCAGGGCCCTGGACGGAGGACGCCTGACGGTCCTGGAGCAGAACTACCAGTACGACCTGCTGAGCCCTCAGAAGCTGCTCGAGAAGTACGTCGGACGGACGGTCAAGGTGTACCGCTGGAACGAGGTCCTGGGCCGGGACGAAATGGTCGAGGCCGAGGTCCTGTCCGTGAACCAGGGGACGATCCTCAAGATCGGTGACGAGATCACGTTCAACTACCCGGGTCGCCTGGCCTTCCCGGAGGTCCCGGACAACCTGATCGCCCGGCCCACGCTGCTGTGGAAGCTGGACAGCGGGGCGAACCGCCAGCGAGTCGAGACGTCGTACCTCACGCACAATCTGAACTGGAAGGCCGACTACGTGATGGTGGTGGACGAGAACGACCGGCGCGGGGACATCACGGGCTGGGTCACTCTCACCAACCAGAGCGGGGCGAGCTACGAGAACGCGCAGCTCAAGCTCGTGGCCGGCGATGTACAGCGCGTGTCGGCACCGGAAGCCTACGGACAGGCTCGCAAATCGTTCATGAGAGCCGAAATGTCCATGGACGAGGCGTTCGCCGAGGAAGCGTTCTTCGAGTACCACCTGTACACGCTGAATCGTCCGGCCACCGTGCTGAACAACGAGCAGAAGCAGGTCACGCTGCTCGAGGCATCGGACTTCGGGATCAAGAAGCGGCTGATCTTCTACGGCGCCGCCTACTACTTCCGCGGATCGTACGGACAGGTCGAGTCGAACCAGAAGGTCGGCGTCTTCCTGGACTTCGAGAACAGCGAGAAGAACGGGCTCGGGATGCCGCTGCCGGCCGGGATCGTGCGCGTGTACAAGAGTGACGCATCCGGCGCGCAGCAGTTCATCGGCGAGGACCGGATCGATCACACGCCGCGCGACGAGACGGTCCGCATCAAGATGGGCGAAGCCTTCGACGTGGTCGGCGATCGCCGGCAGATGGACTTCGATATCATCGCCGACTGCGTCACCGAGAGCGAATGGGAGATCAAGCTCCGGAACCACAAGGACGAAGAGGCCGAGGTCGAGGTGTTCGAGCCGATCGGCGCTGACTGGGAGATCCTGTCGTCCTCGCACCGGGCCACCAAGCTCGATGCTCACACGTTCAAGTTCACCGTGAAGATTCCGCCGCGAGGCGAGCAGACCATCAAGTACCGCGTGCGCGTGCGCTGGTGCTGATGCGGTAGTGATTTCGCCCGGACACCCCGTCCGCGCGATACGGTCGAATAGCGGGCCGCCGCTTCGGGTACCCCTCCCGGAGCGGCGGTCTTCGTATGGAGGCTCTGAAACTGGCCTGTCCCCGAGCCGTATCCTAGCTTGGAGGATTGCGTTGCAGGGCGTGGGCCCAGCCCGTCACCGGGGTTTGCGGGAGACTGATGACAGAACGGAAGCGGGACTGGATCGGACAACTGCGTGAGCGGCACGTGTTTCGTACCGCCGTTCTGTACATCGGCGGTGCATGGATCGTGGCGCAGGTCGGTGATTTCGCGATCCAGAATTACGACGTCCACAGGCGCTATCTCGACGTTGTCCTCTACCTGCTTACGGTCGGCCTCCCCGCCGCACTGATCCTCGCCTGGTACCACGGCGCGGCGGGCGTCCAACGGATCAAACGTGCGGAAGCCGCCATGCTCGGCGTCCTGGCGTTAGCGGCCGTCGTTGGGACAGTCCTGCTTCTGAATCGCGCCTCGGAGGAGCAGGAGCGCACCGCCGTTCTGCTCCCCGCCGCGACCATGGACCTGGGTCAGGGATCCGTTGCCATTCTGCCTCTTTCCAACAATACGGGGGCGGACAGCCTGGACTGGCTGGGTACTGGCCTCGCGGACATGCTCACGACCAACCTGGCTCAGATCACGTCAGTCCGGGTGGTGGGCGTCGAGCGACTCCTCGACCTCATGCGGCAGGCCAATGCGGAGGAGACTGAGCGCATACCGGATGACCTCGCTCTCGAGATCGCGCAGGCGTCGGGAGCCCGGCTCATGGTGCGAGGATCGATCGCGGGCTCGGGCCCCAACCTGCGCATGGACCTCCGACTCATCGATCTCCGCGACGGAACCGTCATCGCCGGCGAGAGCGCCCGGGGCGACGACGTATACGCGCTGGTGGACGAGCTCTCCGCCCGCCTGTCGCCCGAGATTCTCGGTGGGGCGGTCCAGCCGACGGAGCTTACGCCCGTAGCCCGGCTGGCGACCGGCAACCTCGACGCCTTTAAGGAATACCGGGCGGGCGTCCAGGCGGAGCGCCGCTTCCGGTACGGTGCCGCCGAGGAGCACTACCGCCGGGCCGTGGAACTGGACTCCACGTTCGCCGTCGCCTGGCTGCGCCTGGGCCTCGTCGAGTTCCAGGGCGATGGTAACCTCGCGGACGCATCGAGCGCGCTGGGCCGCGCGGAACAGTTCATCGAGGGAACCTCGGAGCGGGACCGACTGATGATCGAGGCCATGCTCGGCTTCGTGAGGTTCGACGTCGAGCCCGCCGAACAGAAGCTCACCGAGCTCGTCGCCAAGTATCCGGACGACAAGGAAGCGCGGACCTGGCTGGCGATCCTGTATGGCCAGATGGACCGTCAGGAAGACCGGCGACGCGTGCTCGAGGAGATCCTTCGGCTGGATCCGTTCTACGCTCCGGCATACAACGAGCTTTCGTACGTCTCAGCGTACGCGGGCGACACCCTGGCCGCCGACAGCCTCAGCCTGCGCTATCTGCGGCTCGAGCCTGACCAGCCCAATCCGTACGACACCAGGGGCGAGATCCTGGAGATTCTCGGACGAGCCGAGGAGGGTCGGGACGCCTTCCGCGAGTCGATTCGGGTGGAAGAGGGCTTCATCATCGGGTATCAGCACCTGGCTCGCTCGTATTTTCGAGATGGAGACTTCGGGGGCGCCCGGGCGGAACTGGCCAAGTTCCTCGGAGTGGAAGATCCGGACGCGTCTGTCTGGATCCGGCTGCTTTCGGCTGACACCTACGTCCTCGAAGGCCAGTATGCCGAGGGTCTCGACAGCTACGAGCGGGCCGCGGCGCTGGCGGAAACCGAAGAGCGCCCGAGCCTCAAACTGGTCGCTTTGCTCGACGCGGGTTCTCTGGCCGTGGCGCTCGGAGAATTCGATCGGGCGCGCGTCGCGTTCGAAGGCGCTCGGCAGCTGGACGCCTACAACCAGGAGGCCTTCTTCGGCAGCTTTGCGGCACTGGGCCTTCAGGGCCGAATAGACGAAATGCGGACCATACGTGACGCCGTCGCGGACAACATGGAACAGGTGCCAGAAGGCTTTCGTGGATTCGCGGAGCAGGGTCTCCGCTACACGGACGCGTTCGTCGCCTATTACGCCGGCGATCCGGAGAGGGCGACTGAGGTGTTCGAAGGAGCCCGCGGAGGATTCCGGCTCCAGTACGTGTTCCGTGAGCAGGTGCAGGCTCTGCTCCAACTCGGACGCGCCGAGGAAGCGATCCCGCTGGCGCGACGCATCGCGGGCCCCCAGGTCATCCGCGGCGATCAGAGGGTCCTGCCCTTCGTTCAGCAGGATCGAATTTACTGGACTGCCAGGGCTCAGGAAGACGCCGGGGCACTGGATGAGGCGATCGTCGGCTATGAGCGGCTCCATGGTATGGCCGGTGACGGGCTCCGGCAGATCCCGTGGATGGCGGATACCGCGGAACGCCTGGCTGGACTGAAAGAGGCGCGAGCCTCGAGAGGGGAATCGTGAAGGACTTGATCCGGCAGCTGCAGGAGCGCCACGTGCTCCGCACGGCCGTACTCTATCTCGGCGCCGGCTGGGTGGGCCTCGAGTTCATCGGCTTCGTGGTCGAGAACTACGGAATCGAGCGCGTCGTTCTCGACTGCAGTCTGCTCCTGATCGGCGTGGGATTCCCGATCGCGTTGATCATCTCCTGGTACCACGGAGCGGGCGGGCGCCAGAATGTAGCGCGCTCCGAGGGCCTCATGGTGGGGACCCTGCTCCTGGTCGGACTGATCGGGTCGGGCGTGATTCTCACGCGTGACCGCCCGGAGCCCCGCTCTCCGACCCTGGCTCCGGCAGGGGTCATAGCGGCGGACCTGGGCGAGGGCTCGGTGGCGGTGCTGCCACTGACCAATCGCACCGGCGCTGACAGTCTCGACTGGCTGGGGCCGGGGCTCGCCGACATGCTCTCGACCAACCTGGCACAGCTCGATGGTCTGCGGGTGGTGAGCGCCCAACGCCTGCTCGACCTCCTGCGGCAGGCTGGGCGGGAGGAAACCGAGGCCATCCCCGACGATCTCGCTCTCCAGATCGCCGCCCAGTCGGGCGCACGAACGCTGGTGCGCGGATCGTTCATGGCCGTGGGGGACAGCGTCCGAGTGGATGTGCAGCTCATCAACCTCGAAGATGGGACGATCGCGGCCGCGGAGCAGGCGCGTGGATCGGACGTCTTCGCGATGGTGGACGACGTATCGGCTCGCCTATCAGGCCAGATGCTGGGCGCCTCGTTCCGACCGACCGAGCTGACCCCGCTGACCGAGCTCGCGACGGGCAACCTGGACGCCTACCGCGAATACCAGGAAGGCCTGCTGGCCGAACGCCGGTTCCTGAACGAGCAGGCCTTGAGCCACTACCGCACTGCCGTGGAACTGGACTCGACATTCGCGATCGCCTGGTTGCGCAGGGCCATGATGTCCAACACGCAGGAGGAGCGTTTGCTGGCCCTGCAACAGGCGGACCTCCACAAGACGAAGGCCACGGATCGCGACCGGTACATGATCGAGGCCATGTTCGCGGTCAACACGGTGGGCGATTTCGAGACCGCCGATTCGCTGCTCCTGGAGATGATCGACCGCTATCCGGACGAGAAGGAAGCCCGCTATCAGCTCGGAGTCTTCTACGACCAGGCGGACAGGGATGACGAAGCGCGGACCGTGATCGAAGAGGCCGTGACGCTCGATCCGTACTACGCGCCCGGCATCAATCACCTGGCCTACCTGGCCGGACGACGTGGGGACTCGGTGGGGGCTGACACGCTCAGCTTGCGGTATCTCGAGCTCGAGCCGGACCAGGCCAACCCGCTCGATTCGAGGGGCGAGATCCTCGAGATGATCGGACGTCACGAGGATGCCCGGGAGGCCTTCCGGGAGGCACTTCGTGTCGAGCCCGGTTTCCTGGCCTCCTACGAACACCTGGTCCGATCGTATCTGCAGGAAGGAGACTCGGAAGGCGCCCGGGAAGCGCTGGCGGAATACGTGTCCGTGTCCGACCCCGACGCCTCGGTGTGGGTGCGGCGATTGGAGAGCGACACGTATGTGAGTGAGGGCCGGTATCGGGAGGGCCTGGCCGCCAGCCGCAGGGCCGCCGACCTGGCCCTGAACCTGGAGCGTGACGATCTCCGGCTCGCGGCGCTCCTCGACGCGGGCGGACTCGCGAGCCTCACCGAGGCCTACACGGAGGCCGAGCGTGCGTTCTTCGAAGCCAACGAGATCGACTCTCTCAACCTGGGAATCCTGTTCGGCTTGATCGCCATCTATGGCATGCAGGACAAGACCGACGAGTTTCCGGCATGGAGGGATTCGCTGGTGGCGCGAACCTCGCGCGGGCCCGCGTTTGTCCAGCAGAGACTGGAACTCCTTTTGACTCTCACCGACGGGATGATCTCGTTCTGGGAGGGCAACCCGGAGGCGTCGCTCGAACACATCGAGCGGGCCCGGGAAATCGCCAGCGCTCCCCGGCCGGCGAGGATTACCGGGGGGATCGAAGAGATCATGGCGTTGATTCAGACCGGCCGTGCCGAGGAGGCACTGCCGCTGATCGACTCCCTGGCTGAAGCCACGGGCGCCGGAAACCGGTACGTCCCGCTCCCGCGCCAGGTCGCCCTCTATCTGAGAGGGAGGGCGCACGAGGAGCTGGGCCAATCGGAGGCGGCGGCCGAGAATTACGGCGCTCTGCTCGAGCTGGGCGGAGAGGGACTCCAGGAGACCTGGCTCTTCCGCGACACGCCGGATCGCCTGGCCGCGATGCGGGTGGCGGCGGCTCCGGACTGAACGTTCGCTTCGCGCCGCGTGTCATTCATCACTGACAACGGCATGCCGTCCAGCAGCGCGATCTGACGCACCGGAAGGCTCCTGGTCATTCAGAAACCCCCTGCGCGGCTGGGCGAAGCCGCCGAGGTACACTTGCACACGAAGCTCTCCAGCGCGGTAGCTACGCTCGTCGCGGCGATGGCCCTGACCATCGGCATGCCAACGGCCGCCTCCGCACAGGAAGACACCATCCCGGAGTGGGTTCCCTGCCGGCGCACCCTTCCCTCGTGCGTCAGCAAGACCCTGGGCGCCATGAAGCTGGAGCCCGGCGAGGGTGTCGACGTGGATGGACGGTTGGACGAGGCGCTGTGGGACCGGGCCGCCTTCACCGCGGACTTCACGCAGCGGGAACCCGATCCGGGGGCCCCGCCCACGGAGCGGACGGAGATCGCGTTCGTGTTCACGGAAACCGCCCTGTACATAGGGGCGCGCATGTACTCTCAGGATCCCTCGCAGATTCGGGCGATCCTGGCACGCCGGGACGACGGCGGAGACTCCGAGCGAATCATCGTCAACATCGACAGCTATCAGAACCGCCGCACGTACTACTCCATCGCCGTCACGGCCGCCGGGAGCCGCCTGGACTGGTACACGGGGGAGGACGCGAACAACTTTCGCGAGCGTGACTACAGCTGGAACCCGCTGTGGGACGCGGGTGCGGTCATCGACTCGCTCGGGTGGACGGCCGAACTCGAGATTCCGTTCTCGCAACTTCGCTTCAACGAGGAGGAATCCCTCGCGTTCGGTGTCAACATCAACCGGTATATCCCCAGCAAGAACGAGGACATCTACTGGATCGCGGTACCCAGAGATGAGGCCGGCTGGACGTCGTGGTTCGGCGACCTCGAAGGACTGGGGGGGGTTCGGACCCGGCGGCCCGTGGAACTGGTTCCGTACGTGGCCGGAGCCCTGACGACGACCAGCAGCAGTCTGTTCGAGCCAGAGGATCCGTTCTCCAGCCGCAACGAATTCGACGGTCGCGCCGGCGCCGACCTCAAGATGGGAATCGGGCCGAGCCTCACTCTCGACGCCACGTTCAACCCCGACTTCGGCCAGGTCGAGGCGGACCCGGCCGAGGTCAATCTCTCCGCCTTCCCGACCTTCTTCCCCGAGCGGCGCCCCTTCTTCGTCGAAGGCAAGGAATTGCTGGAATCGGAAGGGCTGTTCTACTCGAGGCGCATCGGGGCGCGCCCAGGCGGCAGCGTCGACGCGGACTTCGTGGACTATCCACGCAACACGACGATCCTGGCGGCCGGGAAGGTCACGGGCCGCACGCCGGGCGGGCTTTCGGTTGGCGCACTCGGAGCCGTAACGGCGGAGGAGAGCGCCCGGACCTACGACATCGACACCGATGCGTTCGGCGAGGCCCGCGTCCAGCCCTCCACCGTTTGGGCCGTGGCCAGCCTGAAACAGGAATTCGGCGCGGAAGGCTCGACCGTCGGAGTCTCGGGAACCGGGGTGCGTCGTAACCTGGGAACGCGCGACGAGCTTCTTTTCCAGATGAACCGGGAGGCCTACTCGGGACAGGCGGATTGGAACCTCCGCATCGCGGGCGGCACGTACGAGCTCAGGGGTTTGGCCACGGGCAGTTACATCGCGGGAACACCCGAGGCCATCCAGCGAGTACAGGAATTCAGCGCGCACTACTTCCAGCGCCCGGACGCGGACTACGTGGATTACGACACCACCCGAACCTCCCTGTCTGGCTACCGCGCAAGTCTCGAATTCGAACGAGAGAGCGCCGTGCACTGGCTGTGGGGAGTCGGTGTCGGCGCGACCTCGCCCGGCTTCGACATCAACGACGCGGGACGCTTGAGAAAGGCGGACCGGATCGAGGCCGAGGCCAGACTGGAATACCGGGAGACGCAGCCCGGAACGACGTTCCAGGAGTTCAGCGTGCAGCTCGATGGGCGTAGCTCGTGGAACTACGGGTGGATTCGCCAGCCCGGCGAAGTGGAGCTCGGGGCCAGGTTCACGCTACTCAACTTCTGGGGCTTCGGCGCCGAGTTCGATCACCGACCCAGGGCCCAGAGCGACATATTGACACGCGGTGGTCCATCCATGGGTACCGGGCGTGCGTTCGGGGTCGCCGGAAGACTCAATTCCGATCGGCGCAAGCTGACGACGTTTCGGCTGGAGGGTGACTACTCCTGGGGAGAACTGGGCGACTGGGCCTGGGACATCGAAGCCGACATCGAGTTCAAGCCTGGCGGGGCCTTTCAGCTGAGCCTGTCGCCGAGCTACGAACGCCAGCTGGAGTCCCGTCAGTACGTGGACGTATTCGACGGCGGAAGCGTCGCCACCTTTGGACAGCGATACGTGTTCGCCTTCCTCGACTACAGCGAGGTCTCGGCCAGGCTGAGAGTCAACTACGCCTTCACGCCCGACATCAGCCTCGAGGCGTACGTCGAGCCGTTCGCGGCCTCGGGGTCGTTCAGCGATTACGGCGAGCTCGAGGCCACCGGAAGCCGCTTCCTCAGGGTGTACGGCGACGGACGGCACCACGATCGAGGAGTCGTCGGGACCGGCGCCGAGAGAGATCACGGTCACGGACGGAGACGACACGTTCAGCTTCGAGCGCGAAGACTTCCGTGCGCTGTCGTTCCGAAGCAACGTCGTGTTCCGGTGGGAGTGGCGGCCCAACTCGACCCTTTTCCTGGTCTGGCAGATGAACCGGGGCGACGAGGAGGCATTTACGCGCCCCAATCCGGTGCACCCGGGTGACGCCTGGCGCAGCCTCGGTGAGCCCGGTCAGAGCTTCTTCGCGATCAAGGCGAGCTACTGGCTGCCGATCTGATTTCACTGCGATAGCCGTCCGCCGCTCCATACTGGCGTCCTTCACCACCGTCCCCTACCGTTGCTTCCATGACACCCTGGGTAACCCGGCTCCTGCTGGCCAACGTCGCGCTGTTCTTCCTTTCGGGGGCCGTTCCCTCGCTGTACTCCCTGTTCGCGCTGGTACCGGCGTGGGTCGTCAGCCGACCCTGGACGCTCGTCTCGTACATGTTCCTGCACGGCGGCCTCTGGCACCTCGCCTTCAACATGCTCGTTCTCTACTTCTTCGGGCCCCGCCTGGAGAGTCGGCTCGGCAGCAGGGTCTTTCTCCAGCTCTATTTCTTCAGCGGCCTGGTCGCGGGGCTCGTGTCGGTGATCGTGCCGTTCCTCCTTCCGTCGTTCTCGACCATGACCGCGGTGGTCGGTGCTTCGGGCGCTCTTTACGGGGTCCTTCTGGCGTTCGCGCACTACTGGCCCGATGAGCGGATCCTGATCATTCCCATCCCGATCCCGATCAAGATTCGGACGATGGTGATCCTCGCGACGCTGATCGCGATCGGCGGGATCGCGATGGAGATCGCGGGATCTCCGCAGCGCATCGCGCACCACGCGCACCTTGGCGGCTTCCTGGGCGCGTGGGTCTTCATGAAGTGGCGCGAGGTAAACTCCCCGGCCGCCCAGTTCAAGAAGAAAGCCGAGGGCGCTCCCAAGCGTGGATGGCTTCAGGATCGCGATGCGGCGGCACGGTGGGCCGCCATCGACAGAGAGTCCCTGCACCCGGTGAACCGCGAGGCCTACGACGAGATCATGGAGAAGCTCCGCGAACAGGGCCTTCCGAGCCTGACGGAGCGCGAGCGCTCGTTCCTCGAGCGCTTCAGCCGGACCTGACGACCTCCCTTGCGCCTGCGCTCGCTACCCGGCGAGCGCCCCAACCCCTGACATGCTAGTATTCGACCTGGTGGCAGGAGGACCGCGCCGCGCAGGCGTCCCTCGCGTTGCCTGGAGGTTAGCGCATGATCGCCTCGATCCAATCCGCCCTGTTCGAACGAATGGTCGCCCTGCGGCGTGATCTTCATCGCAGCCCGGAGATCAGCTGGCAGGAACGGCACACCACCGATCGACTCGTCCGCGAGCTGGATCGCCTCGAAATTCCCCACTCCCGCCCTCTCGAGACCGGATTGGTGGCCGAGATCAAGGGCCCCCCGAACGTTCCCGTGATCGCGCTTCGGGCCGATATCGATGCGCTTCCCATCCACGAGGAGACCGGCCTCGACTTCGCCTCTCAGGTAGACGGCGTGATGCACGCGTGCGGCCACGACGCCCACGCCGCCATGCTGCTTGGCGCGGCGGAGCTCCTGCTCACCGGCCCCGACCCGATTCCGGCGCCCGTGCGGCTGATCTTCCAGCCGGCCGAAGAACAGGGAACGGGAGCCCTGGCGATGATCGAGGCGGGGGCGCTCGAAGGCGTGGGCGCCATATTCGGCGGACACGTGGACGGTCATATTCCTACGGGTGTGATCGCCGTCGCAGAAGGCACGGTCAACGCGTCCTCTGATTCGTTCCGGATCACGATTCGTGGACGCCAGGGTCACGCCGCGCGACCGCATGAGACGGTGGACGCCGTGGTCGTCGGAAGCCTCATCGTGATGGCCGTCCAGACGATCGTGTCGCGGGAGATCGATCCCGCGCATCCCTCGGTGCTGTCGATCGGTCGTTTCGAGGCGGGGAACGCCTCGAACGTCATTGCGGGTAAGGCGATTCTCGAGGGGACGATCCGGGCTCAGGAGCGCGAAGTCAGGGATCATCTCCAGCGGTCGCTCGAGCGTGTGTGCGCTTCGGTGGGCCAGCTGCACGGGGCCACGATCGACTTCGCGCTCGAAGCGGGACCCCCTCCACTCGTGAACCGGGAACCGATGCTGGGGGTCGCACGGGCGGCTGCGGAGGCTGCGCTCGGACCGGAGCAGGTCAGACGCGCCATGCGCGGCGCGAACATGGGCGGCGAAGACTTCTCATGGTATCTGCAGGAGGTTCCGGGCTGCTATGCGAGACTCGGGGCCCGCCCACCCGGGCTCCCGGCGCAGTCGGCGCATTCGAGCCACTTCCTCGTAGACGAGGAAGTGCTGGCGACGGGCGCGGCGTGGCTGGCGGAGGTGGCTCGCCGGGCCGGGCGCACCATGGTCTCTCAGCCCGAGGACCCGGCCCCGATCGGAGGCGACCTGTGATCGTGATCCGGGAGGCGCAGGACGCGGACGTCCAGGGCATCATCGATATCTATCTTGCGACGTACGGGCAGGACTACGCCTATCCGCAGTACTACGAAGAATTCGAGATCAAGAAGCTGATCTTTTCCGACGAGACACTGATGCTCGTCGCCGAGGACACGGAAAACGATCTCGTCGTCGGAACCGCATCGGTCATCCTGGAGGTGGGCGCGTATACGGACCTCGTGGGCGAGTTCGGACGTCTGGCCGTTCACCCGGACTACCGGCGGCGCGGCATCGGCACTCAGCTTCTGGAACAGCGCCTGACGTCGGTCAAGGACAGGCTCCACGTAGGGATCATCGAAGCTCGGGTTACGCATCCGTTCACGCAGGCGATCGCCCTCAAGCAGGGCTTCGCCCCCGTCGGCTTCCTCCCTCTGAAGTACCTGTTCGGCGACACACGTGAGAGCATGGGCCTTCTCGTCCAGTTGTTGGGGCGGGGTCGTGAGCTGCGAAGAAACAATCCGCGGATCGTGCCCGAAGTCTATCAGCTTGCCGGCACGGCGCTCGAGGCCTGCCGGGTGGCGGTGGACGTGATCGTGGACGAGGAATCGTCTTCCTACCCCTTTGGTCACGGATTCACGGTCTCCGAACTCACGACCGAGGGATACTCGCGTCTGTTACGTATCGAGCGAGGCCGGGTGCGGAACCGAGAGATCTTCGGTCCGATGCGTCTCCAGTACGGATACTTCAAGCTGATCTCGCACCACTCGAAGTATCTCGTGGCCCGCGAGGGCGGACACATCGTGGGCGCGGTGGGCTTTACGCTCGAGCGCCTCGACCGGGTCGTCCGCGTATTCGAGCTCATCAGCCTGCGCGACGAGGTAATCCGATTCCTGCTCGCGGAACTGGAGGAGCGCTGCCGCGACGAGTGGGACATCTCGTACATTGAGCTGGACGTCAGCGCGGACGCTCCCCGTATGCAGCGGACGGCGCTGCAACTCGGATTTCGTGCCGGTCGCCTACGTTCCCGCGCTCGCCTTCGTCGACGTCGAGCGCCTGGACCTCGTCAAGTTCGCAAAGCTCACGATCCCGCTCGAGCTCGGACAGATGATGCTCATCCCTCCCGTGAGCGACGCCGCCGAGCTCGTCCTGGCCGCCTTCCGCCGCCGCGAGGTCGCGCCACGCCTTGGCGAGGTCGTGGACCGCGTGGGCCTGTTCGCCGGTCTCGATGAAGAGCAGCTGACCCGGTTGGCGTCGTCCTGCCAGCACAGGGTCTTCGAGGAGGGAGCCGTGGTCTTTCGGGAGGGCGAACCATGCGAGGAGATGTACCTGGTGCTCGAGGGCGAGGTGGCGATTCATCTCGAGGGCCGGGAACAGCCGATTGGCGGGGTTGGCGCAGGCGAATGCCTCGGTGAGGTCTCCGTCCTCACGGGCGGCGAACACTCCGCGACCGCCCGCGCCGTCACCGCCGTAGAAACAGGCGTCCTGACCAAGAAGGACCTGCAGAGCCTCGTTCGCTTGCGGCCCGGTATAGGTGTCGTACTGTATCGGAACCTTGCGCGAGGTCTCGGCGACAAGCTCCGCCGGGCCGACCTCGATATTCTGAACGAATGACTCTCGCAGGAGGAACCCATGGCGCAGCGCGCTCTCATTCTCGGCGCCGCCGGCCGGGATTTTCATAATTTCAATACGTACTTCAGGGACAACGCCGACTTCGACATCATCGCCTTCACCGCTGCCCAGATTCCCGACATCGATGGACGCACGTATCCGGCCGAGCTGGCGGGGCCGCGGTACCCCGACGGCATTCCGATCGAGCCCGAAGAGGACTTCGAGAAGCTGATCCAGGACCTGGATATCGATGTCGTGGTGTTCGCGTACAGCGACGTATCGCACGAACAGGTCATGCACCTTGGCTCGCGGGCCATCGCGGCCGGCGCCGACTACCTGCTGCTGGGCTCGAAGCACACGATGGTGAAGTCGGTCAAGCCCGCTGGTGGCCGTCTGCGCGGCGCGTACCGGCTCGGGAAAGAGCCAGACGAGCCGACGCGTGGCCGAGATCCTGACCGCCCAGGGCAAGAAGGTCGTGGTAATTCGTCACCCGATGCCCTACGGCGACCTCGCCGCCCAGGCTGTCCAGCGGTTCGAGACGTATGAGGACCTCGAAAAGCACGATGTTACGATCGAGGAGCGAGAGGAGTACGAACCGCACATCGACGCGGGCCGCATCGTCTACGCGGGCGTGGACTACGAAGCCATCCTCCGGCAGGCCGAGCAGGAAGCGGACGTCGTGATCTGGGACGGTGGCAACAACGACCTGTCCTTCTACGAGGCGGATCTCTACATCACCGTCGTCGATCCTCACCGTCCGGACCATGCGGCCCGGTATCACCCGGGCGAGGCCAACGTCCGCATGGCCGACGTGATCGTGGTCAACAAGGTCGACACCGCCAGCCTCGAGCAGGTGGAGACCGCGCGGGCCGTAGCCCATGCGTTGAACCCTGACGCCCTGGTGATCGAGGCGGCCAGCCCCCTGTTCGTAGAGGGCGACGAGCAGATTCGCGGCAAGAAGGTCCTGGTGGTGGAGGACGGTCCGACCCTGACGCACGGCGAGATGGCGTACGGTGCCGGCTGGGTCGCCGCGCGGCGTCACGGGGCGGCCGAGATCATCGATCCACGGCCCTGGGCGGTGGGGTCGATCGCCCACACCTTCGAGAAGTACCCGACCACCGGGGATGTCCTGCCGGCCATGGGCTACGGCGCCGAGCAGACCGCCGAGCTGGAGAAGACGATCGCCGACACGCCGGCCGACCTTGTGGTCATCGGTACGCCGATCGACCTCCGGCGCCTGATCGACATCGACAAGCCGACGGTACGCGTCCGATACGAGCTGCAGGAGATTGGTCGTCCGACTCTGGACGAGGTGCTGCAGGGCTTCGGAGACTGACGGTTTCGAGCCGGGCTGCTCTCGCGCGGGCGGCCCGGCCTCATATCCCTCCAGCGCGGGGGGTCGTGCTACTCATCCGCCGGGTCCCTGGCGAGGCACTCGATTTCCAGTAGCGCCCCCAGGGCCAGACCGTCGGCTCCGAAGGCCGAGCGGGCGGGCGGCGGTCCCTCCCAGTAGGAAGCATAGACCTCGTTCATCGGCCAGTAATCGTCCATATCATCCAGGAAATACCGTACACTTTACTACATCGTAAAGTGTTGCCCCGGCGGCCTCGAGCACGATCTTGATGTTCTCCATCGTCTGACGTGTCTGCGCGGCGATGCCGTCGGGCATCTCAAGCGTGCCCGGCAGGTTTCCTACCTGTCCGGACAGGTAGATCATGCCGCCCGCGCGTATCGCCTGGGAGAAGGGAAAGCCCTCCACTTCGCCGGCCACGGTCACCACGTTGTCTCCCGTACGAGCGCCGCCCGTTTCCTGGGCGTGCACTCCGGACGTCCAGGCGAACGCCAGTCCGATGGCGAGGACGGGAACGAAGGGTCGGGGCATGAAGCCTCCCGGGGTCGAAGGTTGAAGCGGCGCGGGCCGGTTGGTGCACGGCGCTGCTCTCGGTATCATGAACCCTCGTCGCAAGGTTATGGGGTGCGAACCTCCGCGTACAGGTGAGCGTCATGTTCGAAGCCGTCTCCAGTTCCTATCTCGTTCCGTTCGACGGCACGTTCCGGGTGGCCGGCTTTCCGACCGCGCCGCCGGACTCCGGCCCCACGGGCAAGGCGGCGCGCAAAGCGCTGAAGGATCGGATCGAGGAACTCGACGACTTGCAGCGCATGCTCGCGGCCCAGGATCGATACTCGGTGCTACTGGTGTTCCAGGCCATGGACGCGGCGGGGAAGGACGGGACGATCCGGGCGGTGATGCGAGGCATCAACCCGGCAGGCGTCCAGGTCTTCTCGTTCAAGAGGCCCTCGGCGCTCGAGCTCGATCACGACTTCCTCTGGCGAAGCGCCGTTCGGCTTCCCGAACGGGGGCGAATCGGGATCTTCAACCGCAGCTACTACGAGGAGGTCCTGGTCGTACGCGTGCATCCGGGAATCCTCGAAGGACAGCGTCTTCCGTATGCCATCGACCCGGCGGGTATCTGGAGCGAGCGCTTCGAGTCGATCCGGGATCACGAAAAGCACCTGGCCCGAAACGGAACCGTGATTCTCAAGTTCTGGCTCAATGTCTCGCGGAACGAGCAGAAACGGCGGTTTCTGGACCGAATCGACGAGCCGGAAAAGAACTGGAAGTTCAGCGCGGGCGATGTCGACGAGCGCGAGCACTGGGACTCCTATATGAAGGCCTACGAGGAGGCACTCAACGCCACTTCAAAGCCGTGGGCCCCCTGGTACGCGATCCCGGCCGACGACAAGCGGTTCATGCGCCTGGCCGTATCCGAGATCGTGTGTCGGACGCTGTCCAGCCTGGCTCTGGCCTATCCCACGGTAGGCGAAG
The DNA here is from genome assembly GCA_963807645.1 of uncultured Gemmatimonadales bacterium. Taxonomy (GTDB): domain Bacteria; phylum Gemmatimonadota; class Gemmatimonadetes; order Palauibacterales; family Palauibacteraceae; genus Benthicola. Next base: position 42,003 of record CAWECO010000001.1, read on the forward strand.
AGGCCCGGCGGGAGTTGCTCGAGGCCCGTGAGAGGCTGATTACGGACTAAGCGGTAGGCGATCGGGGGAGGCGCACCCGGCCGCGGTGCGCCCTCCGATCCGTCGATTTATCTGAGGTTGGTGCCGAGCAGGGCTTCGAGTCGAGCGAGGCCGAGCTGGTATTCGAAGCGTCTCCGGATCACTTCGACCTGGGCCGACAGCAGGGTGATCTGGGCCGACTGCAGGTCGAGGATGGTGGCCAGGCCGAGGCGGTAGCGCTCCTGCGAGACCCGCAGGTCCTCGGCGGCCAGCTCTTCGGTCTGGTCGGCGAGATCGATCGAGGCCACCGCCGCGTCGATCGTCCCGATCGCCTGGTCCAGGTCCTTCCTGAGCTTCAGCTCGACCGCCCTTTCGGCCGAGCGCGACTGGTCCGCCCGCGCCCGCGCCGTGTACAGCTGGCTCTCGCGCGTGAATCCGTTGAACAGCGGCAGCGAGCCCGACAGCGACAGCGACCAGCTCCGGCTCTGCGGCGGGTACTCGATGTTCGACCACGCCCAGCCCCCGCCAAAGGTCAGCGACGGCAGGTAGGCCGACTTCGCGCTCGAGACCGCCGTCTCGTCCGCCGCCGCCGTCGCCCGCGCACTCACCAGGCTCGGCGCACCCGCCAGCGCCATCGACAGGATCTCGTTCGAATCGTACGGCAGCGGCGCTGCCTCGAGCTCGGCCGTCTCCACCGGCTCCAGCGGCTCCGCCACGCCCACCGCCTCCGCCAGCGCGTATCCGCTGTTCCGGGCCGAGTTCTCCGCATTCAGGAGCGCCACCCGCGCGTTGTTCAGGTCCACCTGCGAGCGCAGCACGTCCGAGCGCGTCGCTCGTCCCAGCTCCAGCTGCTGCTGCACGAACGCCAGCTGGTCCTCCTGCCGGCTCACCCGGTCCCGCTCCACCCGCACCAGCTCCCGGTTCGCCACCGCGTTGTAGTAGGAGATCTTCACGCCCTCGGAGGTCGTGAACTCCGCCTCCCGGTAGCGCGCCTCACTCGCCTCCACTCCCAGCTTCGCTCCCTTCAGGTCCGAAAACCGCCGGAAACCCCGGAACAGGTCCACGCTCCCCCGAAGCTGCGCACTGTAACTCGTCGTCGTGATCGCCTGGCCCGTCGGGTCCAGCCGCCCGCTCGACGCGTCCGAGTACTGGTAACTCAGGCTCAGGTTCGGCAAAAACGATCCCCACGCCGTCAACTCCTGGTAGCCCGCGATGTCCACGTTCGACGCCGACTGCTCCAGGTTCGGGTTGTTTCGCTCCGCCAGACCCAGCGCCTCCTCCAACGTCACCTGCCGCACCGACTCCTGTGCCACCACGCCCGGTACCAGCACCGGCAGGGCGGCCAGCGTTGCCACCGCAAGCAAGAAAGAACGAATCCGCATGATCAGGATCCTGTTTGTCGGGTTGTGAGGACGAATCGGCGGACGCCGGCACGTCCCTCGTTCAACGTAGGATCTGACGTATCCCGGGCTTTCGAGGTTTCAGGTCAACCGTCGGCCGGCTCCGGCAGCAACCGGCTGAAGAGATACGTGTGCAGCGCGTGCAGGCCGTGGAACAGGGCGGACTGTCTCTCCGCGATCTCTCCCCGGCTCGCCTTCGCCGTGATCAGGCTCGCCAGTACTCGTTCGTATCGAACCAGCTCGCCTACGAGCTCCGCGATCGGATCCAGGTCTGCGGACCGGACCGCGTCGTGCGCCAGCAGATTCGCGAGCACTCGCGCCGCCGCCGCGTCCGCTTCGTCAAAAACACGGGACTCACCAGGCCCCGCCCGCCCCAACAACAGCCCGGAGGCGTGCAGGGCCCGGGCCGTCGAGAGACTCATTCCCGCATCATGGGCTACGTCGGATAGCGAGCGCGCACCGCGTCGCCCGCCGGACGAGGCGGCCTTTCCGACGCCGCCCGGCAGCGAATAGAGTGCCGCCGCCACATCGGGTTCCACTCCACGATCCACCATATCCAGGACCTGCCGGACACCGGCCAGCGGAAGCGGTCCCAGTTCGTCGCTCCGCAGGGACCGGATCAGCTTCAGGCGATCGACGTGTTCTTGACCATACAGGGCTGCATTCGGAGCCGTCTTGTTGGCGGCAGGAAGCAGTCCTTCCCGTTGATAATGATGGATGGCCGTTCGCGAGACTCCCGTCGCCTCCACCAGCTCCCGCATGCGCATGAAGAACCCCCGGTTTCGCTTGCTGCATTTGTATCTGGTACCACTCTACACTTCGTAATGCAGTTTCGGCAAGAAGGCAGGAGCGGAAGGCGGAGAGATGCGAGCCACGACTCTGTGGTGACGCGGCGTGAGTGAGATTCTCGTCCCAGGAAGCGAAGGCGCCGGGCATGATGCCGACGCTTCGCTCTCGGGAACACGTCCGGTCTTCGTGCTCGTCAGACGAACCAGGCGTCGACGTCTCCCGACGGCGCATAGCTCGCCGGGTCACCGTGGGGCTTCGGGTTGGTTACGGCCAGAACGGCCAGGCCGGCGGTCAGCAACAGGAACCATAGCGAGCTGCCAAGTCTCATCGGTCCTCCCTCCGCGATCGGATACGGAAGTCCTCGATCTGCCAGGCACACAAGGTCGGCAAGATTGGTACTCACCGGCGCCGCTGCGCCTCAACCGATTATCGAGACGGCGCTTAGAGGAATAGGTAGACAGCGCGAGTATCTGCAGGAAGTGGCATCCGGCCATACTTAGTGGGGAAACGCAGCCCGTTTTGGCGCGGAGTCCATTGGCAGGGTGATGAACCCCAGCAGTGCACCTGCCGCGGTTCTGGCCGTCAGTTCGATCGTCGGTGCTCGCGTGTCGATCGAGACGAGCACGGAATCCGCCGCGCCTACCGTGTCGACGACCACGCTTTCCGCACCTCCCGCCGCCGTCACGATCATCGGCTGCGTCGCCTGGTTGACCAACCACACGGCGGTCGAACGAGTAGTTGCAGACGCACCATTTACCGTGGGTAGCTCAAATACGACAAACGGATCGTCTTGCGAGGCCGAAGGTTGTGGCTCCGGATCTGAAGATGTTTCTTCGATCATTAGTGCAGCAACGGAATCTGTTGCTGCTGCATCTATATTTGCTTCCCCCTCGTGGCATGCTGATGAAGAGGCGCATGTGAGAAGAAGGAGCGTCGCCCGTCTGACAACCGTCGCCGATCGAACGGTCATGGCTCCAACACCAATTTCCCGAACACACGTCCGGCCTCGAGCGCCTCGTGGGCGTCCCGAATCGCGTCCAGGGGCAGCACGTCACCGATGACCGGTACCAGGTCACCCGCCGCCACGTGACCCATGACCGTCTTCGAACTCCGATCGAGAAGCCATGGTCGAGCCCGACACGCTGATCTGCTTCCAGAACATGTGCCTGATTTCGACCTCCCCGCGCGGGCCGGTGGTCGCGCCATACGTCACCATGCGACCCAGACGGGCGAGACTGCGCACGCACTCGGCCCAGGTCGCCTCGCCCACGCTGTCCAGCAGCACGTCCACGCCCCGACCCGCCGTGTGCTCCTTCACGCCCGCGGCGAAGTCTTCCTCCAACCGATCGAAGACGACGTCCGCTCCAAGATGGCGCACCCGCGCCACGTTCTCCGGGCCACTCGTCACCGCGAACACCCTCGCTCCCAGAAGTCCAGCGATCTGAATGGCCGCGGTGGAGACTCCTCCGGACGCTCCGGTGACCAGAACCGACTCGCCTTCTTTCAGGCCACCGCGCGTGCTGAGGGCCCGCCACGCCGTCTGGTACGCGAGGGGAGCGGCAGCGGCTGTCCGGAAGTCCAGGGTATCCGGGATCCGGTAGAGGTTCCGGGCGGCCACCCGTACCCGCTCCGCCGTCCCTCCCGCCACGTGTTCCCCGAGGATCTTGAAGTCCACGCAAAGCGGGTGTTCGCCCCGCTCACACCATTCGCATTCATCGCACCAGAGCGACGGATTGAGCACCACGCGATCGCCCACGTCCCAGCCATCGACGTCAGCACCGATTTCGTCGATCGCCCCCGCGACATCCGATCCGCCGATGTGGGGCAAATCGAGGGTCAATCCCGGCAGACCCCGCCGAACCCACAAGTCGAGGTGGTTGAGGGCCGCGGCGTGGACCGAAACGATCACGCTACCCCGTGCCGCGATCGGCTCGGGAGCCTCACCGGTCTCCATGACTTCGGGCCCGCCATGGCGGCGGAAATATGCGGCGTGCATGGGGTGGCCTCCCTGGCCTTGGCGGATCCTGGACACTCGGGGACGGTCTACCGCGCGAAACGTACGACGGGCTCGACTCTCTGAACACCTCCCATGAGAGTGTGGAACCACGCGGGTCGACGCAGGTAGATATCACTTGAAACTCGTTCTCAACTAGTGTATTTTGGTGTGGAATCGAGTTCTATGCTCGGTGGACACGACGGGCCGGACGGGTGACGGACATGACCCCTCCGGCCCGTATGATTCAGAAGAGACGACACGGCATTGGAGTGGACGGGAATGGCTGAATATTTGCTTGAGATCCGGGACCTTCACGCGAGAGTCGAAGGCGAGGACACCGACATCCTGCGCGGCGTCGACCTGGCGATCCGCCACGGTGAGATGCACGCGCTGATGGGACCGAACGGTTCCGGCAAGAGCACGCTCGCCAAGGCGATCGCGGGACATCCCGGTTACGAGGTCACCGGCGGTGACGTCCTGCTCGAAGGTCAGAGTGTGCTGGAGATGGAACCCGACGAGCGGAGCCGGGCCGGCCTGTTCCTGGCCTTTCAGTACCCGGCGGAGATCCCTGGGGTCTCGATTTCGAACTTCCTGCGCACGGCCGCGGTCGCGCGGCTCGAGGAAGGCGAGGACATGGACATCTTCGCGTTTCAGCGGCGCCTGATGGAGAAGCTGGAGATGCTGAAAGTCGATCCGGCTTTCGCGGCCCGGTACGTGAACGACGGCTTTTCCGGCGGAGAAAAGAAGAGAAACGAGATTCTTCAGCTCGCCATGCTCGAGCCCCGGATGGCCGTGATGGACGAGACCGACAGCGGGCTGGACATCGACGCGCTACGCATCGTTTCAGAGGGCGTCAACACGATTCGCGACACGGACGGGGGCATGGGAGTGCTGTTGATCACGCACTACAAGCGAATCCTGAATTACCTGCACCCCGACTACGTGCACGTCATGCTGAACGGCCAGATCGCCCACTCCGGGGGATCCGAGCTGGCGGACCAGCTGGAAGAGATGGGTTACGACTGGCTGCACGAGGAGCCTGAGAAGGCCACGGTAGGCTGAAGGCGGGCGCTTGAAGCGAGGGCCGGCGACGGATCGTCCGTCGTCGCCCTGTGAACGAGAGTCAAAGGCAGGATTAGAATATGCCGCAGAATGAAGCCGTCACGGATCTCGAAGTCGACGAGCACAAGTACCACTTCGTGACCGATGAAAAGCCTGTCTTCAAGGCGGAGAAGGGCCTGAGCGAAGAGGTCGTGCGTCAGATCTCCGCGCACAAGGAAGAGCCCGAGTGGATGCTGGAGTTCCGGCTCAAGGCACTCGAGATCTTCTATTCCAAGCCGCTGCCGGACTGGGGTGGGGACGTCGCCGGCCTCGACCTGGACGAGATCTACTTCTATCTGAAGCCGCAGGACCACATGGAGCGGTCCTGGGACGACGTGCCGGACGAGATCAAGAACACGTTCGAGCGTCTCGGAATCCCCGAGGCGGAGCGCAAGATCCTGGCGGGCGTCGGCGCCCAGTTCGAGTCTGAGATGGTCTACCACTCCCTCAAGGAGGAGTGGACCGAGCTGGGCATCATCTTCGAGTCGATCGAGGACGGACTGAAGCTATATCCCGAGATCTTCCGGGAGTACTTCTCCACCATCGTGCCGCCGCAGGACAACAAGTTCGCGGCCCTGAACTCGGCGGTGTGGTCGGGCGGATCGTTCGTGTACATCCCGAAGGGCGTGAACGTCGACATTCCGCTCCAGGCGTACTTCCGGGTCAACTCGGAGCAGATGGGTCAGTTCGAGCGCACCCTGATCATCGTCGAGGACGGCGCGCAAGCTCATTACATCGAGGGATGTACGGCGCCCAGCTATACCACCGATTCGTTCCACTCGGGCGTGATCGAGATCGTCGTGAAGCCGAACGCGCGTTTCCGGTACACGACGATCCAGAACTGGTCGAACAACATGTACAACCTCGTGACCCAGCGGGCGATGGTGCACGAGAACGCGAACATGGAATGGGTGGACGGGAACCTCGGTTCCAAGCTCACCATGAAGTACCCGTCCTGCTACCTGGTCGGGGAGGGTGCGCACGGCGAGATCCTCTCCATCGCGTACGCCAGCGACGGACAGCACCAGGATACGGGCGGCAAGGTGGTGCACGCCGCCCCGCGTACCACTTCTCAGATCGTCTCGAAGTCGATCTCCAAGGGCACGGGACGCTCTTCTTATCGCGGACTGTGCAAGGTGTACGAGGGCGCGGTGGGCTCGAAGTCCAACGTGGAGTGCGACGCGCTCCTCCTGGACGAGACATCGCGTACCGATACGTACCCGTACATCGAGATCGACGAGAATCTGTCGTCGATCGGGCACGAGGCCTCCGTGTCCAAGGTCGGCGAAGAGCAGCTGTTCTACCTGATGAGTCGTGGCCTGTCCGTGGAAGAGGCCATGACCATGATCGTGCGCGGCTTCATCGAGCCGATCGCCAAGGAGTTGCCGCTGGAGTACGCGATCGAGCTCAATCGACTGATCGAACTCGAGATGGAGGGCAGCGTCGGCTGAGGCCGCGTGCCGCCAGAACATATAGATTCCGGGGTCGGGCGCCACGCGCGGCCGGCCTCCGAAGCAAGGAGAACTGACGTTGGCCGAAGGAACGGTGACCAGCGACGTGAGCATGGATACGGGTGAACCCGCGGTCGAGTCGATCGCCCGCGGGCTGGCAACCTACGTTCGCGCTGTACACGAACCCTCCCTTCTCGGCCGGTTGCGCCGCGATGCGTGGAAGGTGTTCGTCGAGACCCCGATGCCCACGCGAAAGAGCGAGGAGTGGCGCTATACGGACCTCGCGAAGCTCGATCCGGAGTCGTATTCGCCGGTAAGCTGCGAAGGTGAGCGGGTGACACTCGAGGAACTGCCCGCTCCGGTACGCAAGGCGATGGAGAGCGACCGCGACCGTGCCGGCGTCATGGTCCGGCACAACGGATGCCTGGAACACCTTCGTATCGATTCGGCCCTGGAGGCGCGGGGCGTGATCTACGCACCCCTGGAAGACGTCGCGCAGGAGCGGCCGGAGCTCCTGGAACGTTTTCTGTTTCAGAGCGATGTGGCCCCGATGGAGCAGAAGCTGTGGGCTCTTCACTCGGCGCTCCTCTCCGGGGGGTACCTTCTGTACGTCCCGCAGGGTGTGGACGTCGAGCACCCGGTGCACGCCTTCCGGTATCTGGATGAGGAGGGCGGCGTCGTTTCGACCCACTCGCTCATCGTCGCCGAAGCCGGCGCTCGGGTCACCTGCATCGACGAATACGTATCGCCGGACCTGGAGAAGGAGTCGCTCAGCCTCAACGGGGTCGAGATCTTCGGGGCGGAGGGCGCGACGGTCAGCTACCTCGCGGTTCAGCAGTACGGCCGCGGCGTCAAGCACTTCAGTATGCAGCACTCGAACACCGGCAAGGACTCCACGCTGAACGGCTTCAACGTCACGCTGGGAGCCGACCTGGCCCGAGCGGACGTCACCAGCCACCTGGAGGGCACGGGCGCGCGCAGCGAGATGCTGGCGCTGTGGTTCGGCGACCGGGACCAGCACTTCGATCACCACACGCTGCAACACCACGAGGCGCCGAGCGCCCACAGCGACCTCCTGTACAAGGGAGCCCTCACGGCGCACTCCAAGAGCGTGTTCCGTGGCCTGATCAAGGTGGCCCCGGGCGCGCAGCTGACCGACGCCTACCAGACCAACCGGAACCTGCTCCTGAGCAAGGACGCCAGCGCCGTCGCGCTTCCCAACCTGGAGATCGGCGCGGACGATGTGCGGTGCTCGCATGGCGCCACCGTGGGCCAGGTGGACGACACCATGCTGTTCTATCTCATGAGCCGGGGACTGGACCGGGAACAGGCCGAACGCCTGCTCGTGTTCGGGTTCTTCGACGAGGTCCTCGAGCGGGTTCCCGGGGAGGGTGTGCGCTCCCGCATTCGCGAGTCCATCGAGGCGAAGATCGAGGGTCGATGAGCGAGTTCCGCACGGTAGCGCGGCTGCAGGACGTTCCCGCCGGAACCCTGCTTCAGGTCGAGCTGGATGGCGAGAAGATCGTCCTCGCTCACGTCGGCGACCGGGTGTTCGCCTTGCACGATGAGTGCACGCACGAGGAGTTTGCCCTCTCGTCGGGCGAGCTGGTGGGCGGACAGATCACCTGCGTCCTCCACGGCGCTCGCTTCGACCTGGAAACCGGGGCGCCGCGGGCCCTTCCCGCGGTCAGGCCCGTGAAGACGTACGAGGCCCGCGTGGAGGGCGAGGAAATCCAGATTCGGGTCGGCTGACGGGCCGGCCTCCACAGGAGCCGGGCCAGGAAAGGCGCCAGGGCGCACCCATGGACATACCTGATTCCACCTCGGACCGCACGATGGAACCCGCCTACGACGTCGAGCGCATCCGGGCTGACTTCCCGATTCTCGACCGCCTCGTGCACGGACATCCTCTGGCCTACCTGGACAACGCCGCCACCTCACAGAAGCCTTACTCGGTGATTCAGGCGGTGGACGCGTACTACCGGGAGATCAACGCCAACGTGCACCGCGGGGCGCACGAGCTGAGCATCAGGGCCACCGAGGCTTACGAGGAAGCGCGCGAGGTCGTGGCCGACCATATCGGCGCGCCGTCCGCGAGCGAAGTGATCTTCGTTCGCGGGGCCACCGAGGCGATCAACCTGGTGGCCTGGACGTGGGGTGCCGCGCACGTGGCGGAGGGCGACGAGATCCTCCTCACGAAGATGGAGCACCACTCCAACCTGGTCCCGTGGCAGATTCTCGCGGGACGCGCCGGCGCCACCGTGCGTTACGTAGACGTGGAAGCCGATGGCACCCTGGTGATGGACGACTACGACCGGCTTCTTTCCGATCGGACGTGTCTGGTGGCCGTGACGCACGTCTCGAACACGCTGGGTGTGGTGAACCCTGTGGCGGAGATCGCGCGAAAGGCCCGCGAAGCCGGCGCTCTGTGCCTGGTCGATGGCGCCCAGGCGGCACCTCACATGCAGCTGGACGTGCAGGCCATCGGTTGCGACTTCTACGCGTTCAGCGGACACAAGATGCTGGCGCCGACCGGGATCGGCGCACTCTGGGGGCGGGGGGAGATCCTCGAACACATGCCTCCCTGGCAGGGCGGCGGCGAGATGATCGCTGAGGTCCGGCTGGACGGATTCACGGCCGCGCAGCTGCCGTACAAGTTCGAGGCAGGGACCCCCAACATCGCCGGTGCCATAGGATTCGCGGAGGCGATTCGGTACCTGCAACGAGTCGGGCTGGACCGGATCCACGCTTGGGAATCTGACCTGACGGCGTATGCCCTGGAGCGTCTGGGTGCTGTGGACGGTCTGGAGATCTTCGGGCCGCTAGAAGACCGGGTGGGAGTCATTTCCTTCCGCTATGCCGACATTCACGCGCACGACCTGGCCACGATTCTCGATCAGAAGGGTGTTGCCATCCGTGCCGGCCACCACTGCAACCAGCCACTCATGACGCACCTCGGGGTGGATGCGACGGCCCGCGCCAGCATCTACCTTTACAACACGCGTTCGGAGATCGACGCCCTGGTCGACGCGCTGGGGCTCGCGGCGAAACTGTTCGGAGTGGCTTGAATCGTATGGCAATGCCCGGTCACGGCAGCGACGGTCTTGAACTCAGCTCCCTCCAGGACCTGTACCAGCAGGTCATTCTCGATCACTATCGGCGACCCCGAAACAAGGGCCCGCTGGAGGGCGCCACCCATACGCTCACGCTCAACAACCCGCTGTGCGGAGACGTGATCGACCTGATGCTCCGGCTCGAGGGGGACCGAATCGCCGAAGTCCATTTCGAGGGCAAGGGCTGCTCGATCAGCCAGGCATCAGCGTCCATGATGGGCGCAATTCTGAAGGGCGAGACAATCGAGCAAGCGCTGACGGTCATGGACACGTTCACCCGGATGCTGCATGGCGATGCTGACGCCGCTGCCGATACTGACCTCGGCGACCTGCGCGCTCTCGCGGGCGTGGCGAAATTCCCGGTGCGGGTGAAGTGCGCCCTGCTCGCCTGGAACTGTCTCGATGAGATGGTCGGCTCCGAGAAACCCGGATCGTGACCCTTCCCCGTGCCTGATCCGGTTACCGGCCGCGTCCTCCAGTTCACGGCCGGCGTGTATCGAATCCATACTCCCGCGGGCACCTACGATTGCTCGCTCCGCGGCAGGGCGAAGCGCGAGGCCGGCGAACGCGTGGTGGTTGGCGACCTCGTTACGTTCGAAGTCCTGGATGATGAAAGCTGCTGCATCACCCGAGTACTGCCACGCCACAGCCGTCTCTCGCGGCACTCCATGGCCAAACGGCGGGAGCAGGTCCTGGCCGCCAACGTGGACCAGGTGGCTGCCGTGTTCTCGCTGGCCCGCCCCGAACCGGATGTCAGGCTCCTCGACCGTCTGCTGGCCGTGGCGGAACTTCACGACCTGCCCGCCGTCATCGTCATGAATAAGGCGGATCTGGCGGGAGATGTCGGCGTGCCCCCCGAGATCGCCGCCTACTCCGAAATCGGCTACCCCGTGCTTTGCACGTGTGCGAAGACCGGTGCCGGGATCCCCGATCTCCAGGAGCGGCTCGCAGGCCGGATCACGGTGTTCACCGGTCCTTCGGGAGTCGGGAAGAGCAGTATTCTGAATGCCATCATGCCGGAGCTCGACCTGCGCGTCGGAACGGTCGGTGAGAAGACCGGAAAAGGGAAGCACACCACTTCGGCCGGCTTGCTGATCCCGCTCACCGAAGGCGGATATCTGGCTGATACACCGGGCATCCAATACTTCGAGCCGGCCGGCGTAGACCCCGCCGACCTGGCGCATGCCTTCCGCGAGTTCCGGCCCCTCGTCGAGCACTGTCGGTTCGCGGATTGCCGGCACCGGGCGGAGCCAGGCTGCGCGGTTATCGAAGCGGTCACGGAGGGCAGGATCGCCGAACACAGGCACGTCAGCTACCTGTCCCTGCTGGAAGCCGCCGAGGAAGCGAGAGGATGAGGCGCGTGACGGGTGATTGGGCGGATCGCCTGCTCTCGGTTCTCGCGGACAGACCGGCGGATCGAATTCCGGAGACCGAATGCGAGACCCGCGCGGCCGTGACACTGATCCTGCGACCGTCCGACGAGCGGAGCGCGGACCGGAGGGACTATTCGTTCGTCGATCCGAAGTGCCGGGTGACCCGTGGTCCGGCCATGTGGCGCTGCCCGGGGGCCGCCGGGAACCGGATGATGCGGACCTTCTCGATACGGCCCGCCGCGAGACTCTCGAGGAAACGGGTCTGCGGCTCGAACGGGAGGACTACCTCGGGCGGCTGGGCGAGATTCACCCACTGCAGCAAGCGGCTCCCGTCCGTTTGCGTGACGCCTTTCGTAGCGTGGATGGCGGCGGACCAGGAAGTGCGGGTGAACCACGAGCTCACGGGCCACGTGTGGGTGCCGGTGTCCGCCCTGTCCGATCCCGCGTACCGGTCCACTCTGGTGCGCGAACCGCCTTCGCCACGCGAGTGTCCCGGCGATCGATTTCGAGGGTGACGTGATCTGGGGCCTGACGCTCGCGATCGTCGAGGACTTTCTGACGGTCCTGTGGCCGCGGCTGCCCAGCGCGGGCCGTTGAGCCCGGGCCTTTCCGACGCCCTCGAGCCACCGCACCTTGCCGACATGAATCGGACGACCGAGCGCGCGCCGACGCCTGACGCGGGTAAAGGCGGACTCACACGGGTTTTCACGGCCGCGATCGCCACCGCCGTGGTGCTCACCGTCCTGGCGGTCACCATCCGGTCGCAAGAACCGATCGGGGCGGGCATTTATTACGATGACGGGGCCTACCTGGCCCTGGCCCGCTCGATGGCCGCGGGCGACGGGTACACCTATTCGAATCTTCCCGGTGAAGTGCCGGGCGTGAAGTATCCGCCGGCCTACCCCGCGGTGCTGGCCCTCACCTGGAAGGCGTTCGGGCTCTACCCCGAGAATCTGACCGCGCTCAAGGCGCTGAATGCGTTGTTCTGGTCGCTGGCGGCCGGCGGGACGTTCCTGCTGTTCGCCCGGGGCAACCGGCGGAGAGTCGTCGCCGTCGGACTCGTCACGGCGTACGCGTTCCTGACCGTACCCTCAATGTCCGTAGCCACCGTGCTGTTGTCCGAGCCCCTCTTTCTGCTCGCCTGTGTAGCAGCGCTCTTGCTGGCGGCGGCGGATCCGGCCCGCGGAAGGCCGAGCTCGGCATCGCCGGACTCGACGGGCGCTTGGCCGGGCGGAGAGCTGGGTTGGGCCGCCGCGGCAGCACTCGCCGGCGCGGCCGCCTTCCTCACGCGCTCCATTGGCCTCACGCTGATCGTGGCGCTCGTGCTGCCGCTTCTCCTGCGGCGCCGCTGGCAAGCCGCCGTATTCCTCACGGCGATGGCTGGGGTCCCGGCCATCGCCTGGCTGGCCTGGGCCCGCGCGCATGCGGCGGACGTAGCTGATCCGATCTCCGGACAGTACGGCTCCTACGGTACCTGGCTGGGCCAGGGTCTCGAGGGAGGCGCGTTCGGCCGCATCGGAGAGGTAGCCGGAGCGAACTGGGGCCCGTTCGTCGAGACCCTCCAGTTCGTCTGGGTGCCCCGTGCCCCCGGACTGGCCCTGGCGGTCGTGCTGCTGACCCTGGGCGCGGCGGCCGGGTACGGCGCGCTGAGTGTCTGGAAGCGAAACCCATCGCTCGTCCTCTTCCCGATCGTCTACCTCGGGCTGGTATTCATCTGGCCGTACGAGCCGTATCGATTCTATTACGCGATCATGCCGGTGCTGACCCTGCTGGCGTTCGAGGGATTGTGGGAAGCCGTGCCGAAGATCCGCGGAGATCTGCCGCGTTGGGGAATTCCGGTTGCCGCCATCGTGGCGGCCGTCTTCATGGTGAACGCGCTCGTCTACCACGGTCGGGGTCACACGGTCAGGTCCTGGGCGTCGCCGCAGACCATACCGGCGCGAGCCTATGCCCCGCTCAACGAGTGGATCCGCACGAACACCGCGCCGGACGAGGTGATCGCTTCGGCCCTCGACCCCTACGTTCACTGGGAGACGGGCCGGCTCGCCGTGCCCTCCTGGCGTTTCCTGGCCGATGACTACGGACGCTACGACCGAACGCCCGAGGTGCTGGCGGCTGGCCTCGACTCGATCATCGTCCGATACGGCGCCCGGTACGTGGCGCTGATCCTGGGAGAGAACAAGGCGGCCCGGACCCTGGAGGCGTTCGTGGAGCTACATCCCGAGCGGGCGCTCAGGATCCTGCAGACCGAAGGTCCGGCGGTGGGCGTGATCTACGCGCTCGCGCCGCCGGGAGAAGCGCTGTGGGATCCGGAGGCTGAGGAGAGGCCTGCCGGGGAACCGGAAGAAGCCACGCCGTAGGCTGCGCCGCGGCCTACCTCAATCGAACCTGCCGCCTCCGCCACAACAGGTACAGCGAAGGAATCACGACCAGCGTCAGGATCGTCGACGTGATCATGCCTCCCACCATGGGCGCCGCGATCCTCTTCATGACGTCCGCCCCGGCGCCCGTGCTCCACAGGATGGGCGCCAGACCCGCGATGATGGCCGCGACCACGGTCATCACCTTCGGACGCAGCCGACCCACGGCGCCTTCCGTCACCGCGGCTTTGACATCCTCGGCGTCATTCATCCGTCCTTCCCGTTCCCGGTCGTAGAACGCCTCGTCCAGGTAGATGAGCATCACAACACCAGTCTCCGCCGCGACCCCGGCGAGGGCTATGAAGCCGACCCAAACGGCGACACTCGTGTTGTATCCGGCGAGCCACAGGTACCAGATGCCGCCCACCAGCGAGAAGGGCACCGAGAGCATGACCATCAGCGTCTCCGGGAGACCCCTGAAGTTCAGATAGAGCAGCAGCATGATGATCCCGAGCGTCACGGGCACCACGACCTTCATCTTCTGTTTCACTCGCTGCATGAACTCGTACTGACCACTCCATAGCAGTGTGTATCCGACCGGGAGGACGAGTTGCGATGCCACGGCCCGCTGCGCCGTACTCACGAATCCGCCGATGTCGCTGTCCTCCGTGTCGATGAAGATCGTCGTGACGGGGAAGGCATTCTCCGTCTTCACGGCCATGGGGCCCTGGCTGACTTCGACGCTCGCGACCTGTCCAAGGGGAATCGGGGTCCCGTCCATGGCCGGCACGAGGACTTGGCGAATCTTGCCCACGTCGTCCCGGAGCTCGCGGGGGTACCGGACGTTCACGCTGTACCGTTCCCGTCCCTCGACCGTAATGGCCGCGTTCATTCCACCCACCGTGGCCATGATGGCGCTGTGCACGTCACCGACGTTGAGCCCGTACCGCGCGGCCTCCGCGCGATCGATGTCGATGTCGATGTAGTACCCGGAGACTCCCCTCTCGGCGAAGGCGCTCCGGGTGCCGGGCACATCCTGCATGATTCGCTCGACCTGCTCGCCCAGCGCCTGGAGGGTATCCAGGTCCGGGCCGAAGATCTTGACCCCGACGGCCGTCCGGATTCCGGTTGCCAGCATGTCGATCCGTCCCTTGATCGGCATCGTCCAGGCGTTCGTCACGCCAGGCAGTTGAACCACTTCGTCCATTTCCCGGACCAGCCGCTCGTAGGTCATGCCCGGGCGCCACTCGTCCTTGGGCTTGAGCGTGATCGTGGTCTCGAACATGTCGAGGGGCGCGGGGTCCGTGGCCGTCCGCGCTCGGCCCGCCTTTCCCAGCACCGTTTCGACCTCCGGGAAGGAGGCCAGGACGCTGTCCTGGTAGCGCATGATCTCCCGGGCCTGGGCGATCGACACCCCCGGAACCGTGGTCGGCATGAAGAGGAGCGAGCCTTCCTTCAAGGGCGGCATGAACTCGCTTCCGAGCTGCTTCCACGGAACCACGGTAGCCGCGAGAATGACGGCCGCCGACGCGATCACGAGCCATGGCCTTCGCGTGGCAAACCGTATGACCGGCCGATAGAACCACTGCAGGACGCGGTTGATCGGATTGTGGTGCTCCGGGCGGATCCTTCCCTTGATCAGGTAGCCCATCAGGACCGGAACCAGAGTGATCGAGAGAAAGGCCGATCCCGCCATCGCGAACGTCTTCGTGAACGCGAGCGGTTTGAACAGTCGTCCTTCCTGCTGCTCCAGCGCGAATACCGGCAGGAAGCTGAACGTGATGATCAGCAGGGAGAAGAAGAGGGGCGGCCCCACCTGTTTGGCACTCTCGAGCACGACATCCCAGGTGTCGGTGCCCTCGTCGGCCCGCTCGAGGTGCTTGTGCATGTTCTCGATCATCACGATGGCGGCATCCACCATCGCGCCGATCGCGATCGCGATCCCCCCGAGACTCATGATGTTCGCGTTCACTCCGATCGCCCGCATCACGATGAACGAGATCAGGATCCCGATCGGCAGGGTAATGATGGCCACCAGCGCTGACCGGAAGTGCAGCAGGAATATCACGGCCACCGCCGCCACGATCAGTGATTCCTCGAGGAGCTTCTCCCGCAGGTTCTCGATGGCCCTGTGGATCAGATCGCTTCGATCGTACACGGTCCGGATGCGTACGCCCGGCGGCAGACCCGTCTGGATCTGGGCAATCCTTTCCTTTACGAGCTGAATCGTCTCGTAGGCGTCGGACCCGAAGCGCATGACGACGATGCCCGCCACGACTTCGCCCCGTCCGTTCAGGTCGGCGGCCCCACGTCTCGGTGCGGGCCCGATCTGAACGGTCGCCACATCGGCGACGCGGATCGGGGTACCGTTCGGAGTCGCGCCGACCGCTACGTTTTCGATGTCTTCCACGCCCTCCAGGTATCCAAGGCCACGAATCATGTATTCGCGGCCGCCCATCTCCAGGACCCGGGCGCCGATGTCCACGTTGTGTGCCGCGATCGCCTGCGTAACGCGGGTCACCGGAATGTTGAAGGCACGCAGTCGTTCGGGATCCACTTCCACCTGGTACTGCTTCTCGAAACCGCCCAGGCTGGCCACTTCCGCGACACCCGGCACGGACGTGAGCTGGTAGCGGAGATACCAGTCTTGCAGGGTCCGGAGCTCAGCCAGGTCCAGGCTGTCCGACTCGAGCACGTACTCGAACACCCAGCCGACCCCCGTCGCATCCGGGCCAAGGGTCGGCTCGATGCCCGGTGGCAGCTGCTGTCGGATGCCGTTCAGGTACTCCAGGACCCGGGAGCGCGCCCAGTAGATGTCCGTTCCGTCGTCGAAGATCACGTAGACGAGGCTGAGGCCGAAGAAGGAGTAGCCCCGGACTACGTGAGCCCCCGGGACTTTCAGCATCTCGGTCGTGATCGGATACGTGACCTGGTCCTCGACGATGTCGGGAGCCTGGTCCCTGAAGTCGGTCTGAATGATGACCTGCACATCGGACAGATCCGGAATCGCGTCCAGGGGCGTCGTGCGCATGGCCCACACGCCCACGGCGACGATCGCCCCCGTACCGAGCAGGACCAGGAATCGGTTTCGAAGCGACCAGGCGATGATCCAGTTAATCATGCTGGTGCTCGGCCGCCGGCACGGCGGCGCCGGAAGGCCCCGGGCCTGACTGCATGCCGGGCATGCTGCTTCCGGTGCTCGCCAGGCGGCTCTCGGCATCCACGAGGAAGTTGGCGGAGCCGACGATCGTCTCCCCGAGACGGAGACCTGCCAGGATCTGGACGTAGTCGCCAGCCTGGGATCCCAGCACTACCTCGCGTGGCTGCAGCATTCCTTCCTCGTCCCGCACGAACACCAGGTTCCGCTCGCCCGTGACGAGAACGGCCTCGAGTGGGATCGTCATCGTCTCTGGCAGTCGCGTATCGAAGAACATGGTCGCGAACATGCCGGGCTTGAGACGCAGGTCCGGGTTCGGGAGTGTCACGCGAATCCGGTTGGTCCGACTCTCAACGTCCACGGTCGGGTAAACGAAGCTCACCCGTCCCATCAGGTGCTCGCCCGGGTAGGCAGACACTTCGATGTGAGACTGGGCCTCCTCCTCGATGAACCGGAGATCCCGCTCGAATACGTCCCCTTCGACCCAGACTTCGGACAGGTCCGCGATCCGGTAGAGTCGAAGGCCCGGACTCACTCGCTGTCCCTGGAAGACCTCCTTCTCGAGGACGATGCCGTTGACCGGCGATACGAGGGTGAGCGTTTTCGTGACTTCGCCTGTCCGCTCCAGCCGCTCGATCTGCTCGTCCGTGATGTCCCAGTAGGACAGGC
Organism: uncultured Gemmatimonadales bacterium; assembly: GCA_963807645.1. GTDB lineage: Bacteria > Gemmatimonadota > Gemmatimonadetes > Palauibacterales > Palauibacteraceae > Benthicola. The sequence goes on from CAWECO010000001.1 coordinate 59,430, forward strand.
GCCGGCGAGAGGCATCGAGCATCGACTGGGCGCTTCGCCACGCTTCCTCGGCACTCTCTTCGACCCGGGATGCAAGACGCTTCGCGGTCAGCAGCTCTTCCTGTGCGGCCACGAGTTCGGGACTGTACAGAGTCAGCAGACGTTGCCCTCGCCGTACGGCTTCGCCGGTCGTGCTCACGAACAGGTCTTCGACGAAGCCGTCGATCTTGAGCGTTACGTCCGACACTCGATCCTCGGCGGCCACGACCCGTCCCACCGTCCGGATCGAACGCTCGAGACTGCGCGTCCCAACGGTCGTGTACAGCACCCCGAGCGCGGTCTCCTGTGCCTCGGTGAGGTGGACGGGCTGACGTACCATGGCGCCGGTGCTGTCCGTCTGGACCTGCCCGCCCCCCGCCTGCATCCTGGCGTGCTCCTCGGGCGTCATGTCCATCGAGGCTGCCGAGTCTTCCTCACCGCCCCCACAGCCCACCAGGAGCATCGACGCGAAGAGCCCAACCAGCATGGTTCGAGGCGGGAACTCCCGCATATTCTTACTCCTCTGGAATCTCGTCATCTCAAACCCGTTTCCAGGCCGGTGAGGGCCAGTATCCCCGCCACGGACGCCTGGTATTCGGCAGCCAGACGGACTCGCTCAGTCTCGAATCGGTTCACGGTGGCCTGGTTGGAGAGCAGGGTCATGTAATCCACTTCGCCGACCCGGTACGCGGATAGGGCCGACTCGACCGCCGCCATCGCCTGAGGAACGATCGAGGTGCGATAGAGCTCGGATAGGTTCCGTGCCCGCTCGGCGGCCGCTCGAAGCTCGGACAGACGTGCGTACGTCTCGTTGTAGAGATCCAGTTCGCGCGCCTGTTCCGTGGATTGGAACGCCTGCATCTCACGGATCCGGGGCTTCTGCTTCGAACCGGACCAGAGTGGGAGGCTGATCCCAACTTCGATCGTGGCCAGGTCCTCGAACTCGGGCCGCTGTCCATAGCCCAGGGCTACCGTGAAGTCGGGATAGGCATCGCGTTCCGCGGCCCGGTAGCCAGCCTCCGCAGCAAGAGCGCGCTCACGCGCCGCTCTGATCGCAGGACGATTGACGGCGGCCACAGCCATCAAGGAGTCCACGGCTGGGGGCAAGCCGACAGGATCCGGAAGCTCTAGCGCGCCGACGGGCACCGTGGCCGGTCGACCCATCAGGCTGTTCAGTCGAGCCGCCATGGCCATCCGGTTCTCCTCCATGATCGTGATGTCGGCGGTCATCTGCGCGATGGCGACCTGGGCCTGCAGGATGTCCTGCTGTAGACCCGTCCCCACGGAGTACCTGGCTGATGTGACTTCGAGAAAATCCCGCAGGAGTTCCCGGGTCGAGGCCATGATGCGGAGCGCCCGGTCCATGAAGGCCAGCTGGAAGTAGACTTCCTTTACGCGGGCGACGAGTGCGGCTTCCATCTCGTCCGCGTCCAGGTCGGCAGCGCGCGCGAAGTGCTCCTGTCTCTGCTGTCCGAAGCCCTGGTTTCCTGGCCACGGAAAGCGCTGCGAGAGCCCGATCCAGTTCATGGTCATCGGGCTGTCCGTGCCGAAGTCGCCGATAGGTCGATTGCGCAGGCCGAGCGACAGCACGGGGTCCGGGAGGGCTCCTTCCTGCGAGCCACGCTCGCGGGCTGCGTCCGCCTGATAGCGCGCCGCCTGGAGCATCGGATTGGCACGTCGAGCCTCGGCGACGACATCCGCCGTGCGAAGCGTGTCTTGTGTCTGCGCCGTCGCCTGTACCGGAAGCAGGACTGCGAAGAATAGCGACACAACGAAATGTACTCTTAGCAAAAGCACTTGATCTCCGCCGATGGATACCACACGGGCCAGACTCGGAGACCAAGATGCGATGGGGACCCTGAAATGAGGATTAGATCGACATTAAGAAACCTTCACTACTCCGGTCGTCGTGATCGGGGCGGTAGATTAAGATATCTTAAGAAGAGTCAATCCTGCGTTCCCGGCGAGGCCACACCATGAAGATCCTCCTGGTCGAGGACAACAAGAAGGTCGCGAGCTTCGTCGAGAAGGGGCTGCGCGAAGAAGGGTACGCCGTTGACGTTGCCTATGACGGCATCGATGGGGCCTTGAAGGCACATGTCTATGACTACGATGTGGTGTTGCTGGACGTCATGCTGCCCGGAAAGACAGGACTCGAGATCGTTCACGAGCTGAGGAAGCAGGGCAAGAGGGTGCCGGTGCTGCTTCTGACCGCAATGGATGCTACGGAGGACGTCGTGCGCGGCCTCGACCTGGGGGCCGATGACTACCTCACCAAACCCTTCACGTTCGAGGAGCTCCTCGCCCGGATCAGGGCGCTGCTCAGGAGAGGCGGGGCGCGCCGCACGGACCGACTCATGTACGCTGACATCGAACTCGATCGGCTCCGCCATGTAGCATCGCGGGCCGGCATGCGATTGGATCTGACTCCAAAGGAGTATCAGGTCCTGGAGTACTTCATGCTGAAGCCGGAGCACGTGGTCCGTCGTACCGAGCTGCTCGAGAAAGTGTGGGACCTGCAGTTCGATCCAATGAGTAATGTGGTTGATGTCCACATGGCGAACCTGCGAAAGAAACTGCAGTCGGATCAGAAACCACGCGTGCTGCACACGGTTCGGGGAGTCGGCTACATGTTGAGCTCCGAGACCCCCGAATGAGGAAGTCACTTCGCTTCGAACTGGCCTCCAGGTACGCTGCGGCCGTGGCTCTAGGAATCGTGCTCGTCGCGGCGATAGGCTACTTCGTTCTGCGAGAAGCGTTGGACAGGCAGATCAACGCCAGCCTTCTCAGCGTCGCATCCATCCAGGCCTCATCCGTGACGGACGACCCGAGCGGAGAGATGCGCTTCCACGAGTGGGATGTGACGGCCGAGGAAGCCGTTTCTCTCGGTGACTTCAATCGCTACGCCCAGATATGGAGTGAATCCGGGGAGAGTCTCCTCCGCAGCCGGTACCTGACGGTTGACCTTCCGGTGGACTCGATCGCTCTGGTTCAGGCCGCCTCAGGTGAATTCGCGTGGAGCGAGGCACGCCTGGGCGATCAGCACGTGCGATCGGTCTTCTATCCCCTCGGCCGTCTCGGTGTGAGCCATGAGCGGCACATCATCCAGGTCGCCGCGCCTCTATCGGCACGCGACCGTACGATGCGAAGCGCGGGGTTCTTTCTCAGCGGAATCGTGCTCCTCGTATCGGTTGGGTCGTTTCTGGGTAGCTGGTGGCTGGCGGGAAAGACGGTCCGTCCGGTCAACGAGATCATCGCGCAGGCGGAGGGGATCACCGGAGACAAACAGGGCGTACGCATTAGCGCCTATGCCGAGACGAGAGAGTTCGCGAGCCTGGTCCAGGTCCTGAATACGATGCTCAGTCGAATCGACGATGCGTTCGAGGGGCAGAAGCGGTTCACCGCAGATGCGAGCCACGAACTGCGATCGCCGCTGACGGCGCTTCGGGGGGAGCTGGAACTGGCGCTCCGGCGGGAGCGCAGCCCGGAAGAATACCGGCGGGTGATTGGCAGCTCTCTCGAGGAATCGGTTCGGCTCAGTGACCTGGCTGACGATCTCCTGACGCTGGCCCGCTCCGACTCGGGCATGATGACGCTGCGCCTCGAGTCCGTCGACCTGGGTGAGCGGATTCGTTTCGCGCTCGGTCGACTCGAATCTCGAATCGCGGACAAGAGGCTCGAGGTGCATCTCGATGTTCCGGCCGAGGCAACGGGCGTATATGACGCCAAGCTCATGGACCAGTTGATCTGGAACCTCCTGGATAACGCGGTGAAGTTCTCTCCCGCGGGTGGCAGGATCGAGGTGTCCTCAATTCTGTCCGGTCAGCAGCTGGTGCTGAACGTCGCCGACACCGGCCCCGGCATATCCGCCGACCCCATCGACAGAGTCTTCGAGCGGTTTTCTCGCACAGATGAGGCGCACTCGGCGGAGGGGACCGGACTTGGCCTGTCGATCGTCAGGGCGGTCGCTGAGGTGCACGGCGGAGAGGCGCGGGCATCCAACCGCCAGGCTGGCGGGACCCTCCTCCAGGTCAGCCTCCCACTATCGAACTGACCCCGGCTGCACTCCTGGAGGTTCAGGCGGCCGGTACTCGACCGCGACCTGCAATTCACCCGTACCGGCAGTGGCCGCGGGCAGTGGATGTTGGTCGCGAATAGACCCGCCCGACGCGGCTAGATCGCCTCGCGCAGACGGTCCTGCTCGGCACGTAGCCAATCGATAAGGTCGCGGAAGTCGGGATGGCCGCGCAGGTCCCGCAGGAAGTCGTCTCGTTCGTAGTAGGGAAGGCAGGGAAATCCGTTAACGGCAGCCTGGCGCAGCCACTCGACGGCGTTGTCGTGTTGACCGAGCAGTGCGTATGCAACGCCAACGCTGTACTCGATGTGATGCGCGTGGGCGAATGAGGCTCGGCCCGCCAATGCGATCCGCACCTTCCGTTCGGCAGCAGCACTGTTTCCCTCGACTGCATATGCGATCGCGCTCAGGCTGCTCAGAATGGGGTCATCCGCTCCGAGTTCCTCGGAGCCTGCTGCCTCGATGAGACGGACCGCTTCATCTGTCCTGCCCAGACGAAGGAGTGCCTCCGCGGCATACGGCGAAGCCCAAACCGGAAGAGGCTCCAGCGCGGCGAACGCACCGTCGAACTCCCCGCCCCACAATCGAATCAGTCCCCGTCTGAACTGCGCGTACACGCTCAGCGGGTCGAGAGACTGCGCGATCAGCGTCTCCTCGAGAGCTTCGTCCAGCAGGCCCACGTGGCTGTACACACCCGCCAGGTCGTCGTGAGCATCGCTCACGTTCGGATTGAGCGCTATCGCCCGTTTGAGATCTCTCGCCGACTCTTCGTGACGGAAGCCATATAGGGCGGACCAGAGCACATCACCCCGCGCCGCGTAGCCCTCGGCCAGCGTGGAGTCCAACGCGAGTGCCCGTTCGGCTGCCGCGAGCGCCTTCCGGGTCCATATCTCGGAGCCCTCGAACGTGGCGCTCTGTTCCTCGTACACGCGCGACAGGGCTGCATGCGCCAGAGCGAAGTCGGGGTCGAGCTCGACCGCCAGCTCCAGGTAGGCCATCGCCGAATCCTGGCTCTGGTGAGTGAGGTGGCGGAAGTGGGCCAGGCCACGCAAGTAGGCGTCATACGCCTGTTGATTGGCGGTTGGCCGCGCGGTCATCGCCTTCCGCTCGAACCCCAGCACCGTCACCTGCAGCGCGCTCGCCACCTGCTCGGCGATGTCCGACTGCACCCGGAACACTTCGGTCATGTCCTCATCGAACGGGTGCGCCCAGAGATGTGCGTTCGCGGATACGTCTACCAACTGGGGAGTGAAACGAATGCGACTCGATGGATCACCCGGCCGCTCGCGGCGCACGGTACCTTCGAGAATGTATCCCACCCGAAGTTCATTACCGATCTCCTCGGGGGTCTTGGTCGTGTTCTTGTACAGCATCGCGCTGGTGCGTGAGATGACCTGAAGACCTGCCATGTTGGCAATGCGGGCTGTAATCGCGTCGGTCATGCCGTCGGCGAAGTACTCGTCCTCCGGTGCACCGAGGTTCTGGAAAGGAAGCACGACAAGTCGCGGTGGACCTGCAGGACTAGAGCCGTGCGGCCACATGAGGAGCGCAACGATCGCCGCGACAGCGATTACTCCAATCGAGATCAGGGTCGCCATGAGTGGCTTGCGTGTCGCGCGGTCGAGACGTACGGGACCCCTCACCTGCTCGAGACTCAATGCCTCGGCAAACTGCGCTGCCGTGGTGAACCGATCGGCCGGAGCCCTGGCCAGCGCTTTGCCCACCGCTTCTGCAACAGCATCCGGCACCGTCTCACGAACCACCGAGATGCGAGGGGTGTCCTCACTCAGCTTCTTCGCCAGCACCGCCTGAGCGGTGGGTCCTGTGTAGGGCGGCTCACCCGCCAGCATCTCGTACAGCACGCAGCCGAGCGCATAGAGGTCGCTCCGTTCGTCCACCTCCTCCCCGGCTGCCTGCTCAGGACTCATGTAGGCCGGCGTGCCTACCGCCATCCCGGTTGCGGTGACCTTCTCCGTACCCGCTTCGCTGATTGCCCGGGCCACACCGAAGTCGGTCACGACCGCGTGTCCCTCTTCGAGCAGGATGTTGCCCGGCTTGATGTCGCGATGGATCAGCCCGTGCCGGTGGGCGTGGTCGAGAGCGTCGGCGACCTCTCGGGCGATACGGGTTGCCTCCTCGATCGGAAGCTGCGTATCCCGATGCAGGCGTTGTCGCAGACTCTCCCCTTCCACGTAGGGCATCGCGTAGTACAGCAAGCCGTCTGCGTCGCCCGAGTCATAGAGAGGAAGGACGTGTGGGTGGGTCAGGCCCGCGACTGCCTCGATCTCGCGCAGGAAGCGCTCGGGGCCGACGGCAGCCGCCAGTTCCGGCTGCAGGACCTTGATGGCCACCTTGCGGTGGTGCCGCAGGTCCTCGGCGAGGAAGACGACGGCCATTCCGCCACGGCCGATTTCCGACTCGATGGCGTAACGATCAGAAAGTGCGGACTTGAGCCGTTCCAGCAGGTCGGGCATGAGCGCCTCCTGAGGAACGAAGGGGGTGCATTGAATATAGGCGAGAGGACACCGGAGTGCTCACGCAGGTCCTCCTGATGGGCGGTCCGGAGGGCAGAGAAAAACAGGCTGAAAAGTGGAGGTGAGCCAAATCGGAGAGTTGGCTGGCAAGCCTCGTCGCGTGCCGGAACTCGCTTAGCTCCCCGTCAGCGTCACCCTCAGCATGACCACCCCGTGGCCGGGGACCGGTCTACGGAGTCGCGTCGCGTAGGTCCCGTCGTCCAGGTGCTGCGAGTCTTCGTGGGTCCACAGATCCCGCACCGTGGCGGGACCCGGATCCAGGCCTATCTCATGCCACGAGATCGACCCCTCCATCTCTCCCTCACGCTGGTTGAACAGCGCCACGGCCACTGAACCATCGGCGAGCGGCTTCGCCCACACCTGCGCTCCGTAGCCGCGGTCCAGCACGACCCTGCCCTGGACGCCCAGCGGATCCTGGTCCACCGCAATGACTTCGGCGTTGGTCAGGATCTCGCGGATCTCGTCCGACATTTCGCGCAGGTCGTTCCCGGCGATCAGTGGCGCCGCCATCATGGCCCACAGTGAGAAATGAGACCGGTACTCCTCCAGGGTCATGCCGCCGTTCCCCACCTCCAGCATGTCCGGGTCGTTCCAGTGACCGGGGCCCGCCGCCTGCGTGGTGGCGGTTGTTGGCTTCGAGGATCCACAGCACGCTCGCCCAGTTGTCCCGAATGTCGGCTGTCGTGCGCCACAGCTGGCCGATCTCGCCGGCCCATTCCCACGGCAGGTTCCGGCCCCACTCGCAGATGCTGAGTACCATGTCCCGTCCGGAGTCGTCGAACGCCTGGCGCACCCTGGCGTATTGGACCGGCGCGCTGAGCGAATCGGAGTGGCACCAGTCCACTTTGACGTAGTCCAGCGCCCCATTCCGCGTACGTGTTCGCGTCGACCTCCTCGTAGCCGAGCGATCCCGGGCGACCTTCGCAGGTCTTCGGGCCGGCGTCGGTGTACAGACCGAACTTCAGGCCCTTCCCGTGCACGTAGTCCGCGAGTTCCTTCATCCCGGACGGAAATCGCTCCGGATCGGGAACGATCAGACCGTCGTCGCCGCGATCGACCTGCCAGCAGTCGTCGATCACCACGTACTGGTAGCCGGCGTCTCGCATTCCGCTCTCGACCATCGCATCCGCGATCCCACGCACCAGCTCGTCGCTGACGTCGCACCCGAAACGATTCCACGTGTTGAAGCCCATGGGCGGCGTCGCCGCCAGGGTCACCGAACCGCCCATTGCCGGGGCGTCTCCAGCCGCCGTCTCGACCCGCCCGGGCTCTTCGCTCGAACACGCCGTGAGACAGATCGCGAACGCTACCGAGAGCTGAGCACTCTTTCTCATCGTGATCTCCGCTTGGGCGCCGTGAACAGCGTGATGCGGGTATCGCCCGGCAGGTCGTACCGCTTCGCTTTCCCGTCCAGGCGATGCTCCTTCAGGTGCTCGACGCCGAGAATCCTGGCGAACGGCACTTCGTGCCATTGGTTGACTACTCGATCGAGTTTCTTCGATCCGTACGGGGGATCCGCGAACGCGATGTCGTAGGCTCCCTCAGGGAGATTCTCTACGAACGGAATTGCGTCGCGTTTGAAGATCCTGGACTTCTTCGTGGCATGGAAAGCCGCGACGTTCGCCTTCAAGGCATGAAGGCTGGCGCTGCCGTTCTCCACGAAGTCCGCCCTGGCGGCGCCGCGCGAAAGCGCCTCCAGTCCAAGCGCCCCGGAGCCGGCGAACAGGTCGAGTACTCTCGCACCCCCCAGGGACTCGGCGAGGAGATCCAGCCACCGGGCGCGGACGGCCTCGGCCGTGGGACGGATCCTCGGGCCGGGAGAAACCAGGTCGCGCCCGGCCCATTTACCACCTACGATTCGCATTCAGCTCACCCTCTCGAGCACGTATATGACCCACGGCGAGACTTCGGTCTCGCTCACCCACTCGAACGGTTCGTCCGGTCGCCCCAGGGGCTGATGCACCTGCAAGGGCGAGAGACCGGCTCGCTTGAACGCGTCACGGTAGGTCTCGCCTGTGCACATGACATCGTCGACCGGACGACGGTCCGGCACGTCCAACATCACGATGCGTACCGTGTCCCCGTCCCCCGCATCCCGATTTTCGGGGAAATCGCGCGTGGAGAACGAGGCCCACTCGTTCGTGTAGATCGCCGGCGACGACACCAGGTTCACCATGCGCCCGCCCTTAGCGAGAAGTCGCCGCAGCTCCCTCAGGAGCAAGACCTTCTGCTCCAACACGGGAATGTTGTCGAACGTGAACGCGGACAGGATGAGGTCGAAGGATCCAGGCTCCAGCCCCGGCAGTTCACGGTCCGCCACCTGCCGATAGTCGCCATCCGGATCTCTTTCGCGCGCCCTCGCCAGCATGCTCTCGGCAATGTCCACGCCCACGACATCGAACCCGAGGTCTCGGAGGAAGCGAGTCGAGCGCCCGGTCCCACACCCAAAGTCCAGCGCACGCTTTCCGTCGACATGCGCTTCGATCAACGCCGGAATGTCGCGGTACGCCAGCCAGTACGTCCCGGGGAACTGGAGGTCGGCATACGACTCCGCGCGCTCATCGTCGTCGTACACGTTGGAGAATTCTGAACTCAAGGTCGGTGCCTCCCAGGGCATCATGCCGGGCCACCCACAGCGCCGCAACTCGACCTACCCTCCGGTGTAGCTCGAAGGATCGAGGGGCTCGGATCGAGCCTTTGCAGAAACGGAAGCACACCATGATTTCCGAAGCGAGCCACCTGCCGGGCTGGTCCCGGCGCCATTTCGTGAGAGCCGGCGCGGGGGCGCTCGCCGCACCCCTGTTTCTGGGCTGCGGCAACTCGTCCACCGGACCCGATTCTGGCGACCCCCCTCCGGTTGGCGACCCCAGGCTGACCGCCCGGCCGGGACAGCCGGTCGCCTCCCCAACCATAGGGCGCAGCCAGTTGGATCTCGGCGGTGTGCGGGATGGGTTCCTGTACGTCCCGACCAGCTACACGCCGGACACTCCCATGCCACTGCTCGTGGCCATGCATGGTGCGGGCGGGGGGGCGCACGAGTGGAGCCTGTACGACGCGGCCGCCGAGAGCCGGGGAATGATCGTCCTCGCACCCGACTCCAGGGCCGCCACTTGGGACCTCTCGCTGGGAGCATTCGGAGCCGATGTAGCATTCCTGGATGACGCGCTGGCATACACGTTCGAGCGTTGCCGGATCGACCCCACTCACCTGGCCCTGGGCGGGTTTTCGGACGGAGCCTCGTACGCGCTGTCGCTGGGCGTTTCCAACGGCGACCTGTTCTCTCACCTGATCGCCTACTCGCCGGGATTCTATCTGCCGTCCACGCCGATCGTCGGCAGACCGCCGGTGTTCGTGTCGCACGGCACCGAAGACTTGATTCTCTCGGTCACGAGAAGCCGCGACGTCATCGTGCCCCAACTGCGTGGGGCGGGATACGACGTCGAATACCAGGAGTTCATCGGCGGCCACCTGCTTCCAGCAGCCATCTCCGAAAATTCGCTGGCTTGGTTTCTGGGAACGAGCTGACGCCGCCGCGACGCTCCCTACGATCGGGAACCGGACTCTGTCTACCTTAGTACTAATCGAATCCAACACTCGGACTGGAGACTCGATTGTCCATACGACCCGTCAAGAGGATCGTGCAGGCGCAACCCGTTCTGGAAGGGGCGGGCGTGCACCTGCGACGCGCGTTCGGTTTCGGCGCGACCGAAGAGTTCGATCCGTTTCTGCTGTTCGACGACTTTCGCAACGAAGACCCGACGGCGTACGAGGCCGGCTTTCCCTGGCATCCGCACCGTGGAATCGAGACGATCACGTACGTTCTCGCGGGAACGGTCGATCACGGCGACAGCCTCGGAAACACCGGCATCCTGGGAGCCGGAGACGTCCAGTGGATGACCGCGGGCAGCGGCATTCTCCATCAGGAGATGCCGAAGGGCGATCCGAACGGGCGGATGCATGGGTTCCAGCTGTGGGCGAACCTGCCGGCTTCGCAGAAGATGACCGAACCGCGGTACCAGGACGTGACCTCGGGCGCCATCCCGGAAGTGACGGAGGACGATGGAACCACGGTCCGGGTGATCTGCGGAGATTTCTGGGGGAAGCGCGGCCCTGTGGACGGCATCGCAGCGGACCCGCGGTATCTGGACGTGTGGGTGCCGCCGGGCACGCGCCGCACCCTGCAGGTGGAGACCGGTCGCCACGGGTTCGCCTACGTGTTCGAGGGGTCAGGCACGTTCCGGGACGCCTCGCAGCCCCGCTCGGTGCGGGACGAGGACGGGAACATCGTCACGCTGCCCCTGGAGCAGACGGGCAATCGCTCGCTCGTCCTGTTCGATCGAGGCGACGAGGTCACGGTGCAGGCCGGTGACGAGGGAATCCGCTTCCTGCTCGTTTCGGGAAAACCGATCGAGGAGCCGGTGGCCTGGGCGGGACCGATCGTGATGAACACGCAGGACGAGCTGAAGCAGGCTTATTCGGAGCTGCGGGACGGGACGTTCATCCGGGCGAAGTGACGGGAGCGACCGGGTCGCGCTGCGTTCACCCGGGGTCCGAGGAGAGAACGGCCGGCAGGATATAGCGCCGCAGGATGTCCTCGGGCTCGCGGGTCCTGCCGTTCCGGAAGTTGCCGGACGTGATGACGACCACGAGATCCAGGGACGGAACCACGAAGAGGTACTGGCCACCGTTACCGCGCGCCTCGAGGGTCTCGACGGTTTCGCCGCCGATTTCGTAGACGTGATGCCACCACAGATAGCCATACTGGTGGCCGTTCCGATCCAGCGGCCTCAGCGCGCCGTACTTCTGCCACGATTCCTCGATCCACGATTCGTCGAGAACCCGCTGGCCCTGCCAGGTACCTCCGTCCAGGTACATCTGGCCGTACTTCGCCATGTCGCGGGGCCGCATCCAGAGTCCGCCGCCCATGTAGACGACTCCCGTCGGATCCAGGAAGAACTTGTAGCTCTCGATGCCCAGCGGCTCGAACAGGGTCCGGTGCGCGAACCACTCGACCGGCTCTTCGGCGACGTTCGCCAGCATCGCCACCGAGGATCATCGGATTGGCGCCTCCGTACAGGGGCTGTGTGCCCGGATCCTCCATCATCGGGGCGTCGAGGGCCAGCTTGATCCAGTCCGGGCGGGCGGTCTGGGACTGGTACCGACTTTCCGACGCCGCGGATTGCGGATCCGAGTCGTTCGCGTCCAGGCCGGAGCTCATGGTGAGCAGGTGCCGGATTGAGATGTCGGCCTTTCGCGAGTCCCAGTTCGCGTAGCGCCGGTACTGCGGGAAAGAACGCCAGGGCTTTCGCACCCGAGCCTTCGATCCGCCCCTCCTGAACCGCCAATCCGACGAGCGTCGACGCGACGGTCTTGGAAGCCGAGCGCATGTCGTGCAGGGTCTCCCGATCAAACCCGTAGAAGTACTCCTCCACGGCGAGCCGGCCGTGCCGCGCGACGAGAACGCCATGCGTATACGCCAGATCACCCTCGACCACGGCTTGAACCAGGTCGGCGATCGGACCCGGATCGATGCCCACTTCGGAAGGCGAAGCGGTGCTCCAACCGTCGTTCGTCAGATCCGGCGCCCGTTCCGTGTACCTCTCGCTTCCAGGAGCGCGCGCCGGCGCTTCTGGAGCGTCGCCTGAATCAGGGACGTCTTCCTCCGGCATGCGCTCGAACACCATGGGGAACGATGCTCCGGCGGTCGTGCCGACCAGATCAAGGGTTCCGGCGGGCGTCAGTCGGCCCTCGAACCACAGGCCGAGGTTCTTCTCACCCAGTTCCAGGTCGGTTTTCTTCACACGCGAGGCCGTAGCCCCACAGGCCCGTCATGCGCTGATCCCGGAAGAAGAAGTAGCCGCCGAGGCCCCCTTCACCGTCGTCGTCGATGTAGAGGTCCAGGCGAAGCGTCTTCGATCGGGAACGCCCAGTGGGGTCCAGCTGCCTGCCCAGGTGGAGGCGCCGTCGCTGAGCGACGGCGGGCAGGACCAGGCGTGTGACGTGGGAGGCGTACTGGACGAAGCCGGCCCACTGGGATCCGTCGGCGCTCGGAGCGCCGGAGAAGGCCACCGGTTGCCTGGAGGATTGGAATCTCAGGCGGATACCGTCGCTCCAGGCCGGAACGACCTCCGACTCTCCGCCAGATCGGATCTCGGCCTCGAAAGTGCCATCAGCAGCTCGGCGAACTGTGAACTCGAACAGAAACCCGCGGTGCGCGGGCAGAGTGCCGGTCCACGCTCCGACCAGATCGGCTGGACAGTCCTGGGAATGAACGGGCCCGGGCAACCCGAGCACCGAGACGATTGCCGCTACCGCCACGAGGATCCAACACCGGATTCGCCCGACCGTGGATTTCACGTGACCCGTACCCTGTTCAGGTGTCGTGACATGCCTACCCGGACTCGTAGCCTGATAGGTCAGGCCCGCAGTATGTCCTGAACGATCCGGGCGTGGTGCCGGTTGTGGATGCCTATGAACTTCAGTGTTCGGTCCCGATCCAGGACGCCGAACGCAAAGTGCCGAAACCAGTGGTCCCGTGAAACCTGTCGAGCCTCCTCGAGCCGTCGCTCCGAATCCAGCAGAAGCCCTTCCATCTCGTTGGTCCAGATTTCGTCTCTGGGGATCGCCTGCTCCGGTGACTTGCCCCGACCGCGGGGAATGCGACCGGTCAGGAAGATCGCGGACGTCACGAGGGAGAAACTGGACGGGGGAACTGGAGGTTCGGAGGCGACCAGCGACTCACAGACGGCGATGGTGGCCAGACAACAATGCTGCACGTGCATCCCGACCGACCACTTCGATACCGTCAGGGGCCACCACGTCGGCCTTCGGAACGAAGCTCTTCAGCACGTCCAGTCCCGCTTGCCCGCCCTGTTTCTTCATTCGATGGCTTCCATGCTCGTCAGTTCTGTGGCAGCGCGGCCCGCCACCCCGCCAGCCGCACGGCTTCCAGGTCGGCCAGAGTCTCTGCGTACTCCGGACCCCCGGCCAGGTTCACGTTCTCACCCGGATCCGCCTGGTGGTCGTACAGCTCCCGGGCCGCCAGCTCGCCGGTGTCCCGGTTCACCCAGGTCACGTAGCGGTAGCGATCGGTTCGGACCGCGTACCCCATGTACTCGATCCCGTCCGGCGCGATCCAGATGCCCTCGCGCAGGAACTGGCTGAACACAGCGGATTTTCCAGGCCGCTCCGGATCCTCCATCATGGGTGCCAGGCTCATTCCCTGCACGTGATCGGGAATAGGCAGACCAGCCAGTTCGGCCAGGGTCGGATAGATGTCCACGAACTCGACGAGGCCCTCGACGCTGGCTCCCCGAGCCGAGGCCGTCAGGCGCTCGCACGATGAGCGGAGCGCGCGTATCGATCTCGTAGTTCGTCATCTTCGCCCAACTGCGGTGCTCGCCCAGCTTCCAGCCGTGATCTCCCCACAGGACGACGAGTGTTGTCCGCGATCCCCAAGCGCGTCCAGGGCGTCGAGCAAGCCGGCCGACCTGCGCGTCCACGTAGCTCACCGACGCGTAGTAGCCGTGCTTCAGCCGGCGGGCGTCGTCCACTGACACAGCCTCCGTCGAACGGATGCGGGACGTCTCCGGAAGTCGGAGTAGCCCCGCAGCTCCCGCATGTTGTTGATCGCCATCGGAGGCCCGTCCTCGGGCACCGACGGGTTGTCGGCCAGCGGTATGGCCTCGCGGATCGTACAGGTCCCAGTACTTCTGAGGAGCGTTGAACGGCAGGTGCGGCCGGTAGTAGCCGATCGCGAAGAAGAACGGCGGTCGCTCTGCCGCCAACTCGCCGAGCTTTCTCGATCGCCACGTCGGTCTGCGCGCCGTCGTAGTAGAGATCGTCTTCGCCTTCAACGGCCTCCGTCGACGCCGCCTTCAGGTACCATTCCCCGTACTGATCGATGTACCGGACTCTCCTCGCCGGCCTCGATGATCGCGGCCTTCCGGGCCTCCTGGATCGCCACGTTGTCCGGGTGTCGATACACGGCGTCCGGATCGAACGGATAGCCGTCGATGTGCAGCTTCGGCTCGCTCCACGAGAGCGAGTCGGGGATGACGTTGTGGTAGATCTTGCCGATGGCCGACCGCGTGATACCCGTTCCGCATGAAGTGCTGTGGCAGGGTCACCACGTCGGGGACCGTCTGCCGGAAATCGGTCTGCAGATCCCACACACGCAGCGAGTCCGGGCGAAGGCCGGTCATCACGCTGGCGCGCGACGGATTGCACACCGCCTGCTGAACGTACGCCTGCAGGAAGGTGGTGCCGCTCTTCCGCGAGACGGTCCATGTGCGGAGTGCGAATGTGCGCGTTTCCGTAGGCCCCGAGTTCGGGGCGAAGGTCGTCGACGGCTATGAACAGCACGTTCGGACGGGGCTGCACTCGGCCGTCGGTTCCGGCATGCCTGCACGCCTGCAGACTCGCGAGGCCAGGAGAGGCAGGATCGAACGGCGGCTACCATGCGGTCCTTACCCTTCATTGCAGATGACCTCGCTGGCGCTTCTCCCCGGGTGAGGCCTCGAACAGGCCCACCCGGGACAGGGCAGGCAGAGCCAGTGCATCGATCGATCGTGATTCGCACTCGGTCCGCCTCGACACCCGGCACGCGAAGCAGCCGCTTGTGACCAACCGTGGTTCCACGAGCGATCAACTGCCAATCGCCATCTACTCGGGCCTCGATCGTGAATGTCGGCGATCCGCTGCCCCAGGCGAATCGGCTCCTGCAGCATGATCCGGTCGAAGTAGGTCGGGCGGCCGAGGTCGATCTCCACGGTGGCCTCGAGACCTTCGTGCGCGGCCCAGTACGAATCCGGATTCCCATCGACGAGATGGGCGGGAGAGAAGGCGTCACCCCGACCCCGGTGACTGGCTCCCGCGACCGGACGGCCTGCCGCGAGATCGACGTCAAAGGTCTCGTCCAGAATCCGCCGAAACTCGCGCAGGACGGCGATGTCGTTCTCGTGAAACAGGCCGCGGGTGTCCGGCGGAATGTTGAGAAGCAGGACGCAGTTGCGCCCCACGGACCGATAGTAGACCTCGAGAAGCTCCGACACTGTCTTCACTTGCTCGTCTTCGGAAGCGTGGTAGAACCAGCCGGGCCGAATCGAGGTGTCGCACAGAGGAACGACCCATTGAGCCCCATCCGGATCGCCCGAATTCAGGTACTCCGTATCGGCGGCGCCGACCACGACCCCCTCGGTGTTGATCGTCGACCAGTTGGTCTCGCCCGCGTATCCATGCTCGTTTCCGATCCACCGGATGTCGGGACCGGCGTCTGAGAACACCAGGGTCTCCGGCTGCAGGGATTTCACCAGGGACCACGTGGCTGGCCAGTCGTAGTAGGTCTTCCGGTCGATGCGGCGCTCTTCGTCCGCGCCACCGTACCACCCGCTGCCCCCGTTCGCTCCGTCCACCCATATCTCGGTGATGGGGCCGTAACCGGTCAGAAGCTCCCGCAGCTGGTCCCGGTAGTAGTCCAGGTACTCCGCCCGGCCGTAGTCCGCGTGATTGCGATCCCAGGGTGACAGGTACAGCCCGACCTTCAGGCCGTGCTCCCGGGATGCATCCACGAACTCCCGGACGAGATCCCCCTCGCCATCGCGCCATGGACTGTGGCGGACGGAGTGCTCCGTGTACGCGGAGGGCCACAGGGCGAATCCATCGTGATGCTTGGCGGTCAGTATGAGTTCCTTCATTCCGACCTCGGCAGCCACGGACGCCCATTGATCCGCATCCAGGTCTGTGGGCCGAAAGATCTCGGGCGACTCGTCCCCGTACCCCCACTCGCGATCGGTAAACGTGTTCACCGTGAAGTGAACGAAACCGATCATTTCCATGCGCTGATAGTCGACCTGGCTTTCCGAAGGAACGACCGCCGTGGTGGAGATGTCGGACTCACCGCTCATCCCCATGTACATCCCGCCGAAGTACGGGATGAGCCAGATCAACCACACGATGACGCTGTAACGGTGGAAGCCCTCGCGGGCCTGCTCGGTCCCGGCGCGCACGACCCGGGTCGCCCATGCGGCGTGGATCAGCATCAGCCACAGAGCGATCTGACCGGTCAGGGTATGCGCTGCAAGGAGGTCGAACGGCCCCGTCGCGAGGCGATGCATGGCCCAGGTCCCTGCGACATCAAACGCGAACCCGGTCCAGAAGGCAGCGACGTGCCACGGCTTCAGGTAGCGTGCGATGCGTTCGGCCCAGACGCCGGTGGAATAGAAGACGAGGGCCAGCGTGATCAGGACGGCGGGCCAGGTCACGGCGCTGCCTCTGGTCGCTGCACCAGGAACTGCGGGGTGGAAAGCCCGGCCAGGGTGCGCGAGGGCCGTCGACTGATCATTACGACCGGAACGTCCGTGCTCCGAGCGATGGCCCGGGCCAGCTCGCCCAGCGGTCGATGGCCGCGTTCTCGCCGTCCCATACCCAACACCACCAGGTCCGCCCCAGCCGCATGCTCGATGATCGCCTCGACGGGCGCGTCCGTGACGTCGACCCGGACTTCGTATGGCCCCGCCGCCTCGTCGCGTGCCAGCTTCCGCATCTCGCGCTCCACCCGGTGTCGCTCATCGGCAGACGTCGCGGTTCCGACCGCGTGCAGGAACGTCAGCGAACGGTCGCCGGACCGGGACAGGCTGGACAGCAGGCGCGCCCGCAGGTGACTGTGGTCGCCCCTCCCACCGATCGGCACCAGAACCCGACGCGCGTCGTCCATTCGCCATCGAGGTGGAGCTCGGACGATGACGGTGTCAGCCTGCAACTCGCCCAGCAGGCGCTCGAGGTTTGCCTCTACTCCCACTTCCGTGAGGTCCGGGAGTCCGACGAGCACCGTCTCGCAGTCATGCACCCTGGCCACGCGGGCGATCTCGGGCCACGCGTCTGAGGCGATGGTGAACAGGGTCTCCGGTACCAGCGCGCTCTCGAAGCTCCGTTGCAGCGATTCTCCCAGGATGGACTCGGCGTCGCGCAGCGCCGGATGGTCCCGACCCGCCACACCCGACCCGGGTCGAACCACTGACAGCAGGAGCACCCGGCCCGTTCCCGGCGTGCGCAGCGTCGCCGCCACGTCCACCAGGCTGGCGGCTCGCTCAGGGTTTGCGATGGGGACCAGCACGAGAGGGCTGCGTCCGCGGAGACGGGCCAGATCAGGATCGCGAGCTTCCGCTGACGCGTCGGCCATCCGCGCTCCAGAAGCGAACAGGGTCAGGTAGAGCGCAGCTCCGAGCGCAAGCCAGGTCAGAACGACCGTTCCGGCCTCCGGCACCGCGAACGCCTGGAAAGTGGCCAGACCGAGACAGAGAACGGCTCCGATCACGGGGACGATCGCCGGGCGGGCGCGGTCCGTTCGACTTCCCGCGAGCACCGCAGCCCAGTGCACCATCGCGAACGAGATCAGGAAGATGAGGCTGGAGGCGGCGCCCGCCGCAGCCACATCGCCGACCGCCACAGCGATGACCGCCACCATCAGACCGGTGACCACCACGGCGACCACCGGAGTTCCGCTGGAGCCGCGCACACCTCCGAGTCGCCTGGGGAGAGTTCGATCCCGCGCCATGGCGAATGCCACGCGTGAGGCTCCGACCAGATTGGCCCGCAGAGCAGAGAGCATCGACAGCACCCCCGCCCCGATCACCAGCCAGTAGCCACCTACTCCCATGAATCGCTCGGCCGCTTCCGCGACCAGGCTCTCGGGGTTCGCGGCAGCGGCGGTCGTGATTCCCTCCGGCGGCGCTCCGACGGTCGCCATGATGAAAAGGAGAGGGAGGTAGATGGCCAGGGCGATCCCGAGCGACAGGTACATCGCTCTCGGAATGTTGCGTTCCGGGTCCTTCACCTCGCCGCCCACAGCAGCGATCAGATCGAAGCCCTGCAGGGCGATGAACGTGTAGCCCATGGCCTGCACGACGCCGACCGGGCCCGCTGGGAGGAAGGGATCGAGACGGCCCAGAAGGTCACTCGGCGAACTGGCGATCCATGCGATGGCCCCGGCTACGACAAGGATGGCGAAGACGATGACCTTGCCGATCGTGGCGGTGTGCCCACCCCCGGCCGCTCGCTGCACCAGCGTGACCGCGTAGACAACGATCGCCGCCAGGGCGAGCCCGGCACGCAGCGGCGCTCCCTGCGTCCATTCCGCACTCATCCCCAGCAGCGGCAGAGCCCGGGTCAGCCCCTCGGCGGCGAACGCGGCGAATCCCAACGAGTACAGCACGCCCGCCAGGATCGAGGCGAACCACACCACCCAACCCACGACGAACGCGACCTCGATGGAAAGGACCTTCTTGGCGTACGCGTAGATGCCCCCCGACTCCGGGAAGCGGCGAGCCAGGTAGGCGAAGCTGGCTACCGTGAGAACCGCGATCACGCCGTTCAAGGCGAACGCGATGATCGCACCCGGGCCGGCGGTGGCGAAGGCCACTCCGGCGAGGGCCAGAATCCCGCCACCCACGATGGCGCCGACGCCGAGGGACGTGGCGCCGAACAGTCCTATGTTGCGCTGGTTCTCCAGAGGTCGCTCACGCGAATCGGTTGAAGGTTGGGTGTTCGGGAGGTCAATCTACCGCGGGCCCACCCCATCCAGCGAGGCGCCGCTGATCAGAAACGGAGGGATGCCGCGAGCGTCAGGCCGCCTTGAAGGTTGGGGCCGGCGGAGACCGAGATATTTCGCTTCGCACTCCGGGATCTGCCCGTCGCTCGTTCCACCGCGACTGTGGTGAGGAGCTGCACGATCGGCACACCGATGGCGGCGATAAGAGTTGCAGGCAGGCCTTGGCGGGGGAATCCACCTCGATTGTGACGGTCGTGTCCAGAATCGTAGCGACGGACTGCGCGACCAGGGGATTGGCTCCAAGAGCAAGGCCGAGTAGAGCAGCGCGAAAAGGTCTCAAACGCCCTCGACAACTTCAGAGTCACAGCCCAGCACCCCCACGAACGACCGGCCGCGCTCGACCCGCGCAACGCGGATGGCATATTCAGTATACCATTCCGAGCGGCCCAGCCGCTGCGCCTCCCGGTGCTCGACATGCTTCTTCCACGCCTCGATCGCGTCCAGCGAATCCCAGTAGGAAACCGTGATCCCCATGTCACCCTCCCGGACCGACTCGATTCCGAGGATTCCTGGTTGCTCGCGAGCTATTTCCTCCATTCGGTCGGCCATCTCGCCGTAACCCTCGTGCTCCAAGGCGAGGCGTGACGTAAAGATCACCGCGTAGTACGGGGGCTCCGGGGTGTTCGACAGTTCACTCATCGTATTCAGGCACCTTCTCCAGAGGCGGATCGAAGGCGGCGCGGGCCGCCTCGCTGTTCAAGCTGAAGAACTGCCAGGCTCCGGTGATGGCCATGATTCCGAGAAGCAGGATCGCCTCCCCTGGCAGTCGGCGTCGCGGGCTCCCCAGGGGAAGTCGAGCGTCAGCGTATCGGGATTGGAGAACAGGACGACCGCGCACCCGAGCACCGACCCGAACATCACGAGGGCAGCGATCCGTCGGGCCCAGCGCCAGGCTCGCCGGTTCCCCTTGAGCAGTCCTCTTCCGATGGCCCACCCCGACAGACCCACTCCGGCGGGAAGCGCGATCGAAAGATCGCCACCCTGCAGCGACCTGATGAACTCCATGACGCCGGTCACGAAGCCAAGGGGCACTCCGGCCAGCCAGAACCATCCGACGGCGCGGGCGCTTGCCGGAACCAGCTCGGACCGGTCCTCGACCTGACGGTGGAGAGGATCCCGCCGGATCGACGGCAACGTCATTGATCGTCGGCCGACATGATCGAGTCTTCGAGCGCCCGCCGGGCGGCGGCGGAATCGGACACGGAGCGAGCGCTCCTCACGCCTGCCGCACCCGGAATCGCCGATTCGGCGATGGCGCTGTCGCGGGCTGCCTCCGTCTGTGGTTCTGGAGAGTCCGCGGGGCCACAACCTGCCATTGACATGAAGACCAGAGCGAGTCCGACCGTCGTGTAGCGCATCCCAGGAACCTCCGTGTTGAATCTGCCTTCACCGCGTCACCGCAGCGCTGCTATAGCCTCGATCTCAACCAGGCACCCGTAGTGAAGGTCACGTGACGGAACGACGGCCCGAGCCGGCCGGTGTTCACCGAAGACCTCGGCGTATGCCTGGTTCACGCCGCTCCACAGTTCCACGTCGGACACATAGGCGGTCGTCTTGATCACGTGATTCAGGTCGCTTCCGGCTGACAGCAGGATCTGCTCCATGTTGCGCAACGCCAGGCGCGTCTGCTCCTCGATCGAACCCGCGCCCTTCTCACCGGTCGACCTGACTTCACGGCGAGTTGCCCCGAAACGTAGACCGTGTCCCCGTACACGATCGCCTGTGAGTAGTGACCCGCGGGGGAGGGAGCATCCGGTGTCGATATCATTCTCATGGAAAGGCTCCTGTTGGTCCCGCCCGCTATTTCGCCGATGTCTTCGTTCCACAGTTCCGGGTACGTGGCAATGAAGGTCTCCATCAACTGCCGGCATTCCAGATCATCCGCCACCAGGACGTCCACCCCACGCGAGCGCAGGTAGTCCTCGGGGCCGCGGAACGTGCGGTTCTCTCCGATGACGACGTTCGGGATGCCGTACAGGAGCACCGTCCCACTGCACATGTCGCAGGGAGACAGCGTCGAATACAGGGTGGCCCGGCGGTATTCGGATGCGCTCAACCGGCCCGCGTTCTCCAGGCAGTCCATCTCCGCATGCAGCACCGGACTTCCCTTCTGGACTCGCTGGTTGTGTCCGCGCCCGACGATCGTATCGTCGATCACGAGCACCGAGCCGATCGGAATGCCCCCGTCGGCCAGGCCCTTCCGGGCTTCCTCGATCGCGGCAGCCAGGAATTCGTCGTAACTCACGAACCGCGCTTCATGCGAGTCGCATGCTCCAGGAAGGCCTCCGGCCGTTCTATGCTGAAGAGAAGGGAGTATCCCTCGTCCGTCGGGATGTGGACCACACGGTCCCGTGAGCTCAAGGCGACGAGGGCTTTCTCACCGTTCGCCAGCTTGAACCAGCCGACACCCAGGCCAGGCAGGCCGAGTCCGTTCGTTCTCCGGGTGGGCCGCACGGTCGACCGGGAATCCACGTGTACGACGCGCGCCTCGTCGAATCGGATTCGCGAAAGGTCGATCGAGCGACCGTAGAACGGCGCCTTCAGGGTCAGCGTCGTCTCGTCGACGACCACGCTCGGCCGGGTGGCTGATACGGTCATCCAACCGAAGCCGATCGCCAGCGCGGCCATGAGCACGGTGAGCCCTACCAGGAACAGCGTCGCGCCGGGTGACGCGGGTGTAATCTGGAATTCCACTGTGTCCTCCCCTCGCAGATGGCTTCCGCTTCATTCCATGTTGGTAGCTACCCATGTGACCGCGCGCTATTCGACGACCGGCTCCATCCCACGAGACCGTAGGGCCCGGTACAGCCGGACGTTCAGCATCGCACCGGTGATTCCCGTGTGCTCTTCCGCTACGTGGGGCTCGTCCTCGACGCCGAGGCGCCCGGAAAGCTCGGCGCCTGTCAGGTCACGGTAGCCCATCGCCCACGCCATCGAGGGAATGTCCAGTACGAAGTAGTGGTACAGGGTTCGCCAACTGGTCTCCTGTGATCGGAACAGGTGGTCCACAAACGCCGCGTCGAACCAGCTGTTGAACGCGACGAGCATGACGGTCCGTCCTCCCGCCACCCGCCGGTGAAAGCGGCCCAGGCTGTCGACGGCGGCGGCAGGCGAAAGGGCGCCGAACTCACGCCAGTGCCCGGCGTCAAACGCGTTCACATCGCGTGCGCCCTCGGAAGTCCGCTCCGGGTGTTCCGGCTGGATACGGATGAAGAGGTGGTCGATCGGAACTCCGTCCAGGTCGGTCATCACGAGACCGAGATCGATCATCTCGTGGTAGCCAGGGATCAACCCCGTCGTTTCCACATCGACGAACGCGAGCAGCCATTCATCGGGCGCGGAGGCCGGCGAACGGTCCTGCGCATGAGCTTGCGTCGCACTCGCGAGCACCCCGATTACCAGGGCGGAGGTTGCGAGTCGGCCCAACGCAAGCGCGGGGGAGTACCGGCAACTGAGGTCACTCAACGCTGGACGCCTCGACCTCCGGGTTCATACCCGGCGTTGGAAAGCGGCCTTCAAACGAAGTCGCCTTCATGACTCACCCTCGACCTTCTTCAGGGACACGGCGTTGATGCAGTAGCGCAGCCCGCTCGGCGGCGGACCGTCCGGAAACACGTGTCCGAGGTGAGCGTCGCACGTGTTGCAGGTAGTCTCGACGCGCTGCATTCCGAGAGAGCCATCCAGGTGGTACGCCACGGCGTTCGACTCGACGGGTTGGCTGAAGGAGGGCCAGCCGGTTCCCGACTCGAACTTCACCTCGGAGTCGAACAACAGGGTATCACAGCACAGGCAGGCGTAGAGCCCCGGTTCGAACAGGCTGCACATTTCTGAGCTGAACGGGCGTTCCGTTCCTTTCCCGCGCGTGACCCGGTATTCCCCGGGTGTCAGTTGCGCCCGCCATTCCGCGTCGGTCCTCTCGACGCGTCGGTCCGGCGCCGGGTTCCCGTTCTTCGCGATCATCAGCACATCCGCCCATGTCAGCAAGCCGCACCATCCCTGGTTGAATGCCTCTCGACTCTCCGGCTCGTTCTGCCCTTTCGAGGATAACGAAACGGACCTCCGGCCCGCCACGCCCGAGCGCAGTTGACACTCCGTTTAAATATCATATTTTTATGATTATTATTGAACCGAGGAGGACCCTCCCGAGGTGGGTCCATCCGCCATCCATTATTCAGGGGGCTGTATGAAATACGGGATGTTTGCCTGCGCCGCCGCGTTGCTGGTCGCGGGCTGCGCGCAGGCGCCGGACAGTTCTTCCGGGTGGAAGATCGAGCCGGACCCCGATGTCGTGAACTTCCGACTCGAGAACGCCGAGTCCGTAGATCAGGAACTGGTCGCTCCGCCGTTTCTCCCGGCTCACGAACAGGTCGCCTCCGGTCCGCCCCGGATCGTCAACATCCGCCTCGAGATCATCGAGCGCGAAGACCGAGATCGCTCCGGGCGTGTTCGTGTGGCAGATGGCCTTCAACAACAGCGTTCCCGGCCCGGTACCGGTCGTGTTTCAGTGGGACTGGGTGAATCTCACGCTGGTCAACGGAACGACCGACACGATCAACTTCCAACAGCCGGTGGCGAACACGCTCCTCCACAACATCGACTTCCACGCGTCGACCGGCGCATTGGGAGGCGGGGGGCTGACGAAGGTGGCCCCGGGACAGGAGGTCGGTCTTCTCTGGCGAGCCGAGAAGGCCGGGTTCTTCGTGTACCACTGCGCTCCGGGTGGACAGATGGTGCCGTACCACGTCGTGACCGGCGGTAACGGTGCCATCCTGGTGCTGCCGCGCGAGGGACTGCGGGACGGATACGGCAACCCGATCCGCTACGACCGCGCGTTCTACTTCGGCGAACAGGACTACTACGTCCCGATGAACGCCGACGGAACGTCGCTCCGGTTCGACAACTACGCGTCCCAGATGGGTCCGATGCTGGCAGGTCATGCGCGGACTGGTTCCCACCCACATCGCCTTCAACGGCAAGTACGGAGCGCTCACCCAGGACATTCGCCTCGAGGCCGAGGTGGGCGAGACGATCCTCATGCTCCACTCGCAGGCCAACAATCCGTCGTTTCCGCACCTGATCGGCGGACACGGTGACTGGGTGTGGCCGTACGGGAAGTTCAACAACCGGCCGGACGAGGGGCTCGAGTCGTGGGACGTGGTGGCGGGTGGCACGGCAGCCGCCGTGTACACGTTCAAGCAGGACGGGGTCTACGCCTACCTGAACCACAACCTGATCAAGGCGTTCCTGTTCGACGCGAAGGCGTTCATCCACGTCACCGGTGGCTGGGACGACGACGCTGATGACGAACACGTTCGAGGCGAGGCCGATCGGAGGCGAGTAGGCGCCAATTACCTCGGCTCGGTCGGGATTCTAACTACCGGCCGACCTCGATCCTGAAGCCCCAGGCGTGAGCGCCAGCTTCCTCCAGCTCCGGGGGAAGCTGGATGCTGCAGACCGTCATCGTCTTGCGTCCACTCGAGGGGCCGATCGTCGCCCAACATCACGATCTCGCTCCCCTCCAGGGCCTTTATTGACCGCAGGTGGAGGGTTTTGCCCGGCCACTTCAGCACGAAGGCGTAGACGGTGTGGCCGTCCTTGCTCCGCGTGAACCGCACGGTCTCGCCCTCGCTGAACGGCTCGCGCAGCCTCGTTCCGTAGATTCCTTCACCGTTCACGTCATCCACCGACCGATCTCGGCCAGGATCTCGTAGGCCTCGTCTTCGAAGGTACCGTCAGGCGTCGGCGCCACGTTGAGCAGGTAGTTGCCGCCTTTCGAGACCACGTCGACCAGCGTGTGGATGATGCGCTCCGGGCTCTTGTAGATCGGATTGAAGTTGTGACCCCAGCTCTGGGTCAGGGTCATGTTGGTCTCCCATGGGTACGGCAAGCCTCCCGGTGGGACGTGCTGCTCCGGGCGTCCGATAGTTCTCGAACTCGCCGTGTACCGTACGATCGACGATGAGCAGGCCAGGCTGGTGGCCACGGGCCATGGACGGCGATGCGCGGCATGTCGATGTCCTGCTCCCATGGCGCGATGTCGAACCCCCACGATCGAACCTCGTCGTTGATCGTCGAGTCCGGTCTGACCCAGCCGCCATCCAGCCACAGGATGTCCACCCGCCCCATCGTGGTCATCAGCTCTTCGACCTGCCGGTACGTGAAGTCCCGAAAGCTCTGCCACTTCTCGGGATACTTCCGCACGTCGTAGTTGTTGTTGCGATTCGGCGTCGCCCAAAGCGGCGACCAGTAGTCGGGATGATTCCAGTCCGGTTTGGAGAAGTAGGCCCCGATCATGAAATCCTGAGATCGGAAGGCGTCGAAGACCTCGCTGGCCACGTTCGCCCGCGGGTGATTCGCGGAACGGACTGTCCGGGCCGGTGATCCGAAAGTCCGTCTGCTTCGTGTCCCACATGCTGAAGCCGTCGTGGTGCTTGGTGGTGAACACCACGTAGCGCATTCCGGCGTCCCGGGCCGCCTCGGCCCACGGATCCGGGTCGAACTGCCGCGGATTGAACTCGCGAATCAGCCCGAAGTACATCTCCTTGAACTCGGTGTACGGCATGCCGCCTCGGTCCTGGAACGGCTGGTCCTCGGAGCAAAGGGCCCACGACTCGACGATGCCGAGCTGCGCGTACAGCCCCCAGTGCATCAACAGACCGAACTTCAGGTCCTGCCATTCCTCCAGCGTCTCGCGAACGAGCGGATCCGAGGGTGGCACGTACGGATGCTCCTGGGCGGCCAGACTCGACCGCACCTACCGCCGCTCCCAGCCACAGGATTGAAATGAGAAGAAGGAAACGGGGCAACCAGCGGTTGACGCGTTCCCGATAAGCTGCGTACTCGATGCCGAACGTACGGCCCAGCGTGGGCTCTTCGTACAACAGGACGAACAAATGCGTGATCAGGACGAAGGCGAGCGTGTACACGAACAGTGGCAGCGACCGGTAGAAGACGGCGGCCCCGGCCAGGGCCATCCCCGCGCCGATGTACATGGGGTTTCGCACGAAGCGATACGGCCCTCGAACGACCAGTTGCCGCGGTGGATCGAACGGCGCGGGAGTTCCCCGACCGACGAACGCGAAGGTGAAGACGCACGACAGCGCCAGCGCCGCACCGCCGACGACGATGATCGCGCCGATGATCTCCAGCCCACCGATCGGGTCTGGCCGGGCGATGCCCGACCACGAGATCAGCCGCGCAGGAACGAAGATCAAGAACAGCCCGATGAAGATCGAAGCGTAGGTCGCCGCTCGTAAGACAACGAAGATCGCCTTCATGCCTCGCCGACCCCTTCGGCAGGGTGAGTGGTATCCGCGGCCGAACAATGGGACAAAGCCCTCGCGGACGCCAGAAGTGCTGGTTGGCTGGCACCTTCGGCGTGTCGACACCGGGGCCTGGCGCACCTATCCTTCTCAGTCACTCATCCGAACGAGGCTCGCGCTATGCCGACCATGCTCCGTTCCGCTCTACAGATCTTTGCCATCATGTCCACCGCGCTTCTCTCGGCCTGCCAGCCGACGGCCGACGACGTGCCAAGCGAATCCCCCACGTCGGAATCCGGCGCGCAAGGCGAGGACCTGTGGGCCGCGATCAACGAGATCGCGATCGTCGATGAAATGGTCATGATGCCCATGCGGGACGGGGTCCGGCTCGCCACGCACATTTACCGGCCAAAGACGTCTGACGGGACGCCGGTGCCGACGGTATTCGTGAAGACGCCCTACAACATGAACCTGTGGGGCAACGGCGAGATGAACACCCGCAGGTTCCGCGGCCCTCTCGAGGCGGTGCGCCGGGGATACGCGTACGTGAACCAGAACGAGCGCGGGAAGTTCTTCTCGGAGGGCGAGTGGGACATCCTCGGTCCGCCCAAGACCGACGGGTACGACGCGCTGACCTGGATCGCCGGGCAAGCCCTGGTCGAACGGGAAGGTCGGTACGTACGGCTGCTCTTCGACGGCCGAGTGGCAGATGGGCCTCGCGTCTCTCGATCATCCGGCGCACGCGGCCATGGTCCCGCAGGGATTCGGTGCCGGCGTAGGACGCATCGGCGATTGGTACGAGCAGGGGAACTGGTATCGGGGCGGCGCCGAGCAGATGCTCTTCTTCTCCTGGCTGTACGGAGTCCAGAACACGCAGCGCCCCCAGTTCTCGACCCGATCTCGATGCGGACGACCGGGCGCGCGTCGCCCGCTACTTCGACCTGGCGCCCGAGCTGCCGCGTGTGAACTGGCCGGAGGCCTTCTGGCACCTTCCCCTCGAGGACCTGATGCGGAGCGTGGACGGACCGGAAGGCGTATATGCGGATCCCGCGCCAGTGGCCACGGGCGGACGCATGATCCAGCGCACGCCCGAACGATCCGGCCTGGTACCGGGGCGGCCTGTACCACGACGACGAGCCGTTCGGCGTTCCCAGCTTCTGGTTCATGTCGTGGTACGACGTCTCGATCGGCCCCAACCTCGCCCTGTTCAACCACGTGCGTGAGAACGGGCTCGACGCGGAAACGCGGGACAACCAGTTCGCCATGGTCGCTCCGGTCACGCACTGCGCCTACACGCGGGCGGAGGAGAACACGGTGGTCGGTGAGCGCGACGTGGGAGACGCCCGCTGGGACTACAGCGATCTCATCTACGCGTGGTTCGACCACTGGCTCAAGGGCGAGCAGAACGGGATCACCGACTCTCTCCCGACGGTCCGTTACTACACGATGGGATCGAACGAGTGGAGCACGGCCGAGTCCTGGCCGCCCGAGGGAGCCGAGACCCTGACCCTGTACCTGGGAGCGACCGGCGGCGCCAACACGCTGGCGGGCGACGGGGTTCTCACCGCCGAGGTACCGGTTTCGGGAGGGACGGCGGACAGCTTCGCTTACGATCCGATGGACCCGGTCATGTCCTACGGCGGGAACGTGTGCTGCACGGGCGGGGCGATCCAGGCCGGCGCGTTCGATCAGCGAGAGATCGAGGCGTCCCGGCAGGACGTGCTGGTATACACCACGGAGCCTTTCGACGAGGGGCTCGAGGTGAGCGGGACGATCGGAGTGACCCTCTACGTTTCGTCCGACGCGCGAGACACGGACTTCACGGTCAAGCTGCTCGACGTGTATCCCGACGGCACGGCGTTCAACCTGGACGAGACGATCCAGCGAGTCCGGTACCGGGAGGGCTACGATCGGCAGGTGTTCATGGAACCCGGCCAGGTCTACGAGGTCGAGGTGAGCCCCATGTCGACCGCCAACTACTTCGCGCCCGGCCACCGTCTCCGCATCGAGGTCTCGAGCTCGAATTTCCCCCGTTTCACGCGGAACCTGAACACGGGCGGAAACAACTACGACGAGACGGAGGGCGTCGTGGCGAACAACCAGGTCCACCACTCGGCGGAGTATCCGTCTCAGATCCGAATACCGGTGCTGCCGTAGTGACCGGCCGGTGGCTGGCGACCGCGATCCTGGTCGGCGCGTCGGCGCTGGCCCTGGGCTCTTGCGGGTCGGCGCCCGTGCGCACGGAGGCGCCTCCCGAATCGGACCGGCACGCCACCCGGTTGGAGGCCCCGGAGCGCATCGTGGCGATCGGGGATCTGCACGGCGATCTCGACGCCACTCGGGCGGCTCTGCGCCTCGCCGGGGCGATCGACTCGGCGGACCGGTGGGCAGGGGGCGAGCTGGTGATCGTCCAGACCGGTGACATCCTCGACCGCGGCGACGAAGAAGAAGCCATCTTCCGCTTTCTCCAAACGCTCTCCGTGGAGGCAGCCGAGGCCGGAGGCGCGATTCACGTGCTCAACGGCAACCATGAGCTGATGAACGCGTACCTCGACTACCGGTACGTCACCGAGGGAGGTTGGGCCGACTTCGAGGATGTCACGACCGTCACGGCCGTCGATTCGTTTCTCGCCACGCTCGAGCCGCATCAACGGGCCCGCGCGCAGGCGCTTCGGCCCGGCGGCCAGTTTGCCCGCCGGCTGGCGGAACACAACACGTTCCTCATCGTCGGGACGACGGTCTTCACCCATGGGGGAGTCCTGCCCGAACACGTGGACTGGGGTCTGGAGTGGATGAACGGGGAGATCCGATCATGGCTGCTTGGACAGGTGTCGCAGCCCGACTGGATTCGCGGGGAATTCAGCCCGGTCTGGAATCGGCTCTACTCGGACGCCCCGGACCGGGAGGCCTGCGACGTCCTTGCCTCCGTGCTGGACCGCCTTGACGCGGAACGGTTGGTCGTGGGCCACACCATTCAGGACGCCGGCATCACCGCGTACTGCGGCGGCAGAGTATGGTGCATCGACGTGGGAATGGCCAAGCACTACGGAGGGCGGCCCGAGGTTCTGGAGATCCGGGGAGACGTGGTTCGGGGATTGCGCTAGCGCGCCTCGCATTCCCTCCGTCGGCGTCTCGATTGAGACGCGAGAAGGCCCCGGGCTCAAGCCGGCGAGAGCAGGTCCGCGGCCGTACTTCCGTACACCGCGGCGTCCGACGTCGAAAAACAGCAGAACACGACGCGGGCGGGAAGATCTGAACGGACCAGGTAGGCAGCGACCGTCTCGACGGCAATGCGAGCCGCTTGCTCGATGGGGTATCGGTACACGCCTGTAGAGATCGCCGGAAACGCGATCGAGCGTGCGCCCGCGTCCGCCGCCAGCTCCAGGGCGCCCCGGTAACACGAGGCCAGCTGCTCGGGTTCACCCCGGTTTCCGCCATGCCAGACGGGGCCGACCGCGTGCGCGACGTAGCGCGCGGGAAGTCCGTATCCCGCCGTCATCTTCACTTCGCCCGACCGCGCACCGCCCAGTGCCCGGCATTCGTTCAGGAGTGCCGGCCCCGCCGCCCGGTGGATCGCGCCGTCCACACCGCCACCCCCGAGCAGCGACGAATTCGCGGCATTGACGATTACGTCCACGTCCAAAGTGGTGATATCCGCAGTGACGATCTGGATCCGGCCCCCGTTCCAGAGGCTCATGCGGGCGCTGCTACCCCGGGCAGTCGCACGGCAAACACCCTTTGTCGAATACCACTCTCCATCGACCGTCCGCTTCGAGCCGCCAGACCGAGTTGAAGCTTCCGATTCGGTTCCCGTCGGGGCCGAAGACCGGACCGCTGCTCAGCGCGAGCGTACCTGAATCGAGTACCACGACGTCCGCCGGGTCCCAGGAAAACGGGGCCGAGTCACCCTCGAAGAAGCCGGCCCAGCCATCCTCGATGGCCTCGACCCCCCGCAGCTCTCTACCGGTGAAGAAGATCGCCTCCTCAGAAACGTACGAGAGAAAAGCCGAGAGGTCTTGCTCTGCCATGGTCGACGCGAAGGCGATCTCCTCGGCCCGCACCTGTGCGGCCAGGTCGTCGATGCTCTGAGACTCAGCCTGTCCCGGAACCAGGAAGGGCACGGCAGCCAGCACCACCAATCGCGCAATTCTCATCGTCGTCCCTTTCGCCGGTGATCGGCTGCGGCACAGTCAGGCGTTGGAGGCCAGGAGTCGCTCGATTTCGTCGATCGTGCCGTCGATGACCTCCAGGTGCTCAGGAATGTCCAGCCCGAGCTTCTTTTCCGCCGGTATCATCCTCGCCGCCGCCGCCTCGGGTCCATGCTTCACGATGACCTCATCGACGGGATTCCCATCCTCGTCCAGGAGGTGTACGAGCGAGAAGTGGTGACTCGGGAACCTGGCCTGCGGGTAGAACTGCTGCCCGTTGACGAACGCCAGGCGCTCTCCGTTGAGTTCGAAGGCATAGCATGCCCCTTCGTCTTCGACCTCCTCGAACTCGGCGAAGGCCTGTGCTCTGATCTCGAACTCCCGGGCTTCACTCCTTCGCCGGGCGGATTCGTAAGCCAGCTCCACGAGACGGAGGTCCGCCATGTCCTTGCGAAGGTCACGCCGGACCCACAGCAGGATCCCCGCGCCAACCACGGCCCAGAAGGACGTCACGATTGCCGGATCGGCATCCGACGCCGCTAGCGTCAGGATCCAGAGAATCATGACGGTGACGACACCGGGCAGGAGCGCTTTCGCACCGTGGGACCCCCGTCGTTCGATCTCGCCGATCTTGGCGCTCAGCAGCCGCTTCTCCGCGGGCGACAGTGGACGTTGGGAGGATTCGAGGATCATTTGCCTTTCACGGGCGTCAATCGCCGGGATCCACGACCAGGACGCTCGAAGCCAGATCCTCGGACACCCTCTGCTCCAGGCCGTCTTCCTGCGATCGAAGCTTACGCAGGTCGGCCGGCCGGAACCCCTTTGGCAGCCTGCCGAGGTTACACAGTGGTTCGCCCGGGCTGATGGCCGGCAGGCTGGTCATGCCGATCACGACCGCGTCGAACGGTGCGTGAAGCACGTTGCGCTCATCGCCCAGCAGAGTCGTGTTGGTCGCCAGTGGCTGGTCCTTCTCGACGATATCGCCGGGACTGATGTGGAACTGCATGAAGCCGCCCTTTTTCGCCCGCATCCACTTCGTCTTCTCGATGACGACTTGGAAGTCAGGGTCCTCCACTGGAGAGTCGATCATTTCAAGACGGCGAAGCACGTTCTTGATGCCGCGTGTCGCGGACGCCACGATCCCCGGCTCTACCTTCCAAACCTCCCCGCCCTCCATGATGATCGTCGGGCAACCAGCCGCGCAGGCTTCCCGACGGAACGCCCCCTTGGGTCCGATCTTGTTGATGATGATCTCCGAACCGAACGACTCGGCGAGCCGCCCAACCTCCGGGTTCGTCAGATCACCGCGGACATTCGGGTAGTTCGTGCGCCGAATCGCCGCCGTATGCAGGTCGATTCCGTAATCGCACCGCGAGACGATCTCGTCGAAGATGATCCGTGCCATGCGACTGGCGAGGCTTCCGTTGGGTGATCCGGGAAACGAGCGGTTCAGGTCCCGCCGATCCGGCAGATACCGCGAGTGTCGGTCGAAGGCGAGCAGGTTCAGTACGGGAACCATGATCAACGATCCCCGAATGAGTTGAAAATCCTCGTCCTGGATAAGCTGTCGAACCGCTCCGGTCCCGTTGATCTCATCGCCGTGTAGAGCGGCCGTGACGAAGACCACCGGGCCATCAGCAGCGGCCCTTCGAATGTGGATCGGGATCCGCACCGTCATGCTGCTGTAGCTCTCGCTGACCGCCAGCCTGACGTTTCGGGCTTCTCCTGCGGCAATCTCCTCCCCGAACCACTCGTCGATGGGCTTCTTCACCCGGACCTGCGTGGCCTTCGTTTCCGCCTTCATTCCTTTACCGCGGACCCGCCGGACGCGACGTGAACCTCATCCGCCACTGGCAGATCCGGGAGGTCCAGGACGTCAGGACGCCTCTTTCGGCGCACCTTTGCCGGAATCAGGTCACGCATCAGCTCCAGCTTCCCGAAACACAGCAGGCGATCGCCCGCCTCCAGCTCTCGCTGTGAGCGTGGGTTCGGAATGACGTGGGTGCCCCGGTAGAGCGTCAGGACGTTGATGTCCTTTTCACGCAACCCTGAACTGGCGATCGAACTTCCGACGTAGTCCGATCCGGCGGGAACCAGGATCTCCGCTACTCCATAGCCGCGGCTCACGGTCAGCCTCTGACGAAGATCGATCTCCGGAAAATCCACCTGCGCGGCCATGTAATCGATGATCGCGCCCGCGACATCCAGCTGGGTACAGCCTTCGATTCCCTCCAGGCCGGGCGAGGAATTCACTTCCACGACCTGCGGCCCTTCCTTACCCTCCAGCAGATCCACGCCCGCTACTCGAAGACCCATGATCTGAGCCGCCCGCACGGCCGTCTCGCGATACCGCGCATCGAGATCTACCGGCTCGGTTAGACCCCCGCGGTGGACGTTGCTGCGGAATTCCTGGCCCTGCGCTACGCGCCGCATCGCGGCGACCACCTGGTCGCCGACCACGAATGCCCGAATGTCCCGGCCCTTGCTCTCGGCGACGAACTTCTGGATCAGGACGTTCTGCTTCTGACTCTGCAGCAGCTCGACGATCGCTTCGGCGGACTTCACCGATTCGGCCAGCAGAACACCGATTCCCTGGGTGCCTTCGAGCAGCTTGATGATGACGGGCGCGCCGCCGACTCTCTCGATCGCCGGCAAAACGTCCTTCTTGTCCCGAACGAACGTCGTCTGCGGGATGCCGATGTGGTGCCGGCTGAGGATCTGGAGGCTGCGCAGCTTGTCCCGTGAGTTGCTGATGCCGGCCGACGAGTTCGCCGACCAGACATCCATCTGCTCGAACTGCCGCACGACGGCCGTGCCGAAGTACGTGATCGAGGCCCCGATCCGGGGGAGCACGGCGTCATAATGGGACAGGTGCTTCTGCCGAAAGTACAGGTCCGGCGCGCCCTCCTGGAGGTCGATCGCAAACTTCAGCGTGTTCAGGACCTTGACCTTGTGTCCCCGCTGGTCGGCCGCTTCACGCAGCCGGCGCGTGCTGTAACATCTCGGACTGCAGGAGAGTATGGCGAGTTTCATGATCTGGACTTCTTCCTTCGCTTGGGCTTACCGCCGCAGTAGGACCTGCCCGCATCGACCAAAAATCGCCGCCGGAACGCCTCTCGACCGAGAAGCATTCGAAAGCCCATTTCGTCCCGGCTCGCCAGAGTGAGCTCTACAGGCCACGTGATGCCCATCAATCTCACATCGGTGATGATCACGGGCCTCAGGGAGGCTCGCCCGCTCGAACTGCGCACCGACCTGTACTCCAGGACCTCGGCCTCGACTTCCACCGTCTTGTCGCGTCTTCGCTGCACGGGGTGGACCTGAAAGCGCACCCATTTCGCTCCATCCCGCTCGAACTCCCGCAGGTCGAAGGCATGCAACGAGGACGACCGCGCGCCCGTATCGACCTTCACCTTGATCTGTTCGATCCCGAATTCCGGGAGACCGACCCATTCCCGCCAGCCAATGACAGGGAGAACCGTTTCGGAGCGCTTCGTCATCGTGGCCTCAGCCGCTTTCGTCGTCGAAGAACTCCACGACCCCTGATTCCAGCGAATACTCGGCACCGACGACCTGGAGACCTTCGTTCAGAATGAGGCTCTCGAGGATCTCGGAGCCGTGTCGCAGGTGATCGACCGAGGCCCGGACATTGGCCCGAACCGAGTGCCGCACCAGGGCTTCACGATCGTGCCGAAGCTCCGAATCGAGCAGCTCTTCGATCGACGGCCGCACCCGGTTGACGATGGATCGCAGATTGGGCGACTGGCTTCTCCGCCGGCTGCTGAATCTCGTCGAGAGTGGCCAGGATCGCGCCGCAGCTCGAATGGCCCAGCACTACCACCAGTCGTGTGCCGAAGCTGGCGGCGGCGAACTCGACGCTGCCGACCTGCGATGGAGCCACGATATTCCCGGCAACCCGGATGACGAAGAGGTCGCCGAGCCCCTGGCCGAACACCAGTTCCGCCGGGACCCGGGAATCCGAGCACCCGAGAATGATCGCGAAGGGAGCCTGGCCAGCCGAGGCCGCGATCCGGGAATGGCTCGGACGCGTTTCGCTGCTCAGCTCACCGGTCGCGAACCGACGGTTTCCCTCTCGCAGGCGCTCGAGAGCCGCGTGCGCCGACATCGGCAGCGGATTCCCCATAGAGTCTGGTTCAGACGGGCTCATCAGGCTCGTACACCTCCCCTTCCAGGTCCTCCAGCTTCTGCTGAAAGTAGACCCGGGCGTCCTGCACGGCTTGATTGTACACGGACGGACCCAGGTGCCCGAGAAAGAAGTCGATCAGGCGTTCGGCCTGAAAGACGCTCAAGTCGCGCTCGAATTCCTCTTTAAACAACGCTTGTGCAGCCAGTACGAGCATCTCCCGACGCTCGTCGGAGAGCTTCATGCGCATCCGTCCGTCACCATGTGACGTCACCGGATTGCCCTCGCGGCCGTCCAGTACGCGAGGAAGTCTCGCCCGAGGGAGTGTGTCATCCCCACCAATCCGGCGCTCGTGAGCACTCCGGAGTGGTTGTAGGGGCCCGACCCGTCGGCGGTCACGAAAGCGAATCTCAACGCACCCCAGTCGCGGTTGATTCGTCCTTCTTCGATAGGGGTATCGTAGAACGTACCGACAATGCTGTCCCCTTCCACGGACTCGACGATGAACTCCTGCAGGTAGGGCTCCGCGTCCGGCGTCGGCCTGAGATCGACCATCCATGCGCCGACCAGCTCTGACGCCCCAATCTCAGCCGCTTCTCTTCGGAATCGGTATTGGTTTCGCTGCAGCTCTTCGTCGTCGCCCGCGTACTTCACGAGCTTTGTGATCGTGAGATCGTCTTCATCCCGGGCTATGACCGTCCGGATGGTGGCCGGCCGGCCGTTGTCCTCCGCATCTTGGGTCATGACCAGTCGGTGCGAGCGGCCCGAAGAGTCGGACGATTGCTGCTCGACCTGCCATAGAGCCCCGAAGAAGACGCCCCTCGATGTCTCTCGCATTCGCTCGCGACTCTCGACGATGCGGCCATCGGGCTCCTGGTAGGAAAACGCGAACGTCAGGGTCCTGGCGTCATCGCGTTCCACCACGAGACGGGTGGACAATCGCACCAGCGTCTTGTCATCACCGTAATCCAGGTATTCCAGCTCCCCGTCCCATGACCCGATCAGGAAGTCGTAGAACCCGGGGCTTTCCTGGACAGCGGCTGCACTCTGCGTTGCTCCGAACAACGCGCTGAACCACAAGACCAAAATCGCCAGCCTCCAACTACGATGCATGTAGCCTCCGGTGGGTTGCACTCGAGTTCTCATGCCGATGCGTCCGCCAGCTCGTTCTTGAGGATGTTTTTGAAACGTCCCCCGCTCACGTAGTGATCGGCCAACAGCTGCCCATTCCATACCAGATTGAACACCCCGTAATACGATGGAGCGCGCTGCGCGGCGTGCGGGCTGTCGAGGACGTGGATCTTCAACTCCAGACCTCTCTCAGCCGCCATCTCGACCAGGGCGTCCACCGATTTCGGCAGCATGGGACACTGATTGGAGTACACCAGGTTCAGTCCCTGATACTGCGACAGGTTCTCCGAAATATCCCGGAATCGAGGCGCCGGACCTTCTTCAAGCCGAAAAGCGACGAGCTCGAATCGATCGGCTTTCGCGACCTGAGCGAAATCGTTCCGGAGGAAGACCTCCTTCCCGGCCATCCAGGGACCGTCGCTCACCATGGCCGTGGCGCCGATGGCGCCCGCTTCCCGCGCTTCCTCGACGAAGGCCTTTACCAGCTGCGTCCCGAGCCCGCCCACCTTCTGCCCCCTCGGATACACCCACAGGCAGTGCGCGAACAGCCAGCCCGGGGCGTCGACGGGCCGCCAGGCGGATTCGCCGGGCACGTACTCGAGGAAGGCCAGAGGCTTGCCCTGAGCGTCGCGGTACAGCAGGAAGCGCAAGCCCTCCGTGAAGCGCTCTTCCAGCCAATCGACCTTGGCCCGGTAGCCCGGGTGACTCTTGCCGGTCAGACAGCCGATGCCGCAGTCCGCCAGGTTCCCGGGTCCGACTTTCTCCAGGGTCAAGCCGCCAGCGTTACGCGAGTTCATCGCTCGAGGATCTCCTCGATCAGGTGAATCGTTTCGTCGAGCACTTCCGGGCGGTCTGGCATTAGCACCCCTTCAGGTTCATGGGTCGGATCACGAGATGACCGTCGGAATCCAGAAGGTCTGCCCGAAGAAGACGCGTCGGTTCGACTTCTCGAATCGGCGGCGGGTCTCCTTCCTCGCACCACATATCACCAGGCTGCTCGGGCCGGAGCACGAGGTGATCCTTCCCTGAGGACACCACATACCATCCGGCACCATTCATTTCGATGATGTCGCCCCCTCGTACGGCCATGACTCGCTCACCCTCCGTGTCTGGCGGCACGCGCAGCCACACCGGCGTTGGCCATGGCCCACTAGGGAGCTTGAACCAGTCGCCCGATCGATCCGCGATCGTCTGGTGGAAGTAGTAGCCGTAGCCCCAGTCTCCCATGAAGATGTCGGGCATGAAGTAGACCGGGGCGATCGAAGGCTCCGCGGGACGATAGAAGGCGCTTAGACCCTGACCCGGCACGACCACCACCAGGATCTCGCCCACCACGGAGGCCCCTTCACCAGGTCCGGCATGCAGGGACGTCGATACGACCGACGGTGCCATCTGCTCGCGGTAACACTCTTCCATCGTGGCCGACTCGGTGCAGACTTCCGCGATTCGGTACTCATTCGAGAGACGAGCCACTGGAGCGGAACCGTACAGAGCGACCCACGCCGGGAACAGCTCCTGGCCGCGAAGCTCTGCCGCGCCGCCCGACGAGATCATGAACAGG
Source organism: uncultured Gemmatimonadales bacterium (assembly GCA_963807645.1). GTDB lineage: Bacteria > Gemmatimonadota > Gemmatimonadetes > Palauibacterales > Palauibacteraceae > Benthicola. The sequence continues at coordinate 96,910 of CAWECO010000001.1, forward strand.
AGGACCCATAGAGAACGTCGAGCGACATCAAGAGCCCGGCGAATCACGGCGACCGCCGCAGGCGGATGAGGCCCCACACGCTTGCCGCGACACCGGCAATGAAACCGAAGAGTCCGGCGAAGAGAAGGGGAAGATACCAGAACAACAACGATTGGTCGGGCTCCCCCCGTCTTTCGACCACGGCCTCGAGGATGTAGGCGCCTACGAGACTCACCCCCACCAGAATCGCCGCGCTTCCGAGCGCCAGTGCCACGATCGGCAGGGTTCTTCTTGACCTCACGTCCCGCGATTCGGTGGGCCTCATCGAATCATTCCGTGGCAACCGCGCCAGCGGCCGGCCAGTCGGTATCCCCTTGGCGCGTCAGGGTCATCTCGAAGAACCGGATCGGGTCCTGGCCCGGCGCGATCCGGTCACCCGTTTCGGTCCAGGTACCGTCCTGGACGGTCGCCTCATAGCGTATAGTCATGGGCCCGGCGGGGATCTCCCACGTGAAACCTTCGTCCGTCGGTGTGACCACGAAGTCACCCGAACGTCCCTGGGCGTAGGAGCGCATGCTATACCGCCCGTCGGCAGGATCGTAGGAGATGATGGCGAACGCGTTGAAGGCTATGCTGCCGTCTTCTTCGTACCCGCGACCTTCGATGACCCTCACCGATCCATTCAGAAACGGGCCGATTCGCTCGGTTTGCCGGATGGAGTGCTTCTCCCCCGACGGAGTCAGGGTCCACGCGGAACCGCTCCACACGCCATCCATGAACGACAGTCGGCTCATGGCCTCCTGCTGGGCTGCGACGAGGGCTGCTGGATCGGGACGTCCCTGCGCCGACATTGTCGCGGGTAAGACGGCCAGCAGGAGCGCTCCCGCCAGGTTGACGCTTCGCCACAGCATTGTGTCTCCTCGATTCGCAGCGGAGGCCGGATGCACTGGCATTCAAGCGGTTCCAGCGATTCCGGGTTCACGGACGAACGAAACCGATTACGCTCTGCCGGTTAAGATAGGTAATTGTCACCGGCCGCGTGCCTTCGGCGGGTGCCGAATACCATCGAAAGGGAATGCTCATGAGACCGATCTACCGGTGGCCAGCCGCGAATCTGGGAATCGTCGCGCTCCTGGCCGTCTCTGCTTCCTGCGGCGATGAGGGGATGACGGCAACCCTCCCCACCGCCGACGACATCGTGTTGACGGAAATCGCGGACGGCCTCCAGCGGCCGGTCCTGCTGACCGGGTTATCCGGTGATTCGAGGCTGTTCATTGTCGAGCAACGAGGGCGCATTCGGGTTCTCGCTGATGGTCAGTTGCGGTCTGAGCCGTATCTGGACATCGCCGGTCAGCTGTCGGGTGGCAACGAGCAGGGTCTTCTCGGTTTCGCCTTCCATCCCGATTTCGCATCCAACGGCTACGCGTACATCAACTATACCAACGGGGCGGGCGATACCGAAGTGGTCCGATTCACGGAGAGCCCCGACGGCTTGACCCTCGATCCAACCAGCCGCAAGGACATCTTGCTCGTCGAACAACCGTTCGGGAATCACAACGCGGGGCAACTTCTGTTCGGCCCTGACGGCCTGCTGTACATCCCGCTCGGGGACGGCGGGTCGGGCGGCGATCCCCAGGGAAACGGTCAGAACCTGGACACGCTTCTCGGTTCCATCCTTCGCATCGATGTGGATGGGGGAGATCCCTACGCGATTCCGCCGGACAACCCGTTCGCGGCGGGCGGCGGGCGCCCCGAAATCTGGGCCTCTGGCGTTCGAAACCCGTGGCGTAACGACATCGATGCCGACGGCGGGTTCATCTATGTCGCCGACGTGGGGCAGAACGAGTGGGAGGAAGTCAGCGTCGCGCCCCTTTCCCAGGCGGGCGTGAACTATGGGTGGAACACGGTCGAAGGCCCCGAGTGCTACCAGGACTCGAACTGCGACCGGACCGGCTTGCGGGACCCGGTTGTATCGTACAGCCACGGGGATGGCTGCTCCATTACGGGCGGACACGTCTACCGCGGGTCAGCGATCGCGGGGCTGGCCGGCACCTACTTCTACTCGGACTACTGCTCGGGGTGGCTGCGCAGCTTTCGCTTTGACCCGACTCAGGGCACCGCGGTGGATCAGCGGGAGTGGGCGATTCCGGATATCGGAAGCGTGTACTCGTTCGGACGAGATGCGGCCGGCGAACTCTACATCCTGGCTGGAAGCAGGGCCTATCGGATCGATCCGGCTCCCTGAGAGACCTCCTGGGTGCGCATCGCGCTTCCGGGACGGATCTCGTTAGGTTACCTGCCCCCCGAGGATTACTGCACGACTACGGGAGCCCATCGATGACCACTTCCAGGCGCGAGTTTCTCGGTACCGGAATTGCGGCGGCAGCGGCGGTGACTCTTCTCGGACGTCCCGGCGACCTTCTGGCCTCGGGCAAGCGGCCTCTCGCTGCCCCTCGATCCGGGCGACCTCCACACCCGCTCGACATCCTCATCCTGGGCGGAACCAGCATGCTGGGGCCGCACATCGTCGCCTACGCCATGGGTCGCGGTCATTCGGTGACCACGTTCACCAGGGGGAGGACCAAACCCACGGTCCACCAGGACCTGTTCGACGACGTGGAGATGCTGGTCGGTGATCGGGACAACGACCTGGCGGCTCTCGAGGGACGTTCGTGGGACGCGGTGATCGACAACTCCGGCTACCGCGTGAAATGGGCGACCGACAGCGCCGAGCTCCTGCGCGACGCGGCGGATCTCTATCTCTATACATCCTCGATCGGCGTGTACTACCCGTACACTCGGGACGTACTCCTGGAAGACGACGTGCTGAACCAGGAAGTCCCTCCGGAGGAGACTCTGACCGAGGTGCAGAAGCTCGAGTACGGATACGCGGTCATGAAGACCCGGTCCGAGATGGAGGTCGTCCGCATCTTCGGAGAGGATCGGACCATCCTCAGTCGCCCCACTTACATGGTGGGACCGGGAGATCGAACGGACCGGTTCACCTACTGGCCGGTGCGGCTGGCACGCGGCGGCGAAGTCCTGGTCCCCGGTCAGGCCGACGATCTCGTTCAGTTCATCGATGCCCGCGATGTTGCCGCGTTCATGGTCCGCCTGATCGAGGAGCGAAACCTAGGGGCCTTCAACGTCGCCGGGCCGGCTTCCCCAATGGGAATGCACGCCTTCGTGCATGGGGCACACGCCGCCTTCAGTAACCCGGTCAGTTTCGTACCGATACCAGACTACGATTTCCTCGTCGCGCACGAGATTACCGAAGTGACCCCGTGGGTGCTCCCGATCGGCGACAACTACGGCACATCGCGGGCGAGCGTCGATAAGGCGGTGACCAACGGCCTGACGTTCATGCCGCTGGCGACGACCGTGCGCGATACCTACGAGTGGTGGAACTCGGGCGTCGTGTCCGAAGAACGGCAGGTCCGCATGGTGTCGGGGGAAGGCTCCCTGATGGCCCGCGAGGCCGAAATCATCGCGGCCTGGCGGGCGCGCGGGTAGGCGTCAGCCGGGTTTGGCGATGGCGAACACCTCGAGGTACTGGACCTCGAACTCGTCGCGGACGACTCCGACCAGGTAGTCGTCCCCTATTTCGAGGATACGGACGCGCGGCACCGAAACCGGCCCGACCGCCTGTCCGGCCGGTGTGAAGACCAGGTAGCTGTCGCGGTCCTGCCCGTCTGCCGCGCCGGTGTTCACCCACAGATGTCCGCCCCGATCCAGCACCAGCTCCGTGTAAGGGGGATGTGCGGTCGGCGCCGGAACCTGGGACAGGATCTTGCCCGCATCCGCTCGGCTCATCTTCTGCGCATACAGGTCGGTCATGGAGTCACGCCACGCCGCGACCGCAGGTTCATCGGCCATCACCGGCACCCGTTCGCCTTCCCACCGCGCCACGACAGAGATCCCGTCCGGCCCGAAGCAGCTCACCTCCGGCCCCTCCTGGTCGCCGATGCACAGCCGTGCCTCGTTCGGTTGAACGGCGATCGAGGCGCGTCGAGCGAGCGGCGGGATCACGGACAGACTCCCCTTCGGCAACCGCACGGAAACCTGCTCCGTGTCAGGAAAGAACAACACGGTGTCGATGGCGGACTCATCGCCGGCCACACGCAAGGCCCCGATCTGGTGTCGGAACCGGCCCGGCGGTACGTCCGCGGATTTGAAGATGAGCCGAACGATCAGGTCTCCGTCACTCAGCAACATTCCCGAAGCCGGATATAGTGGCGGCTCCACGGCCTTCGCGATTCCCTCGCGGCTGAAGGATCGGATGTCTGCCAGCTCCCCCTCCGCATCGAACTCCGTGGCCCGGAACGTCCCGTCGTCCCAGACGAGGATCGAGCCATCCTCGCGGCTCAACACCTGGGTCGGTCGTACGAACTCGCCCGGGCCGGATCCCGCGCTTCCCAGGACCCGCCGCAACCGTCCGCCGGAATCATATGCCCGGACGGTTCGGGAGCCCGCATCCGCAACGACCCAGCCGCCGTCCGGCTGGCGAGCGGCAGCGGAGATGTCGGAAAACTGGTAAGCGGGGTTTCCCTCGAGTACGCCGATCACCAGGTGAGGTTCGGATGCCACGAGCCAGGGCACTTCGGCTCCGGACGTCTCGGGTGGGCTGGACTCGCCGCGACACCCCAACAGCGAAAGGAAGACGACGAGCGTCGTCGCAAGCCGGCCCACGACCCGGGCTATTCCTCTTCCAGGTCGAGGGCTTCGCGGGCAGCGGCCAGGCTGTCCGCCGGCACGTAGAGTGTAATCCCGCGCACGGAGGCCCCGGCGTGATTCAAACCGAAGATGCCGGCTGCGCCGCGCCGGTCGATGCGCGAAATGATCCCGACGGAATCCAGTCGGCCGGCAGCGAGTTCCGCCTCGTACACGGCGCCGTACTCCGCCACCACGGCCCAACCGGTGTCGGGGTGCTCAGCCATTCGCCGCGTCCGTCCCCGACGTTCCGTCACTGTCCTCGCCCTCGGTCAGCATTCGCTGCACCGGCATGGTCGCTTCTCGAGTCAGAACTTCTTCGATTCCGTCGATCGTGATCGCGTACTGGCCGCTCTGCAGGATCTCGACCCAGCCGCGCTTCTTCATGTACCAGAAGGGGAACTCGAGGTGTTCGCGCGGGACGCCGAGCTTTCTCTCGAGGTCGATCCCGCCCACGCCGCCAGACTCGGGGTTATTTCGTCGCGCCGCGTAGAGCAGCGAAAGGACCCCGCTGAAGATCTTCTGGTCCTCCGAGTGGCTTCCGCGAGTGGTGTCCTGGTCGAAGACCTGCCACTGCATGCTGCGATGCTTATCGTATTGTACGTCGTAAGCGGCTCGCCGCGCCGGATCCGTCAGCACCTCGTACGCGTCGTGCACTTCACGAAACGCGTCGTCGCTTCCCGACTCCGCGTTGTCCGGGTGATAACGCTTGGCAAGAAGGCGAAAGACACGCTCGAGCGTCTCGTTGTCGGCACTCTGACTGAGCTGCATGACTTCGTAGTGGTCTACAAACGGGACTTCGCTCACCTCAAGACCCCCTCGGTGTCGGGTTTCTCAGCGCCTTCGAAGACGATGAGAGGTTGCGTTACAATGATCCCGAGGCAGCGGAGCCTGCAAGACCGGTACCGGCGAACGCGGCGATCCAAGCGTACTTCGGGATGGGTTTCAACTCCAAGGTGCCTACCCTCGTCCGCGAGGAACAAGTATTCCGGGGGCCCATGGTCCTTATTCTCCCACCAAACTCATTCGAACTTGCTGAATCAAGGGGTCCTTCTCCGGCGTCAGGGTGAAGAACACTTCGATGCTCCGCTCCAGACCCTCGATGACGAAGCTGCCGCGGAGCTGGTTCACGGCCCGCATCTCGCCGATGCCCACGATCTGGCCCGCGCCCGCGTACAGGCCCTGCGAGCGCGCCGTGAGGTCCGCGAGACGGTTGTCCATGAAGAAATTGTCGGCGAAGATCCCACTGTCTTGAGCATCGTCCCAGTCCGGAAGCAGCGCCGCCAGCTGCTCCTTTCGAGTCTTCAGGATGGCGGAAGCCGGAAGCTCGCGGGGCTCCAATCCGGCCGCCGCGACGATACCGTCGAGGATCGCCGTATTGATCGTGCTCGTGCTGCCGTAGGTCACGTTGTCGAAGGACATCACGGCGAGGCCGTACTCGGGCATCATCGTCCAGTTGCTCCCGAAACCCGGCAGCCCGCCGGTGTGCCCGACCATCACTCGGCCTTCGCAGTCCTCCAGCCAGCGCAGCCCGTAGCCGTAGGCCCGGGCCGACGGACATTCCCTACCCGTGGCGTAGCGATAGTTCGGCATTACACCCGCGAAGCGCCACGGATGGTGCATCTCGCGCAGCGAACTCCTCTTCAGTGGCCCGGTGTCCGGGTCGTCGCGCGGAGGCCAGGCCGACAGGTGCAACGCGACGTAGGCCGAGAAGTCCTCGATCGACGTGATCAGGCCGCCCATGGCGCCGTACGCTCCATGGTGCTCCAGCGGGATGTTCACCCACGCTTCGTCCACCCAGTCGTAGCCGAGCGCCAGGTAGTCAGGTGAGGCGATCTCGTACTCCCATACGGTGTCACTCATCCCGAGCGGCTCGAAGATGTGCGTCCGCGTGTAGTCCCGGAAATCCAGCCCCGAGGCGGCCTGGACGATCTGCCCGAGGAGCGCGAACCCGAGATTGCTGTACTCGAACTCGACCCCGGGCACGTTCGAGAACGACACGCCGCCTTCGACCAGCGCCATCAGCTCCTCGTCCGAATCGGCCAGCTGCCGGTCTCCCCAGGGATTGTCCTCGGGGAACCCGGCGGAATGTGTGAGAAGGTGCCGGATCGTGATCTCGGGGGCATCGGTCGTCAGGTACGTCAGCGCGGCCGCTTCGGGCAGGTACTTCGTGATCGGGTCGTCGAGGCCGAGATTGCCCTGGTCTCGTAGCTGCAGGATGGCCACGGCGGTGACGCTCTTGCTCATCGAGGCGATCCGAAATAGGGATCGCGTCGTTGCGGGCGCCGGAGGGAGAAGTTTCGCGAAACCGAAGCCTCCCGAGTAGAGCAATTCTCCGTCCAGGACGACCCCGTATGCGAAGCCAGGCATTCGTCGCCGTTCGGCGTACTCCCTGAACTTCTCGTCGACCGTGGCCGCGGTGGCTTTGACGTTCTCGGCGCGATCGGCGTCGGTGAAGACGGGTGTCGTCTGCGCCTGGAGGGGAAGGGCCAGGATCAGACTCAGGATGAGGAAGCGCATCTAACGTATCTCCGGTCAGTGGGTGCACTTCTCCGAGTGCCTGCGATCATTACGTTCAAGCGGGGCCTCGAAGGACTCCGTCGGCCGCAGCCGACTCTCGCCAGCGGACGGCGTGCTCCCTTCCCCGGAGTCCGGCCGTCTCACCCGAGGCGTAGATCACTTCGTACAGCTGGTACTGATCTCGAGCTCCCGTCTCGGCCGCCGCGGATTCCGCATGACGATCTTGTCCAACCTCCACCCGCTCGCGTATCCCGAGCAACTGTCGTCGTGCCATGATCGAGTCGATGACGCGAAAGACCAGCAAGGCGACAGGGGCCATGAACCCGGTCGCGTCTGCCGACATCCGACTGATGAGACGGGTTCCGTCTGCCTCGGGGAGTATCTCAAAACAGCTCACCAGTCGAGCCCGGGATCCCGCGAAGTCCACACCGTCCACCCACCACGCGAGGGCCAGCCCGGGATTGACCTGACGCAGGTATCCGATGGCCGTCGCGTCGCCGGGGCAAGGCTCAGGGATCCACGACACGATATGGCGCGCCGACACCCTTCGTCCGTTGTCCAGCCAGTCGATGCTGTACCACCCCGCGCCGCGACCGATTTGCGCGATCCAGGGCCAGACCCGCTCGGGAGGAGCATGAATCGAGATCGCACGGGTCATGGCCACGGGGGGCCGCGGGCCGCCCGTGAAGAAATCGTCACCGGGCATGACCCGGCCACGTTCCACGGGCGTCGATCCCCAGCGCGTGCCCCACCGGAGCAGCGCGGATCCGCCGGCGAAAAACACGATCAGGAAGAGCGCGATCCAGCTCACGGATCGATCTGCAGCAGCTCGACAGGAGCCCCGTTATCGACCACGAAGGCGACGACCACACCCGGTGAGGGACGGTTCGGTTCGATCAGGATGTCTCTGCCCTCGAGGGCCGCCTCGAGATCATCGACCTCGAAGGCGACGTGAGGCAATTGCTTGACCAGCTCCGGCAGGGGGCTGTCCTCATCGAATCGCATCCACTCGATACCGAACGGACTCGTTTCAAAGCCTGTCACGTACATCCCGAACTCGGGGAGGTAGCGCTCGCCGGAACGAGGTTCGCATGTGGGTATTCCCAGGTGGTGGTATCGCATCGGCTCTCTGATTCCTGGTGTATCGCTAGCTAACGGCTTCCGCCGATGACGGCGGAAACAACCCGAGTTGCTTCAACATGACCAGGTTGTCCCACTCTACCCAGAGCTCGGCAATCTGGCCCTCTTCGATCCGGAAGCGGTATCGCGTTCACCGGTCCTCCCTACAGCACGTAGCCTCCGTCGACGGGTAGCTCCACTCCGGTGATATGACTGGCGGAATCAGAGACCAGAAACAGCACGCTCTGGGCGATTTCTTCAGGATCTGCAAAGCGATCGCCGCCGTGAGCTTCCATGGCCGCAAAGGCGCCATCTTCCGAACCGTGCAACTCCACGAGATCCCGGAAGAAGGGCATAGCGCGCCACAAAGGCGTCTTCACACCGCCCGGGCTCACGGCGTTGATGCGCACCGGGATCCCGTTCTCGCGACATTCCTTGGCTGCCGACCGCACCAGCATGCTCACCGCAGCCTTGCTGGTAGAATACGCTGCCGCTCCCGCCGACGCCCGAATCCCTGATGCCGAGCCCAGCACGACTATGGCGCCGCCCGCCTCGCTCATTGCGCGGACCCCATGCTTGATCGCCAGGAAGCTGCCGTCGAGGTTCGTGCCGAGGACTCGGTGCCACTCGCTGAAGGAGGTCTCGGTGAGGCGAGAGGCGCCCGCAATTCCCGCGGCGTGCACCAGGACATCAATGCGTCCCTGGTTATCCAACACTTCGGTAATGGCCATCTCCCAGTCCGCTTCCTCGCGCACGTCGAGGCGAATCGGGATGATGCCGGAAGTCTCAGAGCCAGTCGCGCCTTGATCGTCGGCTTCGGGCACTGTCAGGTCGGCGCAGTAGGTCACGGCGCCACGGGCAGCCAGCAGCCGAGCCGTGGCCGCCCCGATGCCGGAAGCCGCTCCCGTGACCAGCGCCACTCGGCCCTCCATGGTCATATCCATGCACATAAGTATACGTGATAAAGGGCCCCGATCCACGGTGGATCAGGGCCCTCTAGAATGCGGCATGCCAAGAACTACCTGGCGTGCTGCGCTTTTGCGCGGCTACCGGGTTCGTCGTCCGCTTCCAGGGCGGAATCCCGCGTTACGACGGCCGCTGCGGGGCTGTTCATCGCCCTGCTGCTGGTTGCGACTCCGCGACTGGCCTTCGCTACGCGGCTTGCTGCTGCTTTGGGGCCGTCCGCCGTTCCCCGACCGGCCATTGCTACGCGGCGTCCCGCCGTTCCCTCGATACTGCTTGCTGCGACGAGGCTTACCGCTGTTTCGCGACTCGCCCTGGGAGCCCTGGTGTCTCGAAACCTCAGCGTCGTGCTCGAAGCCTTCGACCTGCCGCCGCGGAATTCGCGACCCGATCATGCTCTCCGTGGACTTCACCCACGCCCGATCGCTGCTCGTCACGAACGTGCAGGCAATCCCCTCGAGTTCCGCGCGGCCCGTGCGGCCGATGCGATGCGTGTAGGCCTCAGGCGTGTTCGGCACATCGAAGTTGATCACATGGGAGACACCGCTCACGTCGATCCCTCGCGCCGCGATGTCCGTGGCCACGAGGATATCGTAGGAACGAGAGCGAAAGCCGCGCATAGCCCGGTCCCGTTGACTCTGGGACATGTTTCCCTGGAGCCCGACGGCCCGGTGCCCGGCCCTGCTCAACTGGTCGGCCAGTCGCTTCGCCCGATGCTTCGTGCGCGTGAAGACGATGGCCGAGTTGCAGTCGTCCCCGGAGAGCATGTGCTCCAGGAGGGCACGCTTGCGCGGCTCCGCGACCATGTACAGCGCGTGATCGATCGTTGCCGCTGGCGCGGCGTCCGCCAGCTCGACTACGTGGGGATCGTTCAGCAGCTCATTGGCCAGTCGGCGAATGTCCTTCGGCATGGTGGCCGAAAAGAGCAGGTTCTGCCTCTGCTTCGGCAGCGCCCCCATGATCCGTCGAATGTCGGGCAGGAAGCCCATGTCGAACATGTGGTCGGCCTCGTCGAGGACGAGAGTCTCGACCTGGTCAAGATGCAACACACGCCTGTTGAGGAGGTCGAGCACCCTTCCCGGGCATCCGACTACGATTTCGGGGCGCCTTCGCAGATCGTTGATCTGGCCCTGGATCGAGACCCCGCCGTAGATCGTGACCGTTTTCACGCCCGTGAATTTGGAGAGCGTGCGAATCTCGGCCGCGATCTGCGTCGCGAGTTCCCGGGTGGGGGCGATTATCAGGGCCCGCGGACCCTTGCGAGGCGCATCGAGCAGGCGGTCGAGAAGTGGCAGCGCGAAGGCAGCCGTTTTGCCCGTACCGGTCTGAGCCAAGCCGAGCACGTCCCGGCCGGCAAGGCCAGCGGGAATGGTCTCGAGCTGAATCGACCGAGGGTCTTCGAAGCCCGCGTGCTTGATACCGCGCATGAGGGCGTCCTTGAGCCCGAACCGGTCAAATCCGGTCGAGTTCGTGGATACTGATACTGTCATTCAGATACTTCTTCCTGGACGTACGTGCAGGCGTGGCCTGTACGGCACGGCCGTACTTTTAGGCCCACACAACAGTGAAGGGCAGAAAATTTGTTTGGAGGCGCGACCTCGGAGGGATGAACCAGGAGGACCTGTTGTTCGCCGTTGTCGGACCGAGTCCGACTTGGTACTAGCTGTATATAATAGTCAAACTAGGAGAGTTACGCCACCCCCTACGCATACTTGCGGCGGATGGACTGGATGACCTCGTCGAGCGTCTGAAGAAAACGTGATCGATCTCGCTTCGTCATCGGAGGGGGACCGCCCGTGATTTCTCCACCCCCACGAAGAACGGCCAGCAGGTCCCGGGTCGCGACGGCCTCGCCGATGTTGTCCTCCGTGAACGGGCGTCCCGTCGAACCGATCGCGCGCGCGCGCTTCTCCATGCAGCGACTCGCGAGAGGGATGTCGGCGGTGATCACGATGTCGCCGGCTTCCACGCGATCGACGATCCAGTCATCGGCCGCGTCGAAGCTGTCCTCGACCACCTCGAGCTTGATCCCGGGATCATCCGGCGTCCGCATCCAGGCGTTGGCGACAAGGGTGACGTCGAGCTGATAGCGACGCGCCACGCGGTACACTTCCTGTTTGACGGGACACGCGTCAGCATCGATGTAGATATGCAGCAATGAAGGTTCCTCACTGACTTCGAAGGGCCGAGCCCTCGCTTCGTGTTGCGGCCTCACGGCGAAGGCGGCGCCAGCCTGACTCCCACGCCGCCCGAAACCGCTTCTCCAGGAACAGGCGCTCGGCGAGCGGGGCGAGCATGTAGAGGCGGCGGGGAGATATCCGTTCGTAGCCCTTGATGAGCACACCGCCGGGGGTCGGCTCGATTACCACCTGGCCAGCTCCGACCCAGAAACCCTCGAAGACCCAATCCACGCGTTCCATCGGATCGTTCCGTGTCACTCGCGTGATGAGCGGAAACGGGAACCCCCTGAACGGTACCTCGTACCGACCGTCGCCAAGATCCCTGGCATTCCCCGAAGGCGGAAAACAGCCGCGGCCAATGCATGGGCGTGCGGAAGTACTCGTAGACCTCGTCCACCGGGACGCCGAATTCCTCGTTGAACTCGACGAGCATCAGCTTCCCCTCACCTCAAAGGGCCATACCGAAGCGCAGCCCCACGAGCGCGCTATCTTCATAGATCAGGGACGCCGATGCGTTCAGTCCCGTGTCCGGGTCCCAGTACGTCTCGATCCTCTCGCCCGCTTCCGCCGTGACCGTGACGGACGTCCAGTCGATCTCCACACCGGTACCTTCTGCGTAGCTCACAAGCACGCGCCGAGCGACCTCCTCGTCGGCGAAACCTGACGGAGAACGCAGCGTGGCAGCGCTCGATTCGGGTGGCAGGGTCTCGATGTCGAACGTCGAGCCCCGCGAAAACTCCAGGCGCAGGAAGCCGAACTTCAAGCCATCAAACTCGGCGGTAACCGCTCCCACGCATGACGTCGGCCCCCCGAAGGACTCGGTCGCGAAAACGGCCAGGTCATCGAAACGCAGAACGCGCTCGCGCATCTCGGGTACCCATGGATCCGCGTCCGGTGCATCGCACGGCGGCCATGTCGGAGCTGGAGCCTTTTCGCTCTCGATCGCGCACGAACGAGCCGTTGGCGAGGAAGTGAGCCACCTGCTCGGCAACGTCGCTCCGGTTCATGATGAACGTGTGCGTCGCCGGCACGACGATGAAGTCGGCCGCGCCCTCCACTCGAGCCCTCGACACGGCGACCTTTCCGTCGTCCGGGCCGGGAATGAGCCACGATCCGATCGGATTGATGCTTCGATCACCGGTGATGATGCCGAGGCTGAAATCCACGGGGCCGAGTTCGCTCGCGATGCCCGTGGAATCGGTTCCAAGCCGCACTCCCGACGGCCCCAACAGAGCCCTGAGAAGCGGGGAGTCTGCGTATGCGTCGACGATCTCGCTGCCCTGGTTGGGTGGACTGAGCATCACCACCCTTCCCTCGAACGGCTCCGAGCGCTCGGCGAGATAGCTCCGGACAAGCACTCCGCCCATGGAGTGCGTGACGAAGTGGAACCTGGATCGGCCCGAACAGCAATCGCGGACAGCCGCCGCGAGGCGATCCACCAGCTCTTCGATCGATTCCGATCTCGAGGGGTAGCCGAAGCTCTCGACCCGGTATCCCGACCCTGCCAGGCGTGTCTCGAGGACCAGCATCGATGCCGAGGTGCGCCCGAGCCCATGCACCAGGATGACGGTCTCGGCATCGGGGGGAGCCTCCGGGGCGCAGGCGCTGAAGACAGCGGCAAGCGCTATGGTAAGCAAGCTTCGTCGGCCGAAGGAGCTCAGTCTCACGCTTGGTCTCTCAGGGTCTTCTCGAGTTGCCGGACCCGCTTGCGAAGGCCATGGAGGTCTCGGGCCACAGCGGTGTTCTTCAGATATGCGGCGTACGGTTCGACGGGCGCGCCGGCATAGACTCCGGGTTGCTCGATATCCTCGGCGACGCCCGCCCGCCGCACGAGGAACACGTCGCTGCAGACCTCGAGGTGATCCAGCACCGCGGTCTGGCCACTGGCCACGATCCGGTCGCCGAGCTTGGCGGACCCACCCGTGACGAACATGGCCGTGAGCAGGCAGTCCTGACCGATCTCGACGTTGTGGGCGATGTGACAAAGGTTGTCCAGCTTGGTGCCGGCGCCGATTCGGGTCTCGCCGTAGGTCGCGCGATCGACGCAGGTGCCGGCCCCGATCGAGACGCGGTCCTCGATCACCACGCGCCCGAGCTGGGGAATTCGATGACTGCGCCCCTTCTCGTCCTGGGCGAATCCGTACCCCTCCGCCCCAATGACTGCATTGGATTGCACGATGGCATCGTCACCGATTTGGCAGTCATACCCTACGGTCACATTCGGGTGAATGACTGACCGATCGCCGATGACGGCTCCGTGTTCGATCACCGCCCCCGCCATGACGGCCGTGTTCTCGCCGATCCGTACGCCCTGGCCGAGGACCACGTTCGGGCCGATCCGGCTTCCGGATCCGATCTCGCAGTCGGGGCCGACCACTGCCGACGGATGGATGTCAGGCCACTCCGACTCGAGCACGTTCCGATCCACGTAGCGTTGCCGGATCAGCGCATGCGCCAGCTTCAGGTTTGGAGCGATCAGCAAAGTGAGGCCCGGCAGCGTACTCAGTGCCTGCTGCAGTGCCGGGCTCGTGACCACGGCGGAGGGTTGACGGCCTCGGATCATCTCGACGGCTTGCTCGTCGGATACGAAAACGAGGTCTCCCGGACCGCACCGCTCCACGGAAGCGATACCGGAAAGCGAGACATCCTCGCCTTCCATGGCCGCCAGCAGACCGGTGCTGGAGAATTCCTCAAAGATCTGCGATACCTGTGTCTCCATATTTCTTCCTTGAACGGATGGCTTGAAGACGGCCGTGAAAGTGCCCGGGGGCGTGCGGTAGGTCACCGGCTGTCCATCGGCCCGGTTGCCGCTCCTACCGGATTCCGGTGTCGAAGCTGACGATCACCTCCGTGTAGGCACCGTCTCCGACCGCTACCTCCTGCTCGCTCGCGATCGGGAACGGGTCTCCGGACTCCGGGTTGAGCACGTACCGGCCGGGAACCAGGCCAACTCGGAATCGCCCATCTTCTCCGGACCGGATGCGGGTGACGGACTCACCGCTCGCCGTGCGCACATCGATCCAGGCCTGATACGGTAGGTCCGGACACGGATCTTCCAGCGTCTCGACCGGACACTGCGGACCCAGCAGCACCAGACCATCGATTCCCTGGTCGCCACCGGGATCGAGCGGGTCGTCGCTGCTGCATGCGGCCAGGACCAGGAACACCGTGACCCAGGGCCATGGCCCGAAGCAGCGGCGGTAGCGCATATGACGTCTCCCTCGGATCGGGGCCAGGTGGATGGACCTTCTGGTCAATGCTCTCCAAGGCACAAGATACACGCGATCGTGCCTTTCGGCCCAACCGATGAAGTGCCGGCGGAGTGATGCCTGCTACTCGGACCCACCCCATTTCACGGCCGCCCACACGGCCAACCCGAGCACGAGGATTAAGAGGTTCACCAGGACAAAGGACGCCGTGACCTTCTCGAGATAGGTCGGGTCCGTCCGGATCAGGCTCGCGGGAGTCCAGGTGGATCCGGTCTTGCTCGGAGTAATCGGCGTGACGAGAGCGATCGCCAGGGCCACGAATTCAATGACTAGAACGCCCTTGACCCGATCGGGAACGTTGGGCGAGTCGGATCTCACGTTCGCTCGTACACCGCGTCGAAGAGCCTCTTCCACGCTACGCCGTCGTCCGACATTTCCATTCTGGACTCCAGGCGTCCAGGTTTCGACAGGTCCCAGGTCAGGCGCACGTGCATCGGCGGACCGGCGTGAGCGAGCGTGAGCACGTCACCGGTGAATCCACCCGCGAAGATCTCCGGGGGAGAACCGATCGAATCGAGCCAGAACAACGAATACTCGTCTTTGTTGGAATCGAACGTGTAGATCCCGTGACCCGAGAAGGTCACCGCGCCATCCCGCTCTTGCTCGTAATCCGTTACGAGAGCGAAACCTCCAACGGCGACTCGGCTCGTGGTGCGTCCGATCGCCGTCCCGCCGACCGGATCCCAGTCCGAAGGGTACATCCGCTCCTCCCCCACCCACGTGCCGGCGAGGGCCTCGAGCCGGCGGTGACCCTCGGCGGGTTGCGGCATATGCATGGTGGAACCTCCGATTCGATTCGGTGAGGGCCCGGTGGCCCGCAGATCAGCCTGTTTCAACCATGCTCACGCCGCGCAGGTAAGGCAAGGTACGGGCCCCTGACACTCGGTCCCGCAGAGCGGGCCGCGACCTGAACGGTCGCTTGTTGCAACCCGCTTTTTCGTCACCTACCATCCGGCACCGTTAAGGGACGCAACCCTCAAGTCACCAGGCGCTCGATCATGACGAAGCTGAAGACCGGACTCCTCGTACTCGCGGCGCTCGTCGTGGCCGCAGGGGTGGGCGGAGTCGTCGGTGGCGGAGCGGCGATCGCGCTCGTGAAGACTTCCTACAACCGATCCGTCGAGCGTGAAGCGAGGTCCGAGCTCGTAGTGCACTCAGAGGTCCTAGGCGAGTCGATGGTTCTCGGAGTACGCCTTCCTCTGGAGTACGCCTCCGATCCGGACCGGCGATTCCCGGTGTTGTGGGTGCTCGACGGCCGCGCGCAGGGTTACGAGGTCTACCGGACCACGCAGGTCCTTTCGCGGATCGGCATGGCAGAGCCGTCGATCGTCATCGAAGTGCCCCACAGCGGCGCCGGACGCACGGAGGACTTCACGCCCCCTGGCGAAGTAATGTCGTCGGAGGCGGGGCAAGGCGATCGGTTGCTTCGATTCCTGGAAACCGAGGCGGTCCCGGCGGTCGAGCAGGCCTTTCGAGCAGATTCGGCTCGCGTTCTGGTCGGGCACTCCCTGGGGGGACTATTCGCTCTGTATTCTCTCGCCGAGCGCCCAGCGCTGTTCAGCGGAACCTTTTCTTTCAGTCCGTCGGTATGGGTCGGCGATGAGGCAATCGTGGCCTTCCTCGAGCGCGCGCTGCGGCGACCTGAAGGACTGCGGCACTTCCTGTACCTCAGCCTCGGATCTGAAGAGGGAAACGAGTTGCTGAGCGGGTTCGAGGCGCTCCGGGAGGCTCTCGAGCAAGCCCCATCCGAGCTGGACTGGCAGATGGACATCACGCCCGGCGCCGACCACGGAAGCAACCCTCGGCTCTCCTACCCGGTCGCGGCCAGCCTGTACTGGAGCCGCTGAGTCAGGAGTCGGCGCTCACCTTTTGGCCTCGTACGCCATGTTCATGTAACGATCGCCGCCCGCAAGCTCATCCAGCATCTGTGCCAGCCGCTTCTCGCGGGTTTCGGGACGTTTCGCTCGGGAAATCCACCCCAGGTAGTCGTTGCGCTGGTAGGGAGGCCTTGCCTCGAACGCCTCGACGAGGTCGCGCCGGTGAAGAGCCGCTCGCACGTACTCCGGCATCGGATTGATGGGCCGTTGGAGACGGGATGCTTCGTTCGGCTTCATGGCCGCTCAATCACGCCGTACCTCAGGATCGTGAGATACTGCTCCGGATCGCCGGGGCCAGCCATGGTCGGACCGCGGATGTACTCCTCTTCATGAGGCCCATCTAAGACGTAGCCCTGAGACTCAACGAACTCCCGCAGGCGCGCGAGGGTCGGCTCTTCCTGGGTGTACGAACCCACGTGGAGGATCTCGGCGACCTCACCGTATTCCCATACGGTCAGTTTCGCTTCGAATCCGGGGGGCGCGGTGTGATCGGGCAGAGCGTCCATCTCGGCGGGAACCGGCAGCGCGTAGATGCCCAACCATTCGGAGCGGGGCTGCGCGAAGTCCAGCGGCCAGCGAGCCCGTGGCGCCGGCTGTTGCGGGCCCTTCGGAGTGACCGGGCTGCTGTAGTAGAGCTGGAACAGCAGTCCGAAGGCCTGGGCGCCGACCGTCGTCGGGTCGCCCGTGGCCTCCACGACCACCATCGGCTCCGCCAACCGTGTCGTAATCCTGGGGTCCTTCAGACTCTCGAGGCCCGGTGGAATCTGGATCTGGGCCTGAGCCGGAATCGCGAATGCGGCGATCCCCAGCGCGGACAGGATGACGTGTCGCATGATTCAACCTCCAGGAACGCTGGCTGTCACTGAACCCTTTTCCCTACCGGCGCCTGATCTCCGAGGCCCCAGATGAGGCGATCGATAAAGCCGGCGTCATCGCGTCCGAAGCGCACCGTCGCGTAGAGCATGCGCGAGAACCACTCCGTTTCGCTGACCGGGATGAGCTCCGAGTAGCCGCCCTCGTTGGCCCGGGCCAGAAGACGTCCGTCCGATTCGCTGATGGACACGAGGAAGCCCGGACCGAACGAGTAGACCCCAACCAGTTCGTCGATCGGGACCGGCGAGACCTCGAGGAAGGTTCGCTGGATGGGAACTTCGTAGGGTTCGCCGAAGAGAGCGGCCGCCACGAGTCGCCGAATTTCATCCCGGGCCACAGACTGTACGTTGCTCAAGATCGCGATGGTGGCACCATCATCCACGTATCTCGCGAGATCGCTCGCATACCCGGCCACTCGGCCGTCATGACCGACCACGTCTCGGCCGAACCTCGTGAATACGCTGACACCGAAACCATAACCATACCCGTAGTCTCGCGTGAACTTCTCGTACGAGCTGTCGTTCAACACGCGGCCGTCATGAAGCGCCGACGTCCAGGTAAGCAGGTCTGCAGCCGAGGACCACAGCGACCCCGAGCCCGCCAAATAGGCCCGTGAGATGGGCACTACCGGCGTGACGGCGACCGTTCCCCACGGATCATACCCCGGCACGCGACCCTTCACGGCCGCCGCAGGACCGGTGTCCGCGGTGCTCAGCATACCCAGCGGCGCGAAGATCCGCTCGGGCAGAAACTCCCCGTATGAGGTGCCCGATGCCTGCGCTATGATCGCCGCCAGCAGCGCATAGCCGCCGTTACTGTAGAGGAAGGTCGAGCCCGGGGCATGCGTGAGCGGCATCTCGCCGAGGGCTTCGATCACTTCCTCGAAGGTCCCCTGCTGGCCCGCCGTACGACCGAATCGCTCCAGGGAGTAGATGTCCGCGACGCCCGACGTATGGGTCAGCAGCTGCTCGATCGAAATCGAGTCGCCGTGCGGAAAACCGGGCAGGTGCCGGCTCACCGGATCGTCCGTCAGCAAGGCGCCGTCTTCCTCGAGCAGCAAGATCGCGGCGGCGGTGAAGTGCTTGGAAATCGAGCCGATCATGAAGATGTCGGCCGACCGGTGTGGTACGCCGAGCTCGACGCTCGCCAGGCCATGCGGGCTGATGAGCGGTTCTTGCCCATCGATCTGAACGGCCACCACTCCCTGGAAGTCCCCGGCTGCGACGTACGGCGCCACGATGTCGGCGATCTTTGCCTGGAGATCGGGCGTGACTTTCGGTTGCTGAGCCAGTGCGGTCCCCACCCCGTCAAGGCGATCGAGAGTAGCGGCCACGCCAGTGTGCAGGCCTTCCGTAGCAGCATGATCAGTCTCCTTGCAGTTCTTGAGTCGACCGACCGGGCGGGGCCCGGAAAGCTGGCCTGCGGTACGCTCATCAGTTCCGGATCACTCTTCGACCCAGAAGGCCGTGTAGGTGATCCCGTCGGTGCCCAACCGATCCTCCGTGTGGATACGGCCGGCTTCTTTCGCGAGCTGCTTAACTAGCGCGTTGCGCGACTGCGCGTCGAGGGCGGTGAATTCGCGCTCCTCGTCGGGCGTCCATGGTCTTTGCTTCGCGAGATGGAAAAGGTCCGCGAAGCTCATCTTGCATTCGTTGGCCATCGAATTCACCCGTTCATTCGCTCGACAACTTCCGCGGCCAGATCCTTCGATACCCCGCAGGGTCCCGCGATTCAGCAACATTCAGTTCGAAGACCCGAACTCGTTGATGTCGAGCGAGAAGCCGGCCATGTCCGTCACGACGAGGCGCTCATCCACGATCTTCCTTATCGCTCCGACCAGACCGCGAGTTCGTTTCCACCCGGGTCCACGAAGTGAAACCGCCGGCCGCCCGGAAACTCGAACGTCTCGCGTGTGATCTGGCCTCCGCATTCCCTGACCCTGGCTTCGACCGCGTCCAGATCGATCGCGTATAAGACGATCAGCGGGCCGTCGGCCGTCGCCTGTGACGGAGCCGCGAAGCCACCGCCCAGTCGGCCGTCGGTGAAACTCGTGTACTCTGGACCATAGTCCGTGAACTTCCAGCCGAAGACCCCTGAGTAGAACTCCTTGGTCTCGCCGACGTCCGTCGTTGGGAACTCCACGTAGTCGATGCGCCCATCCTGCTCGGACTGACTCATTCCCGTGTCCTCCATGGGTGGTTCGAGAAGACCCTCGCGGCCGGAATCCGACCGCAACGTACTGGCTCTACCACACTACCCCCGGCGCGGTCCCCACATACATGTTCGATTCGAGCTGGTCGAGCATGAACGCCGCCGTATCTGCGCGTGAGATACGCGCCGTCCACAGCCAGCTGCCCACGCGACCGTGGCGGGAGCTACCTCGCATTTCCCCGTTGGTCAGCGCTCCGGGCCGAACGATGACCCAGTCCACCTTGCTGCCCGCGATCGCATTCTCCTGGCGCGTCTTGTCCCAATAGTACAGCGGCAGGATTACGGGGATGACGAAGAGCGTGTAGTACAGGCCCAAGCGTCCGGCACTGTCACCGATGCCTAAAGAGGTTTCGCAGACGAATCGCGGGACGCCATGAGTCTCCATCGTGCGCAGGATGTTGCGAGTTCCCTCAGAGAGAACCCGCGCCAGGGAGAAGAACCGCTTGTGGCCGAGGGCGGAGACCACCGCATCCTGGCCCCTCACCGCTGCGTCGACGGAGGCCTCGTCCATCACGTCGCCCTGAAGGACCGTGAGATTCGGGTGATCCATTCCGAGCTTGGCCGGATTTCGCACCAGGGCCGTGACCTCGAAGCCGCGCTCCAAAGCCTGGTCGACCAGTTGACGACCGGTCCCACCCGTTGCCCCCACGACCATGACGCGCGTGGGACGAACGCCATGCGTCTCATCGGCGGGAGAACCAACACGCGAGCGGTGGCCCGCCCGCGACAGCGCCGCTGAGAGGCCCAGAGCGTACACAACAAAGCAAAGGAAAAACACCATTTTGCGGTCCCCTGGTATATACGAATCGCGGCCTCGTGGCCTGTTCCCAATCAGGCCAACACCTCCACGAAGGTCAACTCCGCGAGCCAATCAGCGGTCTTAGACAACTGCGCAAGACAGAGTTTTAGTCTGCGCGCCGGAGCAAGTGACTGATCGCCCTCCCAGCAGGTGAAGATTTCGACGGCGCCTGATCTCAGCGCCGATTCCAGGTATTTCACGAAGTCTGCGCGAGACGCTTCGCTCGCCTCGCGATCATCCTCGCTTTCCTCCACGAAACCGCAGGCACAGGAGGTCTGAGCCCCGGCGTAGACTACGTGAGGCAGAGAGAACTGCTGACGCACGGAATCCTCGTGTGACGTCAACGGTTTGACGTTGAAGGCTGGGGCCACGGGATCGAATGCCTTCAAGGGCAACTCCCGATCCGAAGCGATGTATACGGCAAGACACATGGCCCGAGCTAGATCCAGTTCTTGACCCGGTTCACAATTGCAGGAGGCCGAGGCAATAGAGCAGCGCCGCCACCATCGCCGCGATCGTCCGGACGTGGTTCAAAATGGTCCACCGCGTTACATATCGCTCCCACACCTGGTGTGCTTTCGGATCGGTGGCGGAGATCGCGGCGAGCTCGTTGTTAAGAGGAACGTTACCGAATGCGGTGACGAGAAAGGTCCCCGCGAGATAAAGAAGTGCCCCGCCTAGGAAGAAGGGTGCGTAGGAGAGACCCCAGGCTGACAGGGCGAGCCCGGCCGCGCCGAGAGACAACAAGGCGGTTCCGAAGAAGGCACCGAGAAACGAAGGGTTGAGCACCACGACGTTGATCGACTGCATGGCACCGATGCCCTCCGCGAAGGGCAGGCGTGCCAGGGCCTTCATCACGAAGCTCGAGAACGCGAAGAAGATACCGCCCACGAGGCCACAGCCAAGGAGGGCCAGTATCCCGGCGACCAGTGCTAGTGTATCCATTCGTCAACCTCCCGTGGGCTCAGCGACCGTCCGCTCTCGGGGAAGAGGTGACGCCACCGACGATCTTCCAGCCCGTCGGCCCTCTCTCGAGCACGACGGTGAGCATCCCCTCGAATTCGAACGCTGACGGACCCTCCCCGATCTCGGTCCGGAACACCGCAGACACGAGGGCCCCGGCGTCGCCTACCTCGGCGACCTGCTGCTGACCGTATTCCGTGCGAATCACCGTTTCGCTCGGAAGATTCGCCAGGCCCGCTAACACCTCGTCGGCCGAGCGATACCGCACGTCACCGTCCTCGATCCACGCGAAGCGGCCGTCGTCGACGTACATCGTCCGCAGGGAGACGGAGTCGCGAGTCTCGATCGCCGTGCGGTAGGAGGCCAGGAAGCTCACCACTTCGGCTTCGGTGTCGTGCGTGGAAGCCTGACGCGTTTCATCCGGGGCGTTACATCCGACCAGTAGCAGGACGATTCCAACTGGCATCACGTTCCGCATGGCGTACTCCTGTATGCAGTAAGAACGGCAATCGAATCCTCATGTGGGGCCTGGTAAACTCCGATGAGCCGTAAGGGCCTGTCCGGCAAGCGCGACGATGACCGCAACCGTTGGCGGTTCGGGCAACGCGAACATGGTCGCCACACCGAACACGAGAAAGACCCAATTCGACCATCTCACCAAGCGTGCCGTCGGCTGCTGGCACAGCTCGAGTGGTGCCCTAGTCTCGCGGTGCGTGCGCAAGCGCCGAAGGCGTCCGGCAGCCGACAATGGCCGGAGCCTCGTGGATCAGCTCGTCGTTCTGCAGGGCCTCCACCATGAACAGCGCGAAATCCACGCGACGCGTGAGATTGCTCTCCAGGATTGGGTCGCCCACGTGCTGACTCCACACCGGAAGGCCCTGGCTCTCACCCTCTTCGAGATCGCTTCCGCGGACGACCGTCCAGTTCGTATCGCTGCCGAACACGCGCCGACACGCCTCTACCTGGTCGTCGATTTCCGCAAAGTGAAACAAGCGCGCCAGCCAGCTGAATACACCCACCATCCACCGGAATTTGCGCGAGTAAATGTCCTGGCCGTCGCGCGTGATGTGCCAACCGCAGGAAAACACGAGTCGCGCGCCCGGAGGCGCGTAATCGAGCACCGCCTGGGCGGTCCCGGACGAATACTGTTGCACGCCCCAGGGGACCAACACGACGAGCACCCCGTCGCACCCCGCGACCGCGCTCTCGATCACCTCCCGGTCGTTCGTCGCTCCTGGAATGACCGTGATGCGCCCCTTGAACGCGTCGAGCTTCTCGACGCTGCGCTCCCGGCAAACGCCCACCACTTCGTAGCCCCGATCCAGCGCGTGCTGCACCATGTACTTGCCGAGCTTCCCGGAGGCCCCAACGATGCAAACCTTCATCGGAAGATCTCCTCCGCCAGCGTCGGCGTACAGCGGTGTGCTCAGGTACTTCATCCCCGAATCACATGCCACCGTGACGACTGTGCGCCCGGGTCCAAGGCGTTCGGCGATGCGCAGTGCCACAGTCACGTTTCCCCCTGTGGAGGTGCCGGCAAAGATGCCCTCGTGCCGCGTCAGACGACGTGCCATCGCCATCGCGTCCTGCGTTGACACCGTCTGTATCTCGTCGGCCAGAGTCTCGGTCCAGAGCGGCACCACGAATCCGGCGCCTGTGCCCTCGATCTTGTGAGAACCGCTCGGGCCCCCGGACAACACCGCCGATTCCGCGGGTTCGACGGCGACGATATGCACAGCCTCGTCATGGGTCCGCAGGCGAGTGGAGATCCCCCGCAAAGAGCCCGCGGTACCGACACTGTGGACGAAGGCGTCGACGTGTCCGTGGGCCTGCTCCCAGATCTCCTCACCCATCCGCTCGTAGCTGGATAGCGGATCGGAGTTGTTCAGCTGATCCGTCCAGCAGCTCCCGGGAGTCTCCGCCAGTCGTCTTGCCGTCTCGATCATCTCGAGCGTCAGGGCCTTCGTCGTCCCACCGGTTGGACTCGCGACCAGGGTGAGGCGAGCGCCCAGGGCCGCCATGTGATCTCGCTTTTCCTTGCTGAAGACGTCGGAGGTCACGATGTGGAGCGGGATGCGCTTCACGGCGCAGACGAGGGCAAGCGACACCCCCGTGCTTCCGCCCGTGTACTCGACCACCGACCCACCCGGCTGCAGTCGACCGTCCGCCTCGGCTGCTTCCACCATCGCGAGCGCCATTCGGTCTTTCATGCTTCCCGTCGGATTCTCGTATTCCAGCTTGATGAGAATCCTGGCGCTGTCCGGCGGGACCATGTGCTGGAGAGGAATCAGTCTCGTCCCGCCTATCATGTCGAGCACGGTCATGCGCGGTTGTCTCCTTCTGCGGGCGCGCCGTTCAAGAGCCACATGATCCTCGGCATGCCGGCCACCAGCGACGCGACCACGATTCCCAGGGCCACCCAGGCCACCGCTGCAGGCCAGACGAACCATGGCGCGACCGCAGCCACCACGTACAACACCAATTCGAGCCCGACTCGAACCGGACCCGGTGTCGACACGATCACCTGCCGCTTGTCGTTACGGGTGGAGAAGATACTCGGGAGCCCCACCAGCAGCGCCAGTGCCGGAACGACCAACCAGGCCGACATCGTGCCAATGGCCCAGGGACCGGCGACCCAGGCGATCAGCTCCGTCAGAAACCTGAGACTCGACGATACCGGTGTATCGTATGGATGACTGAAGTCAGTGTTGCTCTGGCACGTAAGCAGCTCAGTGTCGTGGAAAGGTGTACTGCCATTATCCATGATCGCTTGTCCTGCAGCACCTGCCAACGTGATCTTCGGATGGAGGACGTACGGAGAACCCTTCTACACTGTAGACCGCCAATGGATAAGAAACGAGTTACGGAGAAACAGATCGAGGCCTATGACCGGCTCCTGGCCACCCACCCGGACGTGGAACGAAAAGGAAAGAACCTGCTCTACACGTCGGTGAACGGTCACATGTTCACGGTGTTTTCGACCGAGGCCAAGCTCGGCATCCGATTGCCAAAGCAGGAGCGGGAGGCCTTTCTTGTCGAATTCGACACCACGATTCTCAAGTCCTACGGCTATAACATGCCAGAGTATGTAACCGTTCCGGACGCTCTGCTCGAGGATACGGAGGCGCTGGAGCCGTACTTGAAGATGAGCTACGAGTACGTGACCTCGCTGAAACCGAAACCCACCACGAAGCCAAAGAGGAAGAAGAAGAAGTAGTAGTAGACCCTCGAAAGGGGCGCTGCGAGCTGTTCGGTCAGCCGTCCGGGCTAGCCGTTCCTCCCGTTGCCTCGCAGCGCCAGCAGAGTCTTCCCGGTGGCCCGGAAGCCAGAGTCTGCGTAAGATTCCGTGTCGAGAACGCTCCCCCACGTTTCTCGGATCACCAGGTATGATGAGGCCCGCCATGTTGCTCCGAAATCAGGCATCCATTCCGCTGTACACGAATCGCCCTCGCTGCTGCAGTCCTGACCTTTTCCCTGGCCGCCTCGGAGGTCGGGGCCCAGGAGACAGATGACCGGCCGGCCGTATTGGTGACAGGGACCAGCTCCGGAATCGGGCTGCGAATGACGGAGGTCCTCTCAGAGAATGGGTTCTTCGTCTATGCCGGTGCTCGCAAGGCCGAGGACCTGGCTCGTCTGGACGCCATGGAGAACGTGAAGGCGGTGCGCCTGGATGTGACGATCCAGAGCGAAATCGATGAGGCCGTGGCGCTGGTTGAGGAGGAGGGAAGAGGCCTTTACGGTTTGATCAACAACGCTGGGGTAGCGGTCATGGGACCGCTCATCGAGATGCCAGAAGAAGACCTCGATTTCCAGCTCGATGTGAACCTGTTCGGGCCGTACAGGGTGACGAAGGCGTTCGCGGATCTGCTCATTGAGAGTGAGGGTCGAGTCCTGACCACCAGCTCTATCGCCGGGATCGCGACGGGACCGTTCACCGGCGCGTACAGCATGAGCAAGCACGGCGTCGAGGCTTACACCGATGCGCTGGCCGCAGAACTGGAGCGCTTCGGCGTGGCGGTCGCGGTGGTGGAGCCGGGCAACTACAAGTCCCGGATCCTGGCCTCGATGGTGGAGCGTATGGAAGCCCTGGGCTACTCCGCGGAGGGCTCCAGGTGCGGTTCGATGATCGGGACATGATCACGGGGCCCCTCGATCGATCCCAGTACGACGAACCCGACGACGTCGCGATGGCGGCCCTCGACTTCCTGACGAGCGAGTCACCGAAGCGACGCTACATGGTCGTTCCCAATCAGTTCGAGGCCGACCTCACCATCCGACAGGCCTTCCGGGAGCTCGCTCAGCTCAACCAGGGTCACGCGTTCTCGCACAGCCGCGACGAACTGGTCGTGATGCTCGATGAGGCGTTGAGCGAAACCCCGCCCACGGCCTCCGCATCCACCGATACGGATTCGTCTGTGGGACTTCACCAGGCGGTGATCGAGGGAGATCTAGAGACCGTCCGGGAGCTTATCGAAGCCGGGTCCGATCTAAACGTGAAGGAGCCGTCGGGCGGATCGAGCCCGCTGCTCACGGCGGCGACGTTTGGGCGGACCGAGGCGGCGAGAGCGCTGATCGACGCGGGCGCTGACGTCAACCAGCAGAACAACGAAGGATCCACCGCGCTCCTCACCGGCGCCTTCATGGCCCACACCGAGATCGTCGAGGCGCTACTCGCGGCGGGAGCCGACAAGAGCATCGCGAACATTGCCGGGTCCACAGCGCTCGACGTCGTGACCATTCCCTTCGAGAACCTCGAACCGATCTACGATTACCTCGGGGCGGTCCTCGGACCCTACGGATTGGAACTCGACTACGAGCGGATCAAGGCAACCCGGCCGGTGATCGCGGAGATGCTGCGGTAGGGGAAGATCGCCCCGCTCTGCGGTTGTCTCGACGTAGGCCGGACTCGGCATTCGCGTACAGGAGGCCAAAAGGGAGGCGTCCTCAGCGAGTTCGCCATTCACGAACCTTCGACTCCCGAATCGAGTTGGCGACGATAGTCGGCTTCGTCGAAGTAGCCCTGTGAATCCGCGACCAGACCGTCTGCACCGATCGTCCATTCCTCATGGCCGCTGAACCGGACGGCCCTTCCGGAGCCGCCGGGTCCTGTGTTCGTTCCCCGGAAGGTCCAGTGGTATTCCACGGTGCCGCCTTCGACGCGCAGTGAATCCATCTCCAGCACCATGTCTGGGAAGGCGGTCATGAACTCCTGCGCGGCGGCGGCGATGGCCTCACGACCCACCGAGGGATCACCCTCGTTGATCTTCAACGACCCACCCTCTGCAAAGAAGGATGCGACCTGCGCAGCATCGCGGCTGGACCACGCCACCGTGTATTGAGAGGCAAACTCGCGCAGCTCTTTGGAGTCCATATCGCTACTCCCCTGGCCGCAGGCGGCGACGGGCAGCAGTGACAGGACCACCAGCGATATGATGAATCCGCCGGATCTGCGGAGTCGGTCCACCATGCTCACGTCTCCTCATTAGGGGTGTCGGTTGAAGCCCGTCTGCGAGGCGGCCGCCTGCATATTGCTGCGCTTGAGCGGGTCGTTTCTGCTCCGGGGCCTGCCGGTGGTCTCGTAGCGGGAACCTGCCGTCCACCTGCTCCCAGGAGATCACTCCGTTGAATCCCTCCGCATAGGCGACATTGGCCGAGTCGGCCATGATTAGGACGAGAACGAAGTGCGGTCGTTTTCGGACGAAGAACACGCCATCATTCACTTTGGCCCACACGACCTGAAGGTCCTCCAGCGACTGGACTCCGCCAATGGCCTCGGCGTTCTCGATCAGGACCCGGTCGAGATCGGAGACTGGCGGGACTTCCCTTTGGCACCCTGCAGCGACCAGGAGAAGCCCAACCAGTGCGGCACTTCTGTAAGTGGACATGTCTGGGTATCCTTTGCGACTATCCAAGATCATGTGGTCACGTTCATGGTCGATACAGCCATGCCTTCGCTCGCGGCCGCGTCCACCGCCGTGCACCGATCTGACCGCTAGCAGGTATGCGTCGTGAGCACACTGTCGAATTCGCTCACGAACTCGGGCGAGAACTCTGCCCGGTGCTGGCACCAGAACGCCACGAGCGCTCCAGAAGTCGCTGCGTAGGATTTCCACGCCTCCCTCTGTCTGGCGAACTCGACGTCGTCATACAGGTCCTGACGATACTGATAGTGGACGTTTTCCCAGTACCGGAAGAAGGCTCGGGTGATGATCGCGTACTGGTAGGCCTCATCCTCCGTCAACTCGTCCCCAGCGTCCGCTCGACGCCTCAAGCTCGCGAGCTGCTGGTTTTCCGCGACGATTCCAAAGAGGTCGACGATACCCGTGGAAAGCTCGTTGCGCGTCTGCGCACGGATCATCGTCGCGTTCTGATTCAGTTCGACCAGCAGAAGAGCGATGCCGATCAGAACGCCGAAGTTGGCGCCCAGCGTCAACCAGCGATGTACTCGCTCATTTCTCAATCTGCCTCCCGTCCTTGCCGGCTCTTCGCGGCCAGCCTCCGTATGGTGTTCATGTTGCGCGACGTCGACGGTACCCCCTCGAGAGCTTCATCCAGACCTTTCCCAAACAGGGGCGACTCGCTGACCTTGCCCCGGATCTGCCAGTAAATCTCAGTCCCCGAAACAAGGAACTCATCCATCTCCGTCCGCAAACACTCGAAACTCGAGCGCATGGTGTCCGAGGCGGGAGAGAGCAGCAGGATGACGTAGACCGATTGATCGGATGCAACTCCTTCGTCGAGGTCGGGCGCCTGGAAGGACGCTATCTCGTCGAGTTGCTCGGGCGACCGCAAGAAGGTCGCTACTTCATAGCCCAGTCCCCGGTGCAGGTGACGCTCGATCTGGTCGCGCAACGCCTCGACGTCTTCGGAATCGGTCCAGAAGATGACGTTTCCACTCGCGATGAACGTGGCAACATTGGACAAGCCAAGCTCCTCAAAGAGCTCCCGCAGTCGGACCATTTTGACCCGGTGCCCACCAACGTTGATGCCCCGAAGAAACGCTATGTACTGACGCATTCCGCCCTCTTCTCCAGACCCGCTCTCAGCGAGGCAGTTTGACCAGCGCGTCGCCCAATCCGGTGAGATAGACGGGCCCATCTCCCGCGCTCACGATCAGTCCGGTCACCAGACCCGGCAGCGGGGCCCAGAGTTCGGGAGTGAACAGCTCCATGCGGGACGTACCGGTTTCTCCTCGGCGCACAAACTCCGCCACCGTCTCCTGCTGGTCGGGAGTCTGCGTATGGAACGCGGAGTGGCGCTCACCGGTCGCCGTGTTCACGATCAACAGCTCGTTGTCGAGCGGCGCCGCCACCCAGAGGTATCCGGCTCCGTCCAGTTCCAGGTTGTCCGGCATCATGCCGTCGACGAACACCGATCGCTCGCTCAGCTGCCCGGTGGCCAGGTCCACGTCATAGCGAAGCACCTGTCCCGCTATCGTCTCGGCCAGGTACAGGTGACCATTGGCTTCATCGATCGCCACCCCGTTCGCGAAGAACAGCGAGTCCACGAGGATCTCGGCTTCGTCGGCGAGGCGGCCATCCGCTGCCCCAAGTCGAAGGAGGGCACCCTCCGCTCGCGGGATGTCCACCGTCGCCCACATGCGCGCCTCGCCGTCCTCCGGGGCATTGCGCGCGCTCTGTGTGAACCAGATCGCCCCGCGCGAATCCCGCACGGCGGTGTTGACGCCGTAGCTGTGCTGGTAGACGCGCTCTGTCGCGCCAGTCCGGACATTTACGCGATAGATCCCGCCATGGAAGATGTCCGCGATCAGCGCGTGCGACCCGTCCGGTTCGAGCGATATCCCATTGGCGCCGCCACTGTGCTCGGGCGGGTTGTGGACGTACCCGGCGGCGGGCAGGTCGCCGAACGGCGCGCTGGTCCCGTCGAGCTCGACCAGGCGCAGCCCGTGGACCTGATCGACCACGATGAGCCGGCCATCGGGAAGCGCAACGCCATCTTCCGGGCGCGTGAGCGACCGATCGGCGGGGAAGATCATGCTGGAGTCGAAGGTCCACTGGGGCAGGGCCGCCACATTGTCCGCGACTGGTTCGTCGACAGGGGCTTCACCAGCACAGGCCGCGACGAGAATTCCGCACGTGGCGCACAGCGCCATGAAGACGACAGCCGAGCGAGAACGATCCGAATCCATGAAACTCTCCTTTTACGAGCGCTCCGACCTGCGCGGTCGGCGGATGGGGCACAGCTTCCATGATACCCCCGACGTGAAGGAGCTCCAAGCTTCTCGCGGCTTCAACCGCCGGGGGTGTTGATTCCGTCACGCGTCCCGGCGAGAGGCTGACCGAATCGAAGGACGTTGGCGTCCGAATCGGTGAAGTATGCCTCTCTGTCGCCCCACGGCCGATTCTCCGGACCGAAGCTCGGCTCGATCCCCTTCGAACGCGCACGGGCGACCAGGGCATCGATGTCATCGACCACGAGATAGACCACGGTTCCGAACGGTGCGACGGGATGCTCGGTGAGAAAGAGCTCCACCGGACCCTGTCTGACAGAGGTCAGACGGGGCGCGTCGGGTGTCAGTCGATGCTGCCACGAAATCACGAAGCCCAGTGCCTGGTAGACCGGGAGAGATCTGTCGATCGACCTGGTTCGCAGTATCGGAATCGCCTGTCGGAGACTGTACTCTCTGGTGACCATGGCCTAGTCCGTAGGTGCCGACAGGTCGGTTGGCCGACGTCTCATGACCAGCATCAGCATCCCAAGACCTGCCCCGACCAGGGCGTTGATGGGAACGCCCAGAGCGATCGCAGTCGCCAGGAATTCCTGGCTCGATCCGAAGTCGTCGCCCTTATACAGCCACGCGGCCATCGAGCCGGGGAACAGCAGGTACTCCGCCACCGGGATCCGCGTCGCGCCCATGAGCCCTATCGCGCCAACCACCGCGGTAGCCATCGCCGCGATGGCCGCGCCAAGGACGACTGCCTTTCTGATGCTCACCCTCGCGTCCCGGTAACCAGGGCGCCGACTCCGACCACGACCAGGGGCCCGAGGACTCCGGCCAGGAAACCGACCGCCCCGAATATGACGGGCATGCCGACGATCGCCATGAACGCCATCGCGGTGCCCCAGTTGAGGCCCACCGTGAGCAGATCGTAGACGAAGCCGCCGACCGAGTAGAGCAGACCGCAGACCAGGCCGAGGTAGGCCATCCACTTGGCCAGCCACATCGCGGTGGGCAAGATCTTCCCGCGGAACAGGGAGCCGAGCCTGGTCAAGCGCGTCTTCTCCAGGCACCGGTCAACTTCGTCATGTCTGCACGGGTTCGGGCTTCTTCCAGTCGCCGTCGCAGCTGCCTTCCGTCGTTCCCAAGCGCGCTGATCGAAGGAGACTCCACTCCTCGGCCTGACGCTGGAACGCGAAGGAGTACATGCGGATCTTCAGGATCTCAGCGTCCCTCTCCGACTCACATCGGCCGAACCAGACCTCAACGAATGCAGTGTCCGCCGCGAAGGCGGGAACGCCCAGCAGGATTCGGCCGGTACCCCGACGATGCCTGGCAGCCAGCTCAATTCCCAGCGATTCCTCGAGTTTCAGCTTGACGGTCTCTCCCCAGGGAGACCTATACTCGAATGCCGCGGGTTGGCCGGTTCGAAGGGCGGCGCGAACGCCAGGTTCCAGGGCTCGCGCCGTGGCAGCCGCGAGGGCCGCATCCGGTGCCGACTGAGCGCGGAGGCCAGGCGTCGCGAGCAGGACGGTGATCGCTGCCGCCGTGGCGGCGCGGACTATCCAGTGCCCCATACACCACCTCTGTTGAGGTCGGTTCACGAACCTGCCCTGGCGTGGTCTCCGTGGTCACGCAGCTGGGCCTCGAACCACCGGTGGATGGCATTCGACGAGCACCGGGTCTTCGGACACGTACTCGATCTCGGCGCCCCATTCGCTCTCACGGTAGGTAATGGTCAACCGGTCGTGTCCGGTGACGAGAGCATGCAGCCCGGGCATGTCTTCACCGTGAATCATGGTCGGATCGTGGAAATCACCGCGCGACAAGCGCTCCGCTTCTTCGGCCAGATGCGCCCTGATCAGGACGACCTGCTCGGTGTCCCCGTCGTTCGAAACGACCGTTTGGAGTCCGCCGTTCTCGAGCGGCTCAAAGACATGCGTGGTCCGGTTCAGGTCGAAGGGCATGACGGCACTGCCCGCCTCTGCGACCTGCTCCTGGCGCTGATCGAGGTCGGAACCTCCGCATGCCGCCAGGGCAGCGATCAGACAGCCGCGGGCGCCGCGTGTGATTCGCCCCTTCATCGTCTGCCCAGACTGAGCAGTTTCCGCAACAGTCACGTGCCGCCGAAGCCGCCGACCACGAACACGAGGCCGAATCCGCCGATCACGACCTGCAGCGGCATCTTTTCGAGGGGTCCCAGAAACGCGTACATGATCAATGCGGCTCCGACAACGACGTTCGTGATTCGCTCGGTTCTCCCGAGCGTGGGATTCAGGTTCATCATCTTGTGTCTGGCCTTTCGCCTTTCAGTGTCACCCGAGTCGTGCGAGAGCTGCCTTCTCCTGCTCCGGCGTCATCCACCGCCTGGGGTTGTCCCGGCGCTCGGCCGGTTGAGCGGTCCACCAGGTGTGTGTGTCCACGGCCGTCTCGGCGATCGACCTGTAGGACATCCCGGCGGCGATGGAAGCCTCGTTCCGGAAGCTGACCGGCCCCCTCCCTCCCCAGTCCATCATCGGCATCGACAGCTCCATCTCTTCGACCAGTTCCGGCGTCGGCCAGTGGAACCGGACAGGCTCCGAGGTGGTACCGCGGATGGCCCATAGCAGCCCTTCACGCGGATATGCCGGGCCCGCCGCGTTGAAGCTGCCGGTAGTGCCGTTCTCCACGAGGTGAAGGATGAAATCGGTCAGATCGCGGACGTCCACGCCCTGTATGGGCCGTTCGCGCTGAGTCGGCCCGAGCACGTCGCCACCCTTGTTGATGCGCTCCACCCAGTACGTGAAGCGATCGGTCGTGTCACCCGGACCGAGGATATAGGCAGGTCGGACGACCGTTACCGTGTCGCCCAGTACGTCCCGGACGATCCGATCGCACTCGGCCTTGAGGGGTCCGTACGTCGCCCCGGTGACTTCCTCCACAGAATCGTCAGCCAACGGGGCGAGCTGACCAGTCTCACGGAATTCGCTGGTGGCCGAGTCGAAGTCGTACACGGCGACTGTCGAGATATACAGGTAACGCTGACACCGTCCCCTCAGGATCTCAGCCGACGCGCGCACGTGCCGCGGGACGTACCCCGAGTTGTCGATGACGACGTCCCACTCACGACTCCCCTCGAGCACGCTGAGCCCGTCGTCCACATCCGGGTCGCGGTTTCCGATCAGCTCCTCGACTCGCCCACCGTACATGCCGGCGCGGCGTCCGCGATTGAAGGTCGTGACGTTGTGGCCTCGCTCGAGAGCGGAGTTCACCTGGTAAGGTCCGATGAAGCCGGTCCCTCCGAGGATCAGGATGTTCAGCTTCCTGGACGCAGGACGGGGAGGTGCCGCGCCGAGGCCGGAGGCATAGAGGCTGAGAGCCCCCGCCGTGCCGGCAGCTATGCGGATGAAGTCACGTCGATCGGTCATCGTTGTCTCCGTTGAAGGAACTGGTCTATGTGGGTCGAAGCTAAACATATGGATCGGATAGAGGAATGGACTGCCACGGTGTGGAGCGATAAAGGCGAGATCGGCCACACTGCGGGGTGGAGCCAATGGGCCGGAAGACCACTATCTTCGATGCTCTAATGTTCAACACTGACGACGAACCCTGGCCCAACCATGCACATCGATCTGACGGGGAAGACCGTTCTTGTCACCGGAGCGAGCCGCGGGATCGGACGGTCCCTGGCTGAGGGCCTGGCCGGGGCCGGGGCCACCGTCGCCGCACACTTCAACCAGAGCCACGCCGCCGCCGGAGCTTTGGCGGAAACCCTCGGGCACAACGCTCGTGCCTTCCAAGCCGACCTGGCCGAACCCGAATCGTGCGAACGCCTTTTCGATGCGGTCGTTGACGCCTACGGACGCCTCGATGTCCTCGTCAACAACGCGGGCATCGCGCTCAAGATCCCGTTCGGCGCGGCGATCGATGAATGGCGGAGAGCCTGGGATCTGACGATGGCCGTCAACCTGCGCGCCGTTGAACTGCTGAGCCGGCTTGCGGTGCAGCATTTTCAGCAGCATGACGGCGGGCGGATCATCAACGTCGCCTCGAGGGCGGCATTCCGGGGCGACACCCCTGAATACATGGCCTACGCGGCATCGAAGGGGGGCGTCGTGGCCCTCACCCGCAGCATCGCCCGCGCCTTCGGGAAAGCGGGTGTTTGCGCCTTCGTGCTCGCCCCCGGGTTCGTGCGAACCGAAATGGCCCAGGAGGCCATAGACGAATACGGCGAGGAACACGTCACCAGCGACCTGGCTCTCGACCGCCTCACCGAGCCCGCTGATCTGACTCCGCTGGTCGTCCTTCTGGCCAGCGGTTTGGCCGATCACGCCACCGGCACCACGATCGATGTGAACGCGGGCAGTTACGTGCGCTGAGGAACTGCCCTAACGATTCGCGTTTGGGCGGGAGCCTGAAGCGCATGCCGCGCAAGGCGCGCCCACGTCCCTACCCCTCACCCAGTCTGCGCGAATCGTCGCCCGGCTCCAGCGCGGGCCGCGCTTTTCGGGCGATCATCAGGGTCGCCGTGGCCGATCCGCTACCCAGGAGTACGAAGATCGTCGCGTTCGCTATGGCGTCCGTCAGGGACCACGCCTGCCAGGCGTTGAGACCAAGAACCCCAAAGAGGAGAAGCCCGGCTCCAGCACCCAGCGCGGCGAAGTGAGGGAGCGAGAGCTTGTCGAACGCACGGCCGCGTCTGCTTAGCGCCAGGACACCAGAGAAGGCCACACCGACCGGAAAGGCCCAGATTGAGCTTGCAACGACCATCCGGATAATCTCGCGACCCGAATCGCCCCCGAGGAGCAGCCACGGGAGCACGGCAATCGCCGAAGCGATCACGCCGACGCCCGCGGAGAACGTCAGTCCCATACCGATCATCCCACGGATGACCCTCAACCAACGGGGCATAGACAGACTCCATGTGCGGTTAACTTTGTACCGCAAAGTAGACTAACCCACCGAGTATCGTCAACCATGATCGGTGCTGACCTCCCGCATGTGCCGCGCGACTCACGGCTGTATGTTCTTCGCATGTCAGATTCCCGACACTACGACGAGCAGGAGATCGCCGAGATCCTGCGGCTCGCGACCGAGGCCGACGAGGCGACGCCGCCGCCCGCGGCTGGTACCGGCCTGACGCTCGCGCAGATCCAGGAGGTCGGCGGCGAGGTGGGCATCGCGGCGGCGCGCATCGAGAGTGCGGCCCGCTTGCTCGATCTTCCCGAGGCCTCACCAACGACCCGCTTCCTCGGCGCCGCACGGTCCGTTGCACGCATAGTCCCCCTCGATCGACCGCTGAGCGACGACGAGTGGATGCGACTGGTCGTCATCCTGCGGGAGACGTTCGGGGCGAGGGGCACGGTCGAGGTGATCGGACCGCTTCGGACGTGGTACAACGGGAACCTTCATGTCCACGTCGAGCCGTGGGAGGGCGGTCACCGTGTCCGGATGAGCACGTTCAAGGGAAACGTCACCGAGCTGACGACCATGGGCGCGGTCTTCCTGCTGATGGCGGTCTTCACGGCGTTCATCATCTACGCCAAGAAGGGGATGGACCCGGGACTCATCATGTCGGCCCTGTTCGGCGTCCTGGGCCTTGGCGTGATCGGCAGGACCCGGCTCGCTCTGCCGCTCTGGGCCGACACGCGGGCTGCTCAGATGGAGGGGATCGCCGAGCGAATTCCGCGGCTGCTCGATGAGCAGGGCGGGGACTCATGAGCGACACGACCGGAGATCCGCTGGATGCAAGCTTCCCGCTAGGCGACGGAGTGGCGGACACGGACGCCTGTGTCGCCTGCCCGTACTGCGGTGCCGAGGTCGAGTTGACACTGGACCCGGGCGGAGGCGCGACGCAACGCTACGTGGAAGACTGCGAGGTCTGCTGCCGGCCCTGGCAACTCACGGTGCGCTGGGATCCTTCGGGAGGCGCGACCGTGGAGACGCGGACGGACGAGGGTTAGCCAGGACTGGCACGCGCTGGTCAGCAAGTGGCAGTCACGGGACCTGCCGCGGACCCTCTGGATTCCAGCCGTGTAGGACGATAGCGAGTCTGACCCTGTCCAGGAATCTCCATGGGATCCAAGGGCGACTGCTGCGGTCTCCCAGCGGCCTTGCCTCCTGGTCGCGCATGCGACGTGGTTCACTCGAGGTCGGGCGCACGATCAGCTCTTCCTGACGAGCACGGAGTCGGATGTCCAGATCGAACCGTCGGGAAGTACCGCGCCGAGCGAGTTCTCCAATGCGGGCCCCTTGGCGTCAAATCGCCAGCGTAAGCCTTGCCATACAGCGACACGCCGCCCGGCGCCGACGCGCTCCGAATCGTCGGTAGTATTGGTGGCTCCGGAACGGCCTTCGTTTGCCCTCCTTGGCGTGACACGACTCGTGTAGGCGAAGGCCGTGAAGGCGACTCGCTGTCCGGACGCCCTTGAAATCCAACCGAAGCACAACGCCTCGTCTACGAGTTTCCTCGACCATGTGACGCGGGGCCGTCCAGTCGACTTCTTCCAATACCCCACCCACAGTTCCTCGGAAGAGGCGTGGTGCTTCTCGAGCCAGGCTCTGAAAAGCTCAGATGTCGCGAAGTGCGTTACGTCACTCGGTTCCATTCCCACCTCGGACCATCTCCCCGGCCGCGCCTATCGGCTCAGGAAACGCTGTATCCGCCGCACACCGCGATGGTCTGTCCGGTGACGAAGTTCGTTGCATCCGATGCCAGGTAGACGGCGGTACCCGCGCATTCCGCCGGTTCACCGAAACGCCCGGCGGGCGTCCGCGCGATGATCGCCTCGTAGAGATCGGGCATGTCGTTCCTCACTGGCGCCGTCATATCGGTGTTGAACCAGCCCGGGAGGATCGCATTCACCTGAATGTTGTCCTTGGCCCATGCAATAGCCAGAGATTTGGTGAGCTGGACCACGCCGCCTTTGCTCGCAGCATAGCTCGGGGCCACGGGGCTACCGAAGATCGAGTACATCGAGCCTATGTTGATGATCTTGCCTGCCCCCGATTTCGCCAGCGATGCGTGCGCAGCCCTCGAGAACCTGAATACGCTCGAGAGATTCGTCTCGATGACGGAGCTCCACTCCTCGTCGGTCATCTGCTCCGGAGCGTTGAGCGTGACGATACCTGCATTGTTGACGAGGATATTCACGCTGCCGAAGGCTTCTTCCGTAGCCTCGATCGTAGCGACGATGTCGGCCTCGACGCTGACGTCGCAACGGGACGATATGGACAGAGCACCGAGCTGCTCGATCTCGAGACGAACACGCTCGTTCTTTTCCTCGTTACGACCAGCGATGCAGACGCTGGCTCCGGCTTTGGCGAGCCCGATAGCGATGCCCCGTCCGATGCCATCATTGCCTCCCGTGACGATCGCTGCCCTGCCTCTAAGATCAAATAGTTGCATGCCTTCCAGCCTCCTCTACGGGGTTGACGGGCACCGACATCAGGAGTTCCACAGCCAGGCCGCAACTGCATTCTAAGCCGCCCGGGGCATACGCGCGTTGCGAGGCTTTAGAGAGCAGCTCCATTTAGTTCGATTGTGACACCGAGTGCCTGCATGCTCTCAAAGAACGGACGGGGCCGCACGAACGCCGCCTGGGTCCATACACCGGGTCTTGGTGCGGCAAGCAGCTGCCGCACCGCCGCGGCTGCCGGAATCGCGGTCAGCGCATAGGCGTCATGATGCGATACTCTCAGGCTGATCTGCCGGCCATCCCGAGTCATGCCTTGTAGCAACAAAGCAGCGTACTCCTCCGAAGAGGCGAACCGCCGGAGGCCCCACCAGACCACCCGTGACGCCGTGCGGACGTGAAAGCGGCTGAGCGCGAGGCCCAGAGGCAGCACCCCGTAGTCCACCCATGGGCCGAACCCGGCGATGAAGAACCCCGCGGATCGGAGTTCGGGGAAGTCCCTCACCGACTCGCGGACTTCTTCGAGACACATCGGGACGCACGACGTGGACCCACCCCTATCTCCGAAGTCGAAACGGCGAGCGTGCCGATAACCCCTGGCCCAATGACCATCGAGGAGGATCGAAGGATCCATCGCTCGTAGCTCAGAAACGAAGTCGAGGATCGTCTCGGGAGCCAGTTCCAGGGTATTCCAGTTCAGTGCGAATTTGCCGCCTACCCACGCGGAGGCAAGTGGAGACTCCTCGTGCAGAAGCCGGATCATTGCGCCAGGCAATCCTGGGTGAAGTCCGCCGTCGTCGACGACTGCAATTCGCCGCTTCAAGCACTCGTCCTGGAGCGCACGAAGCCTCGTCCACTTCTCCGGTGTGGACATGTAGATGCCGAGGTAGGACGTGCCGCTCTGGATCGCACGCTCCGCAATCCGGGGGCCGTCCCGCCAGCTGCTCGTAGCTCCCACGACGGCATCGGCCGACTCGAGGACCGAATCAAGCCGGGTGGTATCGGCCAGGTCGAACGCCGCCGTTTCGATAGACCTGCCGGTATCCGAGAGCGCTGACACAAGCGTGTTCAATCGACTCTCGTTTCGGCCGCAGACCACGAGCTCGATACCACTATCATCCAGCAACAGACGACTGATCACTCGGCCGGTCTGCCCCGTCGCTCCAAGCACGACTACTCGCATTGCACCCTGATGCCCTCTAAAGGTCTGCGTTTCCGCTGCAGCGTTGTATGCCCCACCCGGCTCGAACCTCCTCGAGCGCTCATGCCTCTAAAGCCGAGGCAGGCTTTCAACGAACCGCCTGAACTCCTCCCCGTCCGTCAGCGGCGCCCCGTGTCCAAAACAGATCGTCTTCGGATTCAAAGAAGCCAGTTTCCGGGCCGAGTCGAGGTTAGAGGCCCGGTCATAGGTGGCGAACTCGAACGGTTCGGTGAGGCCCTTTCGGAAGGTTACCGGGTTCCGGTGAAACAGTACATCTCCAAGGATGAGTACCCGGGGTTCCTCGGCCCAAAAAGCCAGGTGGCCCGGGGTATGCCCGGGCGACGCAATGACCCTAAGTCCACCAATGTCGTCGCCATCGGAAAGAGTTTCTGAAACGGAGTGTCCGGGGCCCGCGAAGAAGTTCATCGGCCCGGTCAGCATGGAGTCCGGTCGACGCAGAAGACTCCTTTGATCTCCGGACTCCACCGCTTCCCGATCCCCTTCTCCGCAAAGAAGCGGGATTCCGAATTCCTCGCAGACCGCGTGGCTGCCTCCCTGGTGATCAAGGTGGCCGTGGGTAAGGACATGCGCGGAGAGCTCCTGACCTCTGAGAAAACGCAGGAGGCGCCGGTAACCCAGTCGTCCTCCGGAATCGATAAGGACGCCCCCCGCCAGATAGACGTTCACCACGTCCGGTTGAAGCAGTGGAATCCGCGTAATCCCATCGCATACAGGAAAGGCATTCATTCGAACCCCCAGCCGGGCAATCCAGCCATATAGCGGTTTCTACGCCGCCCGGGCGATCAAGAATCTCGGGTACTGCGGGGGAGGCGACTGGCAGCAGCTGATGCACGTCCAGGAAGCCGCGCTGGCCGAGTACCACAAGTACGCCGTCGAATGGGACGGAAGCGATCGCCTGTTCCTGCTCGACGGTGAAGTAATCTACCGCAGCGAGGGACAGGGCGACCAGTTCCCCGAACCGCTTTGCGCGGTGCTGAACTTCGCCAAGATCAACCCGTCTCCCATGACCGTGGAGACCTGGGCGATGGAGGTCGATTGGGTCACGCACGAACGGCGTGTGAATTGGAGCGCCCGTGGGTTGGAGCAGATCGCCTGGCGTCGACCTCGCACGCCGTGCTGTTCTGAAGGACCTTCCCGGAGATCAGGACGTCCTCGACGAATGTGGAGATCTCGACGTCACCGGCCGACCCACCACCGGCCGGTGCGCACGCGCAGAGGGCTACCGCGCCGAGAACGACACCGTCGAGCAGCAGGGCGCTCAAAGGGCTCAACGCTCGAGCCATCAAAAGGGGTCCTCGTCAGCGGAGGGTCCGTAGATCGCCGGTATCGGCACCTCCAACTCCCGAAGGTAGACGACAAGCTCTCCTCGGTGGTGGTACCAATGATTGAACATCATAGAACGGACGAGTGCAATTCGAGGGCCCGACAGGATTTCCTTGTCCCCTCTGACAGCTCGCCAAACTGTCGCGGCAGACTCGTCATCGAGTTGACTCAGCCACTCCTTAGCGGCAGCCGTGCTTGCGTCTAACGCGGACAGCAGCTCAGCCGCCGACGCTGGTACCGGAGTCTGGTAGTCAGCCCCCTCGACATCAACGCTGTCTCCCGACAATAGCCTGGCGAAGTCCCCCGGAGTTGTTGCGACGTGCAGGGCGAGCTCCCCAAGCGTCATCGACTTCGGGTGAGGCTTCCATTCGAGCTTGTCGCCCGGCACGCGCTCCAGCATACGGCGAGTCGTTTGCGCTTCTTGCTCCAGCTCCGCCACCAGGGCATCTGTCATCGCCGTCATCGAATCAGTCTCCTCCCCGGCTTGCCGTACATTTCAAGCGACCGGGTCAGTTCCGCCGCGCCAGCAGCGAATCCTCGTCAGGTCGCCCCGCTGTCACTCCGGACTCTGATACTTGTGATGGTACTTCAGCGTCCGCATCGCAGTCTTGTGCTCGGTCACATGCTCAGCCCGAGCCTGCGGATCGGCCCGCCGCCGCTCGTAGGCTGCCTCGGCCTCCAGCTTCCTGTAGCTGGCCAATCGGTCACCGGCGAGCCGGCCCTCATTCGCCGCAAGAAGAACCGCGCACCCGGGTTCGGATGAGTGGGAGCAATCTCGGAACCGGCAGTCGCCCGCGAGTTCCTCGATCTCAGGAAACGCGTGACCCAGCCCTTCCTGGAGATCGAGTACCCTCAACTCGCGCATCCCCGGAGTGTCCAGGAGAAGCGCTCCGTTCTGGATCGGGAAGAGTTCACGGTGCGTTGTCGTGTGCCTTCCCTTCCTGTCACCGGCCCTCACTTCGCCTGTCCGCGCAACCTCAGAGTGGGCGAGCTGGTTGATGAGAGTCGACTTTCCGGCGCCCGACGGCCCCAGCAGGGCCACGGTTCGCCCACGGGTCAGGCTGTCTTGAAGGGTGCCGATCGCAGCGGGGTCACCAACGCTCACTACCCAAACCGGGATCCCGAAGGCGATCGCGGTCACCGCCTCGATGGAGGCTTCGAGATCCTCCGCGAGATCTGCCTTCGACAGCACGATCTCCGGTGAGGCTCCGCTTTCCCACGCCACGGCGAGGTACCGCTCCAGGCTCCGGAGGTTGGGAGGGCGATCGAGCGCCTGGACGATCCACAGTCGGTCCACGTTGGCGGCCAGCACCTGCTCAGACTTCGAGTCGCCGGCTGAACCGCGGCGCACGGCCGATCGACGGGGCAAGACACAGCAGATCGTGCTCGGGTCCGACTCATGCGGCCCCGGTGACCACCCAACCCAGTCGCCGGTGACAGGCCGTGAGAACGCTGTGCCCGAACTGACGAGTCGACCAAGCTGCGTACCCAGGTCCGACTGGAGCGTCCATCGGTCACGGTGCTGCGCCGTGACGCGAGCCGGGCGCGCACCCGGTGGCGCCAGTCCCTCAAAGGTCGCGGCCCAATCGCTGTCCCAGCCGAGGTTTCCCAGGGCTTCAGTCACGGTACCTCTCTGCGGGGCGACCTGACGGTCGGCGCCTGAGCTGCGTGCTGACCATGTTCGCGTTCTCACTTCACTGCTACGGCCGCTTGTCAGGCAGCTTGCATCAACTTTCGCGCGAGGAGCGCAATCCGGTGCCGGTCGTTCACCCGAGCGCGGCCGACGAGATACATGGCCACGAGGAAGAGGCCGGCCAGGAAACCCGGTACCAGGACGGCGACGATCACCACGTCCCTCAGGTCCAGAAGGGTGAGAACCGATACCACCGCAATCACCACACCACCAAACACGAGAGACACATGGGCTACAATCGACTCTGCGGAACGTCTGTGCTCGTCCCAAGCCAGGAGGTCGTCCAGGTATCGTTGCTCGTCCGACGACAGTCGTATCGTCATGGTCCGTC
The DNA here is from genome assembly GCA_963807645.1 of uncultured Gemmatimonadales bacterium. Classification (GTDB taxonomy): domain Bacteria; phylum Gemmatimonadota; class Gemmatimonadetes; order Palauibacterales; family Palauibacteraceae; genus Benthicola. Next base: position 138,515 of record CAWECO010000001.1, read on the forward strand.
CCGTCTCTCGACTTGAGTGAGTGCCACCTACCGGTCCCTCGAGGGCAGTTGCCACGCCGGTAGTAAGCCGTTGTTCGCACGCAACCAATCTAGTAATTCCGGATCGGCGTCGCCGACGCGCATCGGGACGACGGCAATGCGGCCACGCGCGACGACGGCTACATCCGTATCAGCGCCCGGCTGCCCGCGAAGTTCGATCGCAATGGACCAGACCTCCTTGCCCGGGACGGCCTGACTTGCCACGGGGTCGAACTGCGCCGCCCCACCCATGATGCCGCGTGCCCGTTCCACGACTTCAATGCCGGTTATCTCCGACGGCGGTCCTACGGGCAGGCTGACGGTCAGGTAGCTCGGTGGCCGGACCTCTTGCATGATCCCGCTACGGGCAAGGCGCAGGACCCAATCCACCACGGCGGCCACGGCATCCGGATCATCGTCTTCGACACCCGAGACGGCGATCGCGGGAATTCCGAGGAATGCGGCCGTGCGCGCTGCCCCGATGGTACCGGACCCAAACCACTCGTCCGACATGTTGGCGCCGCCATTGATCCCCGACACGACCAGATCCGGTGGCGCGTCGGCCATCGGACCGGCTGCGGCAAAGACCACACAGTCCGCGGGGTAGCCGTCCAAAGCCCAGGCTTGAATTCCCTCGCCGATATCTCGGCGTTCGACGACGAACCTTCCGGTCCGTGTGAACGTCATCAGGTTTGATGTGCCGCTCCGGTCCTCGCTCGCTGCGACGAGAACAACGTCCGCGATGCGCGCAAAAGCGCGCGCAAGTGCCTGAGTGGCAACATCCTCGATGCCGTTGTCGTTGGTGACAAGAACGCGCTGTGGCCAAGCGTTGTCTTGGGCCATCACGACGCTCGGCCCGACCAGCGCCAGGGCGACCGCCACGATGACCATGGTGCGACGAACGATGTGAATCATGCCGCTCTCTGTTTCCGTTTGCGAGTGCCTTCGATCTCGTGTGCGAACCAGCCGTCTGACACGAGTGTCTGTCCCCATCGGCGGCTGAAGGACCGCGAGACATCAAGGGAGTGCTCTGGTGACCTTCACTGTCGCTTGCCGGCTAAGGCTCGGTTGTGCCTCCTCGCGCGCCGGTTGGTGAAGCTCCCACCACCGTGCTGCCTGTTCCTGATCCCACCCGTCAGCTGCCACCGTCTCGGCCAAGCGACGGGACAGCTCCGCCGCTGATGCCGGCCGGTCAGCGGGCTTCTTCTCGAGACACTCGAGGACGAGTGCGTCCAGCTGCTCGGGGATCGCAATCTCGCTGACGTGCGAGGGCGGCATCGGCTTGTCCTTGACGTGCGCCAGGATGGTGGCCATGGCGGTCTCCCGCTCAAACGGCGTGTGCCCCGACAGCAACCAATAGGCAACACAACCCATCGCGTAAACGTCGGCACGGCCGTCCACGGTTTCGGTCCGCGTGGCCATTTCGGGCGCCATGTAGGCGGGGGTGCCTCCGGCAACGCCCTCGGCGGTCAGCTTCTGGTCGACCTGTTCCGGCTCGAGACCCAGGGCCACAATGCCGAAGTCGAGAACCTTCACGAAGTCGTAGCGGAGTCCGTGCCGACACAGAAAGATGTTGGCAGGCTTGATGTCGCGGTGAATGAGGCCTGCGGCATGCGCCTCCTCGAGCGAGTCACACATCTGCCGTAACAGGAACACCACCCGGTCCGGCGGCATCGGTCCATACCTCTCCACGGCGACCTCGAGGTTAATGCCGTCCAGCAGCTCCATGACGTAGTAGAACTCGCCCTCCGCTGAAACACCGAAGTCATAAAGCTCGATCGTGTGCGCCGATTTCAAGTCCGCCGTCGCCTGCGCTTCCCGCTCGAAGCGTTGAAGCGCCCGGTCCCGGTGCGAGCCTTCACCCGACAGACTCCGGCTTGATGAGTTTGATGGCCGCCTGCCGCCGGAGCATCGCGTGCCGGGCCCGATACACCGAGCCCATTCCCCCTTCGCCCAGCTTCTCCTCGAGCGTGTACTGGCCCAGTTGGAGGGCTTCCCGGACCTGTCGCCGCAGGCCGTAGATCACGTACGAGGTGACGGATGTGGTGAGTACGAACGCTCCGCCGATGAAACTCAGTCCGTCAATCAGGACCGGATCGAGGGCGTCGATCGACTCTCTCCCGATCACGAACAGGCCCCCGACAGACAAAATGCCGATGACGGCCGTGCGGCTGACCGGGCTCGGTACGAGCGACGCCCGGATGCTGAGCAACATGATGATTCCGAACATGGCGAACACTGGCCCGAACGCCGCTTCAGGTCCGCTCATGTGAGTCGTTGCGAGGTTGATGTACACGGGCACGAGGCCGAGCGTGATGCCACTCTCGAGAGCGATGAGCGTGAGCCGGTTTGGCTTCGCGAACCGGGCAAACGACCATCCGGCAGCGACGACCACCGTGATCGCCCACCGCAGGATCCTGGCCGATAGAGGCCAGTCCGGGTACACAAGGTCCTGGATGAAGAGGGGACTCAACGCGTCGCTGATGCGTGAGCCCACGTCGATGATGAGCAGGATTTGCAGGTACAGGCGCACCCGATCGCGAAGGTGATCGACCTCGGCGGGACTAGCGGTGGTGGTCATGGTTGCGACTCAAACTGGCAAAGGGGCGAGCACTCGCGACCCCCAAATGGGGGCATGAACCGTCAGCGTCCGGCGCGCGTTAGGGTGCAACCTCTACATGACTCCTGCGGGGATCGCGAAACGATCCTCGCCAAGATCCACGTTGACCTCCACCAGGTCTACGACGGCTGTCTCGACGTTGTCGGGCAGCCACCAATAGGTGACGGTACGTGGGTACTGAATGCCCCCCCAGTCCTCATAGTCTTTGAAGACGCGTCCAGGTTGATATTCAGTCCCGTCGACGGTGACATCAGCCAGCACCTTGAGGGGAAGATAGCTACCCGCATCGATGAAGTAGTTCATGCGTATACCCAACGGGAGGACTACGCCGAGTTTGTGAGTCTCGACTCCCTCGATCACTTCAAGACCCAGGTACTCCGACGGGTGATCGAAGAACGCGGGAAAAATAAAGGCAATGTCGAGTTCGAGATCCCTGAGATAATTGGGATCGATGAGTTCAGGACCCTGAGGCGTGCCATCCTCGGCTGGCGGGCGCTCGAGGAAAGCGCCACGTTCCCCATCGAACACCAGCACATAGCTGCCCACGCCCTCGGTCCGCATCCGATTCGGACGACTGAGTTCGGTTACCACGGGATAGTCGTGGTCAGGATAGACCATTCTGACGCGCAACGTCCTCAGGTCCTCGGTCCGTTCAGCTCCCGTCATGGCTTCGGCTACCCTGGCGACGATCCCCTCGGCGGTCGGTTGCCGACAGGCGGGAATGAACGCGGTCAGGGCGACAGCCAACGCGGGCACACCCAGCCTGCGTGCGTTCAGAAGGTTCAGCATCGTACCCTCCATTGTCGGGATTCTCTTTGTTCACTGCACTCATGTTTACCCCGCCAGGCGCCCGACTGCGGCAAGAAGATCCGAGGTCCACGTGCCCGGCTTCAAGTTGAGCTGTCGCGGCTTCTCGCCGCACAGATACCTCAGGAGGAGGAGCAGCACGATGATGGTGGGTGCGGAGATCACCGTCGCGTACAGTATGAAATCCCGAGGAGAATACGGACTATCCGACGAAAGGCTAGTTGCGAAGAGCAGGGCATAGACCGGCAGCGGACCCAGCGTAACGGCCAGCAGCTGTGCCCACGCTCTGCTCTGCCAGGGCTTGGTGATAGGCTTGGCTGGTTCGCCCCTCATGAGCGACATGTTCTACCCACAGAGGCTCAATGGTCTTTCTCGTCTAGTCAGGGACTAGCTCGCCCTCAAGGGCCACTTCGGCATCAACTAGAATCTGAACAAGCTGACCGGCGGCACATTTCGGAATCACCCCCGGTGTCAATGATTGCGTATCTACCCTTCCGCGCCCCTTCTGAAGCTGAATGTGCGCGACTTCACTACCGTCGATCAGGACCAATGCAATCGCGTTTGGCGCTTGGTCCACCCCTTTGACATGAACTTTCAATCGTTCACTGGAATCGCCGTAAGACTTTCGTTCAAATTTACCGGAGGCATTGGCGTAGCGCCCACCAACGACCCCCTTTAGCTTCGCTTCCAACTCTCTCTTTACTGTACGAATCGCCATGATGTCTCCGTGCCGTGAGTTCGATGGCCCGCCATTCTCGATCAGGTAAGGGTCACCAGACGATGTCTCGGCCCACGAAACACCACAGGCTCCGCACTCACCCTGCTCATTCCGCAGGCGGCACCTTCGTCGGTCAAGCGTCCATGCCGCTACGGCACTGGTGACAGCTACGGCGGTAAGGGCTAACACCAACATGCTCGATGCTCCTGGATTGCCTCCCGCAAGAAAGCGCGGTCTAACGGTCGGCGCCTGAGCTACCATTGTTAGCCGGCCTGGCGACAGCAGCAAGTAGCCGGTCAGGCCTCGGTCCTGGCGGGCCTCAGAGAACAGACGTCTTCCGACTGGCCCGGAATCGAACTACGATGCTCTTGGAAGAGCACCGGAGTCTTGTGTCCTAGCCCCGTGCATCACGCGGGCGACTGTTCAAGGAGGTAAGGGAATGATCCGTGCAATACTCTTTGATCCTTCTGACGGGCAGCTTCGCGAAGGGGGCGGGGAGTTGATCGACGAGTGGGAAGGAACGCCGGCCGCCACGATTTGGGTCGTGCTCGAGAACGAGGCCCGTCAGACCGAAGAGGACCTCTTATCGAAGCGCTTCGGAATCCACCACCTCGCGATGACTGACGCGTTTCGCGAACGCCACCCGCCCAAGATCGAGCAGTTCCAGGATAATACTTTCATCCTGCTGAAAGGCCTGGATGCCAACTCGACATCGCTCGACTTGGACACGATCCAGCTATCACTGTTTGTCGGAGAGCGCTCTCTAGTTACCCGCAGCTCGGCGCATTCAGTGAGCACGGCGAAGGTGATGGCCGAGCTCACATCGGGTGCCCTGCCCCCGAATATCTCGAGGGCGGCACTCGCACTTCGTCTCTGCCGGACCGTGGCTGACCGCTTCCTGCCGCTCCTGCTGGCCGTCGAGAAGCGGTTGGAAGAGATGGAGACCGAGATGCTTGAGAAGCCGAGCGACGATCTGCTTGGCGAACTCGTGCAGCAGAAGGGCGACCTCAAACGCGTGTTGCGGATTCTCCAGTACCACGCCCAGATCTTTACGTCTGCGACCTCGAACGCGCCGCAGCACCTTGCCGGCCATCATCATGAGCTGGTCGACGTACAGGAGCAGCTCGACCGCCTGCTGAGCCTGGCGCGTCTGTACTATGAGCTCACGGACGACCTGATGAACGGATATCTCTCGCTGTCCGCCCACCGACTCAATCAGATCATGCAGACACTGACGATCGTAACCGTGATCTTCGTCCCTATCACGTTCATGGCGGGGGTCTACGGGATGAACTTCGACTTCATGCCGGAACTCGGATTCCGCGGCGCCTATTTCATCCTATTGAGTTCAATGCTGTCGGTTGTGGCCGCGATCCTCGTCTTCTTCTACCGACGAGGTTGGATTGGAGGCCACCGAGGAAGTTGAATCTGCGTCAGGCGGCTAGATGCCGTCGTAGGGAAACATCAGCGACAAGAGCCTGGGGGACCCGCCGACCCGTCCTCACGTCCTAGTTCTTTGGGCGTACGCTTCGTGCACTGGACAGGTCCGGCACGGACGAAAGTCCCTTCCACACACGATCCTCTACATCGTCCACGAAGAGCTGCAAGTGTGGGAACGGGATCTCTATCCCTGCTTCGTCGAGGGCCGTTTTGGAGGACTCGAGGACGCGGGAGAAGACCGCCCGGTTATGCTCGCCACTGTCGATCCACACGCGCACCGCCAGGTTGACACTGGAGTCACCCAGTTCGGTCACCACAACGTCGGACCCGTGCTCGGCACTCAAGCCGTCGAGCCGTCCCACCGCGTCCAGCAGCACCTTGCGAGCCTCGGAGACGTTCTCCTTGTAGGCGATACCCAGCGGAACGTCGATCCGCAGCGCGCCGTGCTTGGAGCAGTTCTCCAAGGTCGCGTCGACAACCCGCTTGTTGGGGATCACCACGAAGGTGTTCCGCATCGTGCGAATCCGAGTGCTGCGTAGCGTGATCTCGGCGACTTTGCCGTATTCGCCTTCGGTCTCGATCCAGTCGCCCACTTGGAACGGCTTGTCCCAGAAGATCATGATTCCGGCTATCACGTTGGCCACTGAGTCTTGTGCCGCGAATCCCAAGGCGATGCCCGCCACGCCCAGACCGGCCAGTGCCGCACCGACGTTGAAGCCGAGCTGGTCGGCGGCCATCACCAGGGCCATGAGCATGACCGCGTACCGGAACAGCTTGTCGACCAGCAGATCCCGTATCGTCTCCTGGATGTCCATCCTCTCCAGCGCCGCCTCGAGCGGTCGCCGGATAACACGGAAGCCGAGCCAGAAGGCTGCCAAGATCAGAATCGCGGCGAAGATACGGGGCAAGTACTCGACCAGACGAGTCATCAGCACCTGAACGTCCAGAAATCTAGAAAACTCGTCCATTGGAATCTCCTACCTTGAGAACCGATCATGGATGACCGGGGAGCCTATCCCATTCAGGGCGGCTTGACGTCACTGAGTCTACAGGATCAGTGAGTCCCCCTGCCTCGCCGTGTTAGGCCCTGCCATAGTATCGCTTCGCTTCCTTTGTCACCCTCACGATGAACTCAGTCTTGCACCGGCTGTACTCTACACGGTCTCGCGTAGAAGACGCCAGGCGGATCTTCAGCGCCTCGTACTCTTTGGCCGCCTGCGGACGATCGATCAGGTAGTCCCTGAAGAGGAGGCGATCCCAGTGCTCCGTGAAGGTGCCCTCCACCATGTGAATGTGGTGCGTGCGGGCGCCGGTCTGCGGGTCCTGCTTGATGAACCAGGCGTAGAACGGCGGGCCGTGGTCTCCGTGGGTCGGCCGCCAGAAGTACTCGTACGCCTTCGCTTCCAATATCGGCGCGATCCGCGTCTTGGTCGCTTCCAGATCGGTCACCTCCACCAGCACGCTTATGATCGGCTTCGCCGCGAGCCCCGGCACCGCCGTGCTACCGAAGTGCTCGACACGTCGAACAAGGTCTTTGGGGAGGCAGGACAGTAGGTGCTCCCTCTCCTCGCGGAAGGCCTCCGGCCACGCAGGGTCGTAGGTCGCGATCGCTACTTCCTCCCGCGCGACCCGCTGGATCCGTTGCTCGAGGGTTTCGTTGTCGCTGCGCATGCCTAATTGTTCCGGGCGCGTGTCAGGAAGTGCCTGCAGTTGGGATCAAGGAGACACTTCTACATACGAAGAACTGCTGTGGGGTTCGGGTACGGGCTCTCCTTGCTGCTTTAACCCCAAATAGATGGCAGCTCACCTCGCCGTGTAGCCTCGAGCATCTCGTGGGCCCGCCTGTCGATCGCACCCTCCGATACGTTGTCGAGTGCAGCGGACGCGAAGTCCGGAAGGCCTGTGAGCATCGCAGAGACTCGTATTACCCGTCCGTCGGAGGTCTCCAACCGGAACAACTTCGCCGCATCCGAATAGCACACTTCAATGACCTGATCCCACCGGGCCAACCCTCCCCTGCCAAGCAGCTTGCCATAGCGGAGCCCCTCGGGAGTCAGTCGGTGTCGTCCGCGATGGTATTCTGCAACCAGGACGAGTCCCCCGGCAGAGAAGAGCAAGAAGGCCACGGTAGACCAGATGGTGGGATTCTGGCCTGGGAAAGCCCTCGAGAGCCCTGCAAGCGCAGCGAAGAACAGCGTGCACACCCAGCCTATGACGAGCGTGCTTCGAGGTTGCTGCAATAGCCCGTCCGTTCCTCGTGGGACGGCCGCTCTACTCCGCGAGAGCCAGCCCATCACGAGAGTCATTACCGCACCCCACGCGGCCCACTGCAGCGCCACAGCCCACCAAGGCCTGTCGGTCATACTACAGTGGCTGTCGCATCGAGCGCGCCCCGAACCCCACTGAGGACGAGTCTCATCTGGTCCTCCTCTCCGTCCGTCTAACGGTCCGCGCCTGAGCTGCGCGCCGGCCCAAGTTCGATTGTCCGTCATGTTGCCGCGTCAGCTCCAGGCACGTGTTAGACGTCAGCCTTGGCTCGGCTTCGCTTCCGACTGATGCTCTCCTATTTGGGGCCGGCGTCTATACGTGATCCAGTCTTTCAGCCTCAACAACACAGTAAAACGGTTCAATACCTAACTTCTCGCCGAATTGAAAGTACTCTGTCATTCTGAGCCCACAGTCTTCCAGGAAGGACTCAATCGCCGATTCGGGGTCATTTGACATATCTGTCCCGAATCTCCATGGCTCTCCCATTCTGTCTATCATCCTCGAGGATCTCTTGACTGCTCTTGAGGTTTCACCCGATATGAATGCTTTGGAGTAGAAGTCTTGAGCGATGATAGAGCCACCCGCGCACAATCCGGCCATTTCCCGCAGTGTCTTCTTGACAGCGCCAGCTTCCAGGAACAAAGAAACGCTTTCCCAGAGAAACAGGGTCTTTTTCGTCTTGTCAAAACCAGCTGCGAGTAGCTTGTCGGCCCAAGATTCTGTTGAGTAGGCAACTGGAACATAGGTGATCCAGTCATGTGCTATGCCTGCTTTGCTCAAGGTCTCAACTTTGACATGCAGTGTCTCGGTCTGGTCGAGTTCGAAGACCTTGGTGTTCTTTGCCTTTGTGAAATGCAAAGCCACTAGATCGAAGCCAGCTCCAGGGATGACAATCTGCTCCATTTCGTCGACGTATTTCTCGACAATCGCGTCGAACATGAGCACCCGTCGACCCGGAGTGGAAAACAGGGTCTCTTTCCCGGGTTCGGCAACTCGTCCGAACTTGGTGGTGAAACCGAATAGCCGCTGAGAAATGATGAGGGCCCCAAAAGTCGACCACAAACCAAAATGTGACTCACACGGTAGCTCCCTGGTAAATGCTACAGAAATGGGGTCCGGTCTGGTGTTGAAGTAGTGCATGATCCATCTGTACTGAAGCGCTTGGATCGCCGTGAAGGAGACGCCTAGTTTCTTGCTGTATATCATCTCTTTGAAGATCGCATCTATCAGTCCGACAATGGCAATGGGGAGAAAGGCCACCTGTATCGGTATGTAGAGGGCCAATTGGAAAAGCTTGATCAAGAAGCCTGGTGCCCCACGATGCTTGTTCTTCGGGGGTTTCCCCGTCATGGGAATGCTCCCAGGTCTGTTCTGCAATGCTTGTTGGAGCGCTCCGCCATCGAGCGATGCCATCGCAGCACGGCGATCGCTTGCCCGAGCCTCCAATTCAGATCGCGGTGGGAGATTGCGGTACCCTTCCGGAAACCTGAGGCCGAAGCCGTCGCCCTTGAGGCGCGTCTGCTCAAGGCGCGTGTTGGACGGAACGCCACCTAATGGGCATCCGGTGATCTGAGTCCTCCAGCGAGCCCTGCCGTCTGAAGCCGAGCTCCACTCACCGGGGAATGCGGCCCTGCCGTCCGAGCCACCACCGCATGCACCGGTGGCCTAGATCTACAGGCTCGCAGTACATAAGCGGGCAACCGCCAACGATGCACTCAATGCCTCGAGCCCGGCACTCAAGGATTGCCTCCTCCGAGACGCTCCCTTGCCCAAAAGAACGGTGAAACCAAACTCGCCTGACTCCGTGGTCGGCGCATTGGCGAACCAGATCGGCTGCGACATCCCTGTGTGTGGCGACTACAACTCCATCGATGGGTCCCGGAATGGAGCCAACGTCAGGATAGCACCGCACACCCTCGACTTCCGAGGCGTTTGGATTGATCGGGAGCGCCTCGTGTCCTGAGTCGAGTAGCTTTCGATAGACAGCGTTGGCTGCTTGGCCTGACTCCCGTGACACACCCGCCACCGCGATGCGCCTACCGCTGAGAAACTGGGCAACTGTGTCGGGTACGTTTGGCATCGAGCACCTCCCCGATTGGCCGTGCCATCTAACGACGCGGATCACGCGCGGCCGCACGCCGGTCTTCGCCAGCTGAGGGCGCTACGACCAGCGCAAAGAACATCAGCTCCCGAGTTCCTCCAGCGAACGCCGATAGCGGTCGACGTCGGACCCGGCGAGCGAGAGGGCCTTCGAGAGGGCCTGCTCGAAGTAGGGTCGGGCCAATTCCGGTTTACCGCTCAGAACCAAGGCATCCCCCACGTGCCAATAACCCTCCGGTTGCTGCGGGTACAGCTCCAGGTTGCGTTTGAGCACCGCGACTCCTTCGTCAAACCGCTGGGCTCGGAGCAATCGGTTCCCCAGTCTAATCACCGAGCTCATGGGTATCGTGACCTCATAGCCAAGAAGCTTGGACAGCCGTGCATAATGCCGTGAGTAGGCATCAAAGTCCGCTGTAGCCGCAATGCTGTCGGGGACCTGCCACCCCTCGAACAGGAACCGAAGCGCGTTGTGGGTACTCAATAGAACGAGCGAGTAGTGCCCCTCATCACCGAAGAACTCGTACCACCAACGAAGATCCGGGGGGGCGTGTCGCTCAAGCTCATCCGCGAAACGGCGAACGTTGGGGACTACACCACCCTGGTCCCGACCACCTGCAGAAAGGTACAGAGGCGCTGCCGCGTCCCCGGCAGAGAACTCAGCAACTTGCCCGATCAACTCCCCATGATTCCAGCTCACAGCCGGGCTGCTCGTGATATAGGCATGGAACGTCGGAGTGCCGCTCATGTAGTCGTGGATCGCAAACAAACCACCGAACGACTGCCCCCGCAGTATGCGATACGGCTGAGTGCGATAGCTTTCTTCAACGAACGGGATCAGCTCGTCCCTGAAGAAGCGCCGGAATCGATCGGCACCCCCTACCTCGTCCCAGAACGCAGTTTCATCGGCGTTGTCGGACGGCGGGGTCAGGTCGCGGCTTCGATTGGTGTTTTCAACACCGACGACGATAAGCTCGGGAATCCGGTCAGTAGCTGCCAGGAATTCAACGATCCCTACGGTGTGGAGAAAATCTGAGCCGCCGTCGAGGAGGTAGAGCACAGGGTACCGAAAGCTCGATATGGCATAGCTCTCAGGAACGTACACCAAAAGGAAACGATCCTCCTGCAGAGTCTCCGAACGGAGGTGTACCCGCGTCCCTATCGAGATGCGCTCAACGGCCGACTCCCCCGAAGGCGTCCGCGTTGCATCGTTCTCCGGAGTCCCACCACGACACCCCCCGAGAAGCGCTAAACCTACGAGCGCGAGGAATCCGATCCGAGCCATGGGCAGCTATTCTCTCCTTGCTCCCTTGTGCGGGCATTCTCGAGTTGTGTCCTTGAGTGCAACTGAAGATCCAACTTCTGCCCGCAGGCGCGAAGCGGCTGCCGGCGCCGTTCAGTGCAGGGTTGCGTGACTGCCGTCACAGAACGGAACGTTCCCCGAGTGCTTGCACCCGCACAGGTAGGCCGTCTTCGTCTCTTCCGCCGTGAAGACCCTTGGCGAGAAATCGGTTCCCTTGTGCGAGCCGTCACAGAAGGGTTGACTGGACGAGTGTCCGCAGGCGCACCAGGCATACCTCTTTCCCCCCTCGAGTTCGACCGGGCAGGGCTCCTTCTGAGGGATGTTGGGCTTCGACATGAGGTCTCCTTTTGTGGAGTCAGATACACGAAAGATAGTTGTGCGCGTCAATGACGCGCGCCGAAGTCACATTCCGGATGATTGCGCCACACCAAGGCTTGTGCTGATCTAGACTCAACCGGCTGATCCGGCTGCCGCCTGGCAATTTTGGAATTCTGCTGCGCGACTACAATGCCCTCCCCGGCTCGCGAGGTGCAAGCCGAGTGATCCGGGACCGCACGGCCTACCGCGTCAGCAGCGATTCCTTGTTAGGAGGCACCGTCCGCGCGTCACCCGGCGCCAATCCGCCTTCTCGCCCAACGGAGTATGGAGCCCCCGGACGTGGAGCGCCGTACGACTATGAACCCGCCGGGTCCCTGTAACTTGATTGCGTGACACGGTCCATCGGCTAAGGTTGAAGGAATGCGCAAACTTTTTACGCGGCGCCGGCTTGCGGTCCTGCTTGCCGTAATGACCGTCATCGTCATGCTGCTCGGCACGCTCTGGCGGTCGGCCATCAGGAAGAACCGTTCTATCCCCGACGAGCCGTTCCGCATCTCGGGCAACCTCTACTACGTCGGCCACACCGGGATGGCCGCTTTCCTCCTCACCGGTCCGGAGGGACACGTCCTGATCGACGGTGGGTATCCGGAGCACCCGCCTCTGATTGAGGAGAGCATCTCACAGCTTGGGTTCGACATCGCCGACGTGAAGATCTTGCTGAACTCTCACGCCCATTCCGATCACGCCGGTGGGCTCCGAGCACTTCAGATCGCCTCCGGCGCGCAGCTATGGGTGAGTGAGGGTGACGCCGACGTGATGGCGGCGGGTGGCACGGGGGATCTCGCGCTTGGGCCGCTCAGGCACATGGCTATGCTCGGGCTTCTCAGATTCCCAGCTCCCCGGGTTGACCACCGCTTTGAAGATGGTGACACGATTCGACTCGGACCGCTCGAGCTCACCGCTCATGTGACCGCCGGTCATACGCGCGGCTGCACGTCGTGGTCGTTTCCCGTCCGAGACGGGGCGCGTGAACTACTGGCGGTGAGCATCTGCAGTCTGACGCTTTTCCCATTCGTATCACTTGTCGAACCCGAAGCCTACCCAGGCATCAGGAGTGACTTCGAGAACAGCTTCCGTCGCCTTCGGAGTCTGCCAGCCGACATCTTTCTGGCATCGCACACGAATTGGTTCGGGCTGCACCGTAAGAGGCGGGAGAGTGCTGCGGCAGAGGATCCCGTCGAGGCCTTCATCGACCCAGCGGGCTACCTCAGCTTCATCGACAACGAGGAGGCCCGGTTCCTCGAAGCGCTCGCGAAACAGCGAGGGGAGCCCGAAGGCCGCTGACGCAGCTGACGGCTGGCTCCGCCTCTTCGTAACACGTGCCTCCTCAGGCGCCAAATGTAGGGCGCGTCAGCTGCTAACGCTTGTTACGCCTTCCGGCCCCAGTGCGTCTGATATCTCATCTAGTACCGCGTCGGCCTCAGGCCTTCTGGGAAGAGATCGTGCGGCCGCCAGATAGGTGTGAGCGTCCTCACGATTCCCCGATTCATTGCATACGCTGGCAAGGAGACCAAGAACCAAGCTCCGATCGTTGTCGGTTCGGAGCTTGCCTCTTAGGGAGCGCTCTAGAGCTCTCTTGGCGGTACTAAAGTCGTCCTTCTCGGCTGCGATCATCCCCTGCAACCAATCATAATAAGCTCGGCTCTGACTACTTAGACGGTGTGGGGCTGCAGTCTGGGAGAGCAGGCGCTCAGCTTTATTTAGGTCGCCTTTCTTCGCAGCTCGGACCGCGAGGGGAACGGTTCCATAGCGAACGTGACCTAGGGCAATGAATGCGGCACCGGTGAGAAACAGATAGCCGGTGGGCTGTCCCGCAGCCAGGTCGAAGACGCCCCAGACGAGGCAAGCAGTGATGATGAGTAGTCGCACTTTTGGGCTGAACATCTAGCACCCTGGGAATAGGCCTGATGGTCGGCGCCTGAGCTGCGCTGACTTTGATTGATAGTCAACTCATCCTACCGCGTTCCGTGTCACGACCCTTCAGTCCTTGCAGCTACGAAGCCCACGCTCTCATACGACAGGTCGGAGTGTTGGTGTGTCAGCACGTGCGGATTGAAACCAGCCGCCTCGAGGGCCTCCATCCAGTGTGCCGTTGAAAACAACCCCTGGACGTGCCGATCGTGGTGGACCTGCGCTTCACCGCTGCCCTCTCTTAGGAGATACGCGTAGTCTGCGAAGTACGTTGTGTCACCCGGATCGGGATCCCATGTCCACCCGAGGTAGCGCAGGCTGCGCTGATCTCCATCATGCCCACCGTGCTCCGTAGTCGACCGGAAGTTCTCACAAACGAAGTCGGGCGCGAACAGCGCCGCGCCGCCCGGTCGGCAGTGGACGTACGCCGTCTCTAGGACTCGACGCAGATCGTCGGCGGTCGTCGCGTAGCACACCGCATCGTGTACGAAGACGCAGTCGAACTGCTGGTGCAGGCGCACGTCGAGCATGTCGCCAACGTGGTGCTCGCACTCGGGGTTCAACGCGCGGCTGACGTCGAGCATGCCGGGAGAGATGTCTACCAGGGTCAACTTCTCGAATTGACGCTTCAGGTGAAAGGCGTTGCTGCCCCCGCCGCTGCCGAGTTCGAGGAGCGACTGCGGCGTGACGGCGCAATGCGCCCGAAGTGCCGCGTCGTAATAGGCCGCTGCCTCCGCATAGTCCGCGGGCGCGGACATAAGCGGCCACCACGACGCGAGCTCAGTGTATAGGACGGGGCTTTCGACTCGCTGAGGCTCACTCGCCTCCATTCGACCACCTCGCCAATCTGCCACTTAACACGGACGCCCAACGGTCGGCGCCTGAGCTGCGCGCCGGCCAAGTTCGTTTACCCATCATGTGTCTGTCGCGCCTGCTGCAGGCGCGCCCTCGACGACCACCACCCCCTCAGGTCTTGTTACGAAGCCAAACCCCCGCGATCGCGGCTACGACCAGGCTGGTCGCCATCGTACCTACAACCCCTTCGAACGCCGACCTGATCGGTGACGCGGCCGCAGTTGCGACCACCAAGTCTGCCACCTCGTCCTCGGACAGTCCCATGCTGACGTACGCCTCGCGATACCCGTCGGCCATTTCGGCGAAGTAGTTCGGAAAAACCACAGTCGTTACCAGCCACGACGAGACGAAAATGATCACGGAGCCAACAAGTCCGACCACCAATCCGCTCTTGACCTGGCCCAACCAGCCTTCCGACGACGCCTGCCCGCGCAAGCACGCGACGACCGTCGCCACGTTGATCAGAATCGCTATCGCCAAGTAGACGAACGACATCTCGTAAACGCGGTGCCACCCCGCCAAGCCAGACACCAAGCTCAGGACGGCCACCGCAGCTCCGAGAATCACTCCCCAACGAACTGGCGATTTCATGCTCTCTCCCACACGGGCCGACAGGTTCACAGCGCACTCTAACGATTCTGGAATCACGCTCCGGACCCATATTCTGGACCCGGAGCGCGAGGTGCAAGCCGAGTGCTCCGAGCCCCGCAAATGATCCGGACAGCATCAATTCCTTGTTAGACGGAATCGCGCCAACTGAGCTCATCAGTGACGAGCGTAGAGACGGGGGAGCCGGCTATGCATCGGCACGCCGGCGTCGGGAGGGGACCGATCCCGTGGGCTGCATCTGCTTGTGAGCCGGCGACCGGCTGGTCTGCCCCACATGGTCCTCACAACCCAGTACGGATCCATCCGGTATCCTGGGAATCACCAAGTTTCACTGTCACCACTGATCGGTTTCGCATGACCGTCATCGTTGCGCGAAGGCAGATTCTGTGATTCGATACACGTGGCTATCTCGCCCAGCCCCGTCGGGCCTCGACCCCACGAGAACGCCACCGATCTTCTCCACCGCCCGCTGCGATCGCCGATTCTGTGGCGTCACGAGAAGGACGACGTTGTCCACGAATCGGAAGGCGTGCCGCAACATGAGCCACTTCATTTCGCCATTGTAGACGCCACCCCAGTGAGATCTCGCCAGAAATGACCAGCCGATCTCGACCTCACTCCCATCCTTGTCATACCCATGGAACCGGGACGAGCCAATCACCTGTTGATTCGAGATGTCGACGGCAATTAAAGCACCGCCGGACGCGAGGGACTCGTTGAAGAACTCCTGGAAGCTCTCCGCCTGGTGACGATTGTTGACTGGATGTTGCTCCCAAATGAGTGGATCGGAAGCAACGCTCCGGAGGTCCTCATAGTCCGCGGACCGTAGCGGCCTGAGTTCAACGAGGTCGCCCTTCAGGACCGGTTGGTAGTCAAAGGACACCACTGCTCTCCAATGTCACAACGTAACGACGTGATCCCCTATGTCCGGCTAACGGTTTGCGTTTCTGCTGCGGAGCAGGATGTGAGACCACGCCCGGAAGCTCAAGGGAATGATCCCGGAAGCTCGGCCGTCGGCAGCAAACGCGTGTTAGACGGTGGCGCGCACCGGCCCCGTCAGTCTCGCCGAAGCCGGTGCACTCGAAGGTACTCTACGTCGAAGTCGTCACGCCAAAGCCACAAAGTCCAGTCCGGCCCGGCAGCTAAGAGACGGCTTCGCCGAGGTGCAAGGACGCGAGTGAAGCTTGGGGAGGAGAAGTTTGCGACCAACCACCAACTCCTGTCGCCTTCCCGATCCCAGGACTCAATCCAGACCTCGGTTCCGCTCGACGCAACGATTGAGCGTATGAACGGCGTGTCAGCTCTCCTCGGCATGTCTGAGAGCCACTCGCCGACGACTCGACGATCGTTTTCGTTCCCTGTGATTCTGAGGCTCTCGGAAACCTCTTCGGCGACGTCTCGGGGAGTTACGGGACGGGAAGACAGCGGGGCGTCAACCGATGGCCCGATCGCTCCCGAAGAGGAGAATCCTTGGATTTCTGGCGAATCCCCGGCGGCCACAAATACCCGATCATCCGCTGCCGCCCAAAGCAAGGTGCTCCGGGGGGTGTATGGGCGTGGCACAGGTACCCCCGCGGAATCAGCCCGTCCGGTATCAGCAGGGAAGAGCCCCAGTGAATCGACCTCGCCCGTTCGGCGAACACGAAGCAAGCGGACTGACTGGCGGTACTCACCGCTCACCCTGCCAAAGAGCCGTTCTTCGCAGCGGATCATGAGGGATGCGTCAGGCAGAAGCCCGCCATAGGACGCATTGAAATCCTCATCGCAGAGCGGCCCAATCGAAAGGCGATCGGTCGCCAACACCGCCCCGCTTGTATCGAGCCAAGTCCTTCGCCCGACTCTGTCCAGGACCACCAGGGAATCCTCTCGAACCATGAGAGCAATCGGATCGCGAAATTCGCCCGGCCCGTCGCCGCGCCGCCCAATGTCCCGAAGATGCCGACCGCGTGCGTCAAAGAGCTTTACTGCAACCTGAAGGGCGTCAAGAACCGCAATTCCCCCGTCGGAGGTCCTTGCTGCGGCAACCACAA
Source organism: uncultured Gemmatimonadales bacterium (assembly GCA_963807645.1). Classification (GTDB taxonomy): domain Bacteria; phylum Gemmatimonadota; class Gemmatimonadetes; order Palauibacterales; family Palauibacteraceae; genus Benthicola. The sequence continues at coordinate 155,569 of CAWECO010000001.1, forward strand.
GACCAAACTCGTCAGCCACGCCCCCTGCTCCCCGGCCGAGTTCAAGGCTTGGCTCGGTCTCAACAAGCCACGTCGCAACCTGAGCTACAGCCACCCTGGGCACCGCGAGCAAACCGACGGCAATGGCCGTTCCGGCTGCCAAAAGAATGAACTCTGCGCATCAAGTTACTCCGCTTCACCCGTTGCCCCGAATCGGCCCTGACCGGTTCAGCCGCGACGCATAGTTCATCAGGCCCCGGCCTCTTGAGCGTAAACGGCCTTCCATAGGGGACGCGAAAGAAGGCGTGCGAACATGAAGCCAACCATACCCAATCCGAAGAGGAGCGCAGCAATACTCGGGCCCGGCTCTCGGTGAAACAGTACACTGCCTGTATTGAGGGCTAAGGCAATGGCTAGAAGGGCACTCATGCCCTGAATGACTCTAAAGAGCCAGCGTGTCCGCCCACGTAATTGAACGACCCTCATGTTTTGATGGATTGGGGTCGCATCAGGTTCTGGATCTCTCAGCTTTCGGGTTGAAACTCGATCGGCTGAGCGATCCACACCGAGACTGGCTCGCCATTGTTCTCAGCAGGAGTGAACCGCATCGAAGCAGCAACCTCCTGTGCAGCCGCGTCGAGTTCGTCCTGCCCACTGGAAGTGTGAATCTTCATCTCAGTGACTGCGCCGGACTCATCGACGTGCAGCCACAACATGACCCTCCCACCCACACCCTCTGACTTCAGCGATTCAGGGTAGAGCCCGTGGAGCAGTCCAAGAACCTCGTTGCCATTGGTCAGCCTGGGTTCAACATCATGCGCGAAGTACGCCGGCTCGGCGGGTGCTACGCTCTCAGGGGCCGCCTCAGGCATTTCCTCTGTCGCGGGTTCATTGCAGGCGACAGAGAACAGGAGTAAGCAGGCGAGTGCGTGTCTCATTGGTATGCCTCCGGTATAGCAGCATGCTCGGTCCATCGGAAGTACGCAGCCGTTCTTCTGTCTAACTCTTATTAGGTCGCTTCCTTGGCTCCTTCGAGATACACAGCGTCCATCGGAAAATCTTCCACCGGCTCGACATCACATCGGGTGATCGAGAACCCGGCTTCCTGTGCCCATGTAGCCAATTCGTTGCTTCCATATCTTAGAGAAACGATGTTCGACTCGTCTCCGTAGTCGATAGCGCCACTACCCTCCCACGTCGCGACAACAAGCTGCCCACCGGGTGGCAAGATCCGATACCACTTACGGAAGGCCGTCCTAACACCCTCGAAATCCAGGTGGTGAAGGGCAAAGAAATTTAGGACCGCGCTACTTGACCCGGACCCAACCGAAGACAGATTGCGCATGTCGCCGACGGCCACGCGCGCATTGGACCCGAGCTTCTTCTCAGCGATCGAAACCATGCGCGACGACAGATCTACTCCCAGGAGTGGGTGCTTCTGATCGTAGCTCTCGTGGTACATAGAGAGCATATGCCCCGAGCCGCAGGCGGTATCGACAACCGCGCCCGGCGTATTCGCAATGCGATCCCGTAGGCGCCCCAATACGTCGGCATAGACTGGAAGGCCTATTTCCGCGTCCATCATCTGCGCGTACGAGTCGGCGGTGTCCTCATACATTTTGCGCACTTCATCTGCGGGCGATGGTCGCATGATTCCCTTTCGATCTAACTCATATTAGGCAGTGGTCCCGGACGTCCATTCCGCCCGATAGAGCCGGAAGCGAATGAACCGCTCTCCACCGATTTCCGACTCGCCGTCCGGGACGAATCCTAGGCGCGTCAGGCCACCCCCACGAGTCCTTGTTTCAGGCAGCATGGCGATGACGGAGTCAAGTCGGAGTTCGTCGAAGGCGTAGGACAGGAAACGGTGGTATAGGGATCGACCAGCGCCCCAATTGGAGGGGATGGAGCACGAGACCGAGGTCGGCGTCATCACCGTCTGGCTGGAGTCCGCCCCAACCTATGAACTCCCCGTCTTGAACGAGGGCCCAGGGTCCGTAGCCGTGGTCGCTCCACATGCGCTCCTTCGCCGCGACGAATCGGGCGCAGTCCTCTTCGGTGAAGTCACCCTTTGCAAGGGGCAGGTGGCGCCGCACATCAGGGTCGTTCATCAGGGCGATGATCGAGGCCGACTCGATATCGGAGAGGCGTGCCAAAGTGATCTCAGTCATCGACCGTGCTCCGCCATCCGACCCTTGAATGAACAACTACCAGTGTCCCTGTCTACCCACTGCCTGACGTCTCGCGGTTCTGCCGCGCGGCCACCTCAGCCGCCTCTATTCTGAGCGATGGTGCGGCTCGGCGATCTCCGCTAGCGGCTCCCCGAACATGATGCGGTGCCCGTCAGGCGTTTGGACAACAAACTCTCGGTGCCCGTGAGATCGATTCCCAATAGGCACGACGACGTCCGCTCCTCTTGCACAAATCTCGTCGTGGAGTGCATCCACGTCCTGGACCATGATGTGGAGGAACCATGAGTGGTTTCCTGTCTCTGACGCCGCCGACTCGTCAGGGCACTCCCCGAGCATGAGGCAGATCGAGTCCCGAGTCAGAAAGCTCCAACCCGGTGCCTCGATCGGATCACGAAGAAAGCCCAGGACATCCGTGTAGTACCGAGTCGACGCGTCCAGGTCTCGGACGGCGAGCACCGACCTCGGCTGAACCAGTTGAGCCATCGGGACCTTCTCCACGAGAGAGGTGGACTCTTGAAGTGCCACGTCCGTCTTCGTTTCCGCCTAACGGATTTGTGTTTCAGCTACGCGTCAGGATAGCGCATCCCTCAACCGAAATGTAAACCGCGTCAGCTGCTAACGCTTGTTAAGAAGGCAGGATCTTAAGTCTTACCGCGCCCCACTCGGTCAGCTGTTCTCGACGAACATCGTAATCGGCTCCAGGACACCGTGTGCCGCTTTCGCCGCATCCATCTCGGTCGTCTCCATTGATGTCCTCATCGCGTCCATGTCGTGCACGTCGACGCTGACGCCGACTGTATTGCCGCCATCGGCGCTTAGATAGTCAACGACATTCGATCCCCACGCGGAAAACGCCTCCACACGATCGGCGTGCTTGCTAGCCCAATGGTCAACGTCGCTGACGGCATGGGTGAAGATGACTCTTGGCATGGCTTTTCACTCCTTGGTTGAGGTCTCTCTAACGGTCGGCGTCTGAGCTGCGCGCCAACACGGCTAATGTTCCCATTATGTCCGTCGCGTCAGCTCCAGGCGCGTGTTAGACAACACGCTCCATTAGCACTGCGTCATCTCAACCAGTCGCAAGTTGGTCGCTTTTGAGCGCCTCACTGGCGTGTCCGTCCTGAAGCCGAGCGATTAGCGGATCGCGCTCCACGACCTGCGGGTGATCCACCACGTGCCATCATCGGCCCGCTGGGCCACGGACAGGTGCACAGCCCGGCTTGTTAGATGGCTGACTTCCCCTCCAGCATCTTGGTACGTGAATGCGAGCGAGCCACGTCCACGGAGGAAAGCCATGTCACCGCTACCTTCCACCTCCTCCACTTCGATTTCGTAACCCTCGATGACGGTGACAGAGCCGTCGCTCGGCCACCAGTAGAGCCGTATGGCGGAATCGCCAATAAGTGGCGCCACGCCAGCGGGCATTAGAACCGCGTCAGGTGCGAGGGTAGCCATGACTGCAGCGCTATCGTTTGAGAGCCACCCGATGCGATATGCCTCCTCCAGGGCCCGAACGGCCGCCTCGTCGTCTGGCGTGAAGTCCGGATAGGAAGGCACGCAGGCTGAGAGAACTATGACTGTCGTGAGAAGTAGGCTTCGCATGGATTCCTCTCTAGCAGCCTCTGTGGATACTACGGGCGTACGGGCAGTCCGTTCGCCTTCGCTGTGTCGAGTTGCCTAACGGATTTGTGTTTCAGCTGCGCGCCACCGTGGCTGCAGCGATCGCTCCAAATGTATTCCGCGTCAGCTGCTAACGCTTGTTAGGCAACGATCGCGAACCATCCAAACTGATGACAAGGGGCTCAAGCAAGACGACCACGATCCAGCTGAATACAAACGAATCAGCCAATACTTCCACGGCGTGCGTCACAGTCAAGACGATCGGCATCTCATACGCGAGTACCACGTCGTACATTGTTACGAAGACGAAGAAGGACGCCGTAAGCGCTATCACCAACTGCCGCCTAGATCGACCCCAGATCTGCATGACTAGGAGGATGATGGCGACGTGAAGAACTCCGCGAAAAATCTGAGTTCCAACAATTAGATCGGTGGAAGGAAGGACAAGTCCGGCGACACCCTCCGTGTAGTAGCCTGCGACAATCGGTGACGCGATGATCCCGAACACAAAGTAGATTACCGGAAACGCTAAGACGGCTGCTCCCAGCCGCCACGCCAAATCGCGCCGATGCGACCCTCGCCCAAGCGCTGCAGGGCCTGGACTTGGTTTCTTGTCGATGCGGGAGATCATGACTTGGACTATGGAAAGGGCCAGACACGGCAAGAGAAAGAGCAGGACCGTGAGGACCACCCCGTCTGCGGCACTGTAGATTCCGGCCTCGAGCGTCGTGCTCAAGGCGAACCCGACAAATACAAATGCGAATGTGACGGACCATCGCCTTAGGGTGCTCGCCTCAAGGCCCTGCACCAACCACACTGTACCGGCTGCCAATCCAATGCTGCCTGCAACAAGATAGTAGCCAGCAACATCCTCAGGAGCTTGGGCCGGAGCACGCGGAAGCCCCAAGCCTAGCGGTTGCAGTACGAGCCGACTGATGATCACTGTCGCCGCGAACACGAGGCCAACGACGACTCCCGACACGGCCGTCCGAAGTAATGTCGTCACGTTTCTACCGTCCACGTCCAGGTGGTCGTCGCCTAACGGTCGGCGCCTGAGCTGCGTGCCTTTCCAAGTGCGTTGCCCATCATGTTCACCGCGTCTGCTCCAGGCGCGTGTCAGGCGGTAGGTCGCTACTTGCCGAGTTCAGGTACAGAGAGGCCGCGGCAGATTCGGCGTACCAGTCGGTCGGGGATCTCCGTGTGTCGGGAACCGCCTGTACCTCTCCTGTCTGGGGATTGCACCAAAGGGAGTGGGAACTGCCTTCACGCTTGAGATAGCAGCCATGGCGGCGCAGGTGGCGAAGGAAGGCTCTGCGTTTCAATCGACGGTCACTGTATCCTGCTCAGCATCGGCAGGGAGCCCTCGCAGACCATCTTCTCGACGATCCTCCAGAATGAGCGATATCGCTTCCGCAAGACTCGTTCTAGCTTCGTCGCGGGTACGACCCTGCCCGTTGGCGCCGGGAATTTCAGGGCAATACGCGATGTACCAGTCCCCGTCCTGCTCAATGATCGCCGTAAACTCGTGTTTCACGCGCTTCCTCCGCTGAATGGATACGCCGGGGAAATATACCGATTATCAACGCGGCCCGCCTAACGGTCGGCGCCTGAGCTGCGCCAGTCTATTGCGATTGTCCATCACGTTACACGCCTGCTCCAGGTGCGTGTTAGGAAGCGGCCTTGGCTGACTTCGGAGGCTTCCAGGCCATTCGCAGACGACGGTTCCTCGCGGCACAGTCGAGAAGGTAGAGGTTAATCAACGTCTGGTAGGGAATACCGCTTTCCTGCGCCAACTGCTTGAAGTAGGCGATGGTCACCTCATCGAGACGGATCGTGACCCGCTTCTTGAGGCGCTTTGCATACGGGTTCTCGCGTGCGTTCGAGAAGTCGTAGTCTTTTCTCATAGTGCCCACCTCATCGCGTCTGCTCCAGGCGCGTGTTAGGTCTCAGAAGTGAACTTGCACACTATACGCCATTGGCGTATAGTATATCATGCTGATGAAGGAGACGGAAGTCTTTTCGAAGCGAGTTCAACGCCTGCTCGATTCCGAAAGCTATCGTCTTCTGCAGTTGCGCCTCGCTGCGGATCCGGAAGCCGGTGTGCTAATTCCGGGAACGGGCGGCTTGCGGAAGATCCGGTGGCGTGGCTCCGGTCGCGAGAGCAGAAGGCGATCCTGCGCCGGATCGTCGAGGAGGAGTACAAATGAAGGACGACCTGTTCAAAAAGCTCGAGGCCAGTGTCCGCCAGGGCGGGCGTGTCCTCCGGGAAAGGGAGCCCGCCGCTCGTACCTTTGAGCTTCCCGAAGCTGACGTGGCTGCCATCCGAGAGAGATATGGTCTGTCGCAGGCCAAGTTCGCGTCGCTCATGGGCATCAGTGTTCGTACCCTCCAGAACTGGGAGCAGGGTCGTCGAATCCCCCGCGGGCCCGCCCGCGTTCTGCTTCGCGTCGCGGCGGCTCATCCGGACGCGGTTCTCGACGTCGTTCGACCTCGAAGAAAGCGAGCCGCCAGAGCTACAGCGAAGTAACCCCCCGTACTGTAGACCTAACGGTTGGCATTGAGCGGCGCTGAGCGCCGTTGCAAGAGGCGGGATCAAGAACACGAAAAGGTACCAGCGATAGCGTACCCGCCAGTCGGCCAACGACACCAGGAGTCGGCGCACCGCACTGCGGCCACCTTGGTGAGCCGTCACGATGACTGCCGCCACTGAGGGTCCCCAGCCGCCGATCAAGGCCAGCGGAGCCATGGCCCACAACCAGACCGACATCTCCCCTTGATTGACCACGTTGAAGAGGTAAAACCAGGGGCCGAGCAGCACCCACGTCAGGCCAAATGCAAGCAGAAAAAACGAGCGGAGGGCAGGCTTCTCGGGCTTCATGGCATCGGCGGATTGAGGTCGCATCAGGTTCTGGATCGCCTGCCTAACGGTCGGCGCCTGAGCTGCGCGCTGACCAAGTGCGTGTGCTCACTCTCTACAACGCGTCAGCTCCAGCCGCGTGTTAGGCCGCTGCGCATCACTTATTGGCCTGCAACGCTATGCAAACACCGACCGGGTCTCGAATGACGGCGTGCCCGGCGTCAGTCGATCCCTTGATGATCTCACCGCCGCCCTCGCGAACGAGTCGAAGACTCTCCTCGAAGTCATCGACAGGCAGACTAAGTATCCAGACGGGTGGGATTCCCTCGTTATCACCGCCCGCATGGCAGATTGCCGCCGCAGACACACCGTCGGGTCGCCGCATTTCGAATCCGCCGTCGACGTCGGCAGAGGCTGTCGACCATCCGACGACCTGTTCGTAGAATTCGCACGTCGACGAGACGTCCGAAACCACAAGCGTCAGCCAGGAAATACGACCAACACTTTCAGGTTGGTCTGCGGCCTCCGATTCGTCGCCAACGACGGGGATTACGCCGAATGCAGCACCCATAGGGTCTACGAGAACGGCCCATTGACTTTGACCGTCCTCGCTCTTGCCGTGCATTAGCTCGCTGCCACCAAGTTCGAGGGCGCGCGCCGCGCTGGCACCAACGTCGAGAACCTGGAAGTGCGGCATCCATTGCAAGGGGAGGGCCTCGTATTCAGGGGAGCGTGCCCCCAAGCCGATGACCGGTGTGCCGCGATTGTTCGTCAGATCGTCACGCCAAAGGGGGGCGCTCCCAGTGGTTAGGATCTGTGAGTAGAAGCTGAGTTCCCGCTCATGCTCCGGCACCGCAATATCTGCGCTGAGGACTCCGCCGACGCCGGGGGCAAATGGATTTCGCATGACCACCTCACCTAAATCGAGTGCGCAAGAAGTTAAACGGGGCCAATCAACAACCACAACCCAGTCGGCCTAACGGTCGGCGCCTGAGCTGCGCGCTGACCCAGTTCGATTGCTCTTGAAGTTTAACGCGTCAGCTCCAGGCGCGTGTTAGAACGCCTCTTGCCTCGGTAAGGGAAGTGGAGGTTTCATACGGTGGCCGGATCGAGACCGGCGGCGGCAATTACCTTTCCAATCTCCTCGGCGGTGGATCCGGACGTGATCAGGGACCGGACCAGCAGGTCGATACTCACCGACGGGTCACCTGCCTCCATCTTTGCCACGCGAGACTGGCTCGAACCGACACGTCTTGCGAAGGCCGCTTGGGAGATCTTCATCCTCTGCCGGCGACGCCGAAGTGCCTTCGCCAGGGATACGCGAACATCGATGAGTGCCATCTCCGCATCGCTGAGATCCAGGAATTCCTGTGTCCCGCCTACGACCCAGCCGGATCGCTCCAGTCTTTCCTTCTTGCCCTTCTTCACAGGCTACTCCTCCTGAAGATCAAAGAGCGTCGTATCGTGACAGCAGCGCCTTGCACGACTCGATGACCGTCTGCGGCGTGCGCTGCGTCTTCTTGCTGAAAACGTGGAGAATCACGACGGCATCTTCATCCAGCCGGTAGATGACTCTCCAGGTCAGGTCCTCATCTCGGACTCGAAGCTCGTGACATCGGCGGCCGACGGACGGCATCGGACGCGACTGCGGCATGCTCAGCTTCTCGCCTCGTTGCAGCATGCGGAGAAGGAAGCCTGCTTCCCTCCTGGCATTGAGCGAGAAGGGAGGCGTAGTCACCTCCCCGCGTAACCAGACGAGTGGTCTGTCCGTATCGCTCATAGAAGAAAATATGTCAAATTAGACATTATGTCAAGGTTGACATGATCGGTCGTTCTAACGTCGCCGGATGCCCACGAAGCTCACGCTCTGGAACGGCACGTCGGAGTGTTGGTGCGTGAGTACCCTCGGGGTAAAGCCGACGCCCTCCAAGGCCGCCACCCACTGGGCCGTCGAGAAGAGTCCCTCTACGTGCCGGTCGTGGCGAACCTGAACAGTACCGTCATGCTCTCGAAGGACATAGGCCATGTCCACGAAGTATGTCGTGTCGCCCGGATCCGGGTCCCACGTCCACTCGAGGTAGCGGAGGCTCCGTCCCTCGCCGTCGTGGCCGCCGTGCGCCGTCTGCGGCCCGAAGTTCTCGCGCACATAGTCGGGAGCGAACAGGGCGACCCCGCCAGGCTTGCAGTGGACGTACGCAGTCTCGAACACCCGTGAGAGATCGTCCTGCGAAGTCGCGTAGCCCACCGCGTCGTGCACGAAGACGCAGTCGAACTCTCGCCCCAGACGGACGGCGCACATGTCGCCAACATGGTGCTCGCACTCCGGGTTTAGCTCGCGACTGACGGCGAGCATGCCACTCGAAAGGTCCACCAAGGTAAGCTGCTCAAATCGGTGCTTGAGGTGCGAGGCGTTGTTGCCTCCCCCGCTGCCGAGCTCGAGGAGTGTCCGCGGCGTGCAAACGCAGTGCTCTCGAAGCGCCGCATCGTAGTAGGCGGCCTCCTCCGCGTAGTCGGACGGCGCGGACAGCAGCGGCCACCACGCCGCGAGCTCAGCGTACAGGATGATGGGGTCTGCCATTAGCGTAGGCTCTCGCATTCGCCACCGGCTGGCCTGCGCGGCAGACGGATGCCTAACGGTCAGCGCTTGAGCTGCGCGCCGGCCAAGCTGGTTTGTCCATCACGTTCGTCGCGTCTGCTCCAGGCGCGTGTTAGCTACCGGTCCAGGTATCGCTCGACGAATTGGCGGGGTGTGAGAACCTCAATCCCGCTCCAACCCGACGCACGAAGCAGGTGCCGATCGCCCGAGACAACAACCTGAACTCCGGCCGCGAGCGCACAGGCCAGGAACTTGTCGTCATCTGGATCCTCGCAGACCGGCTCCGGCAGATCCGGAGCATCCACCAACTCACTGTGGATAGCCAGAAGCGTAAGAAGTGACTCGATATCCGCACCCTCATAGCGATCCGAGAGGACAAGTCCCACTCGGCGATACTCCTCGAGAATCTTTGCTGAAATGGCCGGGACGACTCTGCCATCTCGCCACGCCTCAAGGATGTCCGCTGGCGGGCCGCGGAAGAAGACTCCTGACACGAATACGTTCGTATCGAGGACGATCTTCACTTGGCCCCACGTACCTCTTTCACGGCCTCCTTGATGTCCGACCGCTTCATCCCTGCACGCCGGGCGACCTTCCTTGCCTCCCCGACGAGTCTGTCGAACTGGCTCATCTCCGGCGGGTGAATAGCCTTGAGCACAACGACGTCGCGGTCTCCAATCACCACGAACTGGGCACCGACCTCGAGTCCGAGCCGGCGACGGATTTCCTCCGGAATGACAACCTGCCCTTTGGAGCTGAGCTTGGTTGTGGCAATCTCACTCATTCGACCTCCTAAGTCTTACTAGTAAGATCACCGTTTCCGGTCAGCCCGTCAATGGTGGCGGGCCGACCAGGTCTGATTGTCCATCACGTCAGCCGGGTCTGCTCCAGGCGCGTGTTAGACAGCACTCGACAGTGGTGTCGGGTTGACTACGACATCGACCTCGCGACCAACCAGGTGCAGCAGTGCCAGCATCTGACCGACGGACTTGGCCGAATTCGTCGGATCAAGGAGACGGTATAGCTGGCTGGGGGACGTGCGAAGTCGCCGGGCGAGTTCTCGCTTGCTCACGCCACTGTCCTCCACCGCTTTCTGCGCTTCCACCGATAGCTTGTAGAGAAGCAGTTCCTTCAGATACTCAGGATCCTGATTGTAGTCGAGAACCTGCTCGACGTGCACGGTATCTTCCTCACCGGAATCGAGGCGGTAGGTGAAGGCCTCGCCACCGAGTTCTTCGTCTACGTACACCTCAGCGACTCTGAGAGTCTCCCGCACCAGTCCTGCCTTCGCGAATGGATACGTGTAGTGACCCCTCGGCGTCTCGATTTCAAAAGCCTTGAGACGCCGGTTCGCCAGAACGCCTTGGATCTTCAAAGCTGCCCTTCCTCTTCGAGCTCAGCGATGATACGCAGGAGACGTCGCGAGGCCTTTCCCTTCATCGCTGTCTCGTTCTCGAGATCCCACTTGAGCACGAACTTCCCATCGCGGTACACATGCACGTGCCGAGGGGCGTGGTCACCTGTCCAGGTCAGGAATACAAACCCACCGCGCCGGATCTTCCCATGCAATAATAGTACCAACGGTGGTAACACTACGCAAGCCGCTGGTGGGAAGTGTTGCTGTCTAACGATCGGTGCCTGAGCTGCGCGCCACACAAGGTTGATTCTCCACTATCTTGACCGCGTCAGCTCCAGGCGCGTTTTAGACTGCAGACCCTGAACCAAGAGCATCACTCCGGGTCCGGATGGAATGCGAACCCTGGCTGCGGGCTGAGGTCAGCCAGACTTGGCTCAACACCTTCGACCACAAGAACTGGTGGCGGGTGGCCCGGCAGCGGCCGTGCCTTCGCGTCTCCCGCAACGAGCGCCAGAGCTTTTTGCTGCGCCTCACCAGCATTCGCCGCCTCGACAATCCGCGCGACGCGAAACTCGACCCTCTGCAACTCGTTATCGAGTGAAATCCAGAAACCACTTCCGTGAACTGTAACCATGTACCGCTGCACCCTGACTCCCCTGTCTAACGCCCGGCCGTTCACACTTCCGCTACCATGTACGTGCACAAACCCCACTCTGGATCCTGGAAATCCCGAAACTGACGAAAACCGGCCCTCTCAAAGGCCCGGATGGCACGCACGTTCGAGACCGACGTACCCAAGCCGGCGTGGGAGAAAGAAGATTCCCTGTGCAATCGGGCCAGCAGCAGCTTGAGGGCCTGCGAACCAACTCCCCGGCCAAACAATTCCGGCTCGCCTATGAGGATGTCGATATCCACCACCCCCTCTGGGAGGTCAGTGAGACCCGCGTCCGCAAGCTCGGCCGGACTCGGCGTCTGCCAGCAGAGATAACCTACTAGCCTTCCGTCTGCGACGATGACGGCGTGTGCGTCCGGGCGGCTCTGTCGTGCGTGTTCGAGCGCCTGTTTCTGCGTCTCCCCACCACTTGGCAACTTGCGGGCGGCCCAGCCAGCCGCGGAGTTTCTCCGTGTGCAGACTGTGATCGAATGTGTCGAGGTGAACCTCTCGCATCGCTCCTCGCCAACTAGGTTCGATTGTCGCTACGGTTCAACGCGTCTGCTCAAAGCCGCGTCAGGCCGGGACATCGGTCCCTAGGCGAATATGGCGCACAGAGTCTCCAAGTCCGGACTCCCTCGCACTAGAGCCTCGAGTTCGGGCAGATCAAAGGCTGCCTCCCAGAACTCCGGTGCTCTGTGGATCCACTCGATGGTGGCCAGCTTGGCCGCATCGAGAGAGGAGCCTCTCAAGCTCTCGACCTCAAGGAGCACCGTCAGATTCTTGTTGAGAATCCTGGCAGCGATGCGACGCCACCCATGAAGCGGCTGGACAAGTTCGGCGGACGACACTCGGTAGGATCTCCCAGCCGCATCAAAGAGCCGCAGGTCATCGAAGTACCGGTTCCGAAACCACGCCACCGCGTTGCACGCTCTGAGCTCCGTCGCCGTCCGCGCGACCGATATGGAGTCGTCGCGAGCCAAACAGAGCACCGGGGAAACCAAGCTGTTGACCGGAGTCACGGCATCCCCTCGGTCCCTTCTTACTGAAGCCTAACGGTCGGCGCCCGACCTGCGCGCCGACCACGGTGATAGACGTGTCAGCTCCAGGCGCGTGCTAGTCCGCTGGTCCTTCGAGTATGTCCTGCCCAGGCTTCGCATTCGAGCGCACCGAAGCGATGTCTGGGTAGTCCCCATTCGCAATCCGACGCTGCGCCCCTCTGTTGGCCAGCTTCATTAGTTGAACCGCCCCGACGAGCATCCCCGCCGTGCCGAGGGCCGAGATCAGGACGACGGCGGTCAGGCCCTGCCCTGCCGTAGCCGAGGTCAAGGCGACCAGACTGAAAGCTCCGACTGCGCCAAGCTCCCACGGCATTCGCCGCCTTGCCTTCGCAGCGCACGCTTCGCACACGAGTCGTCCGTGGATGAGGTACGGATCCTGCGAAGTTGCCTCCGCCCAGGACGTCGCACAGGCCGCGCACTGGCCCGATCGATTTCGCCGTCGAGACCGTCGACGATCCGCGACCCAGGTAGCGAGCGCACCAGCACCGGCGATTGCAGCAACGACGAGAACTTCCACTCAGGCCTCCCTGTCGAGCAGGTTTGCACAACGGCCTAACGCTCCGGTTCAGCGGCGGTCGCGCAGCGGACTGCCCCCTGCAATCGGCTCTTCGGCGGCGTTCTCAGGAACCCTTATTGTTGGCATCCCAGACCTTCGGCTCCCAGAGCTCGACCTTGTTTCCATCTGGGTCCATGATCCACGCAAACTTGCCGTTCTCGTGCGATTCGGGTCCTTGGATGACTTCCACACCGTCCGCACGCAGCTGCTCCAGCAGCTCGCCGAGGTCGTCGACCCGGTAGTTGATCATGAAGGACGACGTGCTTGGGCTGAACCACGCGCTGTCTTTCTCCGCGACATGCCACACGGTAAGGCCTTGATCCTCGGCCTTGTCGTCCGGCCATTTGAGGATAGCGCCGCCAAAGTCTTCCAGCGACATGCCCAAGTGCTTCCGATACCACGCTGCCAATGCAGCGCTGTCGCCTTTGCTCTTGAAGAAGACGCCGCCGACCCCGGTAATCTTTGCCATTGTTGCGCTCCTACAGATCTAGCCGCCTAACAGTCGGCATTTCAGCTGCGCGCCCATGTGGCCTCAGCAACGCCCACAATCTAAACCGCGTCGGCTGCTGACGCGTGTTGGATGGCCCGCGCCCAGATCATCATCCTGGCAACGTTCCACGGCGTCTAGTCCGCGCTGCGGTCGAGTCGTCGCACGTAGTATCGGTCCGGACCGCACTTCGAGACGACAACGGCGATGATCTCGTCAGGCGATATGTGGAAAGCAACGTCGGATACGTCCTGCGAGATTTCGCACGCGGGAGCAGGACGTTCCCCCGTGCCATACAGCGCAACAATGGAGGTGTCTGCAAACTCGATGCGGAGATAGCACACCGCGTCGACCTCGCACGCGGTACTGTTCTCAAGGACGTTCCCAGTAATCAGGGAGTCCTCAACGAAATGGGAGATCTCGGCGTCGCCGGCCGATCCAGCACCGGTCGGTGCACAGGCACAGAGGGTGACCAAGAATACGGGTCGAAGTGCGACCCGCCCAAAGAACGGCCTCGTTGAACGCCAGACGAAGAGCACAGGGCACCACCTCCTGGGACCTCATTCGCGGGAAATTGCCGTCTGTCATAAGACCGAGGATCAAGTCAGTACGGGCGCCTTGCGTGCAAAGGGCCATCTAACGACTCTGCCGATATGGTGCGGGCGGCCTAGACGCCCGACAGCTTCATCGGCCTGTTGGGCGGCCGTTGCTGGCCGAGGATTCAAAGAGCCAAGCATTTGCTCTTGGTCCTCGACCCTGACCGTAGCCGCCAGTGATCAGAACTCGCCCACCAGGCAGCAATGTCGCGGCAGAAAACTGGCCTGCCAGTTGGTCAACGCCGCCTACGATATCGCTTTTCCCGGTGGCTGGATTGTACACCTCCGCCCTCGTTGCTCCACCGGCCAGGAGCAGGGTGCCATCAGTCAGTGTGAGGGATGTTCCCCGGAACTTGTAGCGGCCGAGCCGCATCGGACTCCCCGACCGAAACTCACCAACTGCCTGATCGTACACCTCGACGCTGCTGTAGACGCCTTCATTGTCGCTTTCGTCTGCGCCCCCGAGCACCAGTACTTGACCGTTGCCGAGCATCACTGCGTCGTGCTTATGGCGGCATATCGTCATGGCCTCGGTCGGCATGAAGCGCTGCACGGTGGCGTCAAATATCTCAGCTGTGCGCGAAATCTGAATCGCGCTCCCGCGTCCTTGGTGCCCACCGGTGACCAGCACGCGTCCATCCTGGAGCCTCACCGCAGCGTGCCCCTCCCGCGGCTCTGCCATGGCACCGGTTGCTCGGAAGGTTCCGGTGGGGGGGTCATAGATCTCCGCGCTGGCGAGAAACGACCATCCAGTTCCCGTCCCACCTGCGAGCAGCACCCGACCATCCTCAAGCAGAATCGCCACGTGGTTCGATCGTGCCATGGTCATGCGACCTGTCGGACTGAATGTCCGGGTGCTTGGATCGTATAGATAGGCGGTGTCGTAATACTGGGTTTGCTCCCCCATGCCGCCCGCGATCAGAACCCGGCCGTCCCGCAGGGGCGTCGCTGTATGACTCTGGCGCATCACTTGAAGGTGGGGGAGCTGCTCGAAGCGCTCATGTTGCTGGTCGAACAACTCGGCGCCCGCCAAGTGAGCTTCGTCGCCAGTGAATCCACCCACTATCAGGACGTTCCCGTCAACAAGCGAGGTCGCCGTGTGGGCCGCCCGGGCCTCCCCCATGGAGGATGTCTCGCGCAAGGTGCCAGCCTGCGAAGCCAACGTCGTCGACAACCTTGGCATGCCAATCGCGATGGGCACGATGATCGCGCCGGCAAGAAGGCTGACTGCAACTCGACCACTCATCGCAAACATCCATCCTTCCTTGGATTCCCTCGGCCCGCCCAACGGTCGGCGCCTAAGCTGCGCGCCGACCTTGTTCTCTTGTCCGCCCATAACGTTCACCGCGCCAGCTCCAGGCGCGTGTTAGGCGGCGGTGCTCCTGGCCATCATTCGTTGGCGAGCAGCAATTGTGACGCAAGCAACTCAACACTGTTCCTTGCACGCCCTTCGAATGGGGCTTCATCTCGGATCGTCTCAATGGACGCGCGGAGATCTTCAGCGCCCGTAATCAGAAACGCACGTCGAAGGTAATCGATAGAAAGCAGAGGATTCTGCTCAAGCTGCTGGGCCATCATGACGAAATAGGCAGCCCGCTCTTCGACGGAATCGAGGAAGCGTTTCAGTCGGCCGTCAAAGCCTTCTTTGAAAGCCAGGTACTCCGTTCGCACGAAATCGGAAGGAATCGAAACTCCCGGCGTCTTGACGATTACTGTTTCCTTACCGTAGGCCTGCATGAGCCCTAGTTCATAGAAGATGTTCGCGATCGTCCTTGTCTCCATGTCCTCGTGAAGGATGGCGATCCCTACGGGTACGGACAGAACCAAGGACCAGATGTTCAGTAGGAAGTCCTTGCCCGTTACTACAGCTTGGGCATCACAGACCGCGTACTGCTTTTGGGCACACACTGCATTGATGGTGTCCCGGATCGTCGGAAGAGGTTCAGGAAGGGGGGTCCCGAGTTGGGTCATCAAGAAGCAGGTACGCGGACGAAGAGTCAGAGCGGCCGGGTACGGATCACCGTCCGTCGGCCGATAGTAGATCACTTCTTCACGCGCTTCCGGGCTACTGGAACGTTCTTGTAGGGTCCTTCACTCTTCTTGTGGCTGATTATCTTGCCCTTGTCCCGATCGATCTTCACGTACCGATTTGTCTTCGGATTCTTAACTTGTACGACATCTGGCTTCTTTCCGTTCTTCGACATCTGCCTCTCGCTCCCGGCTGGCCGCGGTTCAAACAGTGAGGATGGTACACACCCGTCATCTCGGCCTCAACATACACTGCTGTCCAAACTTGGTGTCGTTGCTCGCTTTCGCTGTCTAACGGATTTGCGTTTCAGCTGCGGCCCGAAGTAGCCGCCCTAGCTATGAATCGGATTGGGGCAGGGCAGCCGACCAAAGCAACTGACCGAGAGCCGCCAGCTGCTAACGCTTGTTAGACGGCGGACTCTCTCGCCAGCATCAACGAGGGTCATGCGGTGGTGCTCCGTACGGAACATCCTTCAACTCCTCGAAGACACGCTCCAACGATGCACCGTCCAGCCAGAGTGAACCGACGCTGACATACTGTCGGCCGTCATAGACCAGAGTTGACCACGACCCGCTATCCGCACTGCTGTGACCATACTGACTGATCACCGGGTAGCCGTTGATGAATTGAGCGCCGATGTATAATACACTTCCCCAGACGAGTCCCAGAGAGCGACGGGTGCTTCCGTCAACTAGTGCGTACTGACAGTTCGTGCCACAGACCTCGCGTGAATACTGCAGTATGTAATCAGTCACACCGTCCCGATTGAGATCTACAACCAGCCCTCTAATCTCATCGCCCGTTTCGTAATAAGCCAGCGCATAGCGTAATGAGTCCGCTGGCAGCCACGCGGGGATTGGAATCGGGGAAGGCGTCTTTGCGTTGAAAGACCACTCAGGGTTCTGGGCACACGCAGGCTTGGCCGCGAGAACAGCGAAGAAAACGACGAGCGTGGTGCATGATACCGAGATCCGAATCCGCAGTGTCCTCACACGATGGTGGCCCATAGAAGATCTGCTCCGGCCGTCTAACGGTCGGCGCCCGAGCTGCGCGCTGGCCAAGTTCGGTTGTTCCGTATCTTCACCGCGTCTGCTCCAGGCGCGTGTTAGACGTCAGGCTTGGGTCGGCTTCGCTTTCGGCCTCGCTCTCTCGCGACTCTCTCGGCCAAGAAGACCTTCAGTAGGCTCTGGTAGGGAACGTCGCGTTCGTTGGCGAGTGTCTTGAGTTCCTCGAGCAATGCCTTCGGCAAACGGAGCGATATCGTTTGGGTGGATGGCTTGAGAGCGGGGAACGAGCCCGAAACCGACTTTTCCCAGTCGAAATAGTCGACAACGTCGTGCTCTGCCCAGAAGTCCCGCTCCTCGTCTTCGGTGCGGAACTTGGGCATGCTCTCCTTCACCAGGGGCTTCTTCTTACGCGCGCTCATACACCCTCCGCTCACGACGACTCATGGGTCGCGCTGAGATCACTCGAATCAGGGTTCCACGGATCGTGAACACGATGGCCAGCAGTCTCTCGTCGGCCGTCTGCCCCAGAGCCGCGAACCGTGGCTCGTCTTGAGAGTGTTCCGGGTCTGATGCGATGAGTACGGGCCGCTGGAAGAAGACCTGCTCACACTCGGCCGCTGAGACCCGATGGCGCTCCCAGTTCTTGTCAATGTTGCCGACATCCCACTCAAAGCCGGTACATGCCACAAGTTTCTCGGGCCACTCGCTCATAGCAAAAGTATATGACTAACATATACGTCTGTCAACGGTGTTCTACACGCCTAACGTCTTTGGAATTCTGTTGCGCGACTAGAATGCTCTTCTCGCGCTGCGTGGTGCAAGCCGAGTAGCTCGGGCCCTCTGAGCTCCCCGCGCCAACAGCAATTCCTTGTAGTAAGCCCGCGGCTCTACTCGGCACCTCGCCGCGCGGCGACCAGAATCCGCTTCCCCGTGAGGACGGTCGGCTCACGGTCATCGTATTCGTTGAACGTAGCAACCTCAGTGAAGCCAAGATCGGCGAGGAAGTAGGCGATCTCAGGGAATGCGATCATCGCCATCCGATGCGTCTTGTCGATGCCGCGCACTTCCCCGTCCGGGTCCGTCCACTCGAAGTGGTCCTGGTGGGTGAAGTGCCCCGTGTGCAAGTCGATCTCATGGCGGGCCGTTCTTAGGACCGTTACCCCATCAACGTCAAGCTGGAGAGCGGGAGGCGGGCGGTAGTTCTTCAGGATCCATGGGAAGTTGCCAACCTCCAGGAAAAGGACGCCATCCGGGCGAAGTGCCTGTCGACATAGCTTGAGGGCGGTCCGCCTCTCCCCAGGATTGAGAACGTAGGAAAGTGGACCATTGATCAGGGCGACCATGTCAAACGCGGCGACCTCATCGAGGTCGAGGAGACCCGCCCGCCGGATCCGCACACGGGGAACGCCCAGGGCCGCATCCTCAGCCGCCGCCGCGTAGTCTGGGTCCGGCTCATACCCGGAGACGATCCACCCGGACTCTGCCAGAGGTCGCAACATGCGTCCCGGGCCACAGCCCATGTCGAGGACCGTCGTCGGGGTGGGCAGACCGTAGGACTCCCTGAGGTAGCCCAAGAAGGCAGCGATGGGCGTCGGATCGGAGTCATACAGGGAATAGATCTGGCTCTGATCCATAGATCCTCAAAGTCCTCTGGGGAGGGCTTCCTAACGTCTCTGAATTCTGCTGCCGGAGCCTCGAGTTCGCCAGCGAGCGAAGCGAGCTGTCCGCACAGCTTACGCGGACAGCAGCAATTCCTTGTTAGGCTGCGCTGGTCAGGCCTTTAGTGATGGTCATGAGAAGCCTCGCGACGATGGCCTGCTCGATCGATCAGTAGATCCCTGGAATTAAGCGGTAGCGGACGCGGCCGGCGTATTCCCGGTACCCTGGGAGTTCTCTCTGCAGGGTGCGGTCTTCGAGGGCCGTTCTCACCACGGCTATGACGACAGCCGCCGCCGCTGGAATCATGGTCCACACCGAACCCAATGCCAATGCCATGGCGAAAGGGGACAGAACGCTTCCCGAGTAGCCCGGATGTCGAACGATCTTGTATGGGCCGGTGTCGCACACCACGTGCCCACGCTCCGACTGAATGCGCACCACTGCCGAGAAAAAGCGATTCTCCAGGAACGCCCACCCTACAAATCCGTAGGCTGCCGCAGCCAACACCAATCCGAGGATGTTGAGCCAGCTCGGGAAGTCCGGCGACCACCCGAAGCGGTGATCCAGTCCAGCCACGACGAACAGGGGCAAGCCGAGGCTCAACGCCATCAGTGGGGAAAGGAGTTTATCCCAGGACTTGATACCCGGAGCCCTTGAGAGCTGCGCCCGTTCCGCCATCAACCCCGGATGCCGTCGCTCAGCCCAAAGTCGCATGCCAATTCCTGCAGCGGCGAAGAGGAGAGCGTAGGCCCACCCCTGCCACCAGCCCCAGTCATATCCACAGAGCATGAGCACGCATGCATGGAGAGCGTAGACCGTGGTCAAGCCCGTCCAGAATGCCACAGCCGACGACGACCTCTTCATTGGACCCCCTCGTTGCGAGACCAGGCTCTCACATTAGTCCGACCCCGATTGCAAGACCTGCTCCATAGAAGAAGTGGTTGGCGAGGGGAGTGAGAACAGCCCTGCATCTATCTGGAGACCGTCTTCCGAACGCTCCCAGCCCCATGGACGGATACACCAAGAACCAGGAGGCGGCCGTCGTCGCCACACCGTAGGCAAGCGCCCATGCCGGCGAGACAGCACCTCCGATGAAGACAACCCAACCGAGCAAGAACGGCACCGCGAGGCCCACGCCGATCAGATAGTGCGTGGCAAAACCGTACATCCTCTC
The DNA here is from genome assembly GCA_963807645.1 of uncultured Gemmatimonadales bacterium. Lineage (GTDB taxonomy): Bacteria > Gemmatimonadota > Gemmatimonadetes > Palauibacterales > Palauibacteraceae > Benthicola. Next base: position 175,391 of record CAWECO010000001.1, read on the forward strand.
CGCGTAGACCGGCTCCATCTCTTCTGGATTCCCGTAACGGAAGCGCCCGCGCCTCCAGCCCACCGCCATCCGTCCGATCATTCTTACATCTATTCTGAGGAACATCCCAGTTCGGGCAACGAGATTGTTCAGCAAATCCATTACCAAAGTTCCCAGCAATCCCGCTACCACCGCGGTTACGACGACAGCCACCACGCCCCCAATGCGCACTTACGCGCTAGACCAAGCTGCTTAGACTCTTCAGTACACCTGAAGTCCCGAAGCCTATTGAGCATGTACCTCCGATGCTGCGCCACTTAACGACGGGCGGTTGAGCGGCCGGCCGCACGTGCAGCCCGCCGATGATGAGTCGTTCGGTGGCCGGTCCGCTCCAGGCGCGTGTTAGGCGGCGTCGGGGTCATGCCTTTGGCGGTGGAACCACGCCCAACTGCATCATCAGTCCAAGTGTGTCCATGATGATGCGCGTGTCCTTGATTCTTCCGCCTTCAAAGCGGTCGATCACCATGCCCCAAACCGTCACAGGTCGATCCGTGGCAGGCACGCCGAGAAACGTTCCACGATGCGTGCCTGTCCACTCGAAGCGTGACAGCACCTTGTCGCCCTCCGCAATCTGCTCTTGGACCGTCCAGTGCATGTCGGGAAACGCCGCCCTCAGCCCGCGCAGCACGTCCTTCAACCCCTCAAGGCCCGGCCCTTGGCCAGGGAGCGGAACCTGTTCCACCATGTCCTCCCAGAAGAACTGCCCGGCAGCATCGACTTTTCCTTGGTTCAGAACTTCTTCTATGAATCGACGGACCACGTTGCTGTTACTTTGCATGTTCTTTGTCTCCCGTCGTTCAGTTGTGCGTTGAGCCGTCTAACGACTGGGGCGTAAGCTGCGGGCCGCAGGCCCGTCAGCTTCACGCCCATGTTCGGCGGCTCTCAGCAATGGGTGCATCTCCCGTCGCCACTCAGTTCAATGTCACCATGTCGGTCTCTGGATACGCCTGAGAGCCACTGAACCTACCCCGGTGGGGGCCACGCATCGATGACCTGACGCAGGGCAACGATCTTCCCGAGGTGGTAAGCATTATGAACGGCCAAGCTCTCGAGCCTCTCGGCAAGCGTGACGCCCGGGCCCACTTCCTCCATCAGCGCCTCAGGCGAGCGCCCTAACTCTACTGCCGTCTCCGACCCGGCGAGAAACTCACTGACGAGATCCTCCCACATGCGCTCGTTGCCAGGAGCCTCTGAGGGAAAGTCCTTTCCCCCGTCGATCCATGCAGCTGCGGTTGGCTCATCGCACTGAACGACGATCGACTGCCACTTGGTTGTATGCCAGAGCTCCTCGTAGATCGTATGCGGGAGTCCAGGTGGCCGCACGCTCACCTGCTCGACCGTCAGACCCGAGAGCAGGCGAGCCCGGGACATAAACTCCCCGTCAATGAAAAGATGCTCCCACTGACCCATGAATCGATTGTCTTTCCCCTAAAGGTGACCTGCGGCAATCCGCCGAACGGTCGGCGCCTGAGCTGCGCGCCGTCCAGGTTCGATTGTCCATCATGTTCAACGCGTATGCTCCAGGCGCGTGTTAGGCATCGGGTGCGTCTGGCCGGCGCCGCTACTCTGGTAAGTTTGTGGTCAACTCGGGTGGAGAGCATCGGACCCATGAGTGGGTCGCTGTACTGTCTTCGTCCCCATTCGTGTCGAACACCTCAAACACGATTCGATTCCGGCTGAGTTCTGTTATTGCCAACAAGGCTGAACCGGCATCCGAGTTTGGCTGTTCAGCAATGATGATGGCTTCCGGGACTCCAAGCGTCTTTGTCGCGACTGAGTCCGTTACAAACACTCCGTCGTAGTGGACCTCCCACGCATCGCCTTCTCCGCGAAGCCAGAAGTACCATCCCTCAGGAGTGAGGATGCGAAGCGAAGACGAACAGCTTCCCGATTCGCTCCATGTTCCGAACAACAAGCTGTAGTCAACGCCGCCCCTGCTGCTGCTACAAGCCAACAGTCCGACCGTAACACAGACAAGAAGAAACTGTTTCACTTCGTCCCGCCCCCTGACGGTCGGTGCCTGAACTGCGCGCCGGCCAAGTTCGTTTGTTTATGTACTTCGACGCATCTGCGCCAGGCGCGTGTTAGGCCGCACACCACTGAGCTTCTAGTTGGAGTCCGCTTGCCCAGGTGCAGAGTTCCTCCTGCGCGATAGAGGAAGCGACGTACACTACTGAACCTCGCAGAAAGGCATCCGGATACTCGAGGAGCGGTGATCTGTCTGCATACAGGAACAGATGATCGAAGAGCTCGGGCTCTGCATGATGCTCCGCCAACTGCGACAGCTCAGAGAGCAGTGATGTGCTGAATCGACTACGTAGTCGTGCTGAGCGTGGCCAGAGTGTTTGTCGCATCGGTATGTACGGACCAGTCTCAGCAGCGCTCATCAGCAAGTCCTCTACGTCGCGCGCCATGGACGTGGCTTCCACGAAAACCGTTGTCGCGGACGAGAACGCCTGATGGAGAGTCCGGAGAAAGAGAGCGGAATCTGGCCTTCCACGGAGTTCCCAATGGGCAACTGACAGTAGCTGTAGTGTTACCCCAACTGGAACCTCTCAGAATCTGGATGCCTGTACGTAAAGGAACGGTCTAACCGCTGCGAAGAAGTCCTCAGGACACTCGTGCCAGAAGTGTCCGCAATCCTTCAGCGTAACGGACCGGATTTCGGCTGACGACAGTGCTTCTTCAACAGACTGGCCCATAGACGGTTCGCATGGATCACCCTCGCCTCGGATCACTAATACTCGATGCTCCAGCCTGGAGAGTTCGGAAGTCAAATCGTACCCCTGAACAGCGGTCCACGTCAGCTGGTTCACTTGGTGATCTTGTACCGGCGCACTTCCTTCGTCGTCCGACGAAAACCAGAAGGTCGGGTCAGAGAAGTACGCGGCGAGGATCGCTTCCCCGAACTCCTGTGTCCCCGGTGTCAAATCATTGGGGACCAGGCCCGAAGCCTGCAATTCTGCGAATCTTTGCTGGATCTTCCCAAAGCATGTCCGTATCCCATCCCATGTGGGCGGGCCGCAGCCTACTAGCACTATCGAACGTATCCTTTCCGGATGGGTTACAGCATAGCTCAACGCCACGAGGCCACCCCATGAATGACCCAACAAGTGAACGGTCTCCGCTCCACTCGCTGCCCGCACATACTCAAGGTCCTCCACATATTTTTGCAGCGTGAAATTATCAGGAATCCGGCGTACGTCCGTCGATCGGCTCACCCCTCGTTGATCATAGGTGACCACAGCGAGCTCAGTGTTCGCCAAGCGCTCTAAGCTGAGCATATAGTGGCTGGACAAACCGGGCCCACCGTTGACTGCTATGAGCACGTTGCCCGACTCCAGATGCCCCGAGGCGCGGGCAAACAGTGTAACGTCTGGAGTCTGTACGCTGAGTTCCTTAACACTGCGCTGGTTGGTCTCGCAGGCGGAAACCGAAATCACTGCAAGGCAGAAACAGAAAGTGGAGATAGGCACAAACGCACCGTGCTTCACTTCTTGAGCAATTAGCAGACGGATGCCGGACATGCGGCGCCGGGGAGTAGACGCTATCCTGGGTGACTCCCTACGCCACGACAAGGGTAGGAGCGAGGCAAGTGGCGCCCATGTCCTCCTGCGCCCATCTCTGGGCGTCAGTGAAGGCGAACGCAATCTCTACTCCCTATCATCGAGCGACGACAGCTCGTGGCGAAGACGCTCCGGATCGACTTCCACCACCCAGATATCGAAGTGCCCAGAACGCGTACTGACGAACGCGAGCTTTGTCCCATCAGGCGACCAACACGGCCCATCGTCGTACCCGGGATGCGCCGTCACCTGCACGCGACCTCTACCCCCCGGGGACGTCACGAGGATATTGCAGTCACGACCTTCACACCGCACAACGGCAAGCAGGGTGCCATCCGGCGAGAGCGCGGAGTACCGGTACTTGATCCCCTCCTCGCGTGCCACCTGGCGCAAACCTTCCCCGGTGCGTGAAACCGCCGCGACGGCAGCAGTCGGGGAGTCGGTTTCGAACAGGAACAGGTAGATCTCTGACCCATCGTTCGACCAGCAAGTGGGTATCGGCTTCTTGCCTGGCGTGCTGAGAACCCGATCGAGTTTTCCCGTCGACACCTCGAGCAACCAGAGATTAGATTCTTCCTTGAAGGCAATGAGCGAGCCATCTGGCGACCACTTTGGCTGACCACCAAGTGAAACAGGGATGGACTCCGGCACGATCCGGATCGGCTGTCCTCCGGATGCCGCCACCAGTTGGATGCTGTTCCCGTAGTCTCCGTCGAAGGCGATGTATTGGCCGTCTGGCGACCAGTCGGGGTGCTCGCCGATCACCGCGGTGAGCCGGCGAAGTCCGCTGCCATCAGACGACATCATCCAGAGACCCGTCTTCTCAGGCGCTTCCTCGGCCCCATAGCGCGAGAAGACGATGCTCTGGCCGTCTGGCGACCAGCAAGGGAAGCCATCCTGGGCCGGGTCATCGGTAAGCTGCCTGACGGGATACGGTTCCTGAGCTAGTGGTCCACTGGGACACACCAGGACGAACAGAGCAAGCAGCATCGAACACTTCGCCGCGGCTACCATGGCATTCCTCCCTTGGTTGAAGGGGTGGGCTGTCACGCACCTTCCCGTGGCCTAACGGATTTGTGTTTCAGCTGCGCGGCCCCAAAAAGGTCGCGCCGTGGTTCTTGTGGTACTCGTGGTCGCCGGTACCCACGGCTGCGCCGTGTTCCTGTGCGTGCACCTGGTTCAGCGAACCGAGTAGGCTACGGCCGTCACAATCACCAGCGGGAGTACTCTGTTCATTTTGACCTTTCCGATCCGAGTGAGGGCGCAACGCCTACTTCACGACTTGCGGACTCGGGAACGTCCAGCTTCCGTTCAGGATCTCCGGGCCCGGCTGATACAACCTGACGATGTAATTCCATCCTGGTACGATCGGCAGGAAGTTGTCCGCCTTGGGATCACCCCCGAAGTGGATGGTAATGCTGCCGTCTTTGTCCTTCTTGGCTGTGACGTTGTTGAACGAGTAGGCGTTGTATTCGTTGACCGGCATCCAGCCCTTGTCGTCGTAGAGGGTCACGGACCAGAAGCCATACACCGGCACATCCGTCACGGTGAGTGTGTACGGGGTCTTGCCGTCGTTCTTTTCGGGAAACACGTTCACGTACGTTGCAGCATCTGCCGGCAGTCCGCCCCAGCCGAGTGCCGCGCCCAGCATCCAGTAAACCGGGTCCAGGGTCTCTTTCTTGCCGAAGAATTTTGAGGATTCCGTGACCGTGGCGCCGACAACGTTGATCGTCGCCCGCATCTGCTCCACTTCTTCCTTGTCCCAATCGGGCACTTCGAACGTTCCGATATCCGCCTGCTCGACAACGACCGCATCCTGGAGCCGATAGGCTTCCTGCATATCCTGCTCATCGTTCGGATCCGCAAACGTGCGAATCACCAGAAACACATACCGTGTGCCCGCTTTCTCTTCTGTCAGCGTGCCCGTCCTGGGACCGTAGAAACTCCAAATCGAGTGATCTTGGTTGACGACCATCAGGGACTGGTAGCGCCCCCCGGTGTCCGGAAGCGTGATGGTGACGGGCGACCTCAGGTCAAACACGCCGAATGAGTAAAACGTGTCTCGGTTGCCCCGAACGGTGACCTGGTTCTCGACGTCGTAGGGCTGCCGGATATGGTGGAACTTCCCAAAGTTGTCGAAGCTCTCGATATAGCCTTTCATCTGCATGTCCGACTCGGCACGGACGTAGTTGAACGCGGTCACCTTAACCAGCTCCTGCGCAAGCGTTGGAGCTACGGCACAGAGTGAAATCCCTGCTGCCAGGAAGATTCGTAGCGTTTGGTGTAGACGTGTTTGCGTGGCCATTCTGTTATCTCACTTTCTCCGTCTCTGGGAGCCACCAGGACTCATCGTACGATGCTGTCTTCCGAGCGGCGCAATCTGCTGTCATCAATTCACCAGCATCACTTCGCTTGGCCGCCAGGTCTTGTCTATCCACGACTCCAGTGGCCCATACATTCGCAGAGCGACAAACCAGCCTTTGCCCGGGACTGTTTCAAGCCAGTTGTTCTCGAATCCCTCGGGCGGCCTCGGTCCGAAGTAGATGTCATAGGAACCGTCCGCATTCTGCCGGATGCCCTCTGTCTGGCTACCGACGGTCGGGAACTTCTGGCCCGTCTGGAGCATGGACCGCGTCTGGTTGTCGTATAGCGTGAGTGCCCAGAAGTCCTTGGCGGGCGGATCGGCCGGAATGTGAAGCCTGTAGGTCTTGGATCCGTCGAAGGCCCGCTGCTCCGAGTCGACGTACGCGATGCCATAGTCCGATCCCACACCAGCTCTCGTGACCGCCATTGCTGGCGTAACCGCGGTGTAGGGATAGTAGAACATGACGCGGGCGTCGGAGTTCATGGTCATCCCGTCCGGACCATTGAAGAAGACATTCTTATCCACCCAGCCCATCATCCAGGCACTGTTCGCGCCGGGATAGACCTCGATGCCTTTCATGGTTCCATCGACGCGCGGATACCAGACAATGGAGCGCGCCGCCGCGTTGGCGATGGCGACCGCGTCGGTGAGGATCCTCTTCATCCGGGCGTCCGGGGCGAACGGCTCGCCTTTCTCCATTCCTATTGAGGCGAACAGGCCGCGGGTCTCGGGATCCAGCATCTCCAGCGGTTCCTTCTGGATCACCTCGTTGAGGTGCTCGTAAAAGGTGTAGTCGTTGGCGTGGATGGTGTTGAACGCCTTGCCGGAGCCGCTGATGAACTCCATCTCCGGGGGGCTGTCCTTCATCGAGAGCGGGTAGACGCGCAGGTTGTCCACCACGTTCTTCCTGGCCGCGTCGAGGCCCTCCGCGATCGAGGCCCGCATGAAGACCCACACGTCATAGGTCCTGGGCTTCACCACGAAGTATCCGTCAGGCATCTCGCCTTCGTAGCCGGGCGGGAGCACGAGGTATTTTCCACCCTTCCCGCCGTCCGGTCCGGCCGGGCCCACGTCCTCGACATACCGGAACCAGGCATCGTTGAAAGCGCCGAGCATGCCCGCCGGCGCCTCGAGGACCGTCGGACCGTCCCGCTCGAGGTCGAGGTTCGGCAGGACATACATGGTCGAGGTATTGCCCGTCAGGTAGAGCGACTGGGAATCCATCAGTTTGTCGAAGAGGAGAACCTGATGAGCTTCCTCCGCGCCCTGACTGCGGGCACCCTTGATGAGCCCCTGTAGAGAAGCGCCGGGCATGCCTTTGAGGAAGGCCTCCACGCCGCGCATGGTATCGAGATAGTCGTAGACCCTCTCTGCCGTTTCCGCGGACGGCGCCCCATCGAGAAACTCGAGGCTCCCGATCGAAGTCTCCACCTGGTTCGGAGTCGAGATCGACCCCAGAGCTGACTCGCTGACTTGCGCGCTGGCCGGGGGGCACACGAAAAGCGCGACGACAAACGCTGCTGCAAGCAACTTCTTGTTCGGCAACTGCGCCGAGGGTTCGGACCATGTGTTCATCGAATTGCTCCTTTAGTCTCGCATACCGGATGTAGTCACGCGGTTGGTGTCATCGGTCGCGCCGTACACTCATGAGCGATTGAGATTCGAGGATCCGCTCTCGACCCACTCCGTGCCGTACAGGGTAGAAATCCAGATTCGCGCCAACGCCTCGCGGACCGGTTCCGGATCCATTCTCGGATGCTGCCCGAACGCGTTGACGAGCGTGGCCGCATCGAGACGGTTGAGAGCGAATGCTACGGGGCGAGCATCGAAATCCGGGATCAGGGCCTGCTTCTGGTCCGCCTCGATGCGGGCACACGCTGCATCATCGAACTTGGCGAGGAACTGCCCCCAGGCTTCTGCGAGGCGCCGGTCGATCGCGGTGGCATCGGATATGGCCCTGATGAACGGGCCGCGCTCGTAACAGACGCGAACCAGCCCGTCTATGGTCTCACGCGTAAGGGCCACGGGATCACCGACGCCTTCGATCCAAGGTCCGGCAACAGCAAAGATCTCCTCCTGAACGTTGTCCAGCAGGATCTCCATCAGATCGTGCAGGTCTTCGAAGTACTGGTAGAAGGTGGAGCGGCTGAAGCTCGTCGCCGCCATCAACGTGCCGATCTTCATGTCGCGGAACGGACGGGTCCAAAGGAACTCGAGCGCCACGTTCAGGATGGCTGCGCGCGTGCGCTCGGCCTTACTGATTCGGGACACCGGCTGCGGTTCTACGCGGAAAGGTGAGGGTTCGATAACTGACATGGCGTCCTAGTATAATGACACAGTGTCATAAATAATTGACATGCTGTCACAACGTGTTGACATGACGACACTGTGTCAAGTGTCGTCTGCGCTCAAGACGCTGGCTGGTGCTGGTTGGCGTCCAGCGCTAAGTGCTCGAGGACAGGTATCCCATCCTACTGATCAACGGCCCTGCACGCCCGCGACATTCGACTGGACCTCGGCGAACACGGGGCCATCGTGTTCCCCGCCCATTCGGACAAGAAACGCCGAGAGAGTACTGTCTACATGACACCTGAGTTGAGACAGGTCATAGACCGTATTCTGGAACGAATCGGAGGCGAGGGCTTCCTGTTTCCCGCTCCGAGGGATTGGTCCCAGCCCATCAGACGTGAATTGGTCGCGAAGTGGTTGCGAGAGGCCGAGGTGTTGGCGGGACTTCCGAAACAGGACGGTACGGGAATACACGGATTGCGTCGGAAATTTGCCACCGAGAGAAAACACCTGCCCGTTCAGGACGTGGCAAGCGTGGAGGGGTGGAAGGACCTCGACACGCTACTCCAGGTCTACCAACAACCCGATGAGGCAACGCAGCGACGGGTTCTAGCAGAGCCGCAACGAATATGACAAGCGAATGTAGCAGAGGGTCCGAAGCTACTCAGCTCCGGACCCTCAGATCTTCCCTATTTACAACGTCTTACACAATCGGGGCGGCGAGATTCGCTGTCGAGGAGCTTCGCTACGAGACATTGAGCACGCGTAGCGTGCGAACTACTCGCGACCGATCAAGCCGGATCCAGCGTACTGCATGAAGATATCGGGGCGGCGAGTGAGACGTTCCAGCAGGTCTGGCATTCATGCCTCCTGAGGAACGAAGGGGGTGGGATCAATATAGGGGATAGACGCTTAGAGCGCCTGTCACTGTGGGTGTCACTGAAGGGTCGGAATACCCAACTGAAGGCGGGTGCCCACCTGACACGGTGTCAGGTGGGCCGTCACACCCAGCCTGCTCAGTTCACGGGCGACTACTCAACAACAATCGCCGCACGCGTATATAGAGGATCACGGCGCTCCGCCTCCCACGGTCGACGCTCCTGATCGAAGTACACCCCGAACCATGCTCCTCCCACGGCCTGACCGGTGACATCCACAGCGAACGACGGCAGATGTGAGATCGATGCGACGTCGCTGTTGAACCGCCACTGAAAGGCCTCGTTCACCATGAAGTGTGGATGCCCATAGCTTGACACCGTATCAGCGTTGGTGTCCAAGACTATGAGGGAGAGAACTGTCGATTCGCCGACCGCAAGACGCAGGGTGTCCTGAGAGAAGTACAGGGTGTCGATCCTCGTATCGGACGATGCTCTCAGCTCGAAGTCCAGGCGCTGGAGCGCGTCGCTGCACTCGGGAACGCGATCTCCCGCGCTGTACGCGTTTGGCCTATACGCTGTGAGCCTGGGAAAAGGCTTACCGGCAGTCTCCGCCTGGCAGCTGTAAGGATACTCAGCCTGGAGAGAGTAGTAGCCCTCGGTATCCGTAAGCACTGTGGGGCCTACTTCCCTGGCCGTGCCGTATATGTAGTCGATTTGGTACAAGGCCACCTTGGCGCGGTAGACTGGGGAACCATCCGTCTGCGAGTGGACGTAGCCCTCAGCGCGGATCATTAGGGGCGCTTCTGATGGTCCGCTCGGAGAATCGCCACCGCACCCGACCACTCCTGCCGCAATCGGCGGGACGAGAGCAAGAAAGAACCAAGTACGTCTTAGCTCCAGCACGACAGCCTCCCAGCAAGAGAGCAACTCCTATGCCCGTACTGTACCGGAGTGGAGTCAAGCGAGAGTCAAAGCGCAGCGTCCAGCGTGAATCGTCGCTGAAGCTCTATCGTGGAGGGAATGCGCGCCCTGCCCTCCTGCTGAGCGGGCAGGAGGTCCGACTGACCTTCCAAGCCTCGCGCGACGTCAGTGTCTGAGTCAGTGCCGCCCGCCGCCGCACGATCAAAGCGAAGCGCTTGGCAACTCTCAATCGTCTTCCTCGTACGTCAGCTCCAGCTCCTGGCCCGGCTCCACCAGCCGCGTGAAGCTATCGTCCAGGCTGCCGAAGTACTCCGCTGGGATATGCTCCTGCTCGACGGGGAAGTGGACTAAGCCTATGCGCTTGGGCATCAGGATCTCTAGTATCCGCCTCCCAGCATCCTCGAACGGGAACCAGTAATGAACGAGGGCGAGGTCGATCGTCCTGTTCTCCTCCACTACGCCGAGGAACGGACCCGGATCGCTGTGGGAGTCTCCCTCGTGGAACACCTTCCAGTCATCCATCTCCACGAGGTACATGACGTTCATCGGGCTCTCCCGCGCACCGCTGTGGAGCGTTCTGAAGGCGTGCACCCGGATGCCGACGTGCAGCTGTGTTGAGCGTTCCCCGACGAGGAGATCGATTGGCATGACGCGGTCTTCGAAGTCCGGCCAATGCTCGGCCGAGTCACGCATGACCTCCACAACCCCAAGAGGAGCAATCATGACCGCGCGCGGATTCCCGAGGAGGAAGCGCTCGACAACCGAGGCCCGGAAGTGGTCGGGGTGATTGTGGGTGACAAGACAAAGATCGATGTCTTCAAAGGGAGCCTCTCCGCTGATCATCTTCTCGAGAAGCTCAGGTGGGGGCGCAGCGTACACGGGGTTCGGGACGTCGAACAGAGCGTCGATGAGGATCCGGTGTGACCCTGTTGCAACCATCACCCCTTCATTGGCGATGTAGGTCAGTCGAAGGGGGCGATTGGGTGAGCACGCTACGGCGAGGACCGGCAAGATGAGGAAAAACTCCACCGCGAACGACCGACGGATTCAATGTCGTTGGCCGTTCACGGTTGAGCCTCCGGGCCGGAGCACTCACGCGTTTGTAGGAGAGCGACACTCCCGAGCTTGAAGTTGTTGGTGAAGTACTCGGCGTATCTGTATAACCGAAGCTTGTTGAGGCGCGCCCAGTCGCATCTTCTCATCGGCGGTCTCCTGATGATCCAAACATACTGCGAGGAGTCGACGACCGCGCTGGAACGGAAGGTGAAGGAGTTGCTGCGGAGGGTTACGCCCTCCTGACTGACCGGCAGGAGAGTTGCCTGGCTGTACGCAGCGGGTAGGTCGGCAGTGTCAGCCACAGTGCCCCGGGGAGGACCTCCTGTTGCAGAGCGGGCCTCGGGGGCAAGTCACGGTCAGCGCCCTGACGGTCATCGTGTGCGTCGCGTCGGCTCCAGGCGCGTGTGGGGCGGCGAACCACCGGGTCGTAGTCAGAGACACGACTACACGCTGGCTACGAGAACCACCTTGCCGGCGTATCCGCCGCGCTCGAGCAGCTCGTGAGCACGAGCGGCCTCAGCCAACGGGATGCGCTCCGCCACCACCGGCTTGATCCTGCCCGCTGCCGCCGAATCGAGGAGCTCCGTCAACGTTTCGCGGTACCAGGCGTTATGCGTGTGCGGGAATTTCATCATGTTCGGGGACAACGGCACTCGCCTGCCGTCCGGAATGAGCTTGAGCAGGAAGACCGTCAGCAGGCAAGTGGAATGACCTTCATCCCTGCCTTGGATGTCGCGACGCTGCCGAGCGGCACCAACCGTCCACCTTTGCGCAGGGCTTGGTAGGAACGCCAGAGTTGCCGTGCACCCCCGATGGGATCGAAAACGGCATCCACCCCATCGCCGGTCACGTTGCGGATGCGCTCGACGAAGTCCTCGGTGCGGTAGTCGATCGGCGTGGCTCCCAATGCGGAAACGAGTTCGTGGTTGTACGTGGACGCCGTGCCGTACATTTCCAGCTTGGCCAGCTTGCCGAGCTGGAGTAGAGCGGTCCCGAGGCCACCCGCCGCACCGTGCACCAGGATCTGCTCGCCGCTGCTCACGCCAGCGGTTCGGTGCAGGTACACGTTAGCGGTGAGGTAGTTCACCACCAGGGCTACGGCCTCGGCAGGATCCAGGGTCGAGGGGACGGGCACCACGTGGCTGGCGGGCAGGCAGATGAACTCCGCGTAGCCACCGGCAAGACCGAAGGTCCAGCCGGCAACCCTCTGCCCCAGGCTCGACGGTTGCCACCCCCTCGCCCAGCCTGTCCACCACGCCAACGATGTCCTCGCCTGGGGTGAACGGCACACGCGGATTCCCGGGGAATGAAATCGAGCGGACCATCAGATCGTAGGCGGAGACCCCAGCCGCCAGCACCTTCACCCGAACTTCGCCAACCCGAGGTTCGGGGAGATCCTCATCTACGACCTGCAGTACCTCCGGCCCGCCATGCCGCGGAACCACGACGCGACGATGTTTCATGTTAGACCCGCACTCCGGGAGATTGCCCGCCCAACGGTCGGCGCCTGTGCTGCGCGCTGACCAAGTTCGCATTCCCACTTCATTCACCGCGTCTGCTCCAGGCGCGTGTTAGGCCGCAAACATCTCAAGGGTGCGGACGTGTCATGTGTATTGCCACAAGACAACCTCATTACCATCAGGGTCTTCGATCTCCGCCACCCTGCCGCGGTCTACGCTTCGGATGTCGCGCGCTGGCACCCCCTTCGCCCGGAGTGTACTCACAGCTTCTTGAATGTCACAAACCTCCAGACACAATCGTGCGTTCCCGTTGCCAACAAGCTTGGCTTGGTCAGCTTCGGGCACGAGTTCAACCAACACGTCATCGACATAGAGTCGCGCCACCGCGTCACGGGAGCTGAGCTTGAACCCGAGCACATCGGAGTAGAATGCGATGGAGCGATCTAGGTCGCGCACGTAATAGTAGATGCAGTCGAACTTGATATCCATGGGGCTTTCTTCCACGCATAACCTGTTCTCTGAGGCCTAACGGATCTGTCGTTCTGCTGCGGGCGCAAAACGAATCAAATCCGGCGCAGCGTAGCGTAGCCGGACTCCTTTGAAAACGCGATCCGACAGCAGCAACGACTTGTTAGACGGCGCGCGGTCGCAGGTCCTGAGCCACGATGCAGGAGCCAGCCCGTTTTGAGTGAATTGAGCCCTGCTGATGGGTGGACTCCAAGACCAAGTCCGACGGCCTCCGGTGAACGCGGTAAGGGAGTTGTCGAACACGTGGCTGAGGTGGATCTCTTCCATCCATGGCTCAGCCTCCGTCGGAGGGCAGGATTGACGAACTTGGACCGCTGGGCGTAACGTTGGCTCATGAACCGACCTACGGTCCTCCTGTTGAGTCTGCTCGTCGCTGGGGCGCCCGCGGGGTGTGGGGGCCAGGATGCTCGCCTGCCCGACGCAGCCGCGGAAGAAGACTCCAGTGCCGGGTCGGAGGTGGAAATCCCCGACTTCACCATCCCGGCACCAGGGGGCGCCCTGCGCGTCCTCATGCACACCGAGGCTCAACTCGTCATTGACTATCCGTCGGACGAGCTCGAACGGGTCGTTGCTTTCTACGACGAGTGGACGGCCTCGCAAACAGAGACGTACACGCGATTGGGAAGTGACGAAGAGGGGAGCGTCTCGTGGGATAATGGTGAGCTCGAACAGGGGGTCCGTTCAATTCTAGTCGTGCGAGCAGGCCCCAGCGACAAGGCCTTCGTCGGGGTGACTCTCAGCGCCAACTAGAGTCGCACCCACGGCTCGGGATGGCCGAACCATTGAGAGCCGTCTAACGGTCGGCGCCTGAGCTGCGCGCCTTCCAGGTTCGGTTGTCCGTCAAGTTCAACGCGTCTGCTCCAGGCGCGTGTTAGACGGCGGAAATACCTGGCTCCATCGTCTTGGAGGTTCCATAGCCACCACTGTGATTCGACGCTTCACGCCACGCCCTCGCGCATGGCGACGCCCATCGAGCCCAGCATCATTATCGTGGTCGCCACGGTGAGGAGCCAAAGTTGCCGATTCAGGCGAAACATCGGCAGCCCCATCAGAAGGATCGCGCCAAAGAAAAGCACGAGATACGGCACGAGGATGTCGTAGCGAATCGGGGAGCGGAACTCGACCGGCCAGGCGTAGTCCACGACGACCATCAGCGCGATGAATGTGAGGAAGACGGCGGGACCGATCCAGTGCGGCCAACCGGCGCCCGCTCGAACAAACGCGATCAGTGCCATAATCGACGGGATCGCAAGGACGATCAGCACGTAGCCGAGAACGTGATTGACTGCCATGCTTCCGGTGCGTACCCGCGAAAGGAACCCCGCTGTCTGCAGAATGTTGACGGCGTTCACGACACCCCATACGGTCAGCGCTGCCCACCAAGGGTTGATATCCGTCTGCGGCTGCATGTGATGCCCCCACGTAAGCCTAACGGTCGGCGCCTGAGCTGCGCGCTGACCAAGTTTGATTGCTTTCTATCCTCACCGCGTCTGCTCCAGGCGCGTGTTAGGCTGCACCTCTTGCGCTACGAGCTGGCCTGCCAGGTCTTGGCGCGTGATCGAATCACGTCGACGATCCTCTCCGGCTCTCGAACCTGCTTTACGACGAGGAGGGAGCCATCCGATCGGTACTGGTGCACGCGGACCGTGATTCCCTCGCCGAGAGATGCTTCGCGTGCTCCTTCAGGTTGGGCCGCAAACCGGGGCCCATCTGGTCGTCCCTCCAGTTCTCCGATGACCCGATCCTGCTTCTCGGACACTTCCCAGAGCGCCATCCGAGAAAGGGGACCCGCTGACGCGTACCTAAACTGCGCCCCCCTAGGCAGGGGGACGACAAACCCTGGCCAGCCCTCGAGTGATAGATCCGGGAATCGTACCACGGGTCCTGACTGACCTTCCTCATGTACGACGGAGTCAAGCCCCGAACCTAGGAACCCAAATGTCTTGCCGGCGTGAAGTCCGGCCAGGGTGAGTTGGTCGGCGGCTCGCAGGATGCTGCGGCGAATCCTGTTCATCAAACCTCCTTGGTGCTCGACGACGCACGCTTCGGAGTCCGTCCTACTGCAGCCTAACGGATTGCGGTTGAGCTGCGGCGTGGCTCGCTGCGCCCGCCGAAGCCCTCTATGGAGTATCTGCCGCTCAGGGCCCGCCTGTTACTCACGTCGCCAGCTCCAAGCGCGTGTTAGACTGATGCTGTAGCGACGATTCTCGGCCTTCGCAGGTCCTCAGTTCCGGTCCTCTCCGCGCAGGTCCCTTCCCTCGTGCAGTGACCTGGAAACTGCAGGGGGTGAAGCCGCGCCCCAGCCAGGCCCGATGCCCACTGCTTCCTCGCACTGGACCTCTGACTTCCGCCTCGGAGCCGAAGGGGGAATCGGCTCCAGGTGTTCGTACCCTATATCGAGCGCGGCTGAACCTGCTGTCTAACGGTCGGCGCCTGAGCTGCGCGCTGACCAGGTTCGATTGTCCACGATGTTCAACGCGTCTGCTCCAGGCGCGTGTTAGGCTCCTTCTTTCGAATCTGCGTCGGCCTTCGGGTTCAGGTATATCGGGTCTTCGCGAACGTGCGCCTCTACGCAACTGATTCCCTGGGAGCGAAGCGCGGCGGCTGTGA
This sequence comes from uncultured Gemmatimonadales bacterium, assembly GCA_963807645.1. Lineage (GTDB taxonomy): Bacteria > Gemmatimonadota > Gemmatimonadetes > Palauibacterales > Palauibacteraceae > Benthicola. Next base: position 191,103 of record CAWECO010000001.1, read on the forward strand.
GTACAGTCGGGGTCGGGTTCAGTCGCTCAATCTCAAAGCTGTCGGTGAATTTGACGCCAAGACTAAACACCTCGCTGTCGTAGGAACGAACCAGGACGAAGACGCAGTCACGGGGATTCTTGACCTCGCGCACCACCCCGGTCCAAGTCGCTGGACCTTCCTCCAGATCGAGGCTGAAACGAACGGAGTCCCCCTGCGCCAACGGAGCGTCGGTCTCTTGGCCTGAGCTCGACCCCGGAAGAAGCAGCAGGACGGCAACCAGCAGCCCCAGTCGCGTTAACAATGGACTCTCCCCAGGTAGTGAGCCTAACGGATTGCGGTTGAGCTGCGGCGTGGCTCGCTGCGCCTGCCGAAGCCCTCTATGGAGTATCTGCCGCTCAGGGCCCGCCTGTTACTCACGTCGCCAGCTCCAAGCGCGTGTTAGACTGATGCTGTAGCGACGATTCTCGGCCTTCGCAGGTCCTCAGTTCCGGTCCTCTCCGCGCAGGTCCCTTCCCTCGTGCAGTGACCTGGAAACTGCAGGGGGTGAAGCCGCGCCCCAGCCAGGCCCGATGCCCACTGCTTCCTCGCACTGGACCTCTGACTTCCGCGTCGGAGCCGAAGGGGGAATCGGCTCCAGGTGTTCGTACCCTATATCGAGCGCGGCTGAACCTGCTGTCTAACGGTCAGCGCCTGAGCTGCGCGCTGACCCAGTTCGTCGTCTCACTATGTACAACGCGTCAGCTCCAGGCGCGTGTTAGGAAGCGGCCTTGGCGGACTTCGGAGGCTTCCAGGCCATTCGCAGGCGACGGTTGCTCGCAGCGCAGTCGCGAAGGTAGAGATTGATCAACGTCTGGTAGGGAATACCGCTTTCCTGCGCCAACTGCTTGAAATAGGCGATGGTCACCTCATCGAGGCGGATCGTGACCCGCTTCTTGAGGCGCTTTGCATACGGGTTCTCGCGTGCGTCCGAGAAGTCGTAGTCTTTTCTCATAGTGCCCATCTCCCTGCATACTCGCTTCGCTCTTTCCGGGACGCCTTACGCGCCGAGATCAGTCGGATGACACTCTCGGCCTCACGGTAGCAGTGGCAGACGACCAACGTCCGCAGGCTGGCGCTCAGCCCCAGAAGAATGAAGCGCTCCTCGTCGTCGGAGTGGTCAGGATCGTCTATCAGAAGGGCGCGTTCATCGGAGAACACGGTGGTGGCTTCGTCGAAGCTGACACCGTGCTTTCGCTGGTTGGCAGCGTCCTTCTTCGGATCCCACTCAAACCGAAGCTCACTCATGTCTTAAGTGTACATACGTTGTGCAGACATCGCAAGTGACGCTATCGCCTTCCTAACGGTCGGCGCCTGAGCTGCGCGCTGACTCTGTTTGATTGTCCACCAAGTTCACCGCGTCAGCTCCAGGCGCGTGTTAGGAAGTGCCTGCGCTCGGGGTCAAGCAGAGATCTCGACGTAGGATGATGAGGTCTGCGGCTCGGGAACTGGCTCTCCCTGTTGTCGGAGGCCAGCGACATGGAGTTCGATTGCCTCGCGCATCCTCTGCTCGACTTCCGATTCCGTCGCACCCGTGGCGACGCAGCCTGGGAGGTCCGGTGAGTAGGCCGAATAGCCGGTACTCGTTCCCTCCATCACGATTAAGTAGCGTTTCGTCACTTGCGCCCTGCCTGCTTGAGAACGCTGTCGAGAGTTCCGGCCGCGAGATCGTGGCTCCGCTTCCCGGCCACAGTGACCAACCCTCGCTTCACCGGATGCTTATACTGGCGGTGGCTGCCACGGGTCCGAACAAGATACCACCCATCTCGCTCGAGCAGCTTGATCACGTCCCGCACTTTCACCTGGGAAACCGCCTCTGAAGAAGCACAGCATGCTTACTCTTGCTGTGACTCTAGAGGCGAAGTCTCAACACCTTCCTAACGGATTGCGGTTGAGCTGCGGCGTGGCTCGCTGCGCCTGCCGAAGCCCTCTATGGAGTATCTGCCGCTCAGGGCCCGCCTGTTACTCACGTCGCCAGCTCCAAGCGCGTGTTAGACTGATGCTGTAGCGACGATTCTCGGCCTTCGCAGGTCCTCAGTTCCGGTCCTCTCCGCGCAGGTCCCTTCCCTCGTGCAGTGACCTGGAAACTGCAGGGGGTGAAGCCGCGCCCCAGCCAGGCCCGATGCCCACTGCTTCCTCGCACTGGACCTCTGACTTCCGCGTCGGAGCCGAAGGGGGAATCGGCTCCAGGTGTTCGTACCCTATATCGAGCGCGGCTGAACCTGCTGTCTAACGGTCGGCGCCTGAGCTGCGCGCTGACCAAGTTCGTGTTCTCACTATGTACAACGCGTCAGCTCCAGGCGCGTGTTAGATGGTTCCTGTTTCGGATTCATCGCTGTGCGACGCGTGTAGCTGCTCGTTGATGTAGTTGACGAAGGTGACTATCGAGTTCAAAGCGTCGAGGGCTTCTTGTCGTGTAACTCTGAGCCTTCCACCGTGGACGATTTCCTTTCTGGGCTCGTACGCCTTCGAATACCAATCCTGATGTTGTGGCGATGATCTGATTCCATCGTCCGTCAGCATCTCGCAGTAGACCCCGAGCAGTTCGTCCCTGAGGCTCGCCGAAGAAAGCGCTTCCGCGACTGGGCGAAGCTTCCGTGTGGCGCCACGACCTACAGGAAGTGCCGTGATGCCGCGTGCCTCGCACGCCTTCTGTAGGCGGAACTGGAGATACACCTCAAAGGAGGTTCCACCGACGACAATGGCGAGCCTGTGGTTTTGGTGGATGTGCGCGAGTGCGCGGGCCTCAAGTAGCAGCTGCAGGTGGAGAGGAGGTTCCTCAGCATCGCGGAGTCTTATCGCCAACTCGCGTATCTTGTCGGCATCCAAGTTCGGCTTCAGTAGGCCGACGATTGCAGGGTCGGTCCAACTCACTCTCCTGCTGTGGCGCCTGAAGTTCGCCTCCACTCCTTCATCGTTGAAAGTGTATTCGTCTGCTACGTGTATCTCATGTGCCGGGATGTCCGCTACGCTCGGAAGGAAGATATCGACCTCGTCACTGATCTCGGCGTAAGCTGAAACCAGTATTCCGAGGCGCCGCAGGGCCTCCCGTTGCAGTGTCTCTATGCCTTCGTCATCGGCGTCGTCAAAGTCGCCATCCGCCTCGAAGATCACGTCCACATCCGAATAGGCGAAATGGTCCCGTACTTCCTCGGTGAAAGGGTCGTGACTCTGATTGAAGCGATACTCGCGATTGGGTACTTCCGCCCCGTCGACTGGGTGAACTGCTCTATACCAGACCCGTTCAGCTTCGTCGTCACCCTCGGGTACAGCCGCGAACACCGTTCGGCGTTCAGCTTGGCCACCTCTCACGGCTATGGTCGTTCGTTCGCCGTGCTCGAGGACCTGAAACGCGCGGTCGTCTGGCAGCGCAATTCGAAATGGCAGCTGCAACTTCACAAGGACGAGAGGCATTCGTAGTCAATCCATTGAACGGTCGGCGCCTGAGCTGCGCGCTGATCAAGTTCGATTGCTTTCTATCCTCACCGCGTCTGCTCCAGGCGCGTGTTAGGAAGTGCCTGCGCTCGGGGTCAAGCAGAGATCTCGACGTAGGATGATGAGGTCTGCGGCTCGGGAACTGGCTCTCCCTGTTGTCGGAGGCCAGCGACATGGAGTTCGATTGCCTCGCGCATCCTCTGCTCGACTTCCGATTCCGTCGCACCCGTGGCGACGCAGCCTGGGAGGTCCGGTGAGTAGGCCGAATAGCCGGTACTCGTTCCCTCCATCACGATTAAGTAGCGTTTCGTCACTTGCGCCCTGCCTGCTTGAGAACGCTGTCGAGAGTTCCGGCCGCGAGATCGTGGCTCCGCTTCCCGGCCACAGTGACCAACCCTCGCTTCACCGGATGCTTATACTGGCGGTGGCTGCCACGGGTCCGAACAAGATACCACCCATCTCGCTCGAGCAGCTTGATCACGTCCCGCACTTTCACCTGGGAAACCGCCTCTGAAGAAGCACAGCATGCTTACTCTTGCTGTGACTCTAGAGGCGAAGTCTCAACACCTTCCTAACGGTCGGCGCCTGAGCTGCGCGCCAACCAGGTTCGATTGTCACTCATGTTCATCGCGTCTGCTCCAGGCGCGTGTTAGGTAGATTGGCTGTCGCGCTCGGAGGCTGGGATCGGCTCTGAGGGCTCGTCGATACCCCGCGGCAACTTCCGCAACTGGCTTTCTATTTGGGAAATGGAATCCGAGAGTGACCCAAGACGCGATTCCACGTCCTCCAACCGGTCTGTGTCTGCCCGCTGTCTGATAAGGAGCTCTCCTAATGCCTTCGAGAGAGGGCGAATGACGATCACCCCCGCCACAGCGAGGATCAGCATGATGGGGAGGATGAGCATCACCAGCCGGTCGAGCGTCCCGAAACCATCCATTACTTCCCCCTACTGCAGAATCGCGGCTTGAGTCTCCTGCCTAACGGTCGGCGCCTGAGCTGCGCGCCAACCAGGTTCGATTGTCACTCATGTTCATCGCGTCTGCTCCAGGCGCGTGTTAGGTAGATTGGCTGTCGCGCTCGGAGGCTGGGATCGGCTCTGAGGGCTCGTCGATACCCCGCGGCAACTTCCGCAACTGGCTTTCTATTTGGGAAATGGAATCCGAGAGTGACCCAAGACGCGATTCCACGTCCTCCAACCGGTCTGTGTCTGCCCGCTGTCTGATAAGGAGCTCTCCTAATGCCTTCGAGAGAGGGCGAATGACGATCACCCCCGCCACAGCGAGGATCAGCATGATGGGGAGGATGAGCATCACCAGCCGGTCGAGCGTCCCGAAACCATCCATTACTTCCCCCTACTGCAGAATCGCGGCTTGAGTCTCCTGCCTAACGGTCGGCGCCTGAGCTGCGCGCTGACCAGGTTCTATTGTCCATCATGTACAACGCGTCTGCTCCAGGCGCGTGTTAGGCAGTTGATCCCTGCTGCCCGGCCCAGAACTCGTCTGCCTCAGCTTCCATTCTGGCCAGCCGCGTGTAGTAGTCGGGAAACTCCTTGAGGTGTGCCAGTGCGATCTTCGCCGTCACAATGAAGTCATCGTCGGTAACATTGGTTTGACGATCTCGGGTACCGTGTTCGAGTTCTACACCGAGCCCCATGCGAAATTCCTCGAGCGGCACTTCCGCCCAGTCGATTCCGATGTGGTCGCCCAGGGAACGGGCTTCCTCGGCAGTGAACTCCTTGGTAGACATTATCTGACTCTCGTGTTCAAGGAATACAGGTCCGCTGTGGTCAGAGTCTCCACGCATAGAAACTTGGCAACAGCCTAACGGTCGGCGCCTGAGCTGCGCGCCAGCCAAATTCGGTTGTCCACCATGTACACCGCGTCTGCTCCAGGCGCGTGTTAGAGTGCTTCTAGAGCGGGACCTGGTATGTGAGCATCCCCTCAAAGACGAAGTCCGTCTCTCCCCCGCCTGGGAAGACGTGACCTCGGACCTCGACTCGAAGCCCAGATCCAAGACGCGCTGTCTTCATGCCTACCCCGGCGTGAAACCCGAGATTCTCGGTCCGGAACATTGAAAACCCCGCCCTGACGTAGAGTGGGCTCGGACTCGACGAGAGATTCAGCGATGCTCCCGGTGTAAGAGTCAGAAACCCTATTCCGCCACCGATGGCCAGACCGCCTTCTGCGATGAGATTCAAGCCGATCGCAGGCCAGCCGTCTTCAAACGCCGCTTGGACATGGGCAAACGCACCCTCTCCATCCCAGGTCCCAAGACCGGCTGACGCAACGAACATCGCGGTCGGTTTGGCAGAATCATCAGCAGCAGGAAGTGGCTGCGCCTCTGATTCCTGCGCTTCGAGATCGCCAATGCCCAGGAGAACACTCAGGACGGCTGCGGCTTCAACAATCCTCATCGCCGTGTGATCCTCTCATGGTCACTCTAACGTCTCGCGATTCTGCTGCGCCGCTTGCCCGTGCACAAGCGCGTAGCGCTTCCACTAGGACTTCGGCGACAGTAGCAATCGCTTGTTATGTAGTCGCGCCTCGGGGCTAGTTGCGGAAGTGAGCCCCTGTGTGACTCGAGCCAAGGCAGCGTAGCCGAACTATGCAACCATACCGACTACCACGGCCGCGGGAACCACGAATAACAGGCTCAGCCGACAAGCTTTCAGAAATGCGTCGAAGTGGAACCTGTAGTCCTTGTAGCCACTCGCTCCCTCAGTGTTCGGCACGGGTGGCCGTTGTGGATCGATCAGAAGGACGTGCCCAAAATCGATGATGACCAGATCCCAGAGATGCACGACGAGCCAGATGCCGTAGATATGAATGAAGGCGCCGAGGACGGTGAGATCTGTGTGTGTCGCCTGGCCAGCGTAGAGCGCGGAGGCTACAGAAAGGCCGGGAAGGATGATCAACACGGGAAGAACGAGCCACCTGGTATTCCGGATCTCAGCGTCGGTCTTGGACCCGGCCATTTCGGCGATGTCGGGTGGCAAACTGTGGAGCCAGAGTCTGGGCCAACACCAGAAGGTGAGGACGGCGAAAACGGAGAACGGAAGGCAGATGAAGAGGCCGTGTAGCAAGGTTGTTGAGAACCCGATCATGCCGAAGTCCACGAGATGGGAAGAGCATGTGCTGGATCGCTAGGGGCTAGCCTCACAGCCTGTCGGCGGACACCCCAGACCCTTCGCCTGAAGACTACATAACGGTCGGCGCCTGAGCTGCGCGGCGACCAGGTTCGATTGTCACTCATGTTTTCCGCGCCTGCTCCAGGCGCGTGTTAGACATCGGCTTTCTTAGTTGGCCTCCAGAGCTTCGATGCGTGCATTGAGATCCTCGGCCAGCGCCGTCGCTTCGGCCAGTTGAAAGGCTGTGGGATTGAGCGGGAACCGTTTACTGACGGGAGCCTGCACTATGGGTGCGATCATCAACTTGCCGGCGATTACCACACCCAGTCGCTGGCCGGTCCGTCGGGTGGTCTCGGCCAAGAGCCGCTCGGAGCCCTCATCAGTGAGCTGCAGGAACACGTAGTAACCCGCCTCTATCCCACTCTCCTCAATCACCGCCTTCTTCACGTGCGACAACGTGAGCACGGGAGTCGCCTCAAACTGAACCGTACCGGAGTCGTTACTCAGCGTGATCGCGGAACTTGAGTCCGGGCCCACCTCGGCCAGTACCCGTAGATAGCCAACAGCCGACGAGTCCTGCGCTACAGCGACAACTGCTGTGGCGAGGATCACAACCATGCACGTCAATAGTGTACGCATCTCTTCCTCTCCAGCCGCATGTCTAACGGTCGGCGCCTGAGCTGCGCGCTGACCAGGTTTGATTCGCCTTCATGTTCACCGCGTCTGCTCCAGGCGCGTGTTAGGCATCGTCTTTCTCCTGCTTCAACAATTGAAGCTGGCGGTTCAGTCTGTCCGCTCTCGCAGTCGCTTCTCGTTGGTCGATGAGGCTGGAGGCAATCAGGATTGGGTAGGTGCTCCGGTACTGCCGCTTCAGAAGCATTGTCCACTCGACGGCCCCCTCGACAACCGTCACTACCTGTCTGCCTCGGAATCCCACTGTCCTGCGCTCAAGCTCGCGCCGGCCATCCTCTGAGAGTCGGGCGAGCACGAACGCCCGGCCGTCATCCCCAGACGCCTGCACGAAGAACGAATCGACGTGGTTCAGTGTGAGGAGTGGAGAGGCATCGTAGTGGACGAGGGAGTTCTCGAAGGGAGAGACGAAGGCGACCGTCGAGTCGGCTTCCGTCGTCGCTTGCGCGAGTACCTGAAACACCTTGCTGTCGACAGCCTCTTGAGCACAGAGGGGATGCCAGGCCAATCCCAGGATGGCGGCCGCGAGGACGCGCACTTTCATCTCGGTGCCTTTCGCATGCCTAACGGTCGGCGCCTGAGCTGCGCGCCGGCTCTGATTGATTCTCCACTGCCCTCAACGCGTCAGCTCCAGGCGCGTGTTAGACATCCAGCAAAGGAACCCGCCGCCTAGTTCTTGGCCTTGTACGCCATGTTCATGTAGCGATCACCACCGGCAAGCTCGTCGAGCATCTGCGCGAGGCGTTTCTCTCGTGTCTCAGGACGCTTGGCTCGCGAGATCCACCCTAGATAGTCGTTGCGCTGGTACGGTGGTCGGCTCTCGAACGCATCCATAAGACCTTGGCGCAGCAGGGCGGCTCGCACGAAATCCGGCATCGGATTGCGTGGCCGGCGGAGTCGGGATTGACCATGCATAGTCATTCGGCTCTTGCCTGGCTGTCTAACGGTCAGCGCCTGAGCTGCGCGCCAACCGGGTTCGTTTGTTCACCATCATGTCACCGCGTCAGTTCCAGGCGCGTGTTAGGAAGCGCCGGCCGCGGATTTGGGAGGCTTCCAGGCCATCCGCAGGCGACGGTTGCTCGCCGCACAGTCCCGGAGGTAGAGGTTGATCAACGTTTGGTAGGGAATGCCGGTATCACCGGCGAGCTGCTTGAAGTACGCGATCGTCACCTCGTCCAGACGGATCGTGACGCGTTTCTTCAGTCGCTTGGCGTACGGGTTCTCCCTGGCCTTCGAAAAGTCGTATTCGTCTCTCATGGCCCCCACCTTCGCGAGTACTCGCTTCGCTCCTTTCGGGTCGCCTTGCGGGCTGAGATTAGCCGGATGACGCTCTCCGCTTCCCGGTAGCAATGACAGACAACCAAGGTACGGAGATTCGCGCTCAAGCCCAGAAGTACGAAGCGCTCCTCTTCCTCGGAGTGGTCGGGATCGTCCAAGAGGAGCGCCCGCTCATCGGAGAACACCGTGGTCGCTTCGTCGAAGCTGACCCCGTGCTTCCGCTGGTTGGCTGCGTCCTTCTTCGGACCCCACTCAAACCGAAGCTCGTTCATGCATTAACTGTACATACAACGTACACATGACACAAGGAGATGTTCGCCTTCCTAACGGTCGGCGCCTGAGCTGCGCGTCAACTCTGTTCGATTGTCCATCACGTTCGTCGCGTCTGCTCCAGGCGCGTGTTAGGCATCCTCGACCAGCCGCCCCCCGCCTCATGCCCAAGCTCGGTGCCTCGGCCGGGGCTCAGCTGGAATACTGCGCGACGCGCATCTCCGGCGCCAACCAGTGACAGACGCAAGCACATGCCAGGGATCCGTGTTGACCGCACGCAACACGACACTTATATTTGTGTATGTATTTGTGCTCAAAAACAGAAAGAGGCCGATATGAGTGACAGAATCAGGACTAATCTAACGGTAAGGCTGCTGGCGGGAGAGGTCGTGGTCGCGGAGGCGGACGATCCGCACCTGTGGCACCAAGTGCTCGGCGTGATTACAGCCGGGTCGCAACAGTCCGAAAAGATCGTGCGCGTTGCCAAAGAGGCTGTTGCGGAGATGGACGAGCGCAGCTCGGAGGATTCGAGTGCCACGCCGACCATCACCCCGAACCCGTCGGACGCCATCGACCGGTGGGCCACGGAGCTCGGTACCGAACCTACCATCTTGAAGGGGGCGCTAGACCCGGAAACCGATCCGCCCTACCTCCATGTCGATAACCGGACATGGGAAGCGTTCCGGAAGAACTATCCGACCGCCGGGCGGAACGCGATTCCCCCTATCGTTCTTGGCGCAACCGCTCTCGCTTCCTGGATGGACCTCCTCGGCCTGGAGCCGCCCACGCTGCAGCAGGCCGGAGAACTCCTTCGCCGAATCCACGTTAGGGTCGCGAACCCGACACGCAGTATCCGCAACTGCGATTGGTTGCGTATCAAAGGCGAGCGCGTGGTGCTTAATCCGGCACAAATCTCTGAAGCCACGGCCCTCTTGAGGAACTTCGCCACGAAGTCCCCGCCTGCTTAGAGGTAGACGATGGATCAAGAGCTGCGGGACCTCCTCACCCGCATGGCTTCGGGGAAGCAGACCAACCTAGATCGAGCCATCGCGGTACTGTGGTTTGAAAACCAGAGAACTCCGGGCACCAAGCTGACTACAGCCGATCTCTGTTCGGCTCTTGAGGCGGCCGGGTACGCCAAGCAGAACCGCGCGCGTCTGCGGGGACAACTCAAGAAGGACTCACGGACCCGGTCAGAGGGGGACTCGTTCGGTGTCTCGCTCCGGGCCGCGGGCGAGTTGAACGAGGCGTTCGGAACGCTCCTTGGCCAGAATCCGCCGGTGGCATCTGACTCCCTGATTCCGCGAGAGCTCCTAACAGGAGCTCGAGGATACTTGGATCGGATCGTCTTCGAGCTGAACGCAAGCTACGACCAGACGCTATTCAACTGCGCCGGTGTGATGGCCCGCCGACTAGTCGAGACGCTGATAATTGAGGTGTTTGAGGCGAAGGGGAGAGCGAGTGAAGTAAGGGTGGACGGGGAGTACATGATGTTCGGCGCCCTGATCGATCGTCTCGACAGGGCGGCCGACATCCATGTGAGCCGTACGGCCATGAGAGGGCTCAGAGAGCTCAAATCGCTGGGTGACCAGACAGCTCATAATCGTCGCTTCCTGGCCCGCAAGGACGATGTAGATCGCATCCGTGGTGGTTTGCGAACTGCGGTGGAAGAGCTGGCCCATCTAGCGGGACTGAGTCCAGAGGCTACCTAGCGACTCAAAATCCTGGTGCCCCAGTTTGTTCCGTCGCCACGCACGCGCCGGCATGGCTCTCTACTTACCATGCCCGGACATCAGCGGTTCTTCTTGTTGGGCATCACCGGACGTCACTGCATACACTACGCCCAGGACCCCTCCTGGAAGTCCAAAGCGAGCCTCGACTTGGCGAGCCACTTCGTTGGCCCGGTCAACAAACACCTTCAGCGTGTGATCGAGCCCGGCCGGAGGGAAGAGGAACTCCGCACTTCCCAGGTGGCCGGCGAACTCCCACTTGCCGTTCATGGGGAACTCAAGCACGGCCACCACATAGTCCCGTAGGTCTGTGCGCGCATGCTTCGGTCCCCTGATCGACCAGCCGTGCTGAGTGTGCGGTCGCAGGCTTAGGCCCTGATGCGCTATGCGCAGGTCGATGCAATCGGCGGCGCCTGGACCCGCGGCTGGTGATATGAAGTAGATCCAGCCGGTTCCGCTGCTGCGACGCCGTGCCGTTCGTTCGCCTAACCCGGCGGGGCCGATGTCGTGCGCGGCAAACCAGGAAGCGACCCAGAGGTTGTCAACGAGGTCTAGCCAACAGGTGGCAAAGCCGTAGTGCTGAAGGAGTGCACCGAGGTGGGGGCGCTTGAGGCGTTTCAAGCGCACGTTTGTCTGGATCGCGATCTCGAACGCGGCCTCAGCCTTCACGAGAGTAACCGGATCCACGCTAGTCGCGCGCGGACGAAATAGGCCGGGCGCCATCCCGTTATAGTCTCTGGTCTGACCACGAGTCAGCAGAGGTACCGCGGGCCACTTCCGATGGGCGGCCTGCTTGAGGTGCGCGGCGAACCGCGCAGCAACTGCTGGCTCGTCGCAGAAGAGCCGCGGCGGACCATCCTCATCACGGAACTCAAGGTGGACCTTCTTCTTGAGGTGCTTCCTGTCAGCAAAGCCCTTCATGAGCTTCAGGAACGGATCATCCATGCGTCTCTCGGAGAGGGATGCCTAACGGTCGGCGCCTGAGCTGCGCGCTGACCTGGTTCGTGTTCTCACTATGTACACCGCGTCAGCTCCAGGCGCGTGTTAGAACGCTGACCCGAGCGTGGTCTACTGAAGGTTGAATGGAAGGGAGAGTACCGAGTCCCAGACCATCCACTTGTCGCCGTAGTCGTAGCCCCAGTAGAACCGGTACTTGCCCGGAGGTGGCGGTGCAGTATGCAGCCTCACTGAGTCTCGGAATTGGGCGCCCGGTGGAAGCACCAGCTTCCTCGGAAAGCCGCCGAATGCACAACCATAGCCCCCGACGTCGGTCCAGACGCCTTCCATTCGCTCCAAGAACACCCACCAGTGGCCGTTTTCGCCCGCATCGCACACCTCATTGAATACGGTGTCGCGAGTGTCGAAAAACAGCGTATACCGGATCACTGCATCTGCCGGGTACGTAAACTCGAACGGGCTCCCGGGATCGAGAACCGCTCTCACACCGCCAAGGGGTACGGGATTCGCTACCGGATCGAAGTACCCCACGCCCACTGGCTCTACCCAGTCGAGACCCTCGTAGCCAGCAAGTTCTGCGAAGAGATCACGGCGGGAGGCCGAGTCAGCCGGCAAGACTAGGTTCACGGCGGGGAGCGTCTCGTACAAATGGCCAACCGATCCACCATGCCCCTGGGCGATGGAGATGATGTCGTTCTGAATGCTCGGCTCCCAATACGAGGATGTACCCGACTCGATACCTCCACGGGTGTAACCCAGACGCACTTCGGTCGGGAGCAACAACACGGCCGGTCCGAGCTCTCGAAGTCTCTCCGGATCGAGCGGATTCACTTGCTGCCGCACGACGACCAGAATCTGCTCGATGCTGGTGGTATCCGTCGCGAGTGCGTTGAGCGCCGCCAGAAAGCTGTCGGGGCTCGTCGTGACGAGGCCGTCAGATATGTCCACCACCAGAGGGGGTGTGGGTTCGTCGGGCGGCGTGACCGGATCCTCGCTCCCGCAAGCCGCGGAGAGGAGTCCCGCCGCCAAGGCCACTGCGCAACACTTGTGTGTCATGTCGACCATGGCTCTACGGTTGTTTCTGCGTTCTAACTCTGAATCGATTGCCGACAGGACGTGAAACGGGGCCGCGGGAAACGCGACCTATCCTGATCGCTTGACTGACAGCTAGATCTCAGGCCAGCAACGGTAGATGCCGCTTCCGGTCTGGTGATTACATAGGCGGGGCACACCGCAAAGATACCCCTGGTGGAGCGGTGAGCAACCAGAGCTTCGGCCGCGGCGTCAGCTGGCACGCGGCATCACTTCCGTTTCCAGACGGTCTCCGAGCCGGTCTTTCTCCACCTCGAGGTCGTATCGATTCTGTAAGTTGAGCCAGAACAACTCTGAGTTGCCGAAGTAGCGGGCGAGGCGCAGCGCCGTATCCGCGCTGATGGACCGCTTGCCGTGAACGATTTCATTGATTCTGCGGGGCGGAACACTCGTATCCTTCGCAACGCGGTACTGGCTGACTCCCAGGGGTACCAGGAATTCCTCCAGCAGAATCTCGCCTGGATGAACGGCCGGGAGTTTCCGTGTGCCCATGTGACCACTCCTAGTGGTAGTCCACGATCTCAACATCGTAGGCGTTACCTGATCTCCATCGGAAGCAAATCCGCAGGCGGCTGTTGATCCGTATGCTGTGTTGTCCCTTCCGATCCCCCGCAAGCTTCTCGAGGCGGTTTCCTGGCGGAGATCGGAGATCGTCGAGGCCGCTGGCTGCGTCCAGGATCAGCAGTTTGCGCAAAGCCGCCCTCTGCACGGCCGGTCCGAGCTGCCCGACAGGCTCCCTGGCAAACAGTCGAGCCGCGACCCGATCACGAAAGCTCCTGATCACCGTCTATAGTACCGCATTACGTTAATAACGTCAAGCGTTATTAGTAGAAAGTATGGGGCTGACGGACCTGCACGATGCGCCTTCAATTCGTCCATGAATCCGCAGGGCTCCTCACACCCAGTCCGCCCCGGTTGAGGACGTGCGTGTAGATCATCGTGGTACGCACGTTCCGGTGCCCGAGCAGCTCCTGAACGGTTCGGATGTCGTAGCCGGCCTCCAGCAGGTGGGTGGCGAACGAGTGGCGGAATGTGTGGCAGGTGGCCCGCTTCGCGATCCCGCTCCGTCGCACGGCTTCTTTCACCGCACGCTGGACGCATGAGGAGTGCAGGTGGTGCCTGCGACGCCGGCCGGTAGCGGGGTCGCGCTGGATGCGAGTAGCCGGGAATACCCACTGCCAGGCCCATTCGCGGCCGGCATATGGGAACTTCCGCTCCAGGGCCGTGGGCAGTGGTGCCCAGCCGGCACCGGAGCGTGTGTCCCGGTCGTGCTGGTCTCGCCCGATCTGCAGGTGTCGGCCCAGTTCGGCACGGACGGCGTCGGGCAGCATGGTCACCCGGTCCCGATCGCCCTTCCCTTCGCGGATCAGGATCTCCCGGCGCTCGAAGTCCACGTCCTTCACTCTCAGTCGCATGCACTCCATGAGGCGCATGCCGCTCCCGTACAGCAGGGTCGCGATGAGGCGGTGTGTGCCCTGCATACGGTCGAGTACGGAGCGTACTTCGGTGGGGGTTAGCACGACGGGTAGGCGGGTCGGGGTGCGGGCGCGGACTACCCGGCTGCCGGGACGTTCGACTTCGACGCCGAGTACCTGGCGATACAGGAACAGGAGCGCACTGGCCGCCTGGTTGTGGGTGGAAGCGGCCACGCCACGGTGGGCGGACAGGTAGGTGAGAAAGGCGTCGATCTCCGGCGTTCCCATGTGGGCCGGGTGGCGACCGCGATGGAACCGGATGTACCGCTCGACCCACGAGGCGTAGGCTTCCTCGGTACGGTGACTGAGGTGCCTCGCCCGAATCTTCGAGCGCAGGTCGTCGAGCAGGAGCAGGTGGTCGGCAGGTCGATCGCGCATGCCCAAAGATCGGGCCACGCATCATCGGGTTCTACAACGACCCGGGGGTGCGACTCGTCCGGAGTCGGACCCCCGAAGCCGACCTAGGTCTTTGCTTGCCGGCCCCTACTCCGCGTCCAGAACCTGCGCGGACGGCTGATTCCACATCCAGCGCCAGATCTGCCACTGGCCGTCGGGCCCGGGCTGGTAGAGCGCGGACCATTGACCGCTCAGAGATGCCAGGTCGTCGCCGGCGGCGGCAGTCGGGTTCAGCGTCCAGGTTCCGCGGCCGTAGGCCAGGTCTCCGACGGCGAGCACTTCATCGACGGTGGCGACCTGCTGGATCAGCGCGTTGTCGTATCCTTCGGCCAGCGCCGTCAGAATCGCGGCTCGCCCCTCGATCGCCGGCCCTTCCGGCTGCATCAGCACGGCGTCTTCCGCGATCATCGGCCCGAGTGCGGAACCGCCCTCCGTATTCCACGTGGCCACGAACTGACCCACTTGTGTGCTAAAGGCCTCGGCATCGAGCGCGGGCGTCACTGGGGTTTCAGTCGTGTCAGTGGCCTCCTGCTGGGCACAGGCGGTCAGCATGGCCGCGGAGACCACGCCAAGTACCAGGTTTCGCAAACTCATGATCGGCTACCTCTTTCGCTCAGGTGCGACCCACACCGCTGAAGCACGCTGGCCAGTCCGGTGAAAGGACGTACCAGTCCGGCGGCGAGAAGGGAGAACGGGGTCGAGTGTCCCTGAGCGACGAAACCTCAATCGCCCGAGTCTGGCAAGTCCGCCGGGTATCGAGCCTCAGGGCCACGGCGCTTTCTGAAGTACCAGACGGTAGCCGTCGGGGTCTTCGAACGTACGACCGCGGGTGTCCGTGGGCCGGGCCACCCGCAGGTGTGCGCCCTCTGGCATCAGGCGTACAGCGCTTCCAGGCGATTGAGGCAGCTCGTCCATCCGCCCTCGTGGTCGGTCACCGATTTCTCGTCGGGCAGGCCGGAGTGAATCATGGTCACCTCCGTCCCCCCGTCCACGGCCTTGAACGCCACGGTGATCAGGGACTGCCCATGGTCCGGGTGCTCGTCCCACTGCCAGGAATAGACGAGGCGAGTCGGACGGTCGATTTCATGGTAGATGCCGCGGGCGTTGTGTACGCCGCCCTCGGCGTTCCGCATCTGGAGGTGAAAGCGGCCTCCCACGGTCAGGTCCACTTCCGAGACGGGCACGTCCATCCCCTCGGGCGCCGACCACTGCTTGAGGTGTTCGGGTAGGGTCCACGCGTCGAAGACGGTCTCGAGATCGGTCGCGATCACTCGCGTGATCTCCAGGGTCCCTGCGGTCTGGGTCGTCATCCCTCTTCCTCCTCATCCACAGGTTGCGGATCAGCCTATGATCTTGAAGCGAACGCGCCACATCGCCGCCCACCGACGGTCGGCGGCGGATATCTCGAGGCGGGGGCTGGGTCCGGCCTTACGGAGGACCAGCAGGCCACCGACCTGTTTCGCGCGTTCGTAGTTCGGGTATTGGGTCAGGAATCGATCGACGGATTTCACGACCCCGGGAAAGTCGGGATGGTAGTCGTGCAGACAGACCAGGCCGCCGGGTCGAAGAAGTCGGGTCCAGCGAAGATCGTCGGTCACTTTGCGGATGCGGTGGCTGGCGTCGATGACCATGAAATTGAACGAGTCCCCCGCCTGGGCCGCCGCCTTAAAGATCTCCCCGCTGTCCCCGACCCGGAATTCTACCTGGTCCGGATCGACTCCATGTCGTTCGAGATTCGCCCGTACCACTCTCATCTGGTCGGGGAAGTAGCGCATGTTATCGACGACGACGAAGGCGGGATCGTGCGGAGTCGGGAGAGCGCAGATCATCTGCGCGAGGGTCATTCCGGAGGCCGTACCCACCTCCAGGTGCGGTCCTGGAAGGTCTTCCGAGGCAATCAGCCGGGTGAGGTATTCGACCTGCGCATCGGTCATCTCGGCCCCGGGAGGCGTCGAGGGCGCCATGTCCTCGTCCTGCCCGGGGCCCGAAAGCCTCAGTCCACCCAGTCCGCGATGAACAGGTTGGTCTCCCTCGGAAGCTCGTTACCGCGGTTCGAGGCGAAGATCAGCTTCGTCCCGTCCGAGTTGAACATCGGGAAGCCGTCGAAGTCGCCCGCGTGCGTGATGCGCTCGAGACCGGTCCCGTCCACGTTGATCGCCCACAGGTCGAACTCGCGCCGGTTCTGGTCACCCAGGTTGGACGAGAAGATGATCCGCTCACCGTCCGGGAAGAAGTAGGGTCCGAAGTTGGCGGCGCCGTTGTCCGTGAGCTGCCGCTTGTTGGAGCCGTCGGCGTCCATCACGAAGATGTCGAGCTGCGAGGGCCGGATCAGGCCCTGCGCCAGCAGGCGCTGGTAGTCGGCCAGCTCGTCGCCCTCGGGGTGGCTCGCGCGGTATACGATCTTCGTCCCGTCGTACGAGAAGAACGGCCCGCCGTCGTATCCCGGCGTGTCGGTGAGCCGGGTCAGCTCTGAACCGTCGGTGCGCATCTTGTAGATCTCGAGGTCGCCGTCGCGGGCGGACGTGAACACGATCCACTCGCCGTCGCGTGAGACCGTGGCCTCGGCGTCGTAGCCGGGAGCATCCGTGATCCGCACCAGGTTCGAGCCGTCGGCGTCGGCCGTGAAGATGTCGTAGTCCTCGTACAGCGCCCACACGTAGCCCTGCGACATGTCGGGCTCGGGTGGACACTCCTCGCCCCCCAGATGGGTGGATCCGTAGACGATTTTCTCGTTGCCGGGGAAGAAGTAGCCGCACGTGGTCCGGCCGGTGCCCGTGCTCACCAGGCTGAGATCCGAGCCGTCGGGGCGCATGGAGTACTGCTGGTCGCACTCCGCTCCGCGGGGCGTCGCCTGGAACATGATGTACTGGTCGTCGGTGGACCAATACGCTTCCGCGTTCTGACCTTCGAACGTGATCTGCCGAAGAGCGCCGAAATGCGGCTCGTCCTCGTGGATCAGGTGGTCCGCCGGCTCGGAGGCCGTCTTGAAGGGAGCCTCCGCGACGACACTCAGCCCGCTGGAGTCCTCGTATTCGGCCTCCGCGGTCTCGCCGTCGTCCGTCTGCCCACCACACGCCGCCACTGGCGACGAGTCCTGCGATCCAGCCATATCGAGCTCGGTTCATGAACCCAGCGCTTCCCCTATGATCCACGTGATGTCCTCCACGATGTCGTCCCACGCCACCTCGTCCGACTTGGTGACCGTGATGAAATTGTCCACGATGAGGAGTGCCCGTACGCCGTCCACGCCGAACAGGCGGGCCGCCAGAGGGTCGCCTCCGGCCTCGCTGACTCCGAAATACGAGCGGCTCTTCGTGCCAAGCGATGCTCCGCTCACCACGAACTTCGCCGCGTTCGGATTGGGCGTTCCCTCGACTGTGATGTCGGCTTGAGACATCGGACCTGCTCCTCCTGTCATCCCGTCCTCGGAAAACGGGGCGGGAATGTATCGCCGCGACGGGGGCGCGTCATCTTTCGGGCTCAGAAGGCAGCGGAGATCAGGTTGCAGCGCCGCCGATCGCGTCGTCCAGCATACGGGTGGCCGCACGCATCAGGTCCCGGCTGAGGGACAATGGCGGCGAAAGCGAAATGACGTTGCCGGCCGGGCCTCCCGCGAGGACGATCCACCCGCGCCGCAGGGCCTCGATGACCACGTGTCCCGCCAGCTCCCGGTTCGGCTCCCGGCTGGACCGATCGGCCACGAGGTCGATCCCGATCATCAGGCCCCGTCCCCGAACGTCTCCCACGGCGGGGTGGCGGCCCAGGGCTTCGCGCAGCTCGCCCAGCCAGCGCTCGCCCTCGGCGGCGGATCGCTCGACGAGGCCGTGGCGCTTGATCTCGCCCAGGGACGCGAGCCCTGCCGCGCAGGCCAGCGGATTCCCCAGGAACGTGGAGGTGTGAATCGCCTCCCCGCCCGAAGTTGGCCACGATTCCATGACGTCCTTCGAGCCGATGCAGGCGGCGATCGGCAGCGTACCCGAGAGCGCCTTTCCGACGCAAAGCAGGTCAGGCACCACGTCCTCGTCCTCGCAGGCGAACCAGCTTCCGGCCCGTCCGAGGCCCGTGTAGATCTCGTCCGACGATCAGCAGGAGGCCCCGCTCGCGGCACAGGTCGGCCAGGCCCCGGAGGAAACCCGGCGGGGGGACGATGTCTCCGCCCCTTCCCTGGATCGGCTCCACGATGACCGCGCCGACCGAGGACCCCTCCTCCGTATCGAGCAGGATCTGGACGTGAGCCAGGGCCGAGCCGCCGGGGTCGTCCGCGTCGAGACCGGGCGCCGGTCGGTACGGATCGGGATACGGGGCTCGCAGCACGTGTGGATTGAGCTGGTCGGCGAACGGAGCCCGGAACAGGTCGCGGTCGGTGACCGACAGCGCGCCATACGTGAGTCCGTGATACGCCCCGCCGAACGCGACCACGCCGGGCTTCCCGGTCGGCCAGGCGCGCCGTCTTCAGCGCCACCTCCACCGCCTCCGCGCCGGAGCACGTCAGTACGATCCGCGGATCGGGTATCGGAGACACGGCGGCCAGGGCCTCCAGCAGCTTCACCTTGAGGGCCGGCGGGTGGACGTCACCCATCCCGTGCGGGAGGCGACCGATCTGCCGGCGAAGGGCCTGCATCACGCGCCGGTTCCGGTGCCCGGCGACGGCCACGCCAAACCCACCCGACAGATCGACGTAGCGGTTTCCGTCCGCGTCCCACACGTTGCTCCCCCGTGACTTCTCCCAGAAGATGGGAAAGTCGTCGGCGAGGTAGGTGACGTTGCGGGACTCGACCTCGGCGAGGCGCTCCGCGAGGCGGCGCGACCGGGGACCGGGCGGCGGGACCTTGATGAAGGGCGGCTGATTCCAGTCGGTGGGCTCGCTCATGACCCGCGAAGGCTAGCCGCGGGCACGGGACGCGTCAACGAATGGCGCGCGTGGAACGAACGCGAACAGGGATGACAGACGACATGAAGCTGCAGGGCAAGGTGGCGATGATCTCGGGCGGATCGAAGGGGCTGGGCGCGGACCTGGCAAGACGGTTCGTCGAAGAGGGGGCGCACGTGTCGCTGTGCGCGCGGCATCCGGAGGGCGCGGCGGACCTGGCGGCCGAGCTGCGAGCGGCGGGCGGCCGGTGCGTGGTCGTCGGCTGTGATGTCACGGACGAGGCGGACGTGGCGGCATGGGTCGCGGCCACGGTGGCGGAGTTCGGCCGGGTGGACGTGCTGGTGAACAACGCGTCGATCCTCGGAGTCGCGTGCGCCGATCTCGGAGTATCCGGCTGATGAGTGGCGCACGGTGATCGACGTGAACCTGAACGGCGCCTTCCTGGTCGCGAAGGCCTGCATCGAGCCGCTCGTCGGCCACCGGCGGATCGATGATCCACATCTCGTCGGGCGTCGGAGATCACGGCCGCCCGAACTGGGGCGCCTACTGCGCCTCGAAGAACGGTCTCGAGGCTCTGTCCGAGATGCTGGCCGGCGAACTGACCGAAGCCGGTGTTCGATCGAACGCGGTGGATCCGGGCGCCATGCGCACGGTGATGCGGGCCGAAGCCTACCCGGCCGAGGATCCGGCCGGCGTGCCGACTCCCTACGAAATCTCCGACATCTTCGTGTACCTGGCCTCGGACGAGGCCTCTGGCGTCACGGGTCAGCGGTTTCGGGCTCGCGAGTTCGAATGGCCTCAGACGGACGCCGCCTCATGAGCGAACCTCGGCGCCTGTGGATGCGGTTCCGGCTCGTCGATCCAGCGAACCGTATTGCCTATCGGGATGCGGTCGCCGCCGCGGGCGGCGTGGCTGGCGAACTCGGGGCGCACTTCTGGGCCTTCGAAGTGGACGGTGGAGAGGGTCGTTTCGTCGAGTTCCTGGAGGGTCCGACAGACGAGACCCTGACTCGCGTAGACGAGCAGACGAGCGCTTCGCTGGCAGCGGGAGGATCGCCGGTCGATGAGTTCCGGCTTGGAGCCGACGGCCTCCGTTGCACCGAGTTTCGAGGTCAGTAGGGAAGAGGCGGGAGCGCCAGCCCCGCGGACGAGGTTAGGCTTGTCGCGGGTTGTGGGGATCGGCCCGAGCGTAAGAGTCGAGCCGACTGACGCTCCCGTTGTCCTCACTGAGTAAGACGACCGGAACGCCGAAAAGGTCACAGTCTGCCGACAACTCTACTTCCTGAGGTAAGCCCTGAGCAGCAGCAACACCACGACTCCCCCAACGACGTAGTACCAGTAGTCCTGGAAGGCCTGGGCCGGGTAGCGGAGCATGTCGCGGATGCTCGATCCGCCGTATTCCAGGGACGCCTGGTCGACTTCCGTACCGAGCGCCGCGCCGGCGCCCCCGATGGCCGCGATCGTGGTCAGGCACAGTCGGCGCACTGCCCTCGCTTGCCGGCCTACCAGTCATACACGGTCCACGCCCGGCACTCACGGTTCGGACAGACGAGCCGGACTCGAAACGGTGACGACCCGCCGCGTGGGGCGGGGTACTTCTCCACCCTGCGCGTCATCTTCATCGCGCAACGCGGGCAATCGGGTTCCCCGCCGGGGGTCGGCTTCTTCCGGTCTTCGGCTTCCAGAGCCTCGCTCGCCTCCGGATCGAGAAGCACGGCTGCGACCGCTTCGACCTCCTCGACGGAACTGCGCGTCTTCTTCGTTCATCTATGACTGACTTTCTCGGTTCGACGGGTCCCACGGACTGTCCCCACAATACCTCGCGGGGAGCAGGCGGCGCCACTCGATCACGGTGGTGCGGTGGCTCCTTCCGCGTGATATGCTGTCAGCCATGCAGGTCGAAATTCGCAGAATCAGCATCCGGTCGGCCTTCAAGCTGGCCATGGTCCTGTATGGCCTCATCGGGTTCCTCGTGGGACTCGTGCTGGCCGTCGCGGCCAGCGTGGAGCCACCGCCGGGAAGCGAGCCGAACATCCTTACGCGCCTCGGCTTCTGGTCGATCGCGGTCTTCCCGGTGCTGTACGGGCTCGCCGGAGGCGTGACGGCAGCCGTCACCGTGGCGCTCTACAACGCCGGAGCCTCTCTTGTGGGAGGGCTTCGCGTGGACCTCCCGGAAGTCGAACCGGAGAGGGACGGTCGGGTTCGGGTGGCGGGACGAGCCGCGCGCTACCTGGAACGAATGCTGGAACGAGAATCGGCGAGCCGGGCAATGGACGAGGAACCGGCCGAGGCGACGGTGGACGAACCCATGGGAGAACGCCAGGAATGACGCGGATGAGCGACGTACGTTTCTTTACCGTGGAGGAAGCCAACCGCACGCTCCCGCTGGTAAGCCGCATCATGGCCGACATCGTCGAAGAGAATGATCGCCTGCAGGAACTCCTTCCGACCCTCAAGGAAGTCCGCATGCGAGCCCGCCGGAATCCATCCGCCTCCGAGGAATTGAACGTCCTCCGGGCCGACGTCGCTACGATTTCCGCCCGCCTCGAAGGGTACCTGAAAGAGCTGGGCCAGATCGGCTGCGTGTTCAAGGGCCCGCAGGGACTCGTCGACTTCTACTCGATGCGGGAGGGACGCCCGGTCTACCTCTGCTGGAGGTACGGCGAGGACCAGGTGCGTTACTGGCACGAGCTCGACGGCGGCTTCTCGGGCCGGTTGGAACTGGAATCGGAAGTGATGACGTCGTCCTGACCCGCCCGGAGAACTGACATGGCAGGACCTGGAAAGATCGCACTCGCCTACTCGGGCGGGCTGGATACCTCCGTGGCCGTACCCTGGCTGATAGAGAACTACGATGCCGAGGTGGAGTGCGTCGTGGTCGACGTCGGTCAGGGCCTCGAAGATCTCGACGGTATCGAGGCGCGAGCCGCCTCCGCTGGAGCGGTCGGCTGTCACGTCGTCGACGTGCGAGATGCTTTCGTCGAGGAGTTCATCTGGCCGACACTCCGGGCCAGCGCCGTGTATGGCCGGAAATACCTGCTCGGCACCGCCATGGCCCGTCCGATCATCGCGCGCGAGGTCGTGCGCGTGGCACGTCAGGTCGGAGCTACCGGTCTGTCTCACGGATGCACCGGCAAGGGAAACGACCAGGTCCGGTTCGAGCTCACGTTCGCGTGGCTGGCGCCCGACCTCGACGTGATCGCCCCGTGGCGAGAATGGGACATCCGGGGTCGCAAGGACGCCGAGGAATATGCTCGCCGCGCCGGAGTTCCGCTCCCGCCCGCAAAGACTTCGATGTACTCGCGTGACCGCAACGTGTGGCACATCTCGCACGAGGGGGGGCCGCTGGAGGACCCGACCACCAGACCCGAGCCGGACATGTTCCTGTTCAGCGTCGATCCTCGGACGGCGGCGGCGGAGGGCGAGACGGTGGAGATCGGGTTCGAGAGCGGGACGCCTGTCACGGTGAACGGAGAGCCCATGCCCGCGCTCCCGCTCCTGGAACGCCTGAACGAGATCGGGGGCCGGCACGGCGTGGGCCGGGTGGACCTGGTGGAGGACCGGATCGTGGGTCTCAAGTCGCGCGGCGTGTACGAGACCCCGGGCGGCACGCTCCTGTACGCGGCGCACCGCGAGCTCGAGCAGCTCGTGCTCGATCGGCGCACCCTCGAGCTCAAGGACGAGGTCGCGATGCGGTACGCCCGCCTGGTCTACGAAGGACGGTGGTGGGGCACCGAAAAGGCGGCGCTCGACGCCCTCGTGGACGTGACCCAGCGGCACGTGAACGGATCGATCTCCCTCTTCCTCTGCCGGGGGAACGTCTCGGTCGCCGGACGCGCCAGCTCGACCGGCCTGTACCGGGAGGAGTATGCCACCTTCGAGAGCGGTGGCCTGTACGACCACGCCGATGCCACGGGCTTCATTCGCCTCTTCGGCCTTCCCTACCGACTCGCGGGCCAGGCACGGCTCGAGGACGCCCGGGAGACGGGCGCCGTACCGCCGCCGGCGCCGGAGCCCGAGGAAATGGCCGGCAGCGACTGGCTCGACTGACGCTCCGGAGTCTGACATGACCAACGACGGCGAGATGCGCCTGTGGGGCGGCAGGTTCGAGGACGGACCGGCACCGGCGCTCGATCGAATCAACCGTTCCCTGCCCCTGGACTGGCGGCTGTGGCCCTATGAACTGGCCGTCGATCGGGCGTGGGTGGACGAACTCATGGCCGCCGGGCTTCTGGAACCCGAGAGTCACGCTCGAATCGTGGACGGATTGGCCGCGGTCGAGACTCGTCTCGGTACCGGGGACCCCGGACTCGAGCCGGATGAAGATGTGCACACGCTGGTCGAGCGTTGGCTCACGGACGAAATCGGCGAAGACGCCAGCCAGATTCGAATCGGCCGCTCGCGCAATGACGTCGTGGCGACCGATACCCGCCTTTGGACGATGGACGCCTGTCGCCGGATCGACACGGCGGTGCGCGATGTCCAGGAGGCCATTCTCTCGACAGCCGAGACTGGAGTCGACGTCCCCTTCCCGGCTTATACGCACCTGCAGCGGGCGCAGCCCACGACCGCGGCCCAGTGGCTGCTTTCCCATTACTGGCCGCTCGTTCGCGGACGCGAGCGTCTGAGGGACGCCCGGGCACGAGTCGCCCGCCTCCCGCTCGGCGCCGCCGCCGGGACCGGATCGACGATACCGGTGAATCGCGACCGTCTGGCGGCAACGCTCGGATTCGACGGCCCGTGCGAGAACTCGCTCGACGCGGTGGGAAGCCGGGACTGGGCGGCGGAGGTCCTCTTCGCGTGGACGCAGCTCGCCAGCGACCTGTCCCGCCTCGCCGAAGATCTGGTGCTTTACGCGAGCGCCGAATTCGGGCTCGTCCGGCTGTCCGACGCGTTCAGCACGGGGTCGAGCCTGATGCCGCAAAAGCGCAACCCGGACGGCGCGGAACTGGCGCGTGCCAGGGGCGGAACCCTGCTCGGCCTCCTCGCCGGATACCTGGCTTCGCTCAAGGGACTTCCGACCGGCTACAGCAAGGACCTGCAGGAAGACAAGCGGACGCTGTTTTCA
This sequence comes from uncultured Gemmatimonadales bacterium, assembly GCA_963807645.1. Lineage (GTDB taxonomy): Bacteria > Gemmatimonadota > Gemmatimonadetes > Palauibacterales > Palauibacteraceae > Benthicola. The sequence continues at coordinate 215,509 of CAWECO010000001.1, forward strand.
GCCGAAGAGTCGCTGGCGGAGACACTGGCCGTGCTCGCCGGCACGATCGCCACGCTCCGTTTCGATCCGGATCGCGCGCTGTCGTCGATTACCCCGGACATGCTGGCGGGCGATGTGGCGGAGCTCCTGGCCGCGGAGGGCCTGCCTTTCCGGGCCGCTCATGAGGCCGTCGGCCGACTCGTGCGGCAGGCGGGAGCCGAAGGAAGGCCCCTCTCGGATTTCGTGGGAGACAAGGCCGCCGCAGTGGATCCGGCTCTCGCGGCGATCGGACCCGCATGGTGGGACGTGGCGGCTGCCCTGGAGCGTCGTTCCGTCGCTGGGGGCAGCTCCGCGGCTGCCGTTCGCGACCAACTCCGGGAGGCGCGCAGCCGGCTCGCCGGCTGATCGGAATTGGCTCTCAGGCAGGCTCGCCCGCCGTGACAGCCGCGATCACCCCTGGATCGACCCCATCCAGCTTCAGGATATTCTCGGCCGTCTCGCCGATCAGGCTGTCGGGGGTCGACGCGCCCGCCGTGAGGCCGATCTCGACCGGCCCCTCGGGCAGCCAGTCTTCTTCCACGTCGATTTCCTGCGTGCCCGCCCGCTTGAACGTGATGACTCCCGTCTCCACGTCGATGCCACGCGCCGACTCGATGTGGAACGTGCGAGTGGACTGGGCGCACAGGGTGGCCAGGTGGTTGGTGTTGCTCGAGTTGAACCCGCCGACCACGACCATCGCGTCTGGCGGGTCCTGCATCATGTCCTTGACGGCATCCTGTCGATCCTGGGTCGCGGAACAGATCGTGTCGAAGCTCCGGAACCGTTCGGGAAGCTCATCGGACCCGTAGCGGTCCATGATGGCCTCTCGCAGCCGAGCCGCGATCGCGAGCGACTCCGAGGCCAGCATGGTCGTCTGGTTGGCGACCCCGATCCTCCCGAGGTCCGTCTCCGGGTCGAAGCCCGCGGATGCCCTGTCGATGAACTTCGCCTGGATGACCGATGCCTCCACCTCGCCCCGGATGAACCCGCACACGAGGTCCGTCTCCTCCATGTCCCGGACGACCAGGTAGCGACCCTGCGGGTACTTCAGGACCTGCGAACTCGTCGCGCGGGTCTCCTCGTGGAAGTGCTTGCCATGGATCACGGCCGTGAAGCCTTCACGCGCGTAGCTCTCGACCCGTTTCCACACGTGCAGCACGGAGCCGCATGTCGTGTCCACGAGGACGCAGCCGATCTCGAGCAGCTTGTCGAGGTCGGCGATCTGAACGCCGAAGGCCGGGATGATGACCACGTCGTCCGCGCGCACCGGCGAAAAGTCGAACTCTCCGTCTTCGCCGGGGAGAAGGAACCGTACACCGCGATCGCTGAGCTGCTGGTTCACATGCGGGTTGTGGATGATCTCGCCCACCAGGAAGATCCGCCGGCCCGCGAACTTGGTGCACGTCTCGTACGCGTACTCGACGGCTCGATCCACGCCGTAGCAGAAGCCCAGGCTGCGGGCCATGCGGAACGTGAACCGGCCGACGGTCAGCTGGTAGTCGGCAGCCTTGATCGCTCTCACGATCTCGCTGCCGTACGCCTGGGCCAGGAGCGGCTTGACTTCGGCCTTGAGGCCGAGCCCGCGTCGGAAGTAGTTGTCTCCGTTTGCTTTCATGGTCCGGATGGTAACCCGTCGTGCCTCTGGAGTTCAACTTCCGTGCACGGCCTCCACCAGGAACCGGGCGCTGGCGTCGGCGAGTTCCACGCTCGGCGATTCAGTGTCCGCGCGTCCGGACCGTGTCCACGCCCCGGGACGGTGCCCGAACGAACGCGCCAGAAGCCAGGCCTTTTCCGCCTTCCCCGTCCAGGCCCGCTTCGTCACGCTGTCGCAGTCCGCGTCCCGCACCTTCCGTCCGATCTCGGCGTACACCAGGGCCGCGGCCCGGATCGCCGGCCGGCACCTTGGCGGCAGGCACTCGATGCCGGACCACGCGGAAGCGTACAGGTCATCCGCATCGTCGAGCAGGCCCCCGACCGTGGCGCGGACACCGTCCACGGGCGCCGGCGATGCCAGCCACGCATCGGCATCGACTCCGACCTCCCGCAGCGCATCCAGCGGCAGGTACAGGCGGCCGGTTCGCGCGTCTTCGCCCACATCGCGAGCGATGTTCGTCAGCTGCATCGCAACCCCGAGCCGGCACGCCGCCGAGATTGTCTCCGGATCCCGCCGTTCCATCACGGTCGTCATCATCGCCCCCACCGTCGAGCCGACGCGCACGCAGTAATCGATCACTTCGGACCGGGTCTCGTAGCGCCGGCCGGTCACGTCCCACTCGAAGCCTTCGAGCATGGCTTCCGGAATGTCGCGCGAAATTCGGTGCCGGAAGACGGCGTCCGCGAAGGCCCTCTCCACGGCGCCCTGTGGCCGGCCCACGTATACGCGCTCCAGCCCTGTCCGTATCGACTCGAGGGCCGCCGCGGGGCGATCCGTCCGATCGACCGCGTGATCCGCGACGCGGCACCAGCCGTACACGGCGCCCGCGTCATCTCGCACGTGCGATGGCAGCAGCATGGAGGCGGCGTAGAAGCTCTTGGAACCCTCACGCAGCAGCCGCCGGCACGCCCGCCGGTCTTCGGCCAGCACCGGCGGCGTCATCGGATCGGCGTGTTCGATCACGATCGGCGGGACTCCGGGTCGGGAACCACGGAGTCCAGGACTCGGGCCGACGACAGCACGCCGGGCACGCCCGCTCCCGGGTGGGTGCCCGCACCCACCAGGTAGAGGCCCTCGACCTCCTCGCTGCGGTTGTGCGGCCGGAACCAGGCGCTCTGGCTGAGGACGGGCTCGAAGCTGAAGGCGGCGCCCCGAAACGCCAGGAGCTCGTGTTGGAACTGGAGCGGCGTCATGACGCGAGAGGTGATGATCTCGTCGCCAAGTCCCGGCATGACCGTGTCGGCAAGGTGTGACTCGATCGCTTGCCGGTACGGCTCGGCCATCGTTTCCCAGTCCACGTCCGACTCCAGGTTCGGGACGGGCGACAGCACGTAGAACCCGTCCATTCCCTCGGGCGCGAGATTCGGATCGGTGGCCGTCGGCCGGTGCAGGTACAGGCTGAAGTCGGTGGCCAGTCGCGCGCCGAAGATGTCGTCGAGCAGGCCTTTGTACCGAGGCCCGAGCAGGATGGAGTGGTGCGCCACGTCCGGATACTGCCGCTTCGTCCCGAAATACCAGACGAACAGGCCCATCGAGTAGCGGGAGTTCTCGAGCTTGCGATCGGTCCACCGCTTACGGGCGGCGGGAGAAACCAGGTGTCGGTATGTCCACGCGGAATCCGCGTTCGAGACGACCACGTCCGCCGCAATCGTCTCACCGTCTTGCAGCCGCACGCCCCGGGCTCTCCCACCCTCCACCACGATCTCGGCCACGTCGGCGTTCAGGCGAAGCTCACCGTCCAGGCCATCGATCAGGTCCAGCAGCCCCTGTACGAGGGCCCCCGTGCCTCCGATCGGGAAATGAACGCCCCATTCGCGCTCGAGGTAAGCGATCAGCGTGTAGATCGAGGTCGTGGCGAACGGGTTGCCGCCGACGAGCAGCGGGTGGAAGCTCAGGACCTGCCTGAGCTTCGGATGCTTGATGAACTTGGCCACCAGGCGGTACACGGTCAGGTGGCTCTGGAGCATGATCATGTCCGGAACGATGCGCGCCATGTCCCAGACGGAGTCGAACGGCACGTGACCCAGGCGGGTGAAACCGGTGTTGAAGATCCGCTCGCTCATGGCGAGGAAGCGCGCATACCCGTCTTCGTCCTCCGGCGAAAACCGGCGGATCTCCTTTCGCATCAGCTCGGCGTCGCCCGAGTAGTCGAACACGTCTCCGTCGTCGAACCGGATGCGGTAGAACGGGTGGACGGGCCGCAGGTCGACATCGTCCTCGAGCCGCCGGCCGCAGAGTTCCCAGAGCTCCTCGAACAGGAAGGGCGCCGTGATGACCGTGGGACCGGCATCGAACGTGAAGCCGTCCTGCTCGAATACTCGGGCCCTTCCGCCGGGCTGGTCGAGCCGCTCCAGGATCGTCACCCGATAGCCGCGGACGCCGAGTCGGACGGCCGCGGCGAGGCCTCCGAACCCGGATCCGATCACTACGGCGTGCGCTCTGCCATCTGTATCTGCTGTCAACGTTCCCCGCATGCTTGATTCATCGTCGCCCCGTATCGCGAGCCCAATGTACCGGTCGCCTGCGACCGTCCCAACCGGGCGCTCCACAGGCGGCGGCGTTGCATGGGACGCAGCGCGCGGGTAGCGTCGCCCGGAACCCGGCAGTACGCAACTGTCGTTCACCAGCCGGCGAATTGGTCGAAGGCCCTGGAATAGAAATGAACCAGACCGTGCGCACCACAATCCTGTGTCTCACCCTGCTCGCGATCCGGCCGGTTGCCGGGGCAGCGCAAGAGCCGGCCAACGCCGTGGCTCCGGGTCTGTATGCCGGCCGGCAGTACGTGTCCAATCGAGCCCTGACTCGGCCCTCGAACCGCTACCTCCGGGTCCGCACGACCAGCTTCCTCCTGCATCGGGTGGAGCGATCCGAAGCGGGACTCACCGTCGAGAGCCGCTACTGCCTCGTCGAGCAGGAACCGTTGGGCCGGGTGCGCACGTCGCTTGGACCGGAGTTCGTGGCCGCCATGCCCGCCTGGGAATCCCCGCTCTCGATGGACTCGTCGGGTGACGGCGAGTCCGTGCACGTCGCCGAGCACGTGATGGTGCTGGGCGCCCGACTCGATGACCCGGCCGGCGACCCGCTTCCCACGGACCCGGATGACCCTCGAGTCACCGATCCGGACGGCGATGGACATCCCGGTGTGACGGTCGAAGTCGACGGTTTCGTCAGCGGGCAGGTGTACCTGGTACAGAGGCTCGTGCGAGGGTTCCTCGGTGCCGCCCGGAGCGACGGCAGCATCGCCGGAACCGTAATCGGGGCCGGTGACCAGGTAGTGATCGGCGCAACCAACGCCGTTCTCAAGGCGTTCACGCCGAAGTTCGAATACAATCCCGACCCGAAGCGGAATACGTTCGTCTGGGTGCCCGTGCCTGACGAGACGACCTGCGAGAGTGTCGTCGCCGGGCGCGGCCAGATCTTTCCGGAGGACTGACGCGGATGGATGCGGACGTACTCATCGTCGGGGCCGGCTGCGCGGGGCTCAGCCTGGCGGTGCACCTGCTGGATGCCGGTGCGTCCGACCTGGAGATCGTCCTTCTCGATCGTCGCGAGACCCACGTTCGCGATCGGACCTGGTGCTACTGGTCCGGCCTCGAGCACCCGTTCGTCGCGGCCGTCAGCCACTCGTGGCACCGGTGGAAGGTGATCACCTCCGCGGGGGAGGTCGAGCGTGGGTCCCGGTCGGTCGCGTACCGTTGTATCCCGGCGGATGCCTTCTACGACCTCGCCCTGGAGCGCCTCGAGCGCAGCCCGAACGTCCGGCTGGTGCGCGGGGACCTCCGTCGAGGGCTTTCGCGAGACCGATACCGGCGTGGCGGCCGTGACCGGCGATGGTGAGTTCGAGGCGCGGCGCGCGTTCGACAGCCGGCCCCCGAAGCCGGGCTCGGTCCCGGTTGGCGAGATCCACTGGCTTCAGCACTTCGTGGGGCTCGAGGTCGAGGCCGATCGCCCCGTGTTCGACCCCTCCGTCGCCACACTGATGGACTTCCGTGTCATGGACGGCCCGGATATCCGATTCATGTACGTTCTTCCGCTGGACGAGCGGACCGCGCTCGTGGAGGACACGTTCTTCGGTGGCGCTCCGCGGCCGGAGGGCGAGTACGTCGAAACGATCGTCGGATACCTGAAGGAGAGATTGGGCGTCGGAAGCTGGAACGAGCGGCACCGGGAGAGGGGGGCCATTCCCATGAGCACCCTCCCGCCCCCCGTGTCGCCGAGCCCGCGGGTCACGAACATCGGCGTCCGGGCCGGTCTCGCGCGGCCGGCCACGGGATATGCGTTTCTCGCCATCCAGCGCCACTCGCGTCGCCTGGCCGTATACACCGCTCGGGCGGGGGTCGACCGGTCCATGCCTCCCGGCCGTCCTTACCCCAGGGCCACGGCGTTTCTCGACCGGGTGTTCCTGTCCTACCTTGACCGGTGCCCCGGGCAGGCGCCCGAGATGTTCCGAAGCATGTTCGAACGCGTAGCGCCGGAACCCATGGCCCGATTCCTGTTCGATGGCGGCACGCCGGCCGACAAGGTGGCGGTGATGCGTTCGCTGCCCGCTTCGCCCCTCGTCGGGCAGGCACTGCGGGACCTCGGACCCGCCCTGCGAGAAACGTTGCGGAGAACTTGATGCCGAAACTGAAGACGGTCGGACATCCGCTGTCGCCTCTCCCCTCGGAGCTGCCCCCCGAACTGCGCGGTCCGGACTGGGTGCAGGCCAACCCGCATCGCATCGAGCGGGAGCTTCGCGCCGCCCTCACGCTGCCGTCCGGGGGTTGGTACGTGCTGGACTCCAGCCGGTCGATCGGCGGCCAGCCACGTCGCTTCTGGGTCGAGGGCTGTGAGCTGGTGGCCTGGCGGGCCGGCCCGGAGCTCCGGGTAGCCCCCAACGCCTGTCCGCACATGGGCGCCTCCCTGGCCGAGGGCCCGGTACGTGACGGACGCATCGTGTGCCCCTGGCATGGCCTGGAGCTCGGCACGGAGAAGCACGGGGCTTGGTGCCCCTTCGACGCGTTTGACGATGGCGTGCTGTGCTGGGTCCGGCTGGAGGGTCTCGCGGGCGAGGACCCGGCAGGTGACCCTCCGACTCCGAGACCGATCATTGCGCCCAGGCCCGACACGTTCATCGATTCGGTGATGCGATTGGAGGCGGATTGTGAGCCGCGTGACGTGATCGCCAACCGGCTCGACCCGTGGCACGGGGTCTACTATCACCCGCACACGTTCAAGCGCCTGAAGGTGATCGGGGTCGAAGGAGGCCGTCTGCTGGTCCGCGTGGTATACGGGATGACCGACCGGCTCGGGATCGAAGTGGACGCCACCTTCCACTGCCCCGACCCCCGAACGATCACCATGACGATCGTCGGTGGCGAAGGGACCGGCTCGGTGGTCGAGACCCACGCCACCCCGCTTCGAACGGGCCGATCGGCGATCATCGAGGCTACGCTGGCCACGTCGGATCGGCCCGGGTTCCATAAGGCGATCCGGGCAGCGGGTCTCATCCGGCCCTTCATCCGCAAGTCGCAGCGGAAGTTGTGGGTGGAAGACGCCGCGTACGCCGAACGCCGCTATGCCCTGCGCACCGGACAGGCGCCGGCGGCCGGGCGTGCGCTCTCAGCGCCGGCGGGCGAGGGGTCCGAGCAGGGGCACTGACCAGATCGGTTCTGTCCGCACGTCCCACGGGGCGAGCAGGTGGTTGGCCGCCAGGAAGCCCGAAGCCGTGGCCCGCTCCATGAGGGCCGTGGGAAACGGCAGCCGGACGAAGTCCCCCGCCAGCGCCACCCCTTCCGCAGGCGTCTCGACCCCCGGCCTCCCGGCGTGTCCCCCGGGCGGAAAGGCCGGACAGTCGCGGTCCACGCGAAAGACCTCGTGCAGGACCCTGGCGTCACGAGTCTCCGGATACAGGTCGTGCAGTCCCTCCAGCAGGCGGGTCCGCAGCTCGGACTCACCGACGTTCTCCGGCACGGCGTACGCGTGCAGTTCCACGACCGATCCTCCCGCGGAGTCGGCCCAGCGGCGGCTCTCCGCCTCGAATCGCTCGTACACGGAGATGTTGTCGAGGTAGGCGTAGCCGGCTGTGCCGACGAACGGCTGCCGATCCGAATGCACCGGGCGGTCGAGCCACAAACGCCACACGGCGAACGGGAGCGTGAGGCTCAGGTCCTCGACCTTGCGCCTCCACTCCGGGGTGCCGAGATCCGGTGAGGCCTCCACGATGCGCTGTAGGCCCGGCACGGTCACGGCGAGCGCGACCAGGTCGGCATCTTCGGTGTTTCCGTTCGGCCCGCCGCTATCCCGGCATTCGACGGTCCACCGGGCACCGTCCGGGCGCCGGATCGATGTCACCTCCGCGCCGAGCAGGAACCGGACGCCCATCCCTTCGAGGTAGGTCCGAAACGGAGTCCACAGAGAAGCCTCGAACTCGTCGTCCAGTACATCGAATACGAGGCCCTCGGGGTTCGCCATGAAGTAGAAGTGGAACATCATCAGCAGGTCGGCGGCCGACATCTCCTCCTCTGGATTGAAGAAGGAGTGCGAGAAGACGTCGAACATCATGCGGCGGGCGGCGGGCGGAAACCGGAGCGAGTCCAGGTATTCGCGTGCCGTGGCGCCATCATGTCGCTCGTACGTGCGCTCCGGATCGAACCTCAGCATGTCGAGCGCGGCGAGTCCGTTGACCTTGAGCAGGTCGCGGTATCGGAATGTCTCCGCCCTTCGGACCAGTGACACGATGTTCCAGGGAGGGCGGGTCGGCAGGTCTTCGAACGACTGGATCTCCCCGCCGGGAGCCAGAACCGGGTAGTCCCGGAGCCGAACCAGCCGGCTCAGGTCCGGGTCCACGCGCCGGAGCAGCTCGCGCAGATTGTAGTACTGCCGGAAGAAGGCGTGGAAACCGCGCTCCATCCGCAGGCTCGAACCGTCCGGAAGCGTCTCGGACCAGGTGCGAAGCCGGCCACCCAGCGAGTCCTCTCGCTCCACGACGGTCACCCCAACGCCGCGCTCGGCGAGAGCGCAGGCCGCCGCGATTCCGGCAAGCCCGCCGCCCACGACGAGGGCCGTGGTTCCATCCGGAACGGAATCCCGGTTGCCCGGCCGCTGCGGAAATGGCTGCCTGCCGTCACGGACCCTTGTCACGCTGCCGCCTCGGCCCGCCGGGCCAGGAAGGAGTGCACGATGCCACGCTGCCAGCCGTCCATCGGCTCGGTCCTCACCTCGGTGAATCCGGCCGTGCGCAGACGTTCTTCGAACGCGCTGACGCCATCGAAATCCAGGACACTGCGTCTCAGATACCGGTAGATCCGGGTGGTACCGGAGGTCACGAACCCCGCCGGGATGATCAACCCCAGCGACACCGCGTTCCAGGTCGCGCGGGCCCGGACCGATTCGGCGACCGAGTACTCGTGGAAACAGATCGTGCCCCCCGGACGGAGGAGATCGAGCAGGCCCGCCAGGCAACGGTCGGGATCGGACATGTTACGGATCCCGTAGGCCATCAGGATGGCGTCGAACGGACCTTCGATTCCCGATGCCGCCGGGTTCATGGCATCGGCCTGGAAGAGCTCGACCCTCCCCTCCGGCAGGCGCCGGCGTGCCTGGTCCAGCATGCCGGAGGAACCGTCCGCCGCGATCACGCGCGCGGCCGGGTGCTCGGCCAGAAGCGCCCGGGTCGAAGCCCCCGTCCCGCAGCACAGGTCGAGAATCCGGGCATCGGGTGCGGCCGGCAGGCGCGAAGCGCTGAGTCTCAGATGACGTCGGTATCCCGGGTTCAGGCCCGTGAGAAGTTCGTACCTGCGTGCGACCCGGTCGAACTCACCGGGCACGTCGGGTTTGGCGACCGGCATCAGTGCTCCAGTCCCACGACCCGGTACTGGCGCGCTTCAGCATCCCAGTCCAAGTAGACGGTCGCGGATTCTCCGCGCCGATCTCCGGGCCCCATCACGGTGATCGCGAGCGTGGTCAGGCCGCCCGCGGATTCTGCCTGTCCGACGGACGCGTCCTCTGCACTTGAAGGACTGACCACCAGGCTCTGGCGAACCTCCGCTCGCGCGTCCGAGACCCCCTCCCACCGGCGACCGAGGGCTTCGTGCTCGAACTTCCATCGATAGGAGACGCCGTCGGCGGTCCACGCCCCGTCGCGTATCCCGTAGTCGTCGAAACCGAGCGTGAAGCCGTCGGCAGCCCCTCCATTCACGGCCACCCCCACGTTCTCGACCGGCGTCACGCGTCCGTACCAGTACTCCACGATCCGATCCCGCCGATAGCGCAGGATGTCGGCCAGCGTGTCCGCCGCGAACTCGCTCGGCAGTTCCCCAGCGCGGACCGCTGCCCGGATCTGGGCGTCGGTAAACGACCCTACGAGCTTCGCGCCCCAGTAGCCGTCGCGCACGGTCATGTTGACGAACGCCTCGTTCGGCCAGTTGGCCTTCCAGCCCGCCGGGTCGAAGGTGTCGACCTGCATCCAGCCGATCGACGGGTCGATCACGGCGAACGGCTCGCTCTCCCAGCCCTGCCGGTAGAACCCGAGCGTGAACATGCGCCCCATTGTCTGCCAGAAGTCGAAGTTGTACTCCGCACCCTCGCGTGGATTATGCGGCCGGATCGTGCCGCTTCCGAGGCTGGCCGCGAAGTCGATCAGGTAGTGGCGCACGTATCCGGGTGGCACGAACGCGTCCATCGTGTTCGCGAAACGCATGTCCACGTGATTCACCCACGACGACACTACGTAGAGTCCTCGCAGGTCGCGGCGATGCTCGTGCGCGTACCAGTCGTTCGGATCGTCCATCCGCGTCCCGGAGAAGTGGAAGGGGCCGAGCGGTGGACCGGGAACGTACTGGCTGGCCACCGCCAGGAAGCGCCCATCGGGCAGCGTATCGACCCGGGCCAGGATCTCGTCCACCAGCTCCATGCCCAGCGGATGCTCCACGAACTCCTCGTCCTGGTAGGTGGCTCCCTCCTTCACCCCGGTGATGTGCTCCCGCCGGAAGCGGAAGATGTAGTCCTCGGGGACGTGGAATCCGGCCGCGTGCATGAGCCGGTTGGCGATCACGCCCGCGGAGCTGCTCAGGTACTGGAACCCCAGCGGGTCGAACTTCACGACGTAGCGGACTCCGCGGGAATCCTCGATATGGAAGCCGGGCGAAATTCCCTGCAGCTTCGCCTGGGTGAGCACGATCGGCCCGGTGGTGTCGGGGCCCACCGCGGTCGTCGGCCCGCGGAAGACGTCGTCCGAAGTCATGCGTTGCCGGCCGTTCCGGTGCTCGAACCATGCCGAGTTCACGACGTCATCGAATCGCGTGACGTTCAGGGCCTCGTGGTTCTCGTTCACCAGCCGGCGAACGCTGATGCCTTTCGCCACCTGTCCGCTGATCGCATCGCGCACCAGGAGCGGCGCCTCGAGCGGCTCCCGGTAGGCGGGTTCCTCGATCGGGAGAGTGTCGGCGTACGCGATGGGCTGAGGCCGCTCGGGCACCGGAACCTGGCCGGCGCATCCGGTGAGCACGGCGCAGAACGAAAACCCTGCCGCCCCGAGCGGCCGGCGTCGAAGCGTCAGAATGGCCATGAGCCCCTGATCCCCGCCGTCATGCCCTCGGCGCTGAAACCCAGGTAGGCCAGCCCGAGCATCGCCGTCGGCCGGCTGAGGCGCAGACCCAACCCGTACGAAGGCTGCCAGTCGCCTCCGTCGATGCTCCCGATCGTCTCGCCCACCGCCCCGTAGTGGAAGAACAGGAACGTCTCGGCCCGCATCCGGCTATGCAGTTCCCGCCACACCTCGAATCGGTACTCGGACATGAAGGAGAGCATGTCGTAGTCCACGAACCGCCGGGAGGGAAAGCCGAGTGCGCTGCGACTTCCGCCAAGACCGGAGAGGTGGTAGAACGGCACGCCTTCACCCCCATCGTCCCTGGAGATGTCCGAGATCACACGGAAGGCTAACATTTGCTGGCCGTTGACCGGCAGATACGTCTGTAGAAAACCAGTGAGCAGTCGAAAGTCGGAGTCGGTGCCGGTCAGACCGAAGAACGAGCGGGCCGCCACGCCGGCGGTGACCCCCGTCTGCTGAAAGTCCTGCCACCGGGTCAGGTTCAGGGTGCCACTGAACTCGAGGCGCAGGTACTCGGTCGTCTGGCTCGCCCCGTACAGTGAATCGGCGGGGAAGTCGCGGAAGATCGAACTGGACGTCCCGATCGGATCGTCGATTTCGTTGTGCTCGTAGGCCACGCCCCCCGCGACGATGAACGCCGGCGAGACCTTGAGCCCGGTGCGAGCCACCACATCCCACCAGTCGCGCCGGTAGAACGAGCGGTCGTCTGCGCTTGTGCCCGAACCAATGCCGTAGAACGGAGTCTGCGCGTCTCGCTGCCACTTCGCTTCCGAGGTCAGCCACGTGGTACGACCGTTCAGGATGATCCCGGTCCGGTACCGCTGCGAGAGACGACGAGACACCGCGGCATGCACGTAGAACGGGTAGTAGCGGTCGAACTGCAGCTCCAGGGCCGCGGCACTCCGAGGACCGATGGTCGTCCGGATCGTCGGCTTGAGGCCCCATTCGGACGCGGCCCGGTAGGCCCGCACGAGACCACTCGGGGGACGCGGCGCGGTGAGTCTGACCGACCAGCCACGCGGGCAGCCGAACCAGCACGAGGTCCAGCGGCCAGCCGATGACCTTGAGCGGAAACTCGACGACGTCCACCCAGTCGGCCGAGTACTGGGCCGGTGGACGTTGCAGGGTATCGCGGATCGCGTCCGCTTCGGCCGGCGTAACCGGGCCCCGGGGAATCGTGTCGGCGGGCGCGGCGGAATCGGCCGGTGCGGTTGGAGCGTCCTGGCCGCGCGCGACAGCCGGGGCCAGCCCCTCCATGACCCCCAGTAGCAGCAGAAGAGCGCCCGTCAGGCCGGCGAATGGTACGCGACTCGCTGAAGACCTCACGGAGAGCAACGCTCCGGCAGCCCGTCCGCTCCGGCGTACCGAACCACGCTGAACTCGTCCACGACCTGGCCGCCGCGATCGATCGTCCGGGCCCCGATGCGATCGGCGCCGACCGTGAGTTCGACGTACTGGTAGACTCGCTGCGCCGTCGCGAGAAGGATGGTGTTCGTGATGTCGCGGGCGTAACGCGAGGCCCCGCCTCCGCCGGACAGGACGTGCACCGGCCCGCACCCACCGCCTACCCGGCGGCCTTCCCGGATCGGCCAGGTTCGCTCGTAGTGATGATCGTGCCCGGCCGTGACGAGGTCCACACCGTAGCGTTCGTACAGGGGAAGGAGGTGGTTCCGCAGGTCCTGATCGAGCTCGTGCCCGCTGATTCCGATGGCGTGGCTGTACAGCGGATGATGCTGGAAGGTGATGATCCAATCGACCGTGCTGTCGGCAGCGGCGGCCTCGAGTACTCCCTTCAGCCAGTCGAACTGCGCACCCGTGCCGTTCCGCAGCCCGCGTACATCCTCGGTCCGACTGGACGTGTCGATCGACACGAATTGGATCCGCCCCCATCGGAACGCGAAATAGCGTTTACCGGGGGCCGGCTCAGGCCACAGAAACGCGCCGTCGTACGACTGGCCGCCGTCCGCCCGGATATCGTGGTTCCCTACCGAGGGATAGAACGGAGTGGACGCGAAAGTCGGGGCGTAGACACGGAAGTGTCGCTCGGTGAACTCTGCCTCCGCGCCGTCGTCGTACGCGATGTCGCCCACGTGGATGGCGAGGTCCCACTCATCCCTCCGCATCTGGCGGGCGAGTTCGATCTGCTGCGGCCCGCCCCAGCCCGAATCCCCGAACAGCAGCACGCGCACCTTCTCATCCGCGGTTCCCTGCGGCGGGGCCGTCCTGAAGGCGTGCGGACCCATTCGCGTGCCGGCGGCGGACACCACGTACTCCACCGTGGTGGCGGCGGGCAGGGGCTGGAAGTCCGCGCGGCTCGTTCCCTGGTGGTGGTCCCGCACCTGCGCCTGAGTCCAGGTGGAATCGACGTCCGGGATGCGGTACCAGGCGGTATCGATGGAACCGGGCTGACTCATCCATAGCGCCGAAGCGCCGCTGTCCGTGACGTTCTGGACGTATGGCACACGCACGTAAGGAGGAGGCGGCGTCGGAAGGCCGACCGGATCGACGGGTCCGGGGTAGCAGGCCGCGAGACCGACAACCGCGGCGGCGAGCGCTCGGGCCAGCGTCCCCGCTGGGCGGGTCGGCCGCGAGGCTCTGCCGGCTTGGCGGAACTGGTTCGGGCTCACGGACGGTTCCATGCCAGAAAGGCGCATTGTGGACCGAATTCGGCGCTGCCGACGGGCCCGGTTCCTGCACAACGAGCGCCGGACACGATAGAATACGAGGCGGCCCGATCGTCCGTCGTCCGGAAGGCGACGGAGATCGAGGTCGACCACAATAAACGGGAACGAGATCTCAGATCATGCACGATCAGAAGAATACACCCTCCTTTACCTTGTTCCAAACGGAATCCGAGGACCTTCCCACCGGTATGGAGGATGTCCACATCGCCTGGGAAGATGACGTGGAGACAGAGGACGATTCCGAGGAGTCGCTGCGAGGAGCGGGCGCGCCTTCCCGTGCTTCCGCTGCGCGGCACGGTCGTCTTTCCCTCCGTCGCCGCTCCCATCGCCGCCGGTCGCGAGAAGACCCTGGCCGCGATCGAGCACGCGCTGCAGGGGTCGAAGCGATTGATCGCCGTGTCGCAGATGGATGCCGAAACAGAGGACCCCTCGCCGGAAGACCTGTTCCGAATCGGAACGATCTGCCGTATCGCGCAGATGCAGCGGGTTCCCGGGGGGATTCAACTGGTCGTGCAGGGCACCGGACGGGGCGCGGTGCTCGAGTTCACCGAACGCGGTGAGTTCGTGGAAGCGGTCGTCCGGCGCATGCAGGACATGCCGCCCCTGGATGACGAGGACCCGGCTTACGCCGCCCTGCACAAGGAAGTGCGGGAACGGGCGGCTCAGCTCAGCCGGCTGCGAGGCGTGCCGAAGGAGATCGTGGATCACCTGCTTGGCGGCGCGACCAGTGGCGGAGAACTGGCCGACCTGGTGGCTTTCTACACCGAGCTCGAGGTGCCCGAGAAACAGGATCTTCTCGAGACCCTGTCCGTGGAGGACCGGCTTCGGAAGCTCCTTCTCCACCTCCAGCGTCAGATCGGGGTGCTCGAGGCGCAGGCGCAGATTCGCAGCAAGGTGCAGGAAGAGCTCGGCGAGCGGCAGCGCGAGGTCTTTCTGCGTGAGCAGATGAAGGCGATCAGGAGTGAGCTCGGAGACGATGGGGACCAGGAGGAGATCCAGGAACTCCGCGAGCGGCTCGAAGCACTCGATCTTCCTGAGGAGGCGCGTACCGAGGTCGAGCGGGAGCTGCGCAGGTTGGAGCGTATCCCGCGAGAAGCGGCTGAGTCACAGGTCATCCGCACCTTTCTGGAAACCGTGGCCGACCTCCCGTGGAGCGTGCGCACCGAGGACCGCCTCGACCTGAAGAGGGCCGAGGAGATCCTGGAGCGGGACCACTACGGCTTGTCGGACGTGAAGGATCGGGTTCTCGACTTCCTGGCGGTCCGCGGCCTGCAGGAACGTCGCAATCACACCCACGACGACGAGGGTGACGACGGTGACGAGAGTGCGGATGAGAGCGCTCCGGACGCGGACGCCGAGGCGGAAGAGGGGTCAGACGTCGAGTCCGGCGGCAAGAGCCCCGGGCAAGCGGACGACCGGACCGGACAGACCGTCCTGTTCGTAGGGCCTCCAGGCACGGGTAAGACGTCCATCGCCAAGTCGATCGCCGACGCGATGGGCCGCAAGTACGTGCGCGTTTCCCTCGGCGGGGCGCGCGATGAAGCGGATATCCGGGGTCACCGGCGCACGTATGTCGGAGCTCTTCCGGGCCGCATCATCGAGGGTTTGAAGCGGGCTGGCAGCAAGAATCCGGTGTTCCTGCTGGACGAGGTGGACAAACTGGGCATCTCGTTCCAGGGAGACCCGTCGGCCGCGCTCATGGAAGTGATGGATCCGGCGCAGAATGACGCCTTCGTCGATCACTATCTCGGCATCCCGTTCGACCTGTCCGATGTGATGTTCATCGCCACGGCGAATTTCCCTCACCAGATCCCGGGGCCCCTGAAGGACCGGATGGAGGCGATCGAGTTCGTCGGCTATACGGCGCAGGAAAAGCTCGAGATCGCGCGACGCTACCTGCTGCCCCGGCAGTTGGACCTGAACGGCCTCGATGAAGGTCAACTGGAGCTCACGGCCGATGCGCTCGAGGTAGTGGTGTCGAGCTATACGCGCGAAGCCGGCGTGCGAAACCTGGAACGTGAACTGGGCTCCATCGCTCGGAAAAGCGCCAGGAAGATCGCCGGCGGCGACACCGAGTCGGTCAAAGTGGACGTGGACGACCTGCCCGACCTGCTCGGTCAGCCCAAGGTTCACCCCGAGAAGAAGCTGGCCGTGGATACGGTCGGCGTTTCGACCGGCATGTACTACACCCCGGTGGGCGGCGACATCATGCGGATCGAGTGCTCGGCGATGGAGGGCAAGGACGGCCTCGTTCTTACCGGACAGCTGGGCGATGTCATGAAGGAGAGCGCACAGGCCGCACTGACCTACGCCCGCAGCCATGCCGAGGCGCTCGGAATCGGCGACAAGATGCTGAAGGACCATCAGATCCACATCCACGTTCCGGCCGGTGCGGTGCCCAAGGAAGGGCCGTCCGCCGGAGTCGCCATGGCCATGGCGATGATCAGCGCCCTGAGCGGAAGACCGGTGGCCGCCGACCTGGCGATGACCGGGGAACTCACCCTGACGGGACGGGTGATGGCCATCGGGGGCGTGAAAGAGAAGGTCCTTGGCGCCCTGCGGGCCGGGATCAAGAGAATCGTTCTGCCGAAGGACAACGAGGGGGACGTGAGCGAACTGCCGGACAGCGTGAAGGAGTCGCTCGAGTTCGTCTACGCGGAAACGCTGGACGACGTGATGGCGGTGGGCCTGGGGCCCGCTGCCGACTGAGGCAGCTCGGCTCTCAGACCGCGATCACAGGGGGAGTCCCAGCGCGGGCAGCAGATCGCCCGGCTCTTCCAACCACAGGTCCGGCTCGGTCGGTTCGAGTTGGGCACGCGAGTAGGGTCCCCACAGGGCGGCGGCGGTGATGACGCCCGCCGCCCGGCCCGACCGCATGTCGTGCGTGCTGTCCCCCACGAACATGGCCTCGTGCGCGCCGACGTCCATCGGTTCGAGGGCCTTCAGACACGGGCTCGGGCTCGGGCTTGTAGCGCTCCACGTCGTCCGCGGTGACGATGGCCGCAAACCATTCCGCCGGCAGGTCGCAGCGCGCCAGCCCCATGTGCGTCGCCCGTCGCTTCTTGCTCGTGACGATCCCCAGCGTCCTGCCTGACCCGCCGCATGGCCTCCACCACGGACCGGACTCCCGCGAACGGGCGCACGTACGAATCGTGGTTCGCCAGATTGTGGTCCACGTAGGTCTGGATCATCGACTCGACCTGGTCCGCCCGCTCCGCGAACATCTTCATCTGTACCACGAGCGGTTGTCCGATCGTGGCCTTCCAGGTCTCCTCGGGCGGCACGTGTCCCAGGTGCTCGCGCATGGTGTGCCGGTAGGAGGCGAGAATCAGGCGTTCGCTGTCGATCAGCGTTCCGTCCAGGTCGAACAGGACCGCTCGAACGTCGCCGGCCGTCATTCCTCCAGGCCGACGGCGGGTCCGAACTTCTTGCGGAAGGTCGTCGTGTCAGTGCGAGCCTGCCGGGCCAGCCGCTCGAGCATGTCGGGGTCCTTGAGGTCAGCCTTCTCCAGCCGGAGCATGTACTGGCGGGCCACTTCATACGCTTCCGAATCCGTGTCCACGCTGCGCACCCGGGTACGGCCCGTCTCGGGATCACGGAATTCGTCGAACGGAAGCACCCGCACGTGACCGCCCCTTCCCAGGCTCACCATTCCGCCCACCCGAAGCGCTTCATCCTTGGGCTCGGAAAGGAGGAATCGGGCAGCACCGAAGCCGAGCGTGCGCGTGTAGTCGATGTCGAACGTGATGGGCTTGGCGCAACGAAGCTCGTAACCCAACCGCAGATCCGTGATCGTGACGTTGTCTCCCCTGTCCGCGAAGCGCTTCTGAACCGCTCGCTTGAGGATCGTCTCCATCGGGATCTCGGCGAGCCGTATGTGGTCGTACGCGTCGTACTCCACGTGCACGCCCGGAAGGGCGGCGAGTTCCTCGGGGTCCATCTTCTCGCCGATCCCCTCGGCGATGATCGCGAGACCGTCACGCCGGCCGAGGGCCCGTCGCTTCAGGATCGCGCCCTCCAGGATCGTGCACACGTCATCGAACGTGATCCGATCGCCGGCGAACTCCTCACCGATGATGGTGCACGTGGCGCCGGCGGCCCGGCCGATACCGAGGGCGAGGTGGCCGGCCTTCCGTCCCATGACTACCACGAAGAACCAGCGGTTCGTGGTGCGCGAGTCTTCCATCAGGTTCAGGCACAGGTCGCTTCCCACCCAGCGCGCCGTCTCGTAGCCGAACGTCGGCATGTCCGCGGGAAGCGGCAGATCGTTGTCGATCGTCTTGGGGACGTGGGCCACCCGGATCGTGCCGTCCGCCGCCTCGGCCACCTCGCGGGCGGCAAAAGCGGTGTCGTCACCGCCGATCGTCACCAGGCCGGACAGGCTGAGCTCCCGCAGCGCCTTCACGGTGCGCTCCAGGCTCTCGGGTGTCTTGGTGGGGTTGGCCCGCGACGTACGCAGAATCGACCCCCCTTCCGTGTGGATCCGCGACACGTCGGCGACGTGAAGCTGACGGACCATATCGGTGCGACCCGCGATCAGGTGTTCCCAACCATCCAGGATGCCGATTACGTCGCAGCCATCGTCGATCGCCTTCATCGCGGCGGCACTGATGGCACTGTTGATCCCGGGGGCCGGACCACCACCCACCAGGATACCGATCCGCCGTCTGCTCATGTCTTCCATCTATCTCTCTCGCTACGAAGGCCGTTGAGTCGGGCGGGGATGTTCCCATCCCCCACCCTGTCCGTCAAGGCGGCGAAGGGGTGAATCGCGATTTCGAGGTCGAATCCTGCAAGAACTGAAGAATCTCACGTCCGCGGCGGTAAGTGCGAAACAAGGGGAATGGCCCACGGTATAAGCCAATTACGGGAACGATACGATTGGGGCACGGCCTTTGCTCAATTCCCGCCCGGATGAGTGCATTCCGCCGTCTTGGACCGGCCGGCCGAGGCCGCGTACGGGATCGAGGGCGGTGGACCACGCGCGATTGCGCGACAGGATACACGGACGTAACGGAGGTTGTCTCATGTTTCGGAATCTGAGATGGATGCCGCTGGCTGCGGTGCTCGCGCTGGCGGCGGGTGCGTGCAGTGACGACAGCACGAGCCCGGTCGATCCGGCTGATTTTGACCCGGTAGCGACCGAGCAGGCGGTGCAGGACCTGCAGAATCGCCTGGCTGACGACAGCGACGTAATGGTCAGCCTCGGACTCGTGTCCAACGCTCTTGGACTGCAGTTGGGTGCGTCCCGGATCACGCCGCTCCAGCTGGATGGAGCCCCGGTGCCGTTCTCGGCACAGGTAATTCGGAACTACTCCATGTCGGCCAGCGCGGCCGAGCCGGTGCTTCCGCCCGAACTGCTCGGCGTGACGTTCGAGTGGAACTTCCTCGAGGGCCACTACGTGCCCACGGAGCGTACCGGAGCGCCGACGAACGGCGTGCGGTTCATCCTGTATGCCATCGACCCGCTCACGCAAACGCCGACGGAGCCGTTGACCGAGACCGGCTATATCGACCTCACGGACGAGGGCGGCGCGACGACCACTCGAATCGGACTGACGGCCGTGAGCGGCACACGAGACGCTGATCGACTACTTCATCGATCTCAGCTACGCGATCCTGGGCGAGAACGACATCAGCGTCACGGTCGCCGCCGAAGGGTTCATCTCGGACGGCCAGGACCGGCTCGATTTCGTACTGGCTCAGAGTGCCACCCTGCTCGGCTCCACCGAGACGCTCGACATGGATTTCGTGTACTCGCTGTCGCTCGCCGGCCAGAACGTGAGCGTCACCGTAGAGATGCACGGCGAGTTCGACTTCTCCGGTGAAAATCCGATCGAGGCCGCGAGCGTGGAGCTGCGCGTTCAGAACGGCACCGAGTTCGTGGACTTCGAGATGGCGTTGAATGCGGACAACAGCGTCGACGGCGTGATCCAGTACAATGGTGTGGACGTCGTCTACATCAGCGGTACCGAGGGAGACCCGGTGTTCGAGAGTGCGACCGGCGACCCTCTTACGACGGAGGAGGTGGTGGCGCTTCTCGATCTGTTCGACATGATCGAGGACGTGTTCGACCTCGTAGAGGATCTGTTCGAGCCGTTCGGGGGTTTCTAACCTCTGACAGCCGTACGGAAGGGTGCAGCATCGCGAAGGGCCGGGAGCGATCCCGGCCCTTCGTGCATCGGGAGCGCCCGGCGCGCGGATCGATCAGGCCCCGATCTCCGCAAGCGCTCGCCGCATGAGCACGGGCACCATGGCTCGTCTCCACTCGAGGTCCACCGGGATGTTGGCCAGGGGGTGACACTGCCGGAAGGCCTGCTCTGCGATCTCCTCCACGACCTCTTCCGACAGTGGCTTTCCGACCGCCTTCGCATCGAGCTTGCCCAGCTTCCGGGGATAGCTGCCCATGCCTGAAACAGCGGCCCGCAGGTCCGCGACGACGCCGTCGGTCTCGAAGTCCACGCGGATGGCCAGGTTCAGCATGGGAAAATCGATCGAGTCGCGGGCCCTGAGTTTCTGGTAGCTGTGCCGGGTGCGCGGACCCGGTCGAGGCACGCGGATCGAAACCAGCAGCTCGCCCGGCTCCATGCGCCGGTTCCATACTCCGTCCGAAGTGAAGAATCCGCCGATCGGAGTCGTGCGCTCGCCGTCCGGGCCGACGATTCGGAGTTCGGCTTCGAGCGGAATCAGGGCCGTGGCGGCGTCGGCCGAGTGAGCCGCGACGCACCGCGTCCCCCCCTTCACGACGTGGCATGCCGTGCCGTCCTTCTTCAGGCAGTACCCGAGAGCCTTCCGCCAGAACAGCGTCTGGTTGTAGTAGGTGCAGCGCGTGTCGAGGCACACGTTGCCGCCGATCGTGCCCATGCGCCGAAGCTGCGGGCCCGAGACCAGCGAACAGGCCCGGGCGAGCGACGGCAGGCCCTCCAGTACGAGGGGATGCTTCGCCACGCCGTCGAGCGACGCCGCCGCGCCGATGGTGAAGCCGTCGTCATCTTCCAGAGATGCCGCGCATCTCCTCGATCCCGCGCAGCGATACGAGGTGTCCGGGCGTGTAGAGCTTGTGCTTCATGTTCGGAACGAGGTCCGTCCCGCCGGCGATCGGCATGGCGTCGCCCGCGTGCTCTGCCAGCAGGGCTATCGCCTCGTCCACCGTTTCGGGGCGGTGATATTCGTACGGATGCAGCCTCAGCACGGGTCGGTCTCCACGTTCACGCCGTCCGAACCGCGGCGAGCGATTCGATCATCCGCGAAACGACGCTCCAGTCCCGGCGCGAGAGGCGGACTCGTGTAGCCGTAGCCGATGCGGAAGTGGTGGTCCAGCCCGAACTGGTCACCCGGGACGATCAGGACGCCCTGCTCGGCAAGGAGTCGTTCGGCCAGTTCGGTCGAGCCGATCGGAAGGTCGTAGTGGAAGAAGGCGACCGCCCCCGCGCGGGGTCTGGCGAAGCGCAGAATGTCGCCGTGACCGTCCGCCCACGCCTCCAGTACGGCCAGGTTCTGGGCCAGGATGGTGCGGCCCCGTTGCAGCAGCTTCTCCCGGACAGCGGGCTCGAGCGCCGCGGCGCCCAGACAGTCAGACAGGGGCGAGGGAGCGATCGTCGTGTAGTCCTTCCGGGCCCATAACTCCTCTCGGAACTCAGCGGGCACCAGCAGCCACCCGAGCCGCAGCCCGGGCAATCCGTACGCCTTGGATAGCGAAGCGCTGACGAGCACCCGCTCCGTTCGGCCCCACAGCGATGGAGTCGGCTCTCCCGCCAACTCGCCCCCCGCATATACCTCATCGGACAGAATCCACGCCCCGATGCGCTCGGCTGCTTCCACGATCTCCGCGATCGCCGCTTCGCTCAGTGGCTGCGCCGTCGGGTTGTTCGGGTTGGTGACCACCACCACCCGCGTGCCGGGCCGGATCGCCTCCGCCGCGGCGCCCGGGGCGGGCTGCCATCCC
Source organism: uncultured Gemmatimonadales bacterium (assembly GCA_963807645.1). Classification (GTDB taxonomy): domain Bacteria; phylum Gemmatimonadota; class Gemmatimonadetes; order Palauibacterales; family Palauibacteraceae; genus Benthicola. The sequence goes on from CAWECO010000001.1 coordinate 237,399, forward strand.
CGTTCCTCTTCGAGCCACACGCTCTCGACGTGCGCCCCGAGCCCCACGGCCAGCCCCGTCGTCTGCTCGTAGGTGGGGCGCACCACGACTACGCGGTCGCCGGGCTCGACCAGGCGCCACATCGCCAGGAAGTTCGCCTCGGCACTTCCGACCGTGGCCACGACGTTCTCGGCTGCGGCGCCGGGGTACATGGCGGCGATCCGTTGGCGGAGCGTCGGGCTGCCGTCCGTGTGCCCGTACCCGAGCAGCGTGCCCGACGGGTCTACGCCGGCGATCTCCCGCAACTCGGCCAGCGTGATCGGCTGCACGCCGCTCTCGGCAAGGTTGAAGTCCACGTGGTTCTCGTGGTGCGACTGCCACCGCTCCATGACGAAGATCGGTTGCTTCATGGGCTATGCGTCCTTCAGCTTCGCGGCGTACTTGGCCCGGAATTTCGCGAGCTTCGGAGCCACCACCACCTGGCAGTAGCCCTGGCCGGGATTGTTCCGATAGTAGTCCTGGTGGTAGGACTCGCCCGGATAGTAGCGATCCAGCGCGCTGACCTCGGTCACGATCGGATCCTCGAACACGCGGTCACGCTCGAGCTCGGCGATCATCGCCTCGGCGACGTCCCTCTGCCCATCGTCGTGATAGAAGATGGCCGACCGATACTGGGTCCCGACGTCCGCGCCCTGCCGGTTGAGCGTGGTGGGATCGTGAATCGAGAAGAAGATCTCGAGAAGATCCCGGTACGATACTTCGTCCGGGTCGTACGCGACCTGCACCACCTCAGCGTGTCCCGTGCGGCCAGAGCACACCTGCTCGTAGGTCGGGTCGACCACGTGCCCGCCCGCGTATCCGGACTCCACGGTGATCACGCCGCGCAGGTCACGGTACGCCCCGTCCAGGCACCAGAAGCACCCGCCCGCGAGCGTCGCGGTTTCCTGCCTTCCCTCTCCCGTCATGCGTCCTCCTGCTCGGTCAATGGGCGGCCCCGTCGGCTACATGGCCGCGCAGCGCCCGCCACACCCGGTCCGGCGTGAACGGTAGCGAATCCATGCGCACGCCGACCGCGTCCCATATCGCGTTGGCGATCGCCGGCAGCGACGGATGCAGGGGCCCTTCCCCGGCTTCCTTCGCTCCGTACGGACCTTCCGGATCCGCCGCCTCCACGATCAGTGCCACGAACTCCGGACAGTCGAGCGATGTCGGGATTCGGTAGTCCAGCAGGGACGGCGCGTCGTGCAGTCCGCCCTCCGGCATCGCCGCGCTTCATCACCTGCTGCTCCATGATCGCCTCGGCGAAACCCATGTAGGCCGAGCCCTCCATCTGTCCTTCGACCAGCATCGGGTTGAGGGCCCGGCCGCAGTCGTGCGCCACCCAGATCGTCTTCACGTCCACGAAGCCCGTCTCCGGATCGACTTCCACCTCGGCCACGTGCGCCGTGAAGCTGTAGGCCGGCGAGGCGCCGATCGTCCCGCCCCGGTACTCGCCGTGCACCCCTTCCTTCGGCGTGTTGTAGTGCCCGAGGGCGCCCAGCGTGCCGTGTTCCGCCTCGGCGAGTTGGAAGGCCGCGGCGATCGGCAGACGTCGGTCGCCGTTTGACGCCGCGTCGGTGTCGAACGCCCACCCGCCTGCCAGGCGCACCCTGTCCGCCGGGATTTCCAGGGCCCGGCCCACGCTCTCGCGCACCCGGTCGCCGACCTGTCGGCAGGCGTGCACGCACGCGTTGCCGACCATCAACGTCTCGCGCGACGAGTAGGCACCCAGGTCCACCGGGACGAGGTCCGTATCGGCCGACAGGACGCGGACGTAGCCGAGCGGCACGCCGAGCTCTTCGGCCGCGATCGCCGCCATCGTCGCGTCCGACCCCTGCCCGATTTCGGACGCGCCATGCAGTACGCTCACCCGCCCCGAGCGCTCGACCTGCACCTGCACCGCGGCCTGCGGCATTTCGTTGGGATAGATGGGGTAGTTGGTGCCCGAGATGTAGCACGAGCCAGCCACTCCTACGCCCCGGCCATAGGGAAGCTTACCGTGCTTCGACTTCCACTCGCTGGCTTTCTCTACGGCGTCCAGGCACTCCAGGAAACCGTTCGACTGCACCCGGAACTCGTTCACCGTCCGCCCGGTGCCCATGAAGTTGCGGCGCCGGAGCTCGATCGGGTCCATGGCGAGCTCGGCCGCCACCTTGTCGAGTGACACCTCGAACGCGAAGCGCGGCTGAACGGAGCCGTGACCTCGTTTCGGCCCGCAGGGCGGCTTGTTCGTATACACGCGCGTCGAGTCGAACCGGTAGGACTCGAGCTCGTATGGCGCGGTCAGAAGCTGGCCGCTGTAGTAGGTGGTCACCAGACCGAACGAGGCGTACGCGCCGCCATCGAGGAGCGAGCGGGCGTCGACCGCCCGGAGCTTCCCGTCCCGCGAGGCCCCGACTCTGTACCACATGTTCATCGGGTGCCGGCCGCGGTGCGAGTAGAACAGCTCCTCGCGCGTGTACAGGAGCTTCACCGGGCGACCCGTCCTCAAGGCCAGCAAAGCGACGCAGAATTCCAGATCGAACGGCTCGGACTTGCCGCCGAAGGCTCCGCCCACGGCAGGTTGCACGACTCGGACGCGCGCCACGTCCAGCTCCAGCACCCGGGCCAGCTCGCGCTGCAGGTAGTGCGGCACCTGGGTGGAGGACCACACGGTCAGCAGTCCATCGGCATCCACGTTCCCGATCGCGCAGTGCGGCTCGATCGGCGCGTGCGTGGTGCCATGGAAGAAGTAGTCGCCCTCGACGATCACGTCAGACGCACTCATCAGGTCGTCCACCGACCCGAACTCGAGCTCGACCTTCTTGGTGACGTTTCCGTTGCGACCCTCGCGCTTGGGATCGTGAATCGGGACGGCAGCGGCCTGATCGCGTGAGGGCCTCTTCCGGATCGAGATAGAACGGAAGTTCCTCGTACTCGACTTCGATCGCCTCGAGAGCGGCGTTCGCCGTGTCCTCGTCGATCGCCGCGACGCAGGCTACGGCGTCTCCGATGTAGCGCACGCGGTCCAGCGCCAGTGCGTGTTCGTCCCGTGTCCACGGTATGATCCCATACGGCGTGGGCATGTCCGCCCCTGTAATCACCGCATGAACGCCGGGTATTTGTGTCGCGTGTTGAGCGTCGAGCGACACTATGCGTGCGTGCGGATGCGGACTGCGCAGCAGCTTGGCGTGCAGCATCCCGGGGAGCGCCAGGTCGTCCGTGTAGATCTCGCGGCCCGTGCCCTTCCGCATGCCTTCGGGCTTGCGATTCCGACGGCCCAGAACCCGGAAGTCGTCCGAGCCAAGGGTCTCGAGATCGTCGGGATCGTCGGCGCCTGCGCGCTGCAGCGCGTTCAGTTCGTCGGGGTGCAACGCCGCCTCACTCCCCGGGCACGATCTTGAGGTTCCGGAAATGGGCCAGCGTGGAGGAATGGAGCCACAGGCCGACCCGACCGGACGAAACCCCGTGCTTGAGATCGTTGACGACCAGTGTCGGCTCCGGCGACCCGTGAACATAGAGCCGGGCGGAGGTCCCCTTCACTTCGATCCGTACGGTGGTCCACGCTCCGGGCTCCAGGTCTACGTAGGACTCGTAAACGCCCGGGCTTTCCTCCCGCAGGCGATACCACGGAAAGTCGGGATGCGCGACATACTGAGTCGAGTGGTTGCGCTGCAGCTGATTGTCGGCTCGTCCGTTCGTCGGGCGGAGGTAGAAGCACTCGTAGCGGTCCGGATCGGTCGAATCGATGCGGAACGCCACGCCGACGAAGCCCCGCATGCTCGGATCCGCGCCCGGTGCCGGGGCTCCGGCCAGCTCCAGTTCGATCGTGCCGTCCTCGAACTGCGAGCCTTCCACGAGTACGAGCGTCCCACCCTCCGTATAGTCGCTCGTGCGCACAACCCGGAGCCCCGGTCTGCCGGCATGCTCCACGACTTCTGCCTGGACGTTGAGCAGTTCCAGACCGTCGGCCGAGGTCAGCGGCTTCTCGATTTGCTGTGCCCCCAGGCTACCCGGCAGGCAAGCGACGGCGACGAAGCCGGACATCCATGCACGCGTGGTCATTCACCCCCTCCTCGCGGCCAGAACGTCCGCCGGGGCGAGACCCGATCGGGTCGCCTCGGCGGCCAACTCGACCGCTTCGAAGATCTTCGTGTAGCCCGTGCACCGGCAGAGGTTTCCGGCCAGGGCCCCCGCGATGCGCCGCGCGATCGGGATCCGGGTTTTCGGCCAGCAGCTGGGTCGCGCTGCACAGTATTCCGGGGGTGCAGAAGCCACACTGGGCGGCACCCGTCAGGTCGAAGGCCTCCTGCAGGGCGCTTGGCCGCGGGCCCGCGGCCAGCCCTTCCACGGTCACCACCGACCGGCCAGCCGCTTCCTGTACGGGGAGCAGACAGGAGAGCACGGCTTCACCGTCCATCAGGACGGTGCACGCACCGCAGTCCCCCTTGTCGCACCCCTGTTTGCTGCCGGTGAGGCCAAGGATGTAACGCAGGGTCTCGAGGAGGGTATAGTGCGTGGGCACCCCCGTCTCGACGACGTCGCCATTGACTGTGAGCCGTATGATGTCGCGCATGTCTCGGCCGCGTACGATCCCCGGAAAAGGGTGCGTCGATCAGGTCACGAGGTTAGAGTGGTTGGCCTCGGCAGGTCAAGGTGACTGCGGGCTGAGACCGGAGATATCGAGTGATAGTGGCAAGGCGACAGAAGCGTTCCTGGTGGCTGACTTGCGTGGCGGCGGGCGTCGTATGGGTGTCCGGCGCGGCCGCCCCGGCCCAAGCGCAGGAGACCGTCGCCATCGACCGGTGGCTCGTTTCAAGTCCCTTCCCGGTGGATTCGGCCAGTGACCCGTTGCTTACCGAGTACCTCGGGGCACCCGGTGAAGTGGCCGTCCTCCCCGATCGGGGGCGCACGGTGGCCGGTGCCGACTGGACGCTGGTTCGGCGCGACTCATCGGCCGATCTGGACCTCGAGCGTTTCCGGAACGAGGCAGACGGATCGGTGGTGATGTACGCGCATGCTTACCTGAAGTCACTCCGGGACCGCACCGTCCTTCTCACATGGGGCGGGCTTGACTGCACCTCCGTCGAGGCCTGGCTGAACGGGCGCGCCCTGACCGCGGTTGGCCGTGCTGCGCCAGGCTCCCGGGAGGGCGGTAGCGCGGCGAACCTGCAGGCCAGGGTCCGGGTTGGATTCGGATACAACACGCTTCTCGTAAAGGCGGTCTCCGGGGATTGTCCGTTCGGTGTGACAGCCTCGGTTGGCTCCGCCTCCGAGAGGTCCCTGGACGGTTTTCGCGTTCAGGCGTCCAGGCCTTATGGGAACACGCGAACGGGCCCGGAGCCTTGGCTGATCGCCGACCCTGAAGCCGGTCCCGAACCGATCCTCGGCTGGAAAGGGGACGAGTTGTTCGGCGCCGGCGGCGTGCGAGTCACGGCGTTCGCGGTCACCGCCATCGAGGGGGCCCGCTTCAAGGCGAAGACGGGCGGAGACGAAGTCAAGCGGCAGATCGAGTGGCTGCCCCCGGCTGAGCCCAAGACGGTGCTCATGCCGTTGTCGTTCGAGAGCCTGCACCGGGCCGTGGAGCGGGGCGAGGGAATGGCCGTCGAACTCGATTGGGACCAGGGCAAATGGAAGGGTGTCCTGGGACTCGACGCGGAGGCTCTCCTGGCCGCCTTCCGGTCTTCGATCCGGCTCCTCGGCTGGAGCGTCATCGATGGCGCGGTCGGGCAGGCCGCAACGGCGGACGGAGCCGCGATCTTCGACTCCGAAGAAGAACCTCACCCCCTGGCCAATCTGATTCCCCTGCCCGTTTCTGCCGGCACCACTCTGCTCGGCGAGTGGAAGGTTCCCGGATGGCTTTCGGGCTTCACACTCGCGCTCGACATCGAAGGCGCTCCGGGCGAGTATCGCCTTGACTCCGTTCCGGTGCAGGGAGAGCGCGTGGTGCTCTGCGCCGACTGCCGAAAGGGCGACCGGATTCAAGTCGTCGTGATCACGGAGGGTGCGTGGGAGCGCTTCCCGGGAGCGTCGATCGTCGATCTCCCCGAGGTCCCGATAGACAGCGCGGATCAGGCCGCCGAGTGGCTGAAGCTGATCGACCGGAAGGGAAGCCGGAAGTTCCGGGAACGTGCCTTGGCTACCGTTCAATGATGAACGGGGCATGGAGAGGATCATCGATGATCGCTCGTAGGCTGTTTGGTCTCCTCGCGGCCCCCGTGCTCGGGCTGACCGGCTGCTCCGGCGGCGTGGCGGAATCCAATGCGGCCCCCGAAGATCCTGTCTGCGATCTGCCGGTCGTGGCCGGTGACCTTCCGACCCAGCTCTTCGAGGCGTCCGGGATCGCCCGCGACCCGCGCCGCGCGGACCTGTTCTGGGTGCACAACGACAGCGGCAACGATCCGGCACTGTACGCGGTGGATACGACCGGGGCCCTCGCAGGCCAGGCGGCGATCACCGGGGCGACGAACCGGGATGTCGAGGACGTGGCGGTCGCCCGCTGTGCCGAGGGTTGGTGCCTGTTCTATGCCGACATGGGTGACAACCTGTCGGTGCGCGACCACGTCTACGTGCACAGGCTGCCGCTACCGGCCCTTCCGTCTGATGCCGCCATACCGCTGGAGGCCGTCAGCCCTATCGCGTCCTACATGATGGTATTCCCCGGCGGCCCTCGGGACGCGGAATCTCTGTTCGTGGACTTCGAGGGGGGTGAGCTCGGCGTGGTGACCAAGGGTCGAAACGGTCAGGTGGAGCTCTATGTGGCGGATCTCCAGACGCTGGAATCGGTGGACGGTCCGGTGGCGCTGGAACGTGTCGGACGACTCGACGTGCCGATCGGCGGCGACTCGAGCGCCCAGTTCGTGACGTCGGCCGACCTCTCCCCCGATGGCCGGCGACTCGCCGTGCGCAGTTACACCCGATTGTACTTGTTCGATTGGGAAGGGTCGGCGGCTTTCGATACTCTGGTGGCGCCCGCCTCGGCTACCCTGCTCCCGGCGCTGGAGCCGCAGGGCGAGGGATTGGCCTTCACCAACGATGGGCTGCGGATCTTCCTGGCCAGCGAGGGCCAGGGCTCGCGGCCCCCTCAGCTCACTCGGATCGACTGTCTTCCGTAAGGGAATCGCCCGAGTCCGGTTCGGTTTCCGGCTCCGCCGATTCTGACACCGACGGTTCGTTCACTTCCTCTTCCGACATTGGCACCCCGGCCGGCCGGCTGAACATGGGAAGCTGCTCGACGTCCGGGCCCGCCCCCCCGGACGCATTGGGTGAGGTGGGGGTTGGGCCGGCGCTCGTCACGGCGGCCGTCACGGCGACGGCTTCGCCGGTAACCTCTGGCCCGGGCGTCTCGGGCGCGCTGCGCACCCCGGAGGTCGCGGCGGGCACACGAGTCTTGTTCGGATCCAGCCAGTTGCCGGGCTTACCCGACCGGATGTCGTTGAGAATGTCTTTCCCGGGCAGGTCCTTGCGGGGATCGACCTCTTCCAGCTCTCGCTGAATCTGGTTCAGGCTGCGCCGGAACTCCCGCATGGCTGACCCCATGGAGCGCGCGATCTCCGGGAACCTGCGTGGCCCGAACGCCACCAGGACGATCAAGAAGATGACGACCAGTTCTGAAATACCCAGCGACCCGAAGCCCATGTGGCGCTACCCGGCTCAGTGCGACAGCAGGCGGAGAACCTCTTCGCCGTAGAACAGCCGGATGTATCGTACCTGAATGGGCGTCACGCGGCGAACCGCCCATACCAGCTCGACGTCGTTGGGTTCGGACGGATGGCTGAGCAGCCGCAGGCCACATTCCCGCGGAAGGCGGTTTCCCTTGCGGAGATTACAGCGGCTGCACGCCGTGACGACGTTCGTCCACCGGTTGTCTCCGCCGCGCGAAAGCGGCACGATGTGGTCCCGTGTGAGGGACTCACGGTGTCCGAGGTCTCTCCGGTGCCGACCGCAGTACTGGCAGGAGTAGTGGTCGCGGGCAAACAGGAAAGTGTTGGTGACCTGCCGGCGCAGACGGCGTGGGACGTGGACGTAACGGACCAGCCGAATCACCACCGGGGATGGAAACTCGGCGGACTCTGAGCGGAACGGACGATTCTCGTCCACTTCCAGAGCCTCCGCCTTGCGATCGATCACGAGACGGAGCGCCCGGCGGACCGGTATGATCGTCAGCGGCTCGAAAGACGCGTTTAGTGCGAGACAACCCATGAAATTGAGTCGACCTCCTGTTCTGCCGCGGCAGTTTAGGCGGGGTGTGAGCGGGACGTCAAGACGTCGGCGGCTCGCGTGACCCGTCCGTCGGTCCCGGATGCTTTTTGCCACGTCGCTCTGGCGAAACCCGTCTTCCAGACGTTTCAATACCGCGTTCCGCCCCCATTTGTGGATCGGGCGCTTCCTGGCACCCGCGTCCTGGTGCCGTTCGGTCGGGCCCGGGTCATCGGCATCGTGCACTCGATCGCCGACACGCCTCCCGGCCGACGCGTCAAGGACATTGCGGGTGTGCTGGACGACGAACCCGTTCTGTCCCCGGCGCTACTGCACCTGTGTCGTTGGACCTCGGACTACTACGCCGCTCCCCCCGGGCTCGTGTACCGGGCCGCTCTGCCACCCGGATTGCTCGGCGAAGCGCAGCCGGGTGGCACCGCGGAGCTCAAGAGGCAGGTCATCGAGCTGATCGGCGAAGCACCCACCCTGCTCGAGAGAGATGCCGCGTTCGGCAGAGCCCGCAGGCAGCGCCAGGCCTTCGAGACGCTGGAAGCCATCGGCGGATCGGCACCGGTGGCTCACCTCGAGAGCCACTACGGGTACGGCCGGGCCGTCCTCGCGGGCCTCGTCGACCGTGACCTCGCCAAAATCAGCCTGGAGGCGGTCACTCGCGACCCCTTTGCGGGTGAGGGCGACGATGTCGAACTTCCGAGCCACCTGAATGCGCAGCAGACCGCCGTCCTCGCGACTCTCAGGCGGTTGTCCGAGGAAACTGACCCCGGAGTGGCATTGCTGAAGGGGGTCACGGGCTCTGGCAAGACGGTCGTCTACCTGCGACTGATCGCCAGCGCGCTCGAACGTGGACGATCCGCGATCGTCCTGGTGCCGGAGATAGCCCTGACCCCCCAGACGGTCCAGCGCTTTCGAGCGGCCTTCGGGGACGGAGTCGCCGTTCTTCATTCGGCTCTCTCCGCGGGCGAGCGACATGACGCCTGGCGCTCACTGAAAGCCGGCGAGCGCCGGGTCGTGATCGGCACGCGTTCGGCGATCTTCGCGCCCGTCCCGAATCCCGGCGTCATCATCCTCGACGAGGAACACGACGGCTCCTACAAACAGTCGGACACCCCACGGTACCACGCGCGGGCTCTCGCGGCCGTGCGCGGGAGGCAGGAAGGCGCGCTGGTGGTTCTCGGGTCGGCCACGCCGTCCCTCGAATCGTGGCACAACGCGACGCAGGGCCTCTACGAACTGCTGGAGCTGCCGGAGAGGGCGACGCCACACCCGCTTCCGGTCGTGGATATGGTCGATCTCCGTGAAGTCCGGTCCGAGGCCTTGAAGGCCGGTGAGGCCCCGGAGTCCATCGTCAGCCCCCGCCTGCGCGATGCCATCGCGACCCGGCTGGAGCGAGGCGAGCAGAGTATTCTTCTGTTGAATCGGCGCGGTTACTCGACCTTCCTGCAGTGCCCCACGTGCGGAAAGGTATGGAGCTGTCCTTCGTGCAACGTCTCGCTGACGTTCCACCGCGCTCGCAGTCGGCTCGTCTGCCATCACTGCGGTCACGAAGAGCGCGTCCCCGGGCAGTGCGATGGTTGCCGCGAGCCGGAGCTCATCTTCACCGGGATCGGCACCGAGCAGGTGGAGAGACGTGTGGCCGAGCTGTTTCCCGCCGCCCGCGTTCTCCGGATGGATGTCGATACGACCGGGAGCAAGGGCGCGCACGGCCGTCTGCTCGAGACCGTGCGCCGCCGGGAGGTCGACATTCTTCTTGGCACTCAGATGATCGCCAAGGGACTGGACTTTCCCGGCGTGACCCTCGTCGGCGTGATCAACGCGGATGTCGGGCTGAACCTCCCCGACTTCCGGGCCGCGGAACGCACGTTCCAGCTCCTCGCGCAGGTCGCCGGACGGGCAGGGCGGGGCAGCGAACCGGGAGAAGTGCTTGTTCAGACGGCGAGGCCGCACCATCCGGCGCTCCGAGCGGCCCTGCAACATGACTACGAAGCTTTTGCCGGCAGCGAGCTGGCGGACCGCGAGGCTCCTGGCTACCCGCCGCATCGCCGCCTCGCCAATCTGATCGTGTCCGGACCCTCGGAAGAGAAGGTCGCCGAGACAGCCGACCGGGTCGCTGAAGCCACACGTGAAGCAGCCGCTCGCAACTCGTTGTCAGATGTGGATGTCGTTGGCCCTGCCCCCTGTCCGATCGATCGGATCCGGGGTCGATGGAGGTGGCATTTTCTCCTGAAGAGCGACCGGCCCGCGTCCCTCGGATCGCTGGTCCGGCACCTGGCTCGACATCACGGGCAGGCGGGTGGACTGCGCCTGGAAATCGACCGCGACCCGGAAGCGCTCCTTTAGCGGATCACCATTTTGGCCGTCGTGTGTTAAGCGACACTCTACACTCGTTGTAATGACGTGACGCCCACGACATGCGCAGATAGTGGGATCAGTCGGGAAGCGGGAACCGCATGATCAGGGAGTCGGGTGGAGGACGCACCGGCAGCGAGTCGGTGGACGCGTAGCCCAACAATCGACTGGTCAGAAAGACGGCGGTCACCTGGCCGCCCCCTTCGTCGATACCCGCCAGCACACGGCGCGGAGGCAGCGTCCGACCGCTGCTCGATCGGCGCGGCGGGCCGGGTTCGATGACGGGCACGCGAATCGCCCAGTGCTGAACGATCCAGGCGCCGGACGGCAGGCGAGTGAATTCGACCGTACCGCCGAGCGCTCGCGTGTCCACCGGCAGGTCCAGGTTCTCATACCGGAAGTCGAGCCTCCTGAGTTCGGAACTCGACGCATCCAACCACATCGTGCCGGCGATGTCCGTCACCCTGGCTTCGTCCACCGGCTCGAACTCCAGACCGACCAGGCCCGAGTCGTCCCCTTCGGCCAGGTGGAAACAGTGTCGGCGAAGAAACTCGGTCGACAACATCACTTCGGCGTCCGGCCCGTAGTACTGGACGGCGCCGGACACTTGCTGCACGAAACCGCCCAGGACGAGATCCCGGGTGGGAATGGAACGAAAAGGGTGCCGTCCGAAGTAACGCACTTCTTCGTATTCCGCTCCGCTGACCGGTTCGCCCTCGGCGTCGAGCGTGCGCTGGTAATGGACCGCATCGAAACGGTAGTACGGCTGCTGTCCGGTCCATACGATCGCCGCCAGGGCCTTCCGCGCCTCCTCCCACACCTGGTATACCGCGAGCCCTTCCTCGTCCAACACCTCGCATTGACCGTCCGCCCCCTCGACCGCGAGTTCCGTGAGGCCGATCGGCGCCACGGCCACCGCCAGCCGATAGGTGATCGATTCGTCTTCTCCGAGGACCAGGGAATCCGAGCGGAAACTGGCGTATCCGATCCGGTCCACGCGGAGGCTGTAGGTTCCGGCCGCCGGTGCCCGGAGCAGCCACGTGCCGGCGCCTCCCGTCAGACTCGACGAAAGGACCTGGCCACCGGAGTCTTCGAGGATGACGAAGGCGCCCGGAATCGGGCGGTCGGTTCCTGCCTCCACCAGGCTACCCCGCACCGTTTGCGCCGCCGCGGGGCGAACCGCCCCGAGCACGCAGAACACACTGGAGATCAGCAGGCACGAAACCCGCACAGCGCCCGACGCCGGCCGGATTCTCACGCCTTCCTCACCCCCAGGCCGGGGGCATCGCCAACCTCGACGACCGCTCCGGCGAGGCCCGGCCCCATGAAAGGGTCTTCGGCGAGGAGAGCCGCCCCGTCCAGGTCCGCGTAGTCCAGCAGCGACGCCAGGTGCGCGGCGGGAGAGATGCCGAGCGACGACTCGAGCATACAGCCCATCATTACGCGAAGTCCGCACGCTCGCGCCGCGTGGATCATTCGCAGCGCCTCTCTGGGCCCGCCGCACTTGGACAGCTTGATGTTGATACCATCCACGAGCCCGACCAGGCCCGGGATACTCGCGGTGTCGATACAGCTCTCGTCCGCGATGATCGGCAGGGCCGAGCGACCGTGCAGGAACCGGTACCCGTCCCGATCCTCGGGTCGAAGCGGTTGTTCGACGAATTCCACCCCGTAGTCCGCCAGCATGGCGATCCGATCGACGGCCTCCCGGGCGGTCCAGGCGGCATTGGCATCGACCCGGATCACCGTATCGGAGGGTGCGGCGTCACAGATCGTCGACAGGATCTCTTCGTCCCGGTCCGTGCCCAGTTTCACCTTGAGAATCGGGTACTCGGCAGCCTCCTCCACCTTCTGCCGAACCACGTCCGGCTCATCCAGTCCGATGGTGAACGAGCTGAGAGGCGCCTCCGCCGGATCCAGCCCCCATAGTTTCCACAGGGGCAGGCCGGCATTCTTCCCGACCAGGTCGTGCAGGGCCGCGCTCACGGCGGCACGAGCCGAGCCGTTGTGGCCGATCGCAGCCTCGAGTTCGCGCTCCAGGGTCTCCAGCCGGTCGGGTTCGACCGCTCCCTCGATCACCGGCCGCATCTGCTCGAGGGCCGAGACGACCGTCCCCGCCGTCTCGCCGTAGTAACGTGACGGCGCGGCTTCGCCCCAACCCTCCAATCCATCAGCCGCGACGCGCACCCACACTCGATCGACGCTCTGTTTCACCGATCGGCTGATCTTGAACGGGTGCTTTGCCTGAATCGTGAACATCTCCCAGGTGAGCTTCATGGTTCCCCTCGGGTGGTGGCCGGAGACCCGGCCGGCATGATGTGGACGAAATCCCAGGCGGCCCAGGGTCCGGTCACATCCATTCGGATCTCGGGATACCGCCCTTCCCAGTCGGCGACCTGCTCGACGAAGCGAATCCACTCGCTGCGTGGAATCAGGAAGGCTGCGCTCATGAGGCGTTCCCTCCCGCCCTCGGCGAGGATTCGCGCCGCCCTCGCCTGGCCCTGGAGCTGCTCGTAGACGTGATGCGCCACCGCACGCAGCTGATCCTCGCCGTGCCCGGTGGCCCGGGAAGAGAGATGCAGTCGCAGCTCGTATCCATCGTCCAGATAGTCGAGAGCTTCGAGGAGGAGGACACGCTGTCCTTCCAGGAAGGCACGCACGGCGTCTTCGTCCCGGGCGCCGAATCCCACGGGCACGGGCACGATGCTGCTCCGGCGCAGGAGCCGAGCCACGATCCGGCCATGGTGGCGCAGGATGTCGGGGGAGGTTGTCGCGTCGAGAGCGTCCGTGACCACGGCTGCCAATCCGCCGAAGTCCACCAGGCGGTATTCGAGCCCGCCCCCCATGCCCTGCATGGCATCGAGGGCTTTCTCGCTGACCCGGTTGCGCACGACGGCGTGAATCAGGAGGCCGGGACGGGCGTTCTCCGCGGTCACGAATTCCCGGTAGGCCCGGCGGCCACGGTCAGGGCGGTCAAGTGGGCGGTGACACAGCGACCCAGCTCGGGCGGGTTGTACCCCCCCTCCAGGAGGGAGACTACCCGTCCACCGGCCGACGAGCGTGTGCGCTCCACGACCTCCGTCGTGAGGGTAGCGAAGTGCTCGGGCTCGAGCGTGAAACCGCCGATCGGGTCGTCGCGCGCCGCGTCGAACCCCGCGGAGATGAACACCATGTCCGGGGCGAAACCGGCAACCCGGTCCAGCGCGTCGAGCAAGGCATCGACGTACCGATCAGGAGGTTGGCCCGCGCTCATTGGAAGGTTCAGCGTGGTTCCCTCGCCGGCGCCCCGCCCGGTTTCGTGCGCCAGGCCCGTTCCGGGATACTGGGGATGTTGGTGCAAAGACAGGTAGAAGACGTCTGGGTCCTCGTAGAAGATGTCCTGGGTTCCGTTGCCGTGGTGCACGTCCCAGTCCACGATCAGCACCCGGCCGGCGATTCCCTCGGCGAGCGCCGTCCGCGCCGCGACCGCCACGTTGTTGAACAGGCAGAAGCCCATCGCGCGATCGCTCGTGGCGTGGTGTCCGGGAGGCCGAACCGGACAGAAGGCGGATGGACCGTTCCCCTGACCGACCCACCGCATCGCGTCCACTGCGGCGCCGCACGCGCCCAGCGCCGCATCCCAGGATCGGCCGGATACGGCCGTGTCCGCGTCGAGCCGAAGGATTTCGCCCTTCTCCGCGGCTCGCTGGCAGGCACCGCGCACGGTAGCCACGTGGTCGTCGGTGTGAACCCGCATGATCTCCGACAGCGCCGCCGGGTTCGCGTGCAGCGGAGTCACGAGGTCGTTGAGCTCCGGCAGCGCCTTGCCGAGGGCCGACATCACGGCTCGGAGGCGACCCTGGTGCTCCGGGTGCTCCCATCCGGTGTCGTGGGCGCTGCAGGCTTCGTGCGAGAAAAGGGCGACTCGATCCATGGTCCAGTTGATTGGCTTGGGGACGGGCTCGTAGCTTCCAGCCATGACAATGTACAACATGCGGGTTCAGGGTCTACCGATTGGGCGTCGATTCGCGCGCGCCATCCTCGTCCTGTCCCTGCTGGCGACGGCCGGCGGGTGCGAGATCGAGTGGGGCGGCGCTTCGGTTCAACTGGAGGACCCGTCACCGCCGCCCGTGGAGTCTCCCTCGGCCGAATCGTCCGCGGAACGTGCCGAAGTGCCCCTTCCGGAAGGTCCGTTGTTGTGGGCCGTCCGGTCCGATGGCCCGGGTGGTGAAGTCCTCGCCATACCTGTTGCCCGTCTGGTAGACGGCGTACCGGCGGCGCTGGAGTACCCCGAGCCCCCACCAGAAGGGTTCCGCGAGCGATTCGAGGCCGCTTTCGCGGCGGAGGGTACCGAGTTGACGCTCGGGGCCGAGGGAGCCCGGATCGGCTCGCTTGTTCTGGCCGGACCCCCTCGCGTGCTGGATGCGGGCTGTCCGTCGGTGGTCCCCGGCAGTGCTCTCCTGCTCCCCGGAACGTCGCTGCCATCCGTGTCGTTCGGTCTCGGACCCGACCTCGTGTTCGGAGCTCCCGAGTCGCCGGGAACCGCGTTGGTCGACAACCGGATTCGCACGTTCGGACCCATCCTCGCCGAGCAGCTGCTGCGGCAGGGTGGGGAGGATCGCCCGTTCCTGGCTCAGCGCGCGGTCCTCGAGGCGCTTCCATGGCCCGGAGACGAGCGCCCTGCGATGGCGGCGACTTACCTGATCAACGATTCCGTGGATGGCCCCGGGCCGACGGGCTCGGCGACATCCCTGTTCTTCCTGGCCCGTTTCGGCTCGAGCGGATACGTGGCCGACTGGTCGGAGATGCGGACCTACTCGGGCCAGTCGGGATCGCGAGAGATCTTCACCTGGCTCGGGGCCGCGCCGGTCCCTGGAGGGCGGCTGGATTTCGCCGTCCTGCACGATGGAGAGACCCGGAGACTCGTGGCGAGCGTGGATAGCGATGATCCCGATCGCGGAATCGCGTGGACGGAGGGAGCCCGCTGTCCTGCTCTGGAGTTGCTGGAGGTGCCCGGAACGGCAGCGACGGCCGATGTGCCGGCAGCGGCTCAGGCGCCCGTAGCGGCCGATACCGCCCGGACCCCGGTCAACTGAGCCGGGCGGCCATCAGGCCGCGGCGAATGTCCCGAGCGCTTTACCGAGATCGCTCTTCCTGATGTCCTGCAGGGCACGATCGCGAAGCTGACGCACCCGCTCGCGCGTCACTCCGAGAAGCTGCCCGATCTGCTCGAGCGTATGCTCGGACTCACCCTGCAGTCCGTAGTACAATCGCAGCACGCGAGCGTCTCGCGGACGGATCGACTGGAGGGCCAGCGCCACGTGCTCCTTCAGCATGTTGGCGTCGACGGCACTTTCCACATCCGACTCGTCGACCAGGAAGCGATCGATCAGCTGACTGTCCTCCCCCTCGCCAACCGGGGCGTCGAGCCTGACTTCGGCCACGTTCAGGGCGAGAAGCATCTCGACCGTCTTCTCCGCGAGCTCGGCGGGACCTGCGATCTCTTTCGGCGTCGGGTCCCGACCCAGTGACTGCTTCAGCTCTTCGCTGACCCGCAGAACCCGGCTCAACTCGGTAGCCCGGTTCAGGGGAAGCCTGACCGATCGACTCTGGCGCGCCAGCGACGCGAGGATCGCCTGCCGGATCCACCACACGGCATAGCTGATGAACTTCACGCCCTGATCCGGGTCGAACTTCTTGGCCGCGGTGACCAGGCCGACGTTGCCTTCCTGCACGAGGTCGCCGAACGGCAGGCCCCGGTTCTGGTATCGCTTCGCGACGGAGACCACGAACCGGAGATTCGAACGCACGAGCCTCTCCAGGGCTTCCCGGTCCCCGGCCCGAGCGAGCCGCGCCGTGGAATCCTCCTCCTCGGCAGTAAGCAGGGGGTAGCGACTCAAGTCTTCCAGGTACAGGTCGACCATGCTGGCTGCCTCGGGAGACACAACTTTCCCGCGGTATGTTCCGTTGCGCGACATGATCATCCCTGGAGCGGGTGCAGCCATCGGTACTGAGGCAAATGAAGCTATGAGCGCTTTTGGAGAGCGTCAAACACGGATCGTCGTTAGGACCGTGCGGGGACGCCGCGCGAGAATAGGCTTCACGTCCGCGGACTTCCGCTTGTTTCCCTGCCGGTGCGGGCGTAGATAGGGTGATGCGACGGCCGGCATTCGTAGGCTGGACGCCTCGCCTTCCCTTTGTCGAGAGGTCCATGGGACGTTTCTGGTGGAAGTGCGCCGCCCTGACCGATGTCGGGCGTGTGCGGCGCAGCAACGAGGACTCGGTCTACTGTTCCGCGGAATCCGGCGTCTTCGTCGTGGCCGACGGAATGGGTGGGCATGCAGCGGGAGAAGTCGCGAGCGCGATCGCCTCGGAGTGGATCGCCGAGCGTCTGTGTGGCGCCTGCATGACCATGGAACTCGAGCAAGTCGAGGACCGATTCCGCACCGCTTTCGTCGAAGCCGGCCGTGAGATTCTCCGCCGGGCGGCCGAGAATGCCACGCAGCTTGGCATGGGCACGACCGCGACCGTCCTTCTCCTTCGGCAGGACGGCCAGTACATCATCGGCCACATTGGAGACAGCCGTGCCTATCGGGTGCGGGACGGCGTGCTCAGCCAGGTTACGCGGGATCATTCCTGGGTGCAGGAGCAGGTGGACCGTGGCATGATCACCCCCGAGCAGGCGAAGAACCATCCGCAGTCGAACATCATCACGCGCGCACTCGGAACCGAGGCCTACCCGACACCGGACCTGTATGATGGGACGATCGAGGCGGGTGACATCTTTCTGCTGGCGTCCGACGGTCTGACGGACATGGTATCCGACGAACACCTGCTCACGATTCTCGAGGCGGAGGAAGATCCCGAGCGTTGCGTGGCCCGGCTGGTGCGGGAGGCGAACCTGGCCGGCGGGATGGACAACGTTTCGGCGCTGGTGGCCCGCATCGGCGAAGACTCCTGACTCCGGCTGCCTGCTATTCCGGGGTCAGCCGTAGATCGGTTCCCCTGAGTCCAGCCGACCTTCCACCACGTCCTCGGGCGAAGCCAGCAGCTGGAGCAATGGTTCCGGATCCCAGCGAGCCGACGACTCGAGGGAGAACACCCGCAACACTCTCGTCGTGTGGTGCAGGGAGCGCCCGAGACGCGGAAGGTCGATCAGACCCGCCTCTCCCTCGGACGTGAGTCGGATCACCTCGCCGCGGCGGCGGACCAGTAGCAGGCGCAATTCCAGCATTCGCGGGTTGGCGGGATAGTCCAGGAAGACGGCCCCCCGCTCCAAACCCCGCTCCGCCGCGAGGCGGTCCTCGACGCGGCGCACCAGATCCCGGCGATGCGGCAGCCAGTCGGCGATTCCCTCCGGCAGCTCGTTTCCGAGCAGTTCGATCGTGCGCTTGGGGAGCCTCCGGTCCACCAGCGCCGTGAGCAACGTGCCGAGAATGGAAGGCGCTTCTCCATCCTCCATGCGTGCGGCCAGGAGATTCAACAACTCCTCGTCCGTCGGACCCGCCAGGTCTTCTCGAAGCAGCAGTCCCGCTTCGAGCGCCCCTTCGACCAGCCGCCGGAACGCTACCGTAGCCGAGCGCACGGCATGGTGCCAGTAAACGTTCCTGAACATTCTGGTACTTGGCGAACATCAGTGACTCGAGAGCCGAGATCCCCTTCTCGGTCACCGCGACCTCGAGGGAATCCGATTCGGACTCGCGGGCCAACGTGAGGGAATCGAGCAGTCGATCTACGTCTACGGCTCCATACGGTACGCCGCAGAACAGGCTGTCCCGGCGCAGATAGTCGATCTTGTCGAGGTCCAGCGAGCCCGACACGAGCCCCTGCAGCGGGTGCTTGGAGCGCCCCCGGATCAGGTCGCCGATCCGCTGAACGGCCCCCGCTCCCTGCTCGCCGAGGGCCGCCCGGATACCGGGCGACTCGAGAAACTGGTCGGCGACCTCTTCGTGGTGACCGGGGATGGCGTCGGGTTCCAGCTCTTCCATCGCGTGTGAGAACGCGTAGTGGCCGACGTCATGCAGAAGCGCGGCCAGCTTGATTTCGGGAATCGTCTTCCGGGACAGGTCGTCCAGGCGATCGAGGTCCCCCTTCCGCTCCAGCGCCTCGATCGCGCGGCCCGTGAGATGGTAGACGCCCAGGGCATGAAGGAACCGGTTGTGAACGGCGCCGGGATATACGAGGTGGGCGAAGCCGAGCTGCTTTACCCGGCGAAGCCGCTGGAACTCCGGGGTGTCGACCACGGACGCCGCAGCCGCGTCCAGGTGCACGTTCTGCCACAGGGGGTCCCGTACGGTTCGGCTGGTGGAACGCGACACAGGCTCCTCCGTAAGATGCGGCTTCCCGACGTTGGGGTCGGCCGGGCACAGGGCAAGAAGATGGGCAAAGCATCCGGCTCCCTGCAAACGGGGGCCGGATGCCCGTTCAGGCGTTCGGCGCGGTCAGACCGTGATCGGCTCGGCCTCGACCACCTCCGCCTCGCGGCCGCGGTGTGCCGCGTCCACCACGCTGATCGCCGTCAGGTTCGTGATGTCCTCCACGGTCGCGCCCCGCTGCAGCAGGTGCACCGGTTTGGCCATACCCAGGAGCACCGGTCCGATCGCCGTCGCGCCGCCGAGCCGGGTGAGCAACTTGTAGGAGGCGTTGGCCGCCGTGAGGTTCGGGAACACCAGCACGTTCGCCGGACGCTTGAGATCGGAGAACGGAATACCGGGTCTTGAGGATTTCCTCCACCACGGCCGTATCGGCCTGCATCTCACCGTCGATCGTGATATCCGGCCGCAGGTCCTTCACGATTTCCACGGCCAGTCGGACCTTCTCAGACTCGGGATGCCTGGCGGATCCGAAGTTCGAGAATGAGATCATCCCGACCCGCGGGTTGATGGACAGGCGGCGCACGAAGTCCGCCGTCAGGATCGCGGTTTCCGCCATATCTTCGGCCGTCGGGTCGATGCTGACGGTCGTGTCGGCGAAGAAGTAGAGATTCTTCTGGAAGACGAGCATGAACAGGCCGGCTACACTGTTCACGCCCGGCTCCATCCCGATAACGTGCAGGGCAGGCCGAAGAGCGTTCGGGTAGCTCAGGTTGGCCCCGGCTATCAGGGTATCCGCGTCGCCGGCGTCCACCATCATCGCGCCGAAGTAAAGAGGATCCTGCATCTTCCTCAGGGCGCTATCCTGTGTGATGCCCTTTCGCTTGCGCCGCTCGAACAGTCTCCTCGCGTACGCCTCCAGTCCGTCGAAGCTGCGCGGGTTCAGGATCTCCACACCCTCGAGGTCTACTTCCTCGCGCTCCGCCACCTCGCGGATGACGTCGGGGTCGCCGAGCAGAATCGGTGTGCCGAGTCGCTCCTCGACGATCGAGTGCGAGGCGCGTACGACCACTTCGAGCTCGCCCTCGGGCAGCACGATTCGTTTCGGGGTCTGCTGCGCGGTGTCGATGATCGAGCGCATGAGCTCCCGGGCCGGCCCCAACCGTGCCTCGAGCTGGTGCTTGTATTCTTCGATATCGATCGGATTCCGGGCCACGCCTGTCCGTATCGCCGCCTCTGCGACCGCGCTCGCCTCGCGAATCAGGACGCGGTGGTCGAACGGTGTCGGGATCAAGTACTCGCGGCCGAAGTGCAGTCGCTTGCCCTCGTAAGCCGCGGCGACGGACTCGGGCACGTCTTCCTTGGCCAGCTCGGCCAGGGCGTACGTGGCGGCCAGGAACATTTCGTCGTTGATGCTGGAAGCGCGGACGTCGAGCGCACCCCGGAAAATGAACGGAAACCCGAGGACGTTGTTGACCTGGTTCGGATAGTCCGAGCGGCCCGTGGCCATGATCACGTCGTCCCGAGCGGCGTGCGCATCCTCCGGAAGGATCTCCGGGTCGGGGTTGGCCATGGCGAACACGATCGGGTCCGCCGCCATCGATTTGACCATCTCCCGCGTGAACATCCCGCCGACGCTCAGGCCGACCAGCACATCCGCCCCGACCGCCGCTTCGGCGAGGGTCTCGAGATCGGTGTCCTGGGCGTACTTCGCCTTCGTAGGGGTAAGATTGTCCCGCTTGGTACTGATCACGCCCTTCGAGTCGGCGAACCACAGGTTCTTCGGATTCGCCCCGAGGCGCACGTAGTGGTTGGCCGTCGCGATCGCCGAGGCACCCGCCCCCGAGAACACGACCTTCACTTCGTCGATCTTCTTGCCCACCAGTTCCAGGGCATTGATCAGGGCGGCACCGGAAATGATGGCCGTGCCGTGCTGGTCGTCGTGGAACACCGGGATGTCGAGTCGCTCTTTCAGCGTGTCCTCGATCTCGAAACACTCCGGTGCCTTGATGTCCTCGAGATTGATGCCGCCCACGGTCGGGGCGAGCATCTCGCAGAACCGGATCACGTCCGCCGGGTCGGGCGCGTCGATCTCGATATCGAACACGTCGATGTCCGCAAAGCGCTTGAACAGTACGCCCTTACCTTCCATCACAGGCTTCGAGGCTGCCGGCCCGATATTTCCGAGTCCGAGCACGGCCGTCCCGTTCGACACGACAGCGACCAGGTTGCCGCGCGCCGTGTACCGATATACGGCATCCGTGTCCTTCTCGATCTCGCGACACGGCTCGGCCACCCCGGGGGTGTATGCCAGGGACAGGTCTCTCTGTGTGGCGCACGGCTTGGTGGCGATGACCTCGATCTTGCCAGGTCGCCCCTCCGAGTGATAGCGCAGCGCCACTTCCTTCCGAATCTTGGCCACGGGTTCCCGCTCCAGTTCGATGGTCTTCATCTCCGGCCGGCGGCCCGTTCTCTATATTCCTGTCGGGCGCTCACCGGACCCCGCGAGGGATCTTCAATAGTACAGCAAATACCCTGCCTCCGTGCAGGGTCGTTTCAGGGTCGCTTTCACGCCGGTTCCTGCCACACCGAGAACTGGTTGACACCCTACCTGGAGCCCATGAAGTTGCGGCACCACCCGACCCCGGAGGAGACCGTGGAGATCGTTCCTGGACGCATGATATACCTTGGATACGGCAGATATTGGCGGTCGGATGAAATCGTGGGACTCGTGCCGATCGAGGAAGGGCGAGGTCCCGGCCGCCGCACGGAGGTGTATGTAGCCACATGCGAGGACCCGGTGGTCGCCTCTCGCTCGGAGCAGACGATCCTGAACGCGATGGCCGGAGTGGACGAAATGTCCCGTTCGGCAGAGGCTGTCGCTGCCGTAGCAGCCCTCGCACAAGAGCTCGGCGAACTTCCGGCCGTTCTCCGGCGGATGCTGAAGAGGGAAGGTGGCTTCGACGCGGACGCCTGGGAACGACGGCTAGGCGCTCTTGGAAGCGGATCGGACGAGGACGCCGCGGCCCAGGAAGACCTCTTCTCGGGTGGCTGAGCCCTGACCTTGCGAAGGCGTACGTGCCGTGAGGGGAAACCCCGGCGGCACTCGCCTGTATTCCCTTCCGTGGTAGACGATCAACCGCTTCTTCGGCGCAGGCAGCTCCCCCGGGTCCGGCCCCAGGTCAGGCCCAGCCGGGCCGCGTTGTCTTTCCTGGCGCTCGTGTGCGCTTGCCAGCTGGCTGGCGCCGGCGACCTCCACGCCCAGGACCCTCAGCCCATGTGTCGTACCTATTCGGATTCGGGTGCGGCAGGCTGGAACGCGAGGCGGGTTCTCCGCATGATCCGAGAAGCGGCGATCGAGCGGCAGAACGCCTACTCGGACAGCACGCTCCAGGCGTTCGATGCCTACGCGGAAGGACACGTCGACTTCCTGGCGGACTTCGGCGACTTCGGCGGGGAGCAGACCGTTCGCACGGACCGGATAGCCCTTCAGCTGGAGTGGACCCGGGGCCGGGGATCCCTGCAGACGCTGGTCGGTCGGCGCAACGTGAGCTGGGCCCCGACTCGCATCCACTATCACATTGATCACCTCAGCCTGGTGATGGAGAACTTCGGCCGCACGATCGAGGTCGGTGAGGGCGACGAGGTGAAGGACGTCCTGCACCCGATCGCGAGTGGTGCGGTGGACTTCTACGAGTACCGCCTGGTGGACTCCACCGCCGTAATGGTGGGTCCGCACACGTCGCAGGTCTACCGGATCCAGGTACGACCCGCATGCCAGGATGATCCGGGCGTCATCGGGACGCTCGATCTCGACTATGCGTCGATGGCGATCGCCCGCATGACGGCTTCGTTCACCCCCGCGGCCTACGTGGACCCGACCGTCAGCGCCGTGAACCTCGAGCTCATGAACGGATGGGTGGATCGGCGCTGGTGGCTTCCGGTGCACCAGCGGGTCGAGATCCGGCGACAGATTCGCTGGATGGACCTTCCGTTCTCGACCACGATTCGTTCCAACTTCGAGATCTTGGACTACAACCTGGATCCCGATCCGCACTACCGAGTGAGGGGCGGTCACCGGGTCGCGGCGCTGCCCCAGGAAGAGCTTGAACGCTACGCGGGCTGGCAGCGCGAGGAAATCCGGATCACCGGCGAGTTTGCACCCGAAGATTCGGCTCGGTTCGAGAACGTGCGCCGCGAAGCCATTTCGATCGCGGCCGGCCGATACCTGGGAGGAAACGCCCGGGTTCGTTTCTTCCTGCCCGATCTGTCATCCGGCATCCGGTATCGGCGTGCGGAGGGTCTGCTACTCGGAGGAGGCGTGAGCTGGCGAGCCGCGGGTCGCACCGCCCTCTACGGATGGGCGGGATACGCGTTCTCACGCGAGAAACCCGAGGCCATGGTCGAGCTTCGCCACGGCTTCGGACATACCACCCTGAGACTGAACGGATACCTGGAACGGCATACGGACATCGGACCGTTCCCGGCAGCCGCAGGCATCATTTCGACTTTCGGGGCCGCGTTCCGGGGTGATGACTACGTCGACCCGTACTTTCGCGACGGCCTGGCCCTCTCGGCCTCGAGCCCGGTCGGCACCTGGACGGCCACCATGACCGCCGTATGGGAAGAGCAGCGGTCGGCCGAACTGGTCGCCGGCACCATCGGATCCGTCGAACCGCGTTCCGTTCGCCCGATCACGGACGGCACCGACCCCCACCTGGATGTGGAGCTGACGCGGCGCTTCGGGTCCGCCCTGCAGGCCGTGTGGAGCGTGGCGTTTCGAACCCAGCTGGCGGCCGGCGGCGACTTCGGGTACACCCGTTGGACCGCTTCCTTCGAGGCCACACCGCCCGACCCGGACGCCATCTGGCAGTGGGAGGCGGCGGGTGCTGTGGCCCTGGCCACCGGAACATTGCCGGAGCAGCGTCTGATCCTCCTCGGTGGGCGGAGCACCGTGCCGGGGTACGGGTTCCGGCCCTGGGGCGGCGACCAGGCCATGTATGCGCTGGCCGCCGTGTCGCGGGAGATCGTCTCGCCCTGGCTGCGCGTGCGCGCTCTTGGATCCCTTGGATGGACGGAGATCACGACCGTCTCGCGCGAGGCGGCGGAGAACTTCGGGGTCACGAATTCCGAGGGTGTCCGGCCGTCGCTCGGTGCGGGCCTGGGTCTGTTCTGGGACGTAATACGAATCGACGTCGCGCGCGGAATCGACGACGGCCAGTGGGAGTGGATGGTGAGCGTCAATCCGGCGTGGCGAACGCCGCTCTAACGCTCACCCTCGCGGACGGGCCTACCTCGCCGCTTTCCGTGTGGACCCCACCGCTTCGACATGAGCGACCAGCCGGTCCACCGGAACCGATGCGATCGTGTCACCGATCAGGTCCAGCGGCAGATCGTCGAGTTTCTTGAATCGGACGCACGACTTGCCAACGTCGAGGCGCTTTCCGGTCGCTCTGTAAGCCGCCTCGAACTCGTCTCGCGCTTCGTCGGAAATGTAGATGCCCGTCAGGTACACGGCCATGTGATTCTTCTGCGAAGCCAGGGCCGCGAACATGAGCGGCTGCTTGTTGTAGGTGTCGGGGTAGATCTCCAGGGGCACTTGGTATGTGATCATCCCCCAGTTCATGACTTCCTCGTAACCCGCGGGGAGCCTCTCGAGGATCGTGGCCCGCACTGTCTCGATCGCCTCCCGGCGATCCGCGGGAAGCTCAGCAAGGTACTCTTCCACCGTCGTCGCCTTAGTACGCATCGCGGCCTCCTCAGTCCGTGTTCGCTGGATCACCTGGTTTCGCCAGCAGCCGTTCGGTGAACTCGAGCCGCTCGTCGAATCCGGCCGCGTTCCTTTGCAGAGCCTCCACTTCGTTCTGTAGATCCTCTACGACCGCCCGCAGCTCCTGGGCGTTCTCGGAGTCACCCGCCCCTCCAGTCTGAAGCCGCTCGGTGTGTCGGTAGTACATGCGCTGGCCCATCAGGATCGTGCCGCCAAGGCCGAAGATACCGGCAAATATCACGAGGACTACTTCGGGAGGCATGACGGTCTCCGCTGGAAGGTCGGTGCAGGGCGCCCGCCGGCGGCGGGCGCCCGTCGAGAGAAGATCAGGCCGGCCACAGCCACCCGAACACGCCCGCCGTCAGACACGCGTACACGAACCCGTCGAACGTGTTCTTGAGAGTCGTGCTCCACGCCCGCTTGTACCAGATCGAGGCTTGCCATCCGGCGACTGTGTAGCACATGAATGCGGTGGCGCCCACGAACCGGAACACGGCCAGGTAGTCCGCCCCTGGTCCGAGAGCGTGACCCGCGATGTAGGCGGCGAATACGCCGACGATCACCGAGTACAGGAACCACTGCCCGAGCTGACCACCCATCTTCGGGGCCCCGTTCGGGACCACGGTCATCATGGCCATCGGGCCGGCTTCCATCTTCTTCACGAAATCGGGCTCGCCCATCTGCTTCATGCTGTCCGCCTTCGGCATGTGGTATTCGCCGGGCGGGATATTGAACGGGCGCAGGGCGTCCATCACACCCTCCTCGTTCGGCAGCTTCGCGAAGTCGTTGTTGTGGTAGCCGAGAGCCATGTGGATGATGGAGCTCGCGATGAAAACGACGAAGGCCGACAAGAGGATGGGAAGCCAGAGCGCTAACATTGGAACCATAGTGCCTCCAGGATGAGGTCGCCTGTGTCCGACGCTGCCATGGTAACCAGAATACACCGCGGGAGGGAAGTTCGGTTGCGAAAGACGTTTCCGCGGAAACGTCTCAACAGGTTGTCATCCACGGTTGTCGGTCGGTTTGGTCAGCCCCCGGATCGCTTGACCGAGTATCCACGCCGCCCCAACTCCTCGACCAGCGTGTCACGGTGCTCGCCCTGGATCTCAATGACTCCGTCGCGCACCGTTCCGCCGGAGCCACACCTCTTCTTCAGGTCGCGACCGAGTTTCTCCAGATCCGCCTGGCCGAGCGGAAGCCCTGTGATCACCGTCACGCCTTTTCCCTTACGGCCTTTCGTCTGCCGCCCGACCCGCACCGTTCCGTCACCGGACGGAGCGCTCGCCTCCTTCTGCTTGCACCGGCATTGGTTGATCGGTCGGCGGCACTCCGGACAGGTCCGACCGATGTCCGTCGAGTAGACCAGGCCACGGTTGCTTCTGCGGTTGCGTGACATACCGTAATGTAAGGTCGCGTATCATCAGTTCGACAACCGGCGCCGCTCCAGCTCCCGCTCGGCGCGCCGCAGGTTCGCCTCCTGCGCGGGGAGCGGAACGGCCCATACGAGCGATATCGCCAGCGCCAGCCGCGCTGACCCTCTCTCGAGCTTCGCCTTCACTCGCTCAGCCTCCCTTGCTTTCATACCAACTCCGCCCGAAGCCGGCATCCACCTTCAGCGGCACGTCGAGCTCGATCGCCCCTTCCATCTCCTGACGCACGATCGCCAGGGTTTCCTCCACGGCCGCCTCAGGCACTTCGAGGAGCAGTTCGTCGTGCACCTGCAGTAGCATGCGGGCCCCCGTATTGCCGGCAGCCAGCCGCTCGTGCAGCCGGATCATCGCGATCTTCAAGAGGTCGGCGGCCGTGCCCTGGATCGGCGAGTTGGTGGCCAGTCGCTCTCCGAACGCGCGCACTCCCGGGTTCCTCGAGCGCATCTCCGGAATGTAGCGGCGGCGACCGAGCAAGGTCTCCACGTAGCCCTTCTCGGCGGCCAGTTCCTTCATCGCGTCCAGGTATTGGCGCACTCCCGAGAAGCGCTCGAAGTAGTTCGCGATGAACCCGTCGGCCTGGGTCCGGCTGATCCCGAGCTGCCCGGCGAGGGCGACCGGTCCCTGTCCATAGATGGTCGCGAAGTTGATGGTCTTCGCCTGGTCACGCATGCCGCCATTCACGGCCTCCGGATCGACCCCGAAAATGCGGGCCGCCGTCTCGCGGTGGATGTCGCGGTCCGCCCGGAAAGCCTCCACGAAGGCCGGGTCTTCAGACAGGTGCGCCAGCACCCGCAGTTCGATCTGCGAATAGTCGGCGGACAGGAACAGGTAGCCCTCGTCCGCCACGAATCCCTTTCGGATCTCTCGTCCCAGCGTCGTGCGAACGGGGATGTTCTGAAGGTTGGGGTCGGACGACGAGAGCCGTCCCGTCGCCGCCACCGTCTGATTGAAGGTGGTGTGGATTCGGCCCGTCTCCGGGTGCACGAGCGCCGGCAGCTTCGACACGTACGTGCCGTCGAGCTTGTCCAGTTCACGGTACTCCAGGATGAGGCGCGGGATATCGTGCCCCTGCGCCGCCAGTTCGCTCAGTACGCCTTCGTCCGTCGAGGGCCCGGTCTTCGTCTTCCGCAGGACGGGGAGCCCCAGACGCTCGAACAGGAGATCCCGCATCTGGGGCACCGAGCGGAGATTCACGTCGCCGCCCGCCAGCTTGTAGATCTCCTCCTCGATCTGGGCAATCTCGCGGGTGAACCGCTCGCGCAGCGCGTCGAAGACGTCGAGATCGATACGGACGCCGGTCCTTTCCATGTCCGCCAGCACCGGCACCAACGGCATCTCGATGTCTTCCAGCAGTTCCAGCATCGAGTGCGCTTCGAGCTCCTCCTTGAGACGGCCGTAGAGACGGAGCGTATAGTCGGCATCCTCGCCCGAGTAGGCGGCCGCGGCCTCCAGCGACACCTCGGAGAAGGGAATCTCGCTCCGCCCCGATCCGGCTACTTCGGCATAGGAGGTGAGCTTCGCCTGGAAGCGCTCGAGCGCCAGGATGTCCAGCCCGTGCTGGCGCTTTCCGGGATCGAGCACGTACGAGGCGAGCGAGGTGTCGAAGTACACGCCACGGAGCGGTGCGCCGGCCCGTGCAAGCACGTGCATGTCGTACTTGATGTTGTGCCCGACTTTTCGGATCGATTTGTCGGCCAGCAGATCCCGAAGCGGGGCCATGGCCGGCGACCCGATGGGCGGCAGGTTGGGCACGGGTTCCGGTGCGTCCAGCATCAGCATCGGGTTGCCGTCCGGGTCCGTCGCCACCGCCGAGGGCACGTGTCCGAACGCCATGTAGTACGCCGTTCCTTCGGCGGCGGACAGCGAAACGCCCACCAGCTCAGCCCGCATGGGGTCCGTGCTCGTGGTCTCCGTATCCACGGCGATCGTGCCGGCGGCTCGCATCTCGTCGAGGATGGCCGGAACCTGGTCGGCATCGGTGACCAGCTGGTAGGCGAGACCGGAGGCCACTTCGTCGTCAGTCCCGCGAACCGTGACATCACCCCCTCGTCCAGCGGGCTGTGCGCTCGCCGGCAGCGGAGTGTCTTCCGGGGCCCAGTCCCGGGCCAGCGTATGGAACTCGAGATCGAGAAAGATCTCCCGCAGTCGGGGCCGGTCCGGTTCACTGCGGGATAAGTCGTCGAGGTCCAGTTCGATTGGCGCGTCGAGCCGAATCGTGACCAGCTCTTTCGAGAGACGGGCCATGTCCGGGTACTCGATCAGCGCGTTTCGGACTCGCTTGCCCTCGATGTCCTCGGCGTGCGCCAGGATCTGCTCGAGATCGC
Source organism: uncultured Gemmatimonadales bacterium (assembly GCA_963807645.1). Lineage (GTDB taxonomy): Bacteria > Gemmatimonadota > Gemmatimonadetes > Palauibacterales > Palauibacteraceae > Benthicola. The sequence continues at coordinate 265,774 of CAWECO010000001.1, forward strand.
CGAATCGCTCGATCAGGTCGGGGGCCGTCTTCTTCCCGATTCCCCGAACGCCCGGAATGTTGTCCGATGAGTCCCCGATCAGGGCCAGGTAGTCGGTGACGTGCCACGGGGGCACGCCGAGGCGCTCGGAGGCGTTGGCCGGCGTGACTCGCTCCTCGTCCACCCCTGCCGGTCCACCCCGGCCCGGGTTGAGCAAGTGCGTCATGTCATCGATGAGTTGATAGAAATCCTTGTCGCCCGATACGATCACGGTTCGGACCCCGCGGGCCGCTGCCTGCCGGGCCAGGGTGCCGATGACGTCGTCGGCTTCCCAATCAGGAATTTCGATGACCGGGACATGGAACGCCTCGACGATATCCCGCACACGGGGCAGGGAAGCTGCCATCTCGTCGGGCATCTTCTCGCGGGTCGCCTTGTACTCGGGGTAGACTTCGGTGCGGTAGCTGTCGCCAGCGTCTAGCACGACCCCCACGTAGTCGGGGTCGTAGTCCTCCATGAGCCGGATGAGGAAGCGGGCGAGACCGAACGGAGCCGAGGTATTCTCGCCGCTCGAGGTGGTGAGCGGCCGGCTGATCATGGCGAAGAACGCCCGGTAGATCAGGGCGTGTCCGTCCAGCAAAAACAGGGTGGGGACGTCTTGGGTCTGGTTCACTGGCAGGTAGCTGTCACTCGTCGTCGAAGATGCTCAAGCATCGCCTTCCTCCTCGTTCCTTGTCTCGCTCGGCAAGACCCATGCGCGCGACCACTCAGGGTTGTTCAGCTGCCTGCTTCGCGGCTCGGACGGGTTGCGGGACTCCTGAATACGCGGGCGCCCCGAACCGAATCGGCCGGGGCGCCGCAGACTGATTCTAAGGAGGTGGTCGGCTAGACCCGGGTGACATTGGCCGCACGCGGCCCCTTGTCTCCATCGGTGAGCTCGAATTCCACCTCCTGGCCCTCGGCCAGAGTCTTGTAGCCCTCAATGTTGATGGCGCTGTAGTGCACGAAGACTTCCTTGCCGTCCTCGAGCTCAATGAAGCCATACCCTTTTGCATCGTGGAACCACTTGACCTTGCCTTTGGACATTTGGTGTCCTCCTGGTGAGAAGAAACGTCTGCACGACGGGGTACCCCGGGGGGGGTACCCGGTACGGCTCATCCTACCCGGCCGTCAAGGCCGAGTCAACCTGGATTTCCCTCCAGATCGTAGAGCTTGGAATAGATGTACCGGTATGACAGAATCGCCTTCACGTAGCGGCGAGTTTCGCTGAAGGGAATCCGGTCGATCATCAGGTCCGTGCTGGCCGAAAACTCGGGGAAACGCCGCCACGCGGTGTACCGGTGCGGGCCCGCATTGTACGAAATCAGCGCCGGTACTACCGAGCCGCCGTGGCGCTCCAGGAGCTCGCGCAGGTAGCGGCTTCCCAGGGCCAGGTTCACTTCGGGCACCACCCGCTGCTCGGATCGGTACTCGGCAATCCGTACGCGCCGGGCCACCTCGGACCCCGTTGCCGGCATCAGCTGCATCAGGCCGGTGGCCCCCGCGCTGGAGACCACATCGCGGTCGAACTGCGACTCCCGGCGGGTGAGCGCCGCCACCAGGGTTGGATCCAGCTTCTCTATGTTTGCCCTCTCGACGAGCACGGGCTCGTAGACGAGTGGGTAGACCGCCCGCAATAGGTCTTCGCTCCAGATTCCGGACCTGGCGCGATAGACGCCCCAGGCGATCGACGTACCCTGCCACGAAAACCCGGCCTCGTTCAGCCCCATCGCCAGGGCGAGACGGTCGTCACGCGACTCGCGGGGCCCGGCTCGGGCGGACAGCTCGCGCAACGCCCGCGCCTTCCAGCCCAGCTCTCGCAATCTTTCCATTCGTCGCAGGAGGGCCACGTGATCGGGCCGCAAGCGCACGGGCTGAGTGGGGCGCATCTCGACGAAGTCCCATGGCTCAGCGCCGAGCCAGCGCGCCGCTTGGATTCCGTAGTAGCCGATCGGGTCTTCGCCTAGCACCTGCCGGTACAGCACACGGGCTTGAGCGCTATCACCCGCGGCGTCGCGCGCCCTGGCCGCCCAGAACGTCGAGGCTCCGTACCAGTTGCCACCCGGGAACCGTCGACGGTAGGCATCGAAGTGGGCCGTGGCATCCTCTGGCTCTTCCTCGACCAGGTCGATCATACCCAGCCTGATGAGGGCGTCGCCGGCGTATGAGGAACGGGGGAAGCGCGACACGGTCTCCTCGTATCCCTTCCGCGCTTCGGACAACCGGCCACGGTCGTGTTGGATGTCGGCCAGGAGGAAAGCCGCGTAGGGGCCGTCGGGGGCAAGAGGGTCGGCCGCCACGAAACGCCACAACGCGGCCGCATCGTCCCTCAAACCGCGGCGGTACAGGGCTCGGCCCGCGAGGAACCGCATGCGTTGCTCGAGCTTCGGGTCGCCCGGGCCTGGGCTGCCGGCCTGCGCCTCGATCCACGGACCGAGCAGGCGACCGACGTTGGAGTACTGCCGGTCTACGAAGAGGGCCACGGCGAGGTCCATCGTCACATCGGGGCGGTCCTCGTCGTCAGCCGCGGCCAGCGCTGTACGAAGCAGTCCTATGGCACGGTCCGGACGCCCCTCCCGCCCTTCCACTTCCGCGATACGTCGCAGGTTCTCGACCGAGGAGTCGCGGGCGAGGAGGAACTCTCCTGCCTCTTCGCCAACCCCACCGTACCGGAGGGCGGATTCCGCTTCCCGCCTTGCCTCCGCGGTGTCACCGCGAGCCACGTGAACCGGAACGATCCACTCGGCGGCCAGGCGCGCTTTGGCCCGGCGACTCAGCGAGTCGACCATGGTCAGGGCATCGGCCGTGTCGGCCGCGACGAAGAAGGCGCGCGCCAGTTCACTGAATGTCGAGTCTCGCCAGATCGACGGCTCGTTTTCGAGGCCTGACGCGACCGCGAGCGCGCTGTCGGGTAACCCGGCAGCCGACCAGGCCTGGACGGACGACAGGCGCAGCCAGCCAAACAACTCCCGATCGGCTTCGGCGGCGATTCGGTACTGACGCGCCGCATCCTCCAGCCGATCCACCTGGCTCAGCGCCCTCGCGTAGAGCACGCGGTAGGCGGTCGACAGGCGCTCCACCCCGGCGCGCTCGAACCCGGCGATCGACGACTCCGGGTCTCGGAGCTCCAGGTGCGCATGAGCGAGGAGCCGGCGTCCCTCGCCCTCTCCCAGCGTATCCAGCCATACGCGATCGGAGAGCAGACGGCGAACGGCGTTCCAGGACTTCATGGCGGCGTGCGCGCGGGCCGCGAGCAGTACCAGTTCGGGCGTCGCCCTGTCGGCCTCGATCGACAACCGCCGCGCGGTCTCTCGGGCCGTGCTGAGCGAAAAGCCGTTGGCCAATCTTGCTTCAAGCGCCATGAAGGTGGGATCAGCGGCTGGAACAGGACGAAGCCCTTCGATCAATGCTTCGGCCGGCGCGGAGTCCGGTCGAGCTGACCGCCCGGAGACCTCCTGGGAGAGAGCTGACCGACCTGCCAGCGAGAGGATCGTCGCCGCGACGATGACCGGGCGCCACACGTGACGCCACCAACCGGCGGTCTCGCGCGCTCCATGCTTCCCCACCCTCGCCGGTACCGTCATCGCCATCGTCTTCCGTTCTTCCGCTTCACACTCGACCCCGGTGCTCCTCCAGGTGCGCCAATCTGCGCGTCTGGTTCCGCGGGACAAGCCTTGAACCCGGTTCGAGACCTATCGTACCGAGGACCTTTCCACCCAAAAGCAGCGGCGGGGCGCCGACCTGGGTAGTCGGCGCCCCGCCGGGGGCACTCGTATCGGTCCGTCCTGCCTACATGTTCCAGATCAGGCGAACCACGGAGTAACGGCCGAATTCAGGCACCCCGACAAAGGGCTGATAGTTGTCGTCGAAGATATTCGAAATGTCGAGCTGCAATGAGAGTCCGCTCCGACCGGGGAACGTGTAGCCCACGTTCAGATCGAACACGGCGTACGAGTCGACCGCCCCAATGTACACGCCCGACGCCACGGGGAAGCCATCAATGTAGCGGCCTCGCACGGCCCCGTTCAGGCCCGATGTCGGAGACCGGTAACCGGCCGTCAAAGATCCCTTCCACTTCGGGGCGTTCAGCGCCACCTCCCGAGTCGCCGGGTCGTCTTCATCTCCGGTGAGGAAGGTGTCCTTCTCGACCCACGAGAGCGTCCCGCCGAGTTCCCACCGGTTGTTCAGCACGTACGTCAGAGACGCGTCCGCGCCGAAGAAGCCGAAGTCGCCGAGGTTCCGGTACGTAAGCAGGATCGGAGCCGACGTAGTCCCCCCAGCCGTGGTGGGAGCGATCGAGCCGAGCGGTACCTGGCCGATCTGCTGCGCGAGAGCGGCCGCCGTCGCCAGCGCCGTCGCTTCATCCGGGAACGCAATTCCAACCAGGGGAAGGAACTGCGTGACCAGGAACGCCTCGGTCTGTGCAGCCGGCAGAAATACGTTGGGCGTGAACGGCTCGAGCGCCGACACGAAGTTGTCCACGTCCGTATAGTACGCGTTGGCCCCGAGCAAGAGCTTGTCACCCAAAAGCAGACCCTTGTAGCCGATCTCGAACGTCTGCCAGATCGTCGGATCGAGCGCGGGCACATCGGGCACCTGGCGCAGGTCGAGCACCGGGTTCTCGAACTCCTGCGAGTCGATGTTCAGCGTGGCGGCAATGACCGGTATGTCGGCAGCCGTCGGCACCCCGATCCCCTGCAACAGGGCACCCGCCTGTGGATCCAGCGCCAATGTAAGAGCAACCGCTTCCGACCACAGCTGCTCGGTCGTCGACGGCAGGAAGTCGCGCGGTGAGCCGCCGAGCAGCGGGTTGAAGGGCGACATGTGCCTGGGCACGTTGTTGGCATCCCGATCGAACGTGAAGCCGCTCTCGGTCACGCCCTGGGCCCGCGCGTCGTAGAAGAACGGTCCGCCAAGCGGAACGGCCAGTGCCGAGATGTCGAGGAACAGGTTCAGCGTGTTGGGCGTCGAGAAGGCCCGATTGTAGCTCGCCCGCAGGCTCCGCTCCGGGGTCGGCTTGAAGACGAGCGCGGCACGCGGAGAGAACACGGGCTTCTCGAGGCGTGAGTGATCGTCGACACGAGCCGCTGCCACAAGGTTCCACTTGTTCGTGAAGCGCCCGTCGTATTGGACGTACCCCCCGATCTCGGTGACGTTGTCGTCGTCCTCGTGGCGCCCGTTGATCGTGCCTTCGGACTTCGGATTCGTGTACAGGTAATCGAGTCCGTACGTGAGCCCGTGCTGCGGGTTGATGTCGAAGCCGTGTTGCAGCTGGGCCACCGTCTGGTCCGACTTGTCGATCAAGGGCCGGCCGGAGCGCAGAAGGTACGTTTCATCGTTGTCGTTCTTGTTCCAGAAGATCTGCGCGAACAGTCGCTTCCAGTTGAATCGTCCCTGCGCGTACCAGTAACCCCAGTTCTGCACCTGGCCGCCACCGATTCCGGTCAGGTCGACGCTGTTGACCGCGTCCATGTGGCCCCCTGACAGGACCAGCGAGGTCTCCGGCGACGGTCGGAAGTCGGCCCTCAGGTCGAGGCCCCAGCGCTTCAGGTCGTAGTCCCGTCCGCCGGCCACGTTGTCGACGCGGGTCTTGAGGGCTGCCTGGCCTTCGGGCGTCGCCACGTTCAGGTCGCCGGCGAAGTTGAAGCAAGCCGGCTCAATCGGGTTGTAACCCGCGGAGATGCAGGCGTTTGCGAAACCTTGCTGTTCGACTTCCGTCGGATCATTGTACTCAAAGTCCGTCCCGCCGAAGTACTGCCCCGACAATTTGAGGCCGAACGTCTCGGCCTTGTTGGCCCAGGCCAGGCGTCCTTCCGCCTGCAGCGTGCCGTCCGACGAAGACGAAACCCCGTCCTGCGTGTCGCCTTGCTGACGCAGCCCGGTCGCGAGCGACAGGTTCACACCGGGGTCGTCGATCGGCGACTGCGTGATATAGTGAATCACGCCATTCGCGGCGTTGGGGCCGTACAGGGCCGAGCCAGGCCCCAGCACGATCTCTACGCGGTCCAGATCCGAGCTCGTGGTCGGTGTGAAGTGCGAGACGTTGACCCGCAGCGACGGTACACGAGAAATCCGATAGTCGGTCAGGTTGAGTGTGGCGCCCGAGAAGATGTTGTTGAAGCCACGCACCACCACGTAATTGCTCTGTAGACCCGTGTTCACGAAGTCGACCCCGGCCTGCTCCTTCACGTGGTCGGACGGCGTGACCGTCGGACGCTGTGCGATGTCCGTCCGGGACACCACCTCGACGGCGGCCGGAGCCTCGAGCGCCTTCTCGACCCGCTTCGATGCGGTCACGGTGATGGGGTTCAGGTTGAACGTCCGCTCCTCCATCATCACGCTGAGATTCGTGGTCTCGCCGGATGTGATCGTCACGCTCGTGCTCTGGTCGACGATCGTCCATCCCGGGAGCGAGAACGACACCGTGTAGGCGCCCGCCGGGAGCGACTGAAGTCTGTAGGCTCCGCTTGAACTCGTGAAACCACCGACGGCAACACTTCCGTCGGGCCGCAAGAGTTCGACCTGTACGGCTGAAAGCCCCACGCCACTCGCAGCATCGTTCACGGTCCCGGATAGCGCTCCCTCCTGCCCGCTGGCTGGAAGAGCCGTGCATAAGAGAAGAAGGAGAAACGCGGGTAGGATCGTGCTCAGGAACCTGACAGGGTGTCTGCTCATGACGTCGCCTCGTGCCAAGTGAACGTCGGAGGGCCCAGCCTCGTGGCCCCGCAGTGTGGCGCGAAAAATCAGGTCAGTGTGCGGAAATAGCAAGTCGGGGCGCACTTAGGCTGTATTGAAGCGGCTGTCCGCGGTCAGTCGCAACTCGGTGCCGGACGAAAGAAGGCCCGGGGCATCGCGCTCCGGGCCTTCTCCGTGAGTCTACTCGCCGGTCATCCGGCGCAAGAATGCGTCGTCAGCTGGTGCCACGCTCCACGGCGTGGACGGCGTCGATCATCTTCTGCGCGCTCTCCTCCATGTCGATCACGATACGGTCCACGCGATCCACGAAGTAGTTGTGCGCGATGCTGATCGGAATGGCGATCGTGAGGCCGGAGGCCGTCGTGATGAGGGCCACCTTGATGCCGCCCGCGACTAGCGTCGCCTCGACCTCGCCGGCGATCTCAATCGCCTGGAAGGCCTGGATCATTCCGATCACCGTCCCGAGGAATCCGAGCAGCGGGGCCACGTTCGAAAGCGTTGCGAGCCACACCAGGCCGCGCTCAAGCTTCGAGACCTCGATCGCGCCGGCGTTCTCCACGGCCTGCGTGACGCGCTCCGTGCCTTCCTTGTAACGCTTGAGGCCAGCAGCGAGGATCTCGCCAGCCGGGGCCGTCGATTCCTCGCACAGGGCCAGCGCCTGGTCCAGCCGCTGCTGCGCGATCATCCCGTCGACCTCGCCTAGCAGTCGGCGGTTGCCGAGGGACTTCATCAGGAGGTCGATGAACTTCCAGATGATGATCAGGATGCCGACCACGAGGCAGAAGCCAAGGGGCCACATCATGAATCCGCCGGCCTCCCAGATCTCGTTGAGCTTCAACTCCTGACCCGCGCCGAGCGCCTGCGCATCCTGCAGTAGCATGAGCGCTGAAACAGTCAAGCTTGCCAAGGTGTCCTCCGCCGTAGTCGGTGGTCTGATTTCTGCCCCGGCCGACAGGCCTCCCGGTCGGGGCTTGAGAAGCTACCCGCCTATTCGTCAGGATGTCAAGAGAAAGCCCGGGGTTCGAGGGGTCGGATCAGCGGCTTTCTCCATCGTCGTCGTGAACCCACCAGCGAGCGACGTTCACCCAGTCGCCACGCGAGTCCATGTCTGTGCCGTACACCCGGGCCCGCGCGAGGTCCACCCGGTCCACGTAGTACAGGAACGTGTAGGGCTGGTCCGCCACCACGAGTTCGTGATATCGCCCGATCAGCGAACGTAGCCTGGTCCGGTCCGTCTCGAGCGGGATCGCGTCCAGAACGGCGTCCAGGTCAGGGTTGCAGTAGCTGGTGAACTGGAATGGCTGACCCACCTGGTCGCATGCCCACAGGTCGATGTCGTTCAGGGGAACGTCCCTCGCCCATCCGATGATCACCGCATCGAAGCGCCTGTCAGCACCGATCACCAGGGGGATCAGCGCCCCCTGCTCCCGTACCACCGGCTCGACCTCGACTCCGATCTCGCCGAGGGATGCCTGGACGAGCGTCTGAACGGCCGCCCAGTCCCGGCGGGGCGTGGCGAGGAGCTCGAATCGGAAGGGTTCGCCGTCCCTGTCGCGCGTGCCGTCCCCATCCGAGTCCGTCCAGCCGGCCTGGTCCAGCAGCGCGGCGGCATCCGCCGAGGAATACGGAAGTGGAGCCCAGGCCGAATCGTACGCCCAGTGCCACGGACCGACCGGCCCCGGCGCCACGGTTCCGTTCCCGCCCAACACCACCTGGACGAGCGTCTCACGGTCGATAGCCATCGTCAGCGCCCGGCGCACGATTGGGTCGGCGAATTCGGGACGGCGCGAGTTCCAGGCTATGAATGCGTATTCCGGCGCCGAGTAGGAGGTCGAGATCACGTCCGCATCGTCTCCGACCTGGTCGAGCATCGAAGGCGACGCATCGATCACGAGGTCCACCTCACCGGTCCGCAGCGCCGCCGCGAGAGCGAACTCGTCCGGAATCTGCCGATACACGAGCCGGTCCACGTAGGGCCGTCCGCCAAGTTCCTTCGGAAAATCAGGGTTCGCCTCGAACACCCAGCGATCGCCCGGGATTCTCTCCACGAAACGGAACGGGCCGTTCCCCAGGGGAGACATCGTGCCGAATGAATGGGACTCGAGGTCTTCGGGCGAGACTTCGCCCAGGATGTGTTCGGGCATGATTGCCGTCCGGGTCCAACCGTACAGCGCGTTCGCGTGTGGCCGCAGGAAGAAGCGTATCGTCACCGGATCGATGACCTCGGCCGCGTCCCAGTAGTCGAAGTAGGAAGGGTTGGGAAACGGCACCGTGGGGTTCTTGAGTCGGTCGAAGGTGAACGCCACGTCCCGCGAGGTCACCGGCGTCCCATCGTGCCACTCGAGGTCGTGCCGAAGGTGGAACACCACTTCGCTGGTGTCGGAGTCGAACTCCCACGAGTCGGCGAAGTAAGGCTGCGGCTCGTAGTCGGCATCGTTCGAGACCAGCGTGACGAACAGCACGTGGACCTGGTGTTGCTCACTCTCGAAATCCGTGCTCACCAGCGAGTTCATCGACACCGGATCACCCCGGCCCGCCACGACGAGAGTGCCGCCGTAGCGCTCGCTCTCCGGGACAGCCGGTTCGGTCCGGGTCGAAGAAGTCCAGCCGGGCGCCGCCTGGTCCGTGGGTGGCGTCTCGCCACACGCTGCCAGCGCGATCGTCACGATCATGAAGCCGGCGGCCCGCCCGGCGCTCGCAGGTGTCATCGATCCTCCAGAGTGGTCAGCGTCGCCAGGTCCAGGCATCGTCTTCGTATTTCGCCCGTGCCTTTTCGGCCGCGGTGCGTTCCTTCATCGTCAGAGCCTCGCACGCCGGTTCACGCTCGAGCTCTCCGCCGAACGACTCCATCAGCGCCTGCGAGAGTCTTTCGAGGGACGGAAGGGGATCCACGTATTCCGCCAGGCCGACCGCCGGGACATCCCCCGCCTCGGACAAACCGACTCGCAGGTCCTCCACCGTACGCTGATCGTTGTGAAGGAGGATCGACCCGTGTTGAAGGAGCGCTCCTCCGTCGCGCCACTGGGCGCTTCCGATGAGCTTCCGCCCCCCCGCCACGACTTCGCCCGGAAGAGGATCACGGAAACAGGCCCGCACGGTGGGCCTGGGAGTCGGGCCGTCCCGCTTCACATCCACGACCGAAGCGGGAACACCAAGCTCCCGGAGTCCCGAAGCCAGAGCCCGGTTGATCCTCAGGTAGGCATCGGCCAGCCCGCCCCATTCGTCGGCCGGAGCCGTCACGCTATACGTAAGCTCGCGGTAGTGGAAAACGGACCGGCCGCCTGTCGGGCGCCGCACGACGTCGATCCCACGTTTCGCCGCGCGCCCTCCGTCATACCGGCCACGGGCCGTCTGGTTGCGCCCGAACGACAGGCAACCGGGCTCCCACCCGTACAGGCGTAGCGTGACGCGCCCTGTCCGTCCGGACTCCATCAGCGCCTCGTCCACGGCCATGTTCCAGGCGCCGGGCGCCGGACCGTCGACCAGGCACCGAAGACCGGCCCTGTTCAGGCTACCGTGTCCCCGGGAAAGCTCCACTTCAGGTCCAGTTGCCGGGCGGCGCGTCCTTCGTCGAGCCTGCGGACAGGCGTGGTGTGCGGCGCCGTGGCCACCATCTCGGGATCGGTCTCGGCCTCGCGCGCGATCGCCTTCATGGCCGCGGCATAACGTTCCAGCTCGTGCTTCGTCTCGGTCTCCGTCGGCTCCGTCATCAAAGCCTCGGGCACGTTGAGCGGGAAGTAGACCGTCGGCGCGTGAAAGCCATAGTCCAGGAGGCGCTTCGCCACATCCATCGTCTTGATCTCCGTGCGCTTCTTGAGAGAGACTCCGGAGAACACCGATTCGTGCATGCCCCTCCCGTAGGGCAGGTCGAAGTCATCCTTCAGGAGGGCCGTGAGGTACGCGTTGTTGAGTACGGCCGCGTGGGCAGTTTCGCGTATTCCGCGACGACCGAGCATCCGCATGTAGGTGTAGGCCCGCACCATGACCCCGAAGTTGCCGTAAAAACCGTGCAGCTTGCCGAACGACTCGGGGCGGTCCCAATCCAGGCCGTAGGAGCCGTCGTCGCGCCGCACGACCTTCGGCACCGGCAGATACGGGGCCAGATGCTTCTTCACGCCCACCGGCCCCGAGCCCGGACCTCCGCCGCCGTGCGGGGTGCTGAACGTCTTGTGGAGGTTGAAGTGGACGATGTCGTAGCCCATGTCGCCCGGGCGCGTCACGCCCATGAGCGCGTTCAGGTTGGCACCATCCATGTACATGAGGCCGCCGACCTCGTGCACCAGACGTGAGACCTCGAGAATGTCCGATTCGAATACGCCGAGCGTGTTCGGATTGGTCAGCATGAGTCCGGCGACGGTGTCGTCGAGGTTCTCCCGCAGGGCCTCGAGATCCACGCGGCCGGCGTCGTTCGACGGAATTTCCTCGGCGTCGAATCCCGCCATCGCGGCCGTCGCGGGGTTGGTCCCGTGCGCCGAGTCGGGAAACAGGACGCGGCGGCGCGTGCCGCGCTCGCCGTTCGCTTCGTGATACGCCCGCATGAGCAGAACGCCCGTCATCTCACCCTGCGCTCCGGCTGCCGGCTGCAGTGTCACCTCGTCCATCCCGGCGATTTCCTTCAGCATTTCGGCCAGCTCGTACATCAGGCGCAGGGCGCCCTGAGCACTCGCCTGCGGGGTGAACGGGTGCAGACCCGCGAAGCCGCCCAGCCGGCACGTGGCCTCGTTCACCTTGGGGTTGTATTTCATCGTGCACGAGCCGAGCGGGTAGAGAGCCCGATCCACATGGTGGTTCTTGAGCGAAAGCTCGGTGTAGTGCCGAACCACCTCGTTCTCGGGAACCTCCGGAAGTCGCGCCGGCTCGTTTCGCAGGTGTTTCTCGGGGATGAGATCTTCCAGGGGCTCTGTGTCCACGTCCGTCCGCGTCATGCGCGTGCCGCGCCGTCCCGGCTCGGACCTCTCGAATATGGTGGGCGTCGTCTCGCCCTTGAACGGAAAGCGGACCATCGCCTGCCTCTCCTTCGTCAGAACTCGTACGTGTCGCCGGGCTCCAGCACGACGACTTCGGCTCGCGGCTCGACACGGGCCCGGAAGCCCTCCGGATCCTGCTCGATCAGCGGCCACGTATTGAAGTGAATCGGGATCACGACACGGGGCTTGATCATGTCCACCGCCCGGGCCGCGTCCTCCGGTCCCATCGTGAAATTGTCACCGATCGGAAGGAGCGCGACATCCACCTGACCCTCGAGAAGGGCCATGTCCGTGATCAGCGCCGTATCGCCCGCGTGGTAGATGCTGCACCCATCCACGTCGATCAGCAGTCCGGCCGGAACGGTCGTATACCCTTCCGCTCCCTTGCCGGCCACCTGGCCGCCGTGCAGGGCCGGCGTCAGCTTCACCCGTCCGAACGGAAAATCGAAGCCTCCGCCGATGTGCATCGGATGCGTCTTGTCGTAACCCAGCACTTCCTGCGCGTACGCCACGATCTCGAACGACGCGATCAAAGTGGGGTTCGTTTCGTCCAGCAGCGGCCAGGCGTCGGCCACGTGATCGTAGTGTCCGTGCGTAAGCAGCAGGTAGTCGAGGCGGTCGTGAAAATGCTCACGGCCCACGACTGCCCGTGGGTTGTCCGTGAGGAACGGATCGATCAAGAGACGCGTACCGTCACCTGCGACGATCTCCACACAGGATTGTCCGTGAAAAATCAGGTTGCCCATGGCTGCCTCCTCAGCCCGCGAGAAGTTCGACCAGGCGGTCGATCTCGTCGCGGCTGCGCTTCTCGGTGAACGCGAGCAGTAGGCCGTCCGGCACCTCCAGCGACTCGAACCGGCTCAGCGAGACTCCCGCAAGGATGCCGGCCTCGAAACCACGCTCGAGAATCGAACGGGAGTTTTCCCTGGTCACTACGGCGAACTCGCGCGCGAAGGGGGTGTCGGGATACAGCGGCGTGACACCATCCACACCCTCAAGCTTTCGCCACGCGTAGTGCGCGTTCTGCACCGAGGACTCCGCCACTTCACGCAGTCCTTCCCTGCCGAGAAGGCTCAGGTGCACGGTAGCAGCGAGAGCGTTCAGGCCCTGGTTCGTGCAGATGTTGCTCGTGGCCTTCTCGCGGCGGATCTGCTGCTCCCGCGTCTGAAGCGTGAGCACGTAACCGCGACGGTCCTCCATGTCCACCGTAGCGCCGACGATCCGGCCAGGCATCTTGCGGACCAGCTTCTGTCTGGCGGCGAACAGACCCACGACCGGTCCGCCGAAGCTGGGCGCGTTGCCGAACGGCTGCCCCTCGGCCACCACGATGTCCGCCCCGAGCTCTCCGGGCGTTCGAAGCAGTACCTGGGCTATCGGGTCGGTGACCACGACCAGCAGTCCCCCGACCGCGTGCACGGCCTCCGCGATCGGCTCCAGATCCTCGATGCAGCCGAAGAAGTTGGGGTACTGCACCACGAAGCAGGCCACGTCATCGCCGAGCGCTGCGCCGAGCGCGTCCAGGTCCACCAGTCCGTCCGAACCGGCAGGCACCAGCTCCAGGCCGCTGCCGAGACCGCGCAGGTACGTATCGGTCACCTTTCGGTAGTGCGGGTGCACGGTCCTTGCGGCCAATACCCGCCCCCGACGCGTTACCGCACGCGACATCACCGCCGCTTCGGCCGCCGCCGAAGGCCCGTCGTACATCGACGCGTTCGCCACGTCCATCCCTGTGAGTTCGCAGATCATCGTCTGGAACTCGTAGATCGACTGGAGAGTGCCCTGGGCCACTTCGGGCTGGTACGGCGTGTAGGCGGTGTAGAACTCGCTTCGGCGGATGATGTGATCCACGGCGGCAGGCACGTGATGATCGTACTGCCCGGCCCCGGCGAAGCAAACCAACGACAGGTTCTGGTCTGCGAGGCCTGTCAGTTCGCGCACCGCTTCCCACTCGGACAGGGCCTCCGGGATATCCAGGTCCCCGTCAAGGATCAGCTCGGCGGGCACATCGCCGTACAGCTCGCGAATGTCGGAAACGCCGACCCGCTCGAGCATCTCGCGCCGGTCGGCTTCACTGTGCGGAATGAAAGACATCGGTATTCCTGCCGTCGTTGGAAACCTGTCGAGACCCGATCAGGCTTCGGTCGGTAATAACGGTCAGGACCCGCCAGGCACGAGGGGTCGCGCCCGGCGCGGGTCCAGGGCGCCTCGCTAGTCCTCGATGAGGGCGGCGTAGGCCTCCGGCGTCAGGAGGTCATCCATCTCCGAGGGGTCGCTCGCTCGAACACGAATCATCCAGCCCTCACCGTAAGGATCCGAGTTCACCAGGGCCGGGTCTTCATCCAGCGTCTCGTTCACCGCGATGACCTCCCCGGAAATCGGACTGAAGAGGTCCGAGACCGCTTTGACGGCTTCGATCGTACCGAAGACTTCCATCTTCTCGAAGGCATCGCCGGGAGACGGAAGCTCGACGAACACGACGTCGCCCAGCTCGCCCTGTGCGTAGTCGGTGATTCCGATCAGGAACTCGCCCTCGGCATCCGCCTCGCGAACGTACTCGTGCTCCTCGGTATACTGGAATCCTTCTGGGATCCCTGACATGGCAGCCCTCGCATTCGTTCACTTGTGGTCATTCGTCCGACGCTTTCGCCGGCCGGAGGAGACTATACCGAGCCGCGGCCCGGCGCTCAAGATCCGGCGCTACTCACCCTGTCCCTGGCGTAGCCGGCGGCGTTCTTTTCGGCTGATCTTTCGCCGCTGCCGTGCGTCCCGCGCGGTCTCACCGGGCAGGCGGACCGTCACCTCTACGCCTCCCATCAGCGCCAATCCCCTGATCACGAGGCGGGGAGCGTCGGGGTCGGTATCGACCCCGGTCTGGTCGACGCCCTCGAATCCGCCCATAAAGCCGAAGCCGTGCGTCTCCACCGCGAGTCCGGGTGGCACCAGTATTTCGACTCCACCCATGATCGCGAGGACGTTCACCTCCGTAACGCCAGGCGCCATTTTGGCTTCCCTGAAATCCAGCCCGGCGCCGCCCATTATCGCGAGAGACTGCAACTTCCGGGGCGGCGTCCACTCACCCTTCTTCTCGTAGCCGCCCATTATCGCCAGTTGGAAGCCGTGGTCACGCACAGCTTCCGCCCGCGCACGTTGAACGGACGGAACGCGCTCCCCTTCGGCCTGAGAGGCCAGAATGGGAAGACCCGAAAGCAAGCCTTCCAGTTGCTCCGTGGTCGCTGCCGCGTACGCCGAATCGAGGCGCGTTTCGAACTCCTCGACCGTGAGATTGTCCGCCGCGTAGTGATCGATCAGGATCTGCACGGTGTGTTCGCGTTCGCGCTTCAGCGGCACCAACTGCTGTGATGAGTCTTCGCTCATGCGGGTCTGTCCTGGCGTTGTGTGCCGGGCCCCGGGTGACCTTGTCCCGCCGGGCCGTTGGTTGGCGAACCAAGATAGGCCCACGGGCAACCTCTCGCGAAACCCGTTGCGCGGCCGGCAGCGTCTGCCCAACTTCGCTCCTGTCCCTGCCGCACGAGCGGCGGTGGCACCGGTGTGGTGCCCGATGTCCCACTCTTCGAAGGGAGGTGATCCAGTGTCTGACAGATCCGAGCCTGGCTCGACACGGGCGAGCGGTCGCCTCGGCGTGAGCCGCTGAGGGGGCGGACGCCCCCCGCGCCTCTTCCGAGCGCGCGTGCCTGACGAGCGGAGCCGCCGTTGCGCCGCGTCGAGTCAGGTCGAAGAGAAGGCCGTGGACTCGAAGGCGAGTCCGCGGCCTTTTCTGTGTGACATCATTCGGTCGTGTGTCATGGACCCCGAACCGAGGGCTGAGACGTTGGAATTCGGAAAGTATACGGGTGCCGGAAACGACTTCGTCATTACCGAGGCCCGGTGGCCCGACGAGCAAGGATCGGCAGTCGCTCTGCACGTGTGCGACCGGGCCACGGGCGTGGGAGTGGACGGCCTCGTTCTCGTGTGGAGAATCGAGGCGGGACGGGTGGGCGTGCGCTTCTTCAATCCGGACGGTTCGGCGTTCGGCACTTGCGGCAACGGCACGCGCTGCGCGGCCCGCTTCGCGGTCGAACGCGGACTTGTGGATCCTTCACCTTTCATCATCGAAACGTCGGACTCGGTGATCGAGGCGGTGGTCGACACGGACCGTGACTGGGTCGATCTCGAGTACCGCATGCCAGTCGAGGTCGTGAAGAGCATCCCCGTGGAAGGACCGTTCGGGCCTGCCGAGGGATGGCTCGTCAGCATCGGCGTGCCCCATTTCGTCGTACCACTCCCCCGGCAGCCGGAGGGGTCGATCGATGACGTGTGCCGGGAAGATCCGTCACGATCCGGCCCTTGGACCGGAGGGCGCGAACGTCAACCTGGTCACGCTCGAGGGCCGCGATCGCGGAGCTATCCGCACGTTCGAACGTGGCGTGGAAGGTGAGACCCTGGCGTGCGGAAGCGGAGCGATGGCATCGGTTTTCGCGCTGCGCGCCGCGGGACTGTGTGAGCCGGGTCTCGACCTGCGGGTGATGGGTGGCTGCGATCTGCGGATTCGGGTTCCCGACGAAGCAGACCCTGACGGAGTGTATCGGTTGAGACTGGCGGGCCCGGCGTTCCACGTGTTCGATGGACGGTTCGCTGCTCACCAACCTGGAATCGACGTGCGGGCGCGGAGAACGAAGCCGGGTGAAGGGAGCCGCCGGGCGACTCCTGGAGTGGTTCCGATCACGCCACCGCGACGTACCGGGTCGCAACGAAGTCGATCCCTACCGCATCTGGGTCGCGGAGGTGATGGCCCAACAAACCCGCATTTCGACCGTGATTCCCTACTACGAGTCGTTCCTCGAGCGCTTCCCCGACGTCGAGACCCTCGCCGCTTCGTCGCTCGACGATGTTCTCAAGGCATGGGAGGGTCTCGGCTATTACGGCCGGGCGCGTAACCTGCACCGGGCGGCCGGCGAGGTCCTTGGCCGTTACGGCGGACGCTTGCCCGAGGATTCGGTCGCGCTGCGTTCACTTCCGGGCATCGGTGCATACACCGCCGGGGCGATCGCCAGCATTGCCTTCGGCCAGCCGGAGCCCGCGGTGGATGGCAACGTTCGGCGAGTCCTCTGCCGTCTCTGTGACCTCGAAAAGCCCACTGCCGGCGACCTCGATGCAGTGTGCCGCGACATGATCGCCGAAACGGGTGGTGCCGCCGGTATGCTGAACCAGGCGTTGATGGACCTCGGGAGCTCGATCTGCACTCCCCGCAATCCGGCGTGCACGGAGTGTCCCGTGGCGCAGGGGTGCCTGGCCCTCGAGAACGGCACCATCGCGTCCCGACCCCACCGGGATCGGCGGCCGCCGATCCCGCATCGGGACGTCGCGGCCGCACTCGTCTGGCGCGGCCCGCACCTGCTGATCGCCCGACGCCCCGAGGAGGGACTACTGGGAGGTCTGTGGGAATTCCCGGGAGGCAAGGTGGAAACCGGGGAGACGCCGGCCGCGGCGGTGCGGCGCGAAGTTCGTGAAGAAATCGGCATGGATATCGAGATTCTCAGCGCCCTGGAAGAGGTCAAGCACGCTTACAGCCACTTCCGCATCACGCTTCACCTGTTCCACGCCCGCTGGCTCGCGGGAGAGGCGGATGTAGTGCAGTCAGCAACCGATTCACCGCGCTGGGTGCTGCCGGCCGATCTCGGCCGCTACGCTTTCCCCGCCGCCAACCAGGCCGTCATTCGGCGACTCCTTCAGGGGGAGGAGCGGGCGCCAGCGCCTCACGGCCCGGCATGAGTCGCACCCAGACGGCCGCGGCGGCGATCAGCATTCCTCCGGCCACGAAGCCCATTCCAGGCCCCAGCGCGCCGTAGGCCCAGCCCGCCGCTACCGGCCCGATCACGCGCGCCAGGGCGCTGGCTGACTGATTCACGCCCAAGACCTCACCCTGCTCGTTGGCCATGGCGCGTCGCGAAACCAGGCTCTGCAGGGAAGGCGCGAGGAGACCCCAACCTACTCCGACCGCCAGCAGGCTGAGAATCGTGGCCGGGATGCTCTGTGCCAGGCCCATGGCGATCACGCCGGCCGCCAGCAGCGTCCCGCCGAGAGCGGCATTCGCCTGCTCGCCATACTTCTCGACCATCGGGCCGATGAGCGCGCCCTGAACGCCCGCCGAGACCATGCCCACCAGAGCGAACATCCCACCGGCGTAGAGCGCGCTGAGGCCGAGAGGGTTGTCGAGGAACAGCGGGAAGATGGTCGTGAACCCCGCGAACCCCATTGTGCCCAGAAAGAACACGCCGATCGGTTCCCGCAGGCGCTTTCTGGCGAGGACCTTCGCAGCGGAGCGTGCCCGGCCGGTCACCGCGGAGAAGGCGCCAAATCCGCCCTGGACGCGATTCTCGGGGGCCAGGGATTCCGGCAACCAGAACCAGGCGGCGGTGGCTGCGGCGAGGCTGAGGCCCGCGGCCACGAAACCGGGGACACCGTAACCCCAGGGACTGAGACCCCCGCCGATCGCGGGACCGAAAATGAAGCCGAGGCCGAACGCTGCGCCGATCAAGCCCATACCCCGCGCCCGTCGCTCGATCGTGGTCGAGTCGGCGATGTAGGCCTGCGCTACCGGAATGTTGGCTCCCATGATCCCGGCGATCACCCGGGACAGGAGGAGGACTTCCAGCGATTGGGCGAGACCGAACACGACGTAGGAGGCCGCGGAACCGAACAGGCCTACGAGCAGCAGCGGTCGCCGACCGTAGCGGTCTGAAAGTGACCCCCACACGGGCGCGAACAGGAACTGCATGGCCGAATAGGACGCGATGATCAGACCTACCTCGAAAGGCGAGGCTCCGAGCTCGGTGGCGTAGAACGGCAGCAGGGGCAGGACGATCCCGAATCCGACGAGGTCGAGAAACACCGTCAGGAATACGATGCCCAACGCAACGGAGCCGGTTTTTCGTCCGCTCATGATTCCTCGGGTCTCGGGCTCACGTCATCCAGTCCGGCCATCGCGGGCACATGGTGACCTTGCTCGCGCATGTGTACGACATGCGCCCGGATCGAGGCGTCCGCCGCCCGCTCCAGGTCGCCCGCGAGTGGACCGTAGACCACCCGGCGGAGCTGGTCGACCCCGGACGTTCCAGCGCGGACGGCATCCACCACCTGTGCGTGCCGCTCCATCCGGTGGTCCCTGTAGTGCCTCACGAGAGCTTCGCCGTCGTCTACGGGGGGACCGTGCCCCGGATAGAGGCGGCCCGGACGGAGAGACAGAACACGACTCAAGCTCCCGAGGCAAGCCCCGACGTCTCCGTCGGGGTGGAGGAGCGCGCTGCTTCCGGACCCCAGTACCAGGTCGCCGGTGAACACGGCCCGCCCTGGCAGGAGCTGGTAGGCCAGGTGGTCCGCCGAGTGTCCGGGCGTCTGGATCGCGCGAAGCACGCGTTCACCACCGTCTACCGTCAGCGACTCCCCGTCTGCCAGGGCTCGCCCAGAGAGGCCCCGACGGGAGAGCGCTTCCGCCGACGCGGCGACAGGGGCGTTGAACCGCTCGGAAGCGCGCTCTACGATTCCCGAATGGTCGGCGTGCGCGTGGGTCAGGCATATCGCTTCCACGGGACGGTCCGCCACCAGTCCCTCGAGGCGTTCGATCTGACCGGGCAGCGCGGGCCCTGGGTCGACCAGGATCAGCCGACGTTGGCCCACTGCGTAACAGCAGGTCCCGTCGAGCGTCAGCGGGCCCGGATTCGGGGTGACGAACCAGGCGACCGGTAGCGGTGGGGCCTCGTTCACCCGGCCTCTTCGTAGTCCGGGTCGCCCGGGAGCACCGGTCTCACCGAATCCCCGCGCACCAACAGACGCGGCTCTACGGGTTCCGGCACGTGCTCCCGGTATCTGTCCAGCAGACGTTCCAGGTCGGGTTCCGCGGCCAGAGTCTGAAGCGTGCTTCGTGTGGGGAACAACATCGGAAGCTCACCGCGCGAGAACTGGTGCACCGCCTCCGATGGAGTGACCCACCGATAGCCATCGAGTTCTCCCGTGAGCTCGGGAGCCGGAGGGACGGCTGCGGCAAGGACGGTCAAGAAAAACCGTGTGTCGTATCGCCGGGCAAATCGGGCTGGTGTGATCCAGCGAGACAGGTATGCGGCGCGAAGGTCTCGAAAGGTCGCTCCGAGGGTCATCGCGGCCTCTGCGAAGTCGCACTCTCCGGCGAGCAGTCTTTTCCGCACCGCCGCTGCGGCGATCGCGTCGACCGGGTCGTCGCTCGGGAGCGAACCGGTCTCCTCGAACATTTCTCTCAGGGCTGCTACGGCAGCGGCCGCCTCCACCGCACGCAGCGAAGCGGGCAGGAGGTCGAGAGCTTCGGCCCGCCCATCGGATTCATCGATGACGCCGCCCGCGAAAACATACGCGCCCGCCGCGAAGCGGGAGGTTTGGGGTCGACGGAGAAGAAGCACCCGGTAGGGACTGCCGTCGGGCGGGGACCATGCCGCGATGATCGTGGCGGCGGGTCGGGGCTCGACGGGTCGTTCACCCTCGCCGATGTGGCCGCGGGCGAATTCCTCTCTTTCGATGCGCTCGGTGGCGCGGCGCAGGTCGCTCAAACGGGAAGGTCCGCGAGCGCCAGCAGCGCGATCGCCGCGATGACCAGAATCCCGGCCAGAATCATCAATAGGGCCATCGGCAGAAGCACGATGGCCGCCGCCCGACCGGTCGTCGTCGAGTGAGCCTGTCGCAGTCCCTTCACGAGCACGACCACGTACCAGGCCTGCACCGCCACCATAAGCGTCGCGTAGAAGACCAGGTACGTGGCACGGAACACCCCCGGAGCAGATCCGGCGAACCCTAGCGCCGGGGGCAGAACGGCGGTCACCAATCCCACGCCGCTTGCGTAGCAGAGCACGGTGGCTGTAGCCCCGAGGCCCCGGTGATCCGGGGCCAGGAGGATTACGAACAGGTGCAGTATGAGCGCGATCAGCCCGAGCCCCAGAAGAACGGCGAACGGGGTAAGGAAGAAGCTCAGGAGCTGCAACTCCAGCGTGAGTCCGAGCTCCTCGGCGGCCCCCCACGGTCCCCACAGAAACCAGAAGAGCCCGAGCAGGCCCGCGAGAACCGCCACCAGCAGAAAATAGAACAGGGGTCTGGAGAATGGCCCGACCCACGCGATGCGATGGAAGAAGCGGTCCGGAGACACCAGGCATTCCCACCAGGTGAGAGCCAGGTTCGCCGGGAACGGCGTGGACTCGTCCTCCCACGCGACTCGTTCCGGCCGTTGATTCACCAGCTTCTGCCTTTCGGCGAGTCCGCCGGTCCTACCCGGAAGCGAGCGTCCACCGCGACACTTGCCTGTCCCTCCGGGAACGCCAGGAACGGATTGATGTCCATCTCGCGGATCTCGGGGTGATCGCCGACCATCTGGCTGACGCGTTCGATGACCTCGGACAGTCTCGTCAGGTCCACGCCTTGCTCGCCCCGGACACCTTCCAGGATCCGGTAGCCGCGTAGAGAGTGGATCATCTCGAGAGCGTCCACCGTGCTCACGGGCTGGACCCGGAAGGCCACGTCGCGCTGCACTTCCACGTACACGCCCCCGAGCCCGAACATGACGATCGGTCCAAACTGTGGCTCCATCGTCATGCCCACGATCGTCTCCCGGCCCCCCGTCCACATTCGCTGAACCAGGACCCCCGCTTCTCGGGCCGCGGGGCTCTCGGTCTCGATCGCTTCGGCGATTTCCTTCCACCCCGCACGCAGGCTTTCCTCGTCTCGCATGTCGAGCTTCACGGCACCCGCTTCCGTCTTGTGCACGATGTCCTGCGACACCGCCTTCAACACGATCGGGTAACCCATCTCGCGGGCGGCCGCGACCACGTCTTCCTCGGTCGTCGCGATCCGGAACGGGGCCACCGGGATCCCGTAGCACTCCAGGACCTCGAACGCCTCCGGGACCGTGAGACGCTCCCGTTCCTCGCGGAGTGCCGAGGCGATGATCTGCCCGACTCGCGCCGCGTCCACGTCGAATCGGCGGACCTCCACCACGGGGCGGTCCAGCCACTGCCGGTAGCGCCACATCGCGCCGAGCGCCCGCGCGGCCGACTCCGGGAAGCGATAGGCCGGGATGGGAGTGTCCTCCAGCTCGGCCATCCCCTGGGGAAGCCCTCGCTTGCTCATCAACACGGCGAGGACGGGTTTTCCACAACCCTCGGCACCGCGGTTGATCGCGGCGGCGATCACCGGCGCCTCGAGCCCCAGCGGCACGTAGGAGGCGATTACCGAGTCGATGCCCGAGTCGGCCACGATGATGCGCATCGCCCGCTCGACCTGCTCCGGCGTGGCGCTCGCGATCATGTCCACCGGATTGGCCACGCTGGCTTCGGCCGGCAGGTGCTCTCGCAACCGGGCCTGCGTTTCGTCGGACAACGGCGCCACCTCGAGACCGAACCCCTCACACGCATCCGCGATGATGATCCCCGGCCCGCCCGCGTTCGTCAGGATGGCCACCCGCCGCCCCTTTGGCAGTGGGGCTTTGCTGAAGGCGATCGCCGCGTCGAACAGGGCTTCGACCGTGTCCGACCGCAGCACGCCGCATTGGGCAAACAGTGCGTCGGTCGCGATATCCACCTGGGCCAGGGCTCCGGTATGGCTCGAAGCCGCCTTGGCTCCCGCTTCCGACCGGCCGGCCTTCACCGCGAGCACCGGTTTCCGACGGGTCGCCCGACGGGCAAGGGTCGTGAAGTGCCGGGGGTTTCCGAAGCCTTCGATGTACATCAGGATGACGCCGACCTCGTCATCGTCCTGCCAGTACTCGATCAGGTCGTTACCGGAAACGTCCGCCTTGTTTCCCATCGACACGAACTGGCTGATACCGATTCCATACTCGGACGCGTAGTCGAGAATCGTCATCCCCAT
Source organism: uncultured Gemmatimonadales bacterium (assembly GCA_963807645.1). Taxonomy (GTDB): domain Bacteria; phylum Gemmatimonadota; class Gemmatimonadetes; order Palauibacterales; family Palauibacteraceae; genus Benthicola. The sequence continues at coordinate 288,333 of CAWECO010000001.1, forward strand.
CGCACCGGACTGGCTCATGAAGGCGATGGGTCCGTTCGGCGGCATGGCGGGGGCGAAAGTGGCGTTCATGGACACCGCGGGCGACGTGTTCATCACGCCCATGCAGTTCGGACCGACCATGCGAAGGCCGTTCTCCCGCACCAGAGCCAGGAGTTCGCGCTCGAGTTCGATCCCGTCCCCTCCGACCTCCCGGAATCCCGCCGTAATGACGACGACCCCCTTCACGCCCGTTTCCACGCACTCGCGCACGACCCCGAGGACCAGGTGCTTCGGAACGACGATCACCGCCAGGTCGGGCACCGCCGGCAGCGCTCCGATGGACGGGAAGGAGGGCACCGAGTTCACGGAGTTGGCGGTCGGGTTCACGGGATAGACCGGTCCCGTGAAGCCGCTGCCAACGAGATGCTTCAGCATCCCGTTTCCAATGCTCCCCGCACGGCGGCTCGCACCCACCACGGCGATTGACTTCGGCCGCAGGAGACTGTCCAGCATGATCCTCTATCCCCTCTCCGCGTTTCGTCGAACGCGGCAAGCGTTATCTTGCGGCATGTCCAGCGCCAACCTGACCCGTGCCGTTGAGTTCCCGGCCGGACACCGATACCATCGCCCCGACTGGGACGCCGCCCGCAACGAAGCGGCGTTCGGCATGTGTTCCCGGGCACCCGGCCATGGCCACAATTACCGCGTCGAAGTCACCGTCCGGGGCAAGATCGATCCGGAGACCGGCATGATCGTGGACCTGGCGGTTCTCGACCGCCTTCTTCATGAGCTCGTCCGGGAACCGTTTGACCACGCGTTCCTCAACGACCAGCCCGAATTCGCCGCCGGCTTGATCCCGACAACGGAGAACCTGGCCCGCGTCGTATGGGAGCGAGTTTCGCCGGCCCTTCCATCCGCCTGTTACCTGACGCGCGTCAGGGTGCTGGAGGACCGTAGCCTGTGGGCCGACTACGACGGAGAAGGTTCCTGACGCCTCCTGTGCCCTGCGCCCCGACTTTCAGTCGAGCAGCCGCAGTGGCATCACCAGGCACAGGTAATCCAGCTCACCACCAGCCGGACGGAAGGTCGCGGCTCTCTCCGGGGCCTTGAATTCAATGAGTACGTCATCGCCGGGCATGTACCGGAGCACCTCGAGCAAGTAATTCGCGTTGAACCCGATCTCCAGCGCCTCCCCGCCGTAGTCGACCGGCATTTCTTCTTCCGCCTCGCCCAGGTCCGGCGTTTGGACACGGAAGGACAGCGTTCCCTCACTGAAGCTCATGCGCACTCGATGAGTCTGGTCACTCGCCACCACGGCCATGCGGCGGATCGCAGCGGCAAGGTTGTCCTTATTCGCAATAGCCTTCTTGTCGTTGTCCGTCGGGATCACCTGTTGGTAGTTCGGATACGGTCCTTCGATCAGCCGCGTAAAGACGGATCGCGACGGTGTGCGGAAGGACAGGTGATTCTTCGAACGCGAAACGGATATCTCGCCTTCCTTCTCGAAGAGGCGTCCCACCTGCTGCAGCGCCTTCGGTGGAATGATCAGGTCCGCATCCGGTGCGCCGCCGCCCTCGAGCGGCACGGTGAGGCGCGCCAGCCGATGACCGTTCGTCGCGACCATCGAGGCGGAACCATCGCCGAGCTGCCACAACACACCGTTCAAGATGGGTCGGCTCTCTTCGCTCGACACTGCAAAGGACGTCTTGCTGATCAACTCGTGCAGGTCCGTTGCCTGCATTGACCACGAATCTCCTGAATCCACCTCTGGAAAACTCGGAAATTCTTCGGTGGGAAGGCCGAAGAGCTTGAACCGACTCTTGCCGCCTTCAATTCGGATTTCGACCCCGTCCGCCGTGATGTGCACGGGCGCGGCAGGCAACTCGCGGGCGATCTCCGCAAACTTCTTGGCGGGAACCGTTACGGATCCTTCCGTCTCCACTTCTGCCTCAATGGAAACGGACACCGAGATATCCAGATCGGTGCCGCTCAACGTGAGCTTTCCATCTCTCGCTTCCAGGAGGATGTTCGAAAGCACCGGAAGAGTCGTCTTCGTCGGAATGGTGGCCGAGACGGCTCCCATTCCGGTGTGCAGGCTGTCTCGTGTGACGGAAAGCTTCATGGAGATCCTCTTTCGCTCCTTCGTCCGGTTGTGAACCGGGGAAAGCTGTTCTCTCCTACTCTTCTAATATCATTCTTAGTCGTAGTAGTAGGGGCCGTGGAAACGTGGAGAACCAGTCTCTGAAGACAGAATCATCCCTCAGGCACAGGCACGCGTCTCTCTAACCCCGTGTGCATCATCTGGGAAAAGTAGCTGAGCCGTCCACATCTATCCACCGTGCCGCTCGATGAACCGGAACGAATGCCCGGGCGTCAACTTCTTCTCAACCTTCCGGTGGTGAAAACGCGCCTCCGGCATCGTCAATGCGCCAGGTCGTCCTGGAGACGATGCACGCGGGCGCGGAACTCGGCATTGGAGGCCATATCCGCTTCCACTTTGTTCACCGAGTGAATCACCGTGGAATGATCTCGTCCGCCGAACAGAGACCCGATCTCGGTATACGGCAGATCGAGGGTGGTCTTGATCAGGTACATGGCGACCTGGCGAGGCACGGTAAGCGGCTTCGTTCGACGCTTCGATACCAGGTTCTCGACCGAAACACCCCAGGCCTCCGCCGTTCTCTGTCGAATCTCGACAGGTGTGACGCGCGCATCCATCTCTTCGTGGAGCCGCGGACCCAGTGCTTCTCGCGCCAGATCCAGGGATATCTCACGCCGCGTGAGGGAGCTGTACGCCAGCAACTTGATCACCGCTCCCTCTAGCTGGCGAACCGATGCCTTGCGATTTCGGGCGATGAACTCAATGACGTCCTCGTCGAGCGTGAGCCGATCCTCCGCAGCCTTCTTCTGCAGGATCGCCACGCGGGTTTCGAAATCGGGCGGTTTGATGTCCGTAACCAGGCCCCACTCGAACCGGGACACCAGCCTTTCCTGGAGCCCCGGAATCTCCTGTGGGGCCCGGTCACTCGTGATGACGATCTGCCGGTGCGCGTCGTAGAGCGAGTTGAACGTATGGAAGAACTCCTCCTGCGTACCTTCCTTGTTGCCAAGGAAGTGAACGTCATCCACGAGAAGCACGTCGATGCGTCGGTAGCGCTGCCGGAAGTCAGCCGTGCGCCCGCTCTGGATGGCAGAGATCATCTCGTTCGTGAATTGCTCGGAAGGCACGTAGGCGATCTGAGTGTCCGGTGAACGCTGCAGGATTTCGCGCCCGATCGCGTGCATGAGGTGTGTCTTGCCGAGCCCGGTGTCACCATAAATGAACAGCGGGTTGTAGAGCTGAGCCGGCGAGTCGGCGACACCCCGGCACGCCGCCGCGGCCAGTTGACTGTTACCGCCAATGACGAACCGCTCGAACGTGTATCGCTCGTTCAGGCCAGCCAGCCGCGCGCCCTCGCCGGCGGTGCGCGCGGGACCCGGAGATGCCGGGCCCGGCTCGGGAGAGGGGTCGCTGCTCGCCACCGGCTCGTCCATGCCGATGTCCGGAAAGACCAGTCGTTCGCCGGCCCCATGGTGCTCGAAACGCAGGTCCAGGGGACGGCCGAGTGTCTTGCCCGCCAGGTCTCGCAGGAGATCGCCGTATTTGTCTTCGATCCATTCGACGGCAAAGCGGGTCGGTGCGGCGACGACGAGCGTATCGTCGACGAGACCCACAGCCTCGGTGGAGGCGAGCCACGTCCGAAACGTCTGCTCGGGCAGCACTTCCCGCGCAGCGGTTAGAATCGAAGTCCAGACTTCGGTGGCCGTCAGCTCCATGAGTGCCCGATTGATGGGAAAAGTGCACGGGGCCGTCCATTGTAGAGATCGGGCCAGACACTGTCAATTTTCCGCACGGGGTCTCGAAAGCACAGAACGGAAACGCGCCGATATGATTGACAGAAACAGGGATCTACCCTAGCTTTCAAGGCTATCTGTCAAATCAGCGGGGCACCGGCCCCGAAGCACGAGTGAGAAGAAAATGCAGCCGACGTTCAGGAATCCAAGCAGACGCAAGAGGCTCAAGGATCATGGCTTCCGGGCCCGTATGAAGACCAAGGCGGGACGCAAGGTCCTCGCTCGCCGTCGCCGCAAGGGACGCCACTCCCTGACGGTGAGCGACGAAATCAGCCCGAAGCACCGCCGGTAGTCCCCCGCTAGCGATTGCCCGACCCTTGGGTGACGGACACCGTTTCCGGTACCCCCGGTCGGTCCGGCTTCGGCGCGGGCCCGATATCCGAGCCCTCCTGCGAGAGGGTTCGCGGCGCCGATGTGGACCGCTCGAAGTCTATCGAAACGACTCGCCGACCCGTATGCCCCGAGCAGGAATCGTCGTACCCCGCTACGGACACACGATCGTGCAGCGCAACCGGCTGAAGCGCCGGTTGCGCGAGTTCCTGCGAACGGAGTGGCTCCCCGGCGCGCGGGACCTGGATCCGGTGCCGGCGATCCTGGTGCGGGCCCGGCCCGCGGCGTATGACGCGGAGGCTGGCGCGCTGCGTGAGGCGCTCGACCATTGCCTGGAGATTGCCCGATGAAGCGCATCCTCCTTTTCTGGATCCGAGCTTACCAGGCGGGCCTGTCGCCGATATTGCCGGCGAGCTGCCGGTATACTCCGAGTTGTTCAGAGTACGCCCGGCAAGCGATCGAACGGCATGGGGCGGGTCGTGGCACATGGTTGGCCATGATGCGCCTGGGTCGCTGCCACCCGTTTGGTGGCCGCGGTTACGACCCGGTACCGGACGCGGAGACCGATGCCGCGTGGACGAGCGACGAATCCCTACCGGATAGAGGATAGATGGAGAAGCGAGTCGTACTGGCCGTAGTGCTCACGATCGGAGTGATCTTCCTGAGCAACCTCCTGTTTCCGGCGCCGGAACGCCCGGTGGTCGGCAGACTCCGCGCGGGTCGAGGCGGAGGCCCCGCCGTCGGAATTCGGCCTCACCGAGCCAAGCGAGGACAGTGTGGCGGAGGGCACCGGTGACCCTTCGGCGGTGGCTGACCGGGAAACCGACAGCGGCTCCCGCGTGGTCGAGCAGTCCGCGGACCTGGCCACGGATTCCGCCGCGACGGTCACCGTCACCACGGACCGGGTGAAGATGCGTTTCTCGACGCGCGGTGCTTCGCTGTTATCCGCGGAACTCCTTCGCTACGAGTCGTATACGTCGACGGGCACCGAGTCTCAGGGTGCTGAGCTCGTGCGAGATGGAGACCGGGTTTTCGGGTACCGGCTGGTCATCGGAGGCGACACCGTGCGGTTGGACCGGGAGGTGTTCACGGTTGACCGGACGGACCTGACGCTGAGCGAAACGAGCCCCAGGGACTCGCTGGTGTTTCGCTATCCTTTCCCATCCGGCGCTGCAGAGTTCGTGGTTACGTATGGATTCGAAATGGATAGCTACCTCGTCGACGTTGCCGGCCGGGTAGAGGGGATCGGTGACCGGGGCTACTCGATTCTCACGTCTCTCGGGCAGGGCCTGAGGACGAACGAGAAGAACGCGCAGGACGACTTCCGTCAGCTGGCTTACGTCGTGCGCAACCAGCGCGGCGGAATCGTATCCACGAACCTCGACAAGGTCGATGCGGGGACGCTTCAGGCGGCCGAGGGAGGGCCGTTCGACTGGGTCGCGGTGAAGAACAAGTACTTCGTGATCGCGCTGGTGTCGCCCGAAGAAGGTCCGAAGTTCGGCGGGATGCTCGTGATGGGAGAACCGGCTGAGCACACGGCGCGCATGGTCGCCTCGCAGCCGGCACCGGCCGGGAGCGGTTTCGGGTTCCAGGCCTACCTGGGGCCGCAGGAATACAGCCGCCTCGAGGCGGTCGGGCGATCCCGCGACCTGGAACATGTGAACCCATACGGCTGGCGCTGGATGCGTCCGATCATCCGACCTCTCGTCGGGATCGTGATGGTGATCCTCCAGTGGATGCACAACTTCCTCGGACTCGCTTACGGCTGGGTGCTGATCCTGTTCGGCGTGGCCATGCGCGTCGTCCTGTTTCCCCTGTATCAGAAATCGATGCGGGCGCAGCTGGCGCAGATGCAGGTGCAGCCGCTGATGAAGGAGCTGCAGGCGAAGTACAAGGACGAGCCGCAGAAACTGCAGTCCGAGATGATGAAGCTGTACAAGGAGCACAACGTGAACCCGCTCGCCGGGTGTCTGCCGATGCTCCTGCCGATGCCGATCCTGTTCGCTCTGTTCTTCGTGTTCCAGAGCACGATCGAGTTCAGGGGTGTTCCATTCCTGTGGCTCCCGGACCTGTCCCTCAAGGATCCGTTCTACATCATTCCGCTTCTGATGGGGGCCTCGATGTTCCTGCTGTCCTGGATCGGACAGCGCGGCATGGAGGCGAACGCCCAGATGAAGATGATGACGTACATGATGCCGGTGGTCTTCACCGTGATGTTCGCCAACTTCCCGTCGGGCCTGAACCTCTACTACGCCACGAGCAACCTCGCTTCGCTTCCGCAGCAGCTGTATCTGTCGAAGGAGCGGAAGGCCGCCAAGAAGAAGGCCGATCAGCACAAGGCCAAGGCGCAGAAGGATCGTGCAGGGAGCGGTTAGCGAGCGCCGGCCGCACGCCTGATACGTACACAAGTGCCTCGTTAGCGGTGACATGACCGATCGCTCCACGATTGCGGCCATTTCGACGGCCCCGGGCCGCGCAGCCCTGGCCGTGGTGCGGGTGAGCGGTCCGGACGCCCACCGCATCGCATCCCGACTCCGTCTTCCGGAAGCGGATTCCCGGGTTTCCCGCCACACCACCCTGCGGCACCCGACGACTCGGGAAGCCGTGGACGACGTGGTCGCGGTTCGTTTTACTGGTCCCGCGTCCTACACCGGCGAGGACATGCTGGAAGTGAGTTGCCATGGCGGCGCGCTGGCGCCTCAGCTGGTATTGGAGGCCGCGTGCGCCGCGGGAGCGCGCGTCGCTGAACCCGGCGAGTTCACCCGTAGGGCCTTCCTGAACGGCAAACTCGATTTGATGCAGGCCGAAGCTGTCCTCGACCTGATCGACTCTCGTTCGCCCGCCATGCACCGGGCCGCTCTTTTTCAACTGGACAGGGGTCTGTCACGGCGGATCGAAGCGTTGCGTGAAGAGCTTCTCGGTCTGCAGGGACTGCTCGCGTACGACATCGACTTCCCGGAGGAAGACGAAGGTCCCGTACCCGCGGCCCGGATCGACGAAGCGGCCGCCGGGCTGGTGCGCGGTTTGAGCCGAATGCTCGAGCTGGCCCCGGAGGGCGAGCTGCTCCGCGACGGGGCTCTGACGGTGATCGCCGGCCGTCCAAACGCCGGTAAGTCTAGTGTTTTCAACGCGTTACTGGGTATAGAACGAGCGATCGTCACGGAGGAACCGGGGACGACTCGCGATGCGATCGAGGCTCTCGTCAGCCTGGGCGGTTACCCGTTTCGGCTCGTCGACACCGCGGGTCTCAGGGAGAACGCAGGGCGAATCGAGGAAATGGGAATCGAGGTGGCCCGGGGTTACGCCCAGCAAGCTGATCTGGTGCTGCTTTGCGTGGAAGCGGGGCGGATGCCCGGGCCGGAGGAGGCCGGCTTCCTGCGCGACGTGGGCGCAGCGGGCGTTTCTCGAGTCGTCATTCTGAGGACGAAGAGCGACGAGGTAGAGGGAAGACCCGCGGGAGTCGTCAGCGAGTCAGCGCCGGAAATCCTGGTGTCGGCGAAAACCGGTCAGGGGCTATCGGAACTGAGAACGGTACTGCTGGAACTGGTGTACTCGGGCATCAGGGGCGAGGAAGAGACACCGCTGGTGACGAGAGCGCGACACATCGAGTGCTTGCAACAGGCGCGCCAGGACGTCACGGCGTTTCAGGAAGCGCGAACGCGAGGACTTCCCGCGGAGATCGCCGGTACGCACGTACAGGATGCGACGCACATTCTGGAGGATCTTCTCGGAGCCGTGAGCTCCGAGGATGTCCTGGACCGGGTCTTCGGTTCGTTCTGCGTGGGGAAGTAGACCGGACGCTAGGCTGCCCGCTGACACCTCGGGCACAGGTACGTTCGCTTCCCAACGAGGCTCAACGACTCCAGCTCCGTCATGCAGCGAGGGCACGTATGTCCCGGCCGCCGCCGGTTGATCAGCCAACCGGGGTCAGCGTGCGCTGCCTGCCAGTGCAGAGTCGCCCGCCGCAACACCCGCCGCAGGTACTTGTGAACGAGGGTCAGCTGATCATCCGTCAGGTCGGCGACCTTACAGTCAGGGCGAATGCTCGCCTGGAAGCAGATCTCATCGGCGTACTCGTTCCCGATACCCGCCACGACCTCCTCGTTCATGAGGAGTCCCTTCAGCGAACTGCGGCCGCGACTTCCCGCGAGTTGAACGAAGCGAGGAGCGGTGAGCTCTTCGCTCAGCGGATCAAGCCCCAGGTTGTCCAGAACGCCAAGGCCGCTAAAATCATTACCTTCAATGAGATAGACGTCACCGGCGGTTCCGCTGGAGGCAAACCGAAGCTCCCGCCCGGCGGCAAACTGCAGGCGGATCTTGCTGGTTTCCCGGGGCGGTGCGGTCTGCGACTCCAGGTAGACCTCACCATCCGTGCCCATGTCGAAGACGAGACTCACCTCTGACCGGAAGCGCAGGACGACGTATTTGCCATGCCGCTCCACGGTGTCAATGGCGTGTCCCTGAATGTGCTTTTCGGCGCCGGTCCCCATCGAGGTCCACGGTTTCCTGGTCGTCGATCAGCACCACGGACACGGTCTTGCCGGTGGCGTATCCGGCAAAGGCGTCGATCATGCGCTCGACGTCTGGTAGCTCTATCATGTCTCGCAAATTCCTCGTGCAGGTGAAAGGATGCGAAAGGGATACACCGGGAAATCCTGAAAGTGCCATCACCCGATCACCCTAAACTCCTGGGGCAGGTCACCCTCTGAGGGCACGGTTCGTACACGGGTCACGTGCGCGCCGGGCGGTCCCTGCCGGACAGTGGCCAGGAAGCTGGCGACGGCGCCGCCGGGGCCCTCGACGTGAACTTCCACCGCACCGTCGGGAAGATTGCGCACGGTTCCGTGCAGACCGAACGCGGCTGCCTGGCGCCGGGTCCACCAGCGGAAACCGACTCCCTGCACGCGGCCTTCAAGGATGAAGCCGGCGCGCGAGTTGGAGGTATTTGGCGACATTGACTCGATGATCCTAGTTTGGGCCGCTTGCCGTCGGTGTTGAATGGCCGGGCCGTCGCGAGCGCCGGCGCGGCCACGGCCCGCGGCGAACGCGGGTCTGTCAGGAGGATAATGTACTACGACGTGATCGTCATCGGTGGAGGGCACGCCGGAACGGAGGCCGCGAACGCAGCCGCGAGACTGGGTGCGCGCACGCTGCTCGTGACCTCGTTCCTGGCTCGGGTGGGTCAAATGTCCTGCAATCCCGCGATCGGAGGGGTGGCGAAGGGGACGGTGGCGCGTGAAGTGGACGCGCTGGGCGGACTTATGGGCCTCGCGGCAGACCGCACTACGATCCACTTCCGAATGCTGAATCAAAGCAAAGGGCCGGCGGTGTGGGCCCCGCGGGCACAGTGCGACCGAGGGAGATACTCGAGCGAGATTCGCAGGCTGCTGGAAGAGCGTATGGGCCTCGATCTGTACCAGGGAACCGTGGCCTCACTGAAGATCGAGGGAGAGCGTGTCACCGGAGTGGTATGCTCCGATGGAAGTGAGTTCTCGTCCCGGGGCGTCGTTTTGACAGCCGGGACTTTCCTTCGAGGCAGCATACGGATCGGGGTCGACAAGGAACTGGCCGCAGGGAGAGCGGGCGACGCGCCGGCGGTAGACCTCGCCGATCAACTGCGAGAGATCGGCCTACAGGCGAAGCGGTTCAAGACCGGAACTCCGCCCCGCGTGGACGGTCGAACCGTGGACTTCAGCGAGCTCGAGCGTCAGGATGGGACCGACGAAGGGCATCAGTTCTCGCACTGGGAATCGGCGGCAGGCCTCCCCAGGCAACCGTGCTGGATCTCGAGGGCCGGAAGCGAGGTCAAGCGCATCGTGGAGGACAACCTCGGGCGATCGGCTCTGTACGGAGGTGCGATTGCGTCAATGGGACCGCGGTATTGCCCGTCGATCGAAGACAAGATCGTGAAGTTCCCGGACGCCGGAGGGCACCAGGTCTTCCTCGAGCCGGAAGGACTCGAAACGAACGAACTATATGTCAACGGACTCTCGACCTCTCTTCCACCTGATGTCCAGCGGGCATTTCTGGCTGCGGTTCCAGGGTTGGAGAACGCCCGTATGACGCAAGCCGGATACGCCATTGAATACGACTTCTTCCCTCCCCTGCAGCTGGATCGCACGCTTGAACTGAAAGATACCAAGGGTTTGTTCCTGGCCGGTCAGGTCAACGGGACCACAGGCTACGAAGAGGCGGCGGGACAGGGCGTGGTGGCGGGCGTAAACGCCGCGCACGCCGCTCTCGAGCGTGAACCATGGACGCCGGGACGCGACGAAGCCTACATCGGAGTGCTCGTGGACGACCTGGTCACGCGCGGTGTGGACGAACCCTATCGCCTGTTCACGTCGCGCGCAGAGTTTCGTCTACTTCTCCGGCAGGACAACGCGCTCGATAGACTCGGTCCGGTGGCCGCCCGACTGGGCCTGCTGACCGACGAGCAGGTCAAGCGTGTGGACATGCACCTGGAGGCTCTCGCACGTGCCCGGATATGGGTTCATGAGGAACGCGTGGACCCCGAGGCGGCCAACGACTGGCTGATAGAGCGCGGCACGAGCCCCTTGATCGAGAGACAACCGCTCGACCGTCTTGTCCGTCGTCCACAGGTCTCGCTGCTCGACCTGGTAGGACGACGGGGGCCCGGTTCCAGATCCGGGCGTGGGGCGTGACGCGCTGACGGTCGTGGAGATGGAGATCAAGTACGAAGGCTACATTCGCCGCGAAGAGGAACGAGCCAGGGTGCTGGCGGAACGGGAGGATCATCCGCTGCCCACCGATGTTCCGTATCTGACGCTGCGGAGCCTGTCGTACGAAGCCCGCCAGAAGCTGGAATCCGTGCGGCCCAGAACGATCGGCCAGGCTGGTCGGATTCCCGGCGTTTCTCCCTCCGACCTGCAGAACCTGCTGGTGGAGGTGCGCAAGAGATCCGCCCGTGTCGCCGAGCAATGATCCGCTTGTTTCACGTGCAACACAGGAGCATCGCGCCCCGCCGGTGTTTCACGTGCAACACCCCCTTTCTTGGAGTTCGCTCGACCCCACCGTATATTCTCGGACCCCGTGAATCGGGGCCATCAGCCCGCCGGGTACGACAGCTAGCCGGGCGCCTGCGACCGGCAAGAAAACTAGCTCATAACTTGTTGTGAGTAAACAACTTACACTTGGGGTCTCCATGTCCCGTGTTATCGCCATAGCCAACCAGAAAGGTGGCGTTGGGAAGACCACGACGGCCATCAACCTGGGAGCCTCACTGGCGATCGCTGAGCGAAAGACCCTGGTCATCGATTGCGACCCACAGGGAAACGCGTCGAGCGGACTCGGCATCGCCCGCGAAACAGGGTCGCCCGACGTTTATGATTGCCTGGTCAACGGCAGGCCGATCGAAGAAGCGATCCAGCCGGCGGTGCACTTTCCCATGCTGGACGTGGTTCCGGCGAGCCGCGACCTGGCCGGCGCCGAAGTGGAGTTGATCGAGCGTCCCCACCGGGAGAGGATCCTCCGAGAGGCCGTGGAGCCGATCCGCGATCGATATGAGTATGTCCTGATTGACTCTCCTCCCTCTCTCGGCCTTCTGACGCTGAACGCATTGGTAGCGGCTGACACCGTGTTGATCCCCATTCAATGCGAGTTCTACGCGCTGGAGGGGCTCAGTCAGCTTCTCAACACCGTTCGCATCGTGCAGCGGAGCATCAACACGGAGCTGGGCATCGAGGGCGTGTTGCTGACGATGTTCGATTCACGGCTCAACCTCTCGAAGCAGGTCAAGGGAGAGGCTGAGGAGTACTTCGGGGCGAAGGTTTTCAAGACCTGGATACCCCGCAACGTCAGGCTCGCCGAGGCTCCCAGTTTCGGCCAGCCGATCGCCCTTTACGATGTGCTGTCCACGGGAGCGCGCGGGTACCTTAGTCTCGCTTCCGAGATCGTTCGACGGGATGAAGAAAGGAAGGGGGCCACCGTTGGCCAAGCCTGAGTCAAGACGTCTCGGCAAAGGCCTTGGGGCATTGCTTGGAGAGTACCTGGAAGAGCCGACTTCCGGGGACATCCCGGTCCGTGACCTCGATATCGGGCGCATTCGTCCGAATCCGTTCCAACCGCGGCGCCAGTTCGAAGGAACGGCTCTCGATGAGCTGGAAGCCTCGATCCGCGAGAACGGGCTGCTACAGCCGCTGGTCGTGCGGCCGTCGGGTCCCGACTTCGAGCTGGTGGCGGGAGAACGACGCTGGCGCGTGCTCAAGCGCATGGGCTGGGAAAAGGCTCCGACCATCGTGCGTCCGCTCAGCGACGAGCAGATGCTCGTCGTGGCCCTCGTGGAGAATCTGCAGCGAGAGGATCTCGGACCGCTCGAGGAAGCCATCGGATACCAGCAGCTCATCGACGGATTCGGGCTTACGCAAAAGGCGGTAGCGCGTCGTGTGGGACGCGACCGCTCCACCGTGGCGAACTCGCTGAGGCTCCTCACGCTGCCGAACGCGGTCAGGGACATGCTGACCGACGGGACGCTGACCGCAGGTCACGCGCGGGCGATCCTCGCGGTGGATGGAGAGAGCGAGCAGGTGGCGCTGGCGCGCGAGGTGGTCGCCAGGGGTCTGTCGGTGCGGGAAGCGGAGGCGATCGCGCGGCGTGGCAGGAAGCGAGACCGGCCGGGCGGTAAGCGAGGACCTGCCACGGCGGACCCGGTAGCGCGTAAGGCGTCGGTGCTCTTGTCCCGAGCTTACGGCACCGATGTGAAGATCCGCTTGACGTCCAAGACGAGCGGGGAGATCAGAATTCCGTTTCGTGACCCGGAGGACTTCGAGCGTGTGACGCGAGAGCTGCTCGCGGATTCGGATGCCGTCGACCTGTTCGGTGCAAGATGACCGCTGACGGCAAGGGTCGCTGGACCCTCATCGTCATGCGCGAGGGAGAGGTGAACTCGCGCACGCTGGCCCTGTCGAGATGGCGTGTCATCCTTCTCGCGGGGGTCGCTACGATCGCCCTCGCCATCATCTTTTTCACGGTGGGTAAATGGGTCGGCGACCTCGCATCGCGAACACGCGTGCACGAGTTGGAGAACGCGGTCCTCGACTTGCGGCGTGAAAATGCGGCGATGGCGGCAGTCGCTGAGCGGGTCGGGCGACTGGAGGCCGAGTACCGGCAGTTGAAGAGTGTCATGGGTGGCGAGCTGGGAGCGTCGAGCCGTGACATTCTGCTGCCACCTTTGTCAGAGGAAGATGTGACGGCCCGGCGAGCGACCGAGGAGGAAGAGGCGTCGCGGTTCGTGTGGCCGGTCGTCGAGCGAGGGTTTGTCACCCGGACGTTTGGAGACACCGCGACAGCGCCCGGAGAGGAACACGTAGGGATTGACATCGCGGTACCGGCCGGTTCCTACGTCCGTACGACGAGGGGCGGCACGGTGGACGAGACAGGAGATGACGTGGCTTACGGGCTCTTTGTCCGTGTCGCGCATGACGACGAGATCAGCAGTCTGTATGCCCACAACTCCTGGTTGTTCGTGTCCGTGGGTGATTCGGTGGAGATCGGAGAGGTGATCGCCCTGTCAGGAAGCAGCGGCAGGTCGACCGCTCCGCATCTTCACGTGGAAATCGAGCGGGAAGGGCTTCCCGTGGACCCGCTCGAGTACCTTGCGGAAGGGACCTGAAGGCGGACCATCGGAAATAGGCTCCGCGAAGGGACGGCGAAAGGAATGAGCGAGATGACGAAGGCGAGGAACCGGACGGACGGCGCACCCCGGGATGTCGGAGACGTGGTATCGATCGTCGGACCCGGCATGAAAGTGGTCGGGGACTGCTCGAGCGACGGGACGATCCGGATCGAAGGCCAGGTCGAGGGATCCGTTAAGGCGGCGAAGAGCGTTGTCATCGGCAAGGAAGGTGTCGTCGTGGGTGACGTCGTGACGCAGGATGCGATCGTCGCTGGACGCGTAAACGGAAGCGTAAGTGCCGAAAGCCGCGTTGAACTGCAGACCACTTGCCGGGTTCAGGGCGATATCCGCAGCCGGCGGATCAAGTTGGACGAAGGAGGCCAGGTGGACGGACAACTCCACATGGGCGGGCGTGGCGCCGACAAGTCTGTCGAGGCCGCCAAACATGGGGAGAAAGAGCCCCGTAAGGCTCCCGGGGCCGTCCAGGTCAACTGACCTGAACACGTAAATACTTCTTTGATATTTACTTGCACAGCCGGACTTCGAGCGGCGACTTATCCACAGTTGTCCACAACGGTGCGGGGTAGCCGCGGGCCCGTCGCGCGGTTTTCCACATTCCGTGATCTGAGGGACCTGTGCTGCCGCCGTTAGACGCGCTGCTCTTCCTCGTCGGCCTCACGTCCCTGACACTCGGGGCCGATTGGCTCGTGACGGGAGCGTCACGCGTTGCGGAACACCGAGGAGTCAGCCCCCTACTGGTGGGCCTCACGATCGTGGCCTTCGGCACGTCCGCCCCGGAGCTCGTGGTATCCACGGCTGCTGTCATGAGAGACCAGGCAGGCATCGCCGTCGGGAACGTGATGGGTTCGACGGTCGCCAACGTCGGACTGATCGTCGGCCTCGGAGCCATGGTGCGCCCGATTCATGTGCACCGGAAGCTGCTGCAACGCGAAGCGCCGCTGATGGTGCTGGTGCTCGCCGCGGTGATGGTGTTCGCGTCAAACGGCGTGATCGGGAAGCTGGACGCGCTTATCCTGGTAGGCGGATTCACGGTCTACATGCTGTACCTGGTGCGATGGGCAAAGTCGGAGACCGAAACCGGGCAATTCCAGGCGGCCAGGATCGAGGCTCACACCAAAGACACGAGCCTGGTCCGACGCCCTTACGTGAACTGGATGCGGGTGGCGTTCGGGACCGCGCTGTTGCTCGCCGGAGCTTCGTGGATGATCGATTCCGCCAGTAAGATCGCCATCGCCTACGAGGTCCCCGAGGAAGTCGTGGGCGCCACGATGGTAGCCGTCGGTACCTCACTGCCGGAACTGGCTTCCACGATCGCTGCCGCCGCTCGTGGCCTGGGGGACATTGCGATCGGCAACGTGATCGGTTCGAACATCTTCAACCTGGGTCTCGTGCTAGGCACGGCCGCGCTGATCAGTCCGTTGCACCTGACGGCGGGCACCGTGGCGACGCAGGTCGTGCCAGCCATGATCTTCTGTCTCGCCCTCATTCCGCTGGCGTACACGGGGCACAAGGTGACACGCTGGGAGGGTATGCTGCTGCTCTGCGGGTACGCGTTCTTCCTGTACCAGGTTCTCTGAGTCACCCCCCGGGGCCTTTCGCTCCCCCTCCATTCCCGTAAAGTTGTAACGTAAAGGGACAGCAATGGAGGCTGGGATGTCCTCATCCGTGAAGATGAGCAGCAAACACCAGATCGTGGTACCCCGGGAGGCCCGGGAGGCGCTCGGACTGCGGCCCGGAGACAGGCTGCTGGTGACCGTGGCGGGCGCCGTCATCGAGATGCGCGCCCAGCCCCACGATGTGGTGGCTGAACTCGAGGGAATTCTGGCGGATTTGACCGACGACGGAGGGGATCTGTGGCCGGAGGCACGCGGTGAGTGAGAACGCGGCTCTCCGCAAAGCCCTGTCCGATGCCGGTATCGTCTATGTCGATGCGGGGGTCCTGGCGCTTCACCTCGCCGGCGACCCGAGGTATCTCCCGCTCACTCGTGTCATTCTGGGAGGCCTTAGGGACCGCGAGTTCACGGGACTCACCTCGGCCATCACGATCTACCAGCTCCTCGTGGAGCCATATCGCTCCGGACAGGAGCGAACCGCCGAGCGAGTCGAGATGCTCGTCGCAGCGCTGCCGGGGCTGGAAGTCGTGCCGGTAACAGCGACGATTGCCCGGCAGGCAGCTCAGGTGAAAGCCCAGATCGGAGGCGGACTCCCGCGTGCGATCCAGATCGCTACGGCGTTGGCGGGTGACTCGGAGATCTACGTGACCCGACGCTCGACGCTTCGCCGGATTGCAGGGCTCGGCGTGGCCCAGCTAGACGCGTATCGCCAGGGTGAGAGCGACGGGCCTCAGGCAGCGGAGACCTAGTCGGCGAATTCCACCTGTACGGGCCCCGGCAGGATCCCAGCCTCGACGCCACGCTCGAGGAACAACCGGACGGCTTCGCGTCCATCCGTACCGTAATCCAACGTTCGCTGATTCACGTACATTCCGACGAAGTCGTCGGCCGTCTCCCGCGTCAGCCCTCGGGCAAAGCCCATCGCATAGTCCATCGCCTGTTCGCGGTGGTCCAGCGAGAACGCGATGCTGCGTCGCAGGTAGTCGGACACGCGCGGGATGAGGCCAGCTCCGAGATCACGCCGGATGACGTTGCCTCCGAGCGGGAGCGGCAGACCCGTATCTTCTTTCCACCACCGACCCAGGTCTTCCAGGAGCACCAGGCCCGCATCAGCGTACGTGAGCTGACCCTCATGGATGATCAACCCCACGTCCACCTGACCATCGCGAACCGCTTCGAGGATCTCGTCGAACGGCATCACGACTGTCCGAGCGGCCGGTTCCCACAACTTGAGCGCCAGGTATGCGGACGTCAGCTCGCCGGGAATCGCGATCGTCGATGAGCGAATGCTGTCGCGATCCATGGACTGCCGACTC
This sequence comes from uncultured Gemmatimonadales bacterium, assembly GCA_963807645.1. Lineage (GTDB taxonomy): Bacteria > Gemmatimonadota > Gemmatimonadetes > Palauibacterales > Palauibacteraceae > Benthicola. Next base: position 305,120 of record CAWECO010000001.1, read on the forward strand.
ACCAGTCGCGGTCCGTAGCCCTCACCCATGCTCGCTCCGTGCGGGAGCAGGATGTAGCGATCGGTCAGGTAGGCGTAGGCGTGGATGGATACCGCCGTGACTTCGAGCTCACCCCGGATCGCTCGCTCATTCAACTCCTGGATTCCCTGCAACTCATGCTCGAAGGCCAGCTCGGCCGTGTCGATTTCGCCTGAGGCCAGGCCATAGAACATGAATGCATCGTCCGAATCCGGACTATGCGCAACGCGTATTACCCGCCGGTCGTCCCGGTCAGACTCAGTCGTATTCATGGCGCCCGAAGGTATGCCGCTCCCGGGATCCCGGCAAACGTTCTCGTCCGCAGGAGCAACTATGGCGCAGGCGGTCTCACAACGGCCGGAACAGCAAACCTGACGGCATTTTCGGCTCGAAATACGTGGACTTGGGGGGGAGTCGTCCCCCGCGAGCGGCCGTGGCCCAGACGTCCTCGAGGGATACTGGCGGGAGAATGAACCCGCAGCCTCCGGCGGGAACGTTCGTCGTGACGTCCGGGCTGCGGGAGTAAGAGAGAAGCCCCTCGTGCGCTGCCTCGTCCGCTTCGAGCGCGAAGAGGGCACCCAGGACCAGCTCATCGAACACGACGGGCGCAATCCTGGCCCGCTCGGATGGGACTCCGAATTGAGTCAGGACCTCGGGTCGCGCGGAGGCAAGCCATTTCTTCCCGCCCGCGGGTGCGACGATGAAGGACCCGGGGAACGCGGCCGCAACGCTTCGTTCGGCCTCCTCGGGCGCCAGCAAGCCGAGCTCTTCGAGATCGAAAGAGGCGGCCAGCGTCGCCAGCCAGTCGAACGGGCCTTTGGTGTCGGCTGGAGACCGTGAGAGAATTCGATGTGTCGGACGTACGAGCAGGCCCGGGTCCTGCTGACTCACCACACAAACCAGTAAATAGGCTGCCTTTACGTTGTCACCAAGCGCCTCGGCGGCCACCAACGCCGTTTCGTATCGGTGGTGCCCATCCGCGATCAGCAGGGGATGCGAGCCGGCGGAAGAGAGGAGCGCTCTCCCGGCTTCTCCCGATACGACCCAGAGCGAATGCCGGATGCCATCGGGAGTGGCCGCTTCCACATTGGGGTGCGTCCCGGCGATCTCGCGCTCCAGGTCGTGGAGGCGTCCGTCGGCGTCCCGGGCGACCATGAAGATCGGGGACAGTTGCGTGCGCGTCGCCAGGGTAAGAGCCAGGCGATCCTTCTTGGGTCCGGAGTGGGTACGCTCATGCGGAAGGACCTCGCCGTGCTCGAAAGGGGTCAGTCGAAGAGCCGCGAAGACGGCCAGACGCTCGCTGGCCCGCGCGTCCGCTTCGAACCGCTGCCGATACACGTACACTGAAGGCTCGGGATCCAGGGCGAGAACCCCGTCGAGAGTCCATCTCTTAAGTGTCTCGGCCGCATTGACATAACGCTCCTCAGTCGGGCCCTCCGGAAGGATCAGCCGAACGCAGTTGTGATCGCTTCTGGCCCTTAGCTCTTCCGCGTGGGCCGAATCGATCACGTCGTAGGGCGGTGCGAGCAGCAGCGATAGATCGCCAACGGCACGGCTGTAGCGAAGCGCGGAAAACGGAGCGAGATCGGGCACCAGTTCCTTCCGGGTCTGATGAATCGGTTGCGGCGAAAAGTCTAAGGTCTCAATAGTACGGGAGTCAGGGAAGCCAGGATCGCGACCAGGCTCCCCGACGCAAGCATCGCCGGCCAGCCATCGACTGGCAAGAGCGAGACGGAAGACGGCAGAAGAGTGTGGGGGCAGACCGACGTGAATCGGACGGGGGCAGGCGCGTGAGGCCAATCCAGGGGCTGTTGATCGACCTTGATGGAACGGTCTATCTGGGCGGTGATCTGATTTCAGGATCCGGGGCGGCGATCGAACGACTCCGGGCCGCGGCCGTTCCGTTTCTGTTCACGACGAACACGAGTCGGATGTCGCGGTTGGACATCGTCGCCTCTCTGGGCTCGCTGGGTCTTCGCGTCGACTCTTCCGAGGTGTTCAGCGCACCGGTCGCCGCCGCCCGTTGGCTCAAGGATGAAGGGGTTCAACGGATTCAGCTGCTGGTCGCGGACTCGACCCGGGGCGATTTCGAAGGGTTCGAGATTACCGACGATCGACCGGACGCCGTTCTGGTCGGCGATCTCGGCCCTGGTTTCACGTTCGAGCGCCTCAACTCGGGCTTTCGAAGTCTGCGAGCTGGAGCGCGACTGGTGGCCATTCACCGGAATCGATTCTGGTTGACCGGGGCGGGGCCGACGCTCGACGCGGGTCCCTTCGTGGCCGCACTCGAGTACGCGAGCCGAAAGCAGGCTACCCTGGTTGGGAAACCGTCCCCGGCCTTCTTCAAGGCCGCTTCGTCACTACTTGGCATTCGTCGTGAGGGATTGGCCGTGGTGGGCGACGACCTGGAGACGGACGTCCGGGGCGGTCGCGCGGCGGGTCTCTCGACGATCCAGGTCCGAACCGGAAAATTCGACCCGGCGATGCTCGAGGAGGCTATGCCCGAGGAGCGCCCCGATCACGTCGTCAACTCCCTGGCCGATGTCCCAGCTCTTCTCTCGTAGGTCGGTGCGGCTGGCGGGATTCGCGATCCTCGCCTTCGCGAGCGTCGGCACCGCTCAGGACGCGGGTGTCTCTCGGTCCGTTCGATTACCACCGGATCCGCCGGAGGTCCATCTCGGCTTTCGCCCCGGAGAAGATCGTCGTGTCGCGGACTGGAGCCAGGTCACGAAGTATGCGGAGGTCCTGGCGCGGCAGAGCGACCGGGTCCGTCTCGACACCATCGGGCGGAGTACGCTGGACCGGCCGATGCTGCTGCTGATTATCACCGATCCAGCTAATCACGCGCGCCTGGAGGACATTCGGGCCACCCAGGCGCAGCTGGCCGACCCCCGCCGCATCGACGACCGGGGGTCACGCCAGGCATTGATACGGACGGGTCGGCTCGTAGTGCTGGTCACGTCTGCCATCCACCCTACCGAGGTAGCGGGAACGCTCGTGCCGCTGAGCCTCGCGTATCGGCTGGCGGCGGCCACGGACACGACGCTGCTGCGGGTCCTGCGCGAGACCGTCGTGCTGATCGTGCCTTCGGTGAATCCGGATGGTGTGGACCTGGTGGCGGACTGGTACCGGGAGTCCGTCGGGATGCCCTGGGAGGGCTCGCCGCCGCCCGCGCTGTACCACCATTACACGGGGCACGACAACAATCGTGACTGGTACGCGTTCACCCAGGTGGAGACCCGGAACGTCGTTGAACGGGTTTACAACGTCTGGCATCCGCAGATCGTGCACGACATTCACCAGCAGGGACCCTACGGAAGTCGCTACTTCGTTCCACCGTGGACGGACCCTATCGAGCCCAACGTGGATCCGCTGCTGGTAGCGGCGACGAACTCTCTCGGCACCGCGATCGCCTGGGACCTCCTGCGCGAGGGCAAGAAGGGCGTCACGGTCAACTCCGGCTACGACGCGTGGAGTCCGGCGCGAGCGTATGCGCATTACCACGGCGCAGTGCGTGTACTCAGCGAGACGGCGGGAGCCCGTCTCGCGACGCCGATCGAAGTCCTCCCGGGAGAGTTGCGCGAAACGGACCCGGCAGGAGGAGTCCGGACGTGGAATCACCCGGTTCCGTGGCCGGGCGGTCACTGGGGCGTGGCGGATATCCTGGATTACATGGAAGCTGGAGCTCTTTCACTGCTCCGAAACGTCGCTTCCTCGAGGGAGACGTGGCTGGCGAACTTCGTGGCCGTGGCGGAAAGGGCGGTGGCGGGGTGGCCGACGTGGCCACGGACATGGGTGGTGCCTGCCGATCCGAGCCGTGCTGAGGGACTCGCGGAGTTGTCTCGCATCCTGCGCACGGCGCAGGTTGAGATCGAGGTTGCGACCAGCGATCTAACGGCCGGCGATTCGACCTGGCCGCCCGGAAGCCTGGTCATCGACATGCGGCAACCGTATGCCGCGTTCGTACAAATGCTCCTCGCTCCGCAGGAGTATCCTGGCAGGCCAGAGTACCCGGGCGGACCCCCGCAGGCGCCCTACGACGTCACGGCGCACAATCTTCCATTGTTCTTGGGACTTCGCGCCGTTCCGACGCGCCGCATGCCGGAGGGTGAAATGCGGCCGCTGAATGGAACTACCGTGCCCCGAAGCCGAGTCATCGAGGGCCTGTCCGGGAGACCGGGGCTGCTGGTGGGTCTCTATCAGCCCTGGGTTCCGGCCACGGACGAAGGTTGGACACGCTGGCTGTTCGACCGCTACGAAGTCCCCTACGCCACCCTACACGACCAGCAGATCCGGCAGGGCGATCTGACGAGGCGGTTCACGAGCGTCGTTCTTCCTTCCGTGGATCCGTCAGTTCTCGACGCGGGCTGGGAGCCGGGCTCGATGCCGGTCGAGTTCACGGGAGGCCTGGGTGGAGCGGGTCTGCAGGCTTTGCGGGCCTTCGTGGAAGAAGGAGGAACGCTCGTTGCCCTGGGTCGTTCCGCCTCGTGGATCTCGGACAAATTGGATCTTCCGGTGGTGGATCGGCTGCGCGGCCAGCCGAACGACGTCTTCTTCGCTCCTGGTGCACAGGTCAGCCTCGTAGTCGATACGACGACAAGTACAGGCCGGCACATGCAGCCGCGCACCGCCGCGTGGATCGAGGGCGGGGCCGCCTTCGACCTTTCGGCCGACGGCGCGGCTGTTTCGGTGGCCACCTACGGTGCACGGCCTCGGGTCCTCAGCGGTTGGGTACACGGGGCAAGCGCCCTGGCCGGGGCGTCGGCCGTCGTCGAAGTGCCCCTCGGGCGCGGCACGGTGGTCCTGTTCGGAATCGATCCACAACAGCGAGGTCTCTCGATGGCCACCTTTCCATTGCTCTTCAACGCCCTGAAACTCGAACCGTAAGCGGCCACCGAACAGGGCAGGATCGAGTGCGACTGACTTCCCGGCCGTTACTCAGGGTTTAGACACCCGCTTCGGGAGCCACACTTCGGCGACGCACCCCGGGCCGTCCGTGTGGTTGTGCAGCGTAACACGGCCGCCATGCGCCTCGACGATCTGGCGGCTCAGCGCCAGACCGATTCCCGACCCCTTCGGCTTCGTCGTGAAGAAGGGCACGAACAGGTTGGCGGTCTGAGCCAGTCCCGGACCTTCGTCGTCGACCCTCACTTCAACGTGACCGTCCATGTCGGCCCACCGGATGGATACTCCCCCGCCCGTTTCGAGCGACGCGTCCACGGCGTTGTCGAGCAGGTTGATCAGTAGCTGATCGAGCTGGTCCCCGTCCGCCTCGATACGTACATCCGGACCCTCCGGGACTTCGACCTCTATTCGACTTTCGAGGCTCGCCACCCTCTGCACCCACTCGCGCACGCTGAGCTCGCGCCTCTGTGGATGAGGCAACCGGGCCAGTCTCGCGTAGGAGGACATGAATCGGCCCAGGGCCTCGGAGCGACCCGCGATCACTCTCAAGCCCTCCTTGAGGTCCGCTTCGTCGTCCCCGCCCGGGTCTCTCCGGTCGAGCATCGCGCTGAGGCTCGTGGCGATCGACTTGATAGGCGTCAACGAATTGTTGATTTCGTGGCTCAGTACGCGGATCAGTCTCTGCCAGGCGACGCGTTCCTCTTCGCGCAACACCTGGCTCAAGTCGGCCAGAACGACCAGCCTGTGCGGTCGCCCCTCCCAGCGGAAACTGCGTCGTCGCAGTTCCCAGCGCCCGAGGCCGTCAGCCACCGCCACGTCCATCACGCGCGGCGTCTCACCACCCAGGCACTCACCGAGGCCCAGTTCCTGTGCGGTGTGTCCCAGCACCGCTTGTTCGGTGCGGCCGAGGAGGTCTTCTCCCGCCCGGTTGATGAGACGCAGACGATCGTGGTCATCGAAAGCGAAAAGGGCCACGTCGATGACCGTCATCACGCGCGTGAGCAGGTTCGACGCTTCGAGGGCGTCGAGGCGCTGGTCGTGAAACGATCCGGCGAGCTGGTTGACTTCGTGCAGGATCAGCCCGAGAGCATCGTCCTTGGCCGGGGCCCGGGTGCGAAGGGAGTAGTCTCCCTCACGCAGGGCCTCCAACATGTTCGACACGGCGTGGAGCGGCCGAACGAGCCGGTCTCGCATCGCCACCAGGATCGCGGTCCACGTGCCGAGAACGAATACCGTGACCGTCCACTGGGTGCGGCTGGCGTGATCGCCGGTCCAGACCAGAATCAGGGTGGCGAGGATGGCGGGGACCCCGGACAGGACCGCCAACAGAGGAATGGCCCTCTGGTAGGTGAGGCGCTTCCGGATCTGGCTCTTGACGCTGCGAGGGATCATGGCGGTTCTTCCCCTCGCCGACTCAGGCGTGGAGGCCGTGCCGCTTGAGACGCCGGTACAGCGCGCTGCGGCTGAGGCCCAGGTCTCCGGCCGCGCGGCTGACGTTTCCGCGGTTCCGCGAGAGAGCCTTCCGAATCAGAATGCGCTCGGCTTCATCCAGAGGGACCGCCTCGAGGCGCAGGCTACCCTCCGAGGCCTGACGAAGACCCAGGTGCTCGAGGTCGACGACGTGGTTTTCGGTCAGGAGCACGGCCCGCTCGACCGAGTGCCTCAGTTCCCGGACATTGCCGGGCCACGGGTGCCGCAGGAGGGCGTCCAGCGCCGCGGATGAAAACGTCATGTCGGAACGTCCATATTTGCCCCCGCTGATACGCAGGAAATGAGCGGCAAGCAGCGGAATGTCCTCCCGCCTCTCGCGCAGCGGAGGCAGCCGAATTTCGACCGTGTTCAGCCGATAGTAGAGGTCTTCCCGAAAGATGCCTTCGCCGACTGAGCGTTCGAGATCGGAATTCGTGGCCGTCAGGATCCTCACGTCCACCTTCCGGGCCTTCGACGATCCCACGCGCTGGAACTCACCCGATTCCAGTACCCGGAGGAGTTTCGCCTGCTGGGTAAGCGGTACGTTGCCGATCTCGTCGAGGAACAGCGTCCCGTGACCGGCGAGCTCGAAGTAGCCCACACGGTCCGCCTTGGCGTCCGTGAACGCGCCCCGGACGTGGCCGAACATCTCGCTCTCGAACACCCCCTCCGAAAGGCCGCCTGTGTTCACGGTCACGAGGGGGCGGTCAGCGCGCAGGGAGCGGTAGTGAAGCCACCGAGCGACGACTTCCTTCCCGGTGCCCGGTTCGCCGGTGATCAGCACGTTGGCGTCTGACGGCCCGACGCGCTCGATCATCCGGAGGACCGGCTTCATGGACCTCGAGTCCGCGATCATCTCGGGGACATCGGCGTCCCGAAGCATCTCGTTCTCGGCTTCCAAGAACTGAGCCCTGCGAATGGCCTGTACCAGCACGAGTTGCGAGTTGATGGTCGCCAGGAGGCGATCGTTGTCCCAGGGCTTCTCGACGTAATCACGGGCCCCGCGCCGCATGGCCTCCACGGCGGTCCCAATGCTGCCCCAGGCCGTCATGACGATGACCGGCAGCGTGCTGTCGAGGGCCTGGATCCGTGGCAACAGGTCAAGACCTTCCTGCCCCGACGTCGTGTCGCGAGTGTAGTTGAGATCGAGCAGAAGGCAGTCGAACTCGTCGAGCTCCAGGAGTTCGAGGACCTCGGAAGGCGAAGTAGCCGTGGCAATGTCGAAGCCCTCGGCCTTGAGGAGCAGGCGCAGCGCGGCAAGGACGTCCGCCTGGTCATCCGCGACGAGGATGCTGGCTTTGTGTGCGTTCACGGTCAGCTCGTTCTGGTCTCCGACGACCGTTCCTCGACAATCCGGCCGTCGAACAGGTGGATGGTACGTTCGGCGTATGCGGAATAGCGGGGGTCGTGCGTGACCATGAGAATGGTGGACCCTTCGCCGTGCAGCTCCTTGAGGAGGTCCATGACCGCCTCGCCGTTGGTGGAGTCGAGATTTCCCGTCGGCTCGTCGGCCAGGAGGATCAACGGATCGCCGACCACGGCCCGGGCCGCCGCGACTCGCTGCTGCTGACCGCCCGAGAGCTGCGACGGATAGTGATCCATGCGGTGGCTCATGCCGACCCGCTCGAGGGAACGGTGCACCCGCTCTTTTCGCTCTGCGGCGGCCATGCCGCGGTAGGTCAGCGGGAGCTCGACGTTCTCGTAGACCGTGAGGTCGCCGATCAGGTTGAAAGCCTGGAAGATGAACCCGATGTGCCGGTTGCGGACGCGGGCCCGCTCCGAGGCCGTCAGGTTGGCGACATCCTCTCCGTCGAGCCAGTACCCACCCTCGGTCGGCGTGTCGAGCAGACCGACCAACGAGAGAAGCGTGGACTTTCCGCACCCCGACGGCCCCATCACCTCGGCGAATTCGCCGTCGCGGATCTCCAGGTGGATGTCCGCCAGCGCATGCGTCTCCATTTCGTCCGTCAGGAAGACCTTCTTGACGCCTTCCATTCGAATCAAGGGCGTGCCGTTTTCCATGTGCGACTCTCTCCTGCTGCGATGCGGCGACTGCCGGGTTACCGGATGCGGACCCGGTCCACGTCATCGTACCGGGACATGTCCGACAGGATGATGACATCGTCCTCTCGGAGACCTTCGACCACCTCTATCTGGTTCACCGAACTGCGACCCAACTGCACCGTCAGGCGCTCGGCGGCGTTTCCATTCTCGATCACCCGGAACAGGCTGACCGTACTGTGGCTTTGACCGTAGGCGGGGCGGCCCACGTGCAGCACGTCGCTCAGACGCTCCAGTTCCACCGTTCCGTCGATGTTCAGGTCCGGCCTGGCGCCGGCTGGCAGGTCGCCTTCCAGCGTGACTTCCACGAGAACGGACCCACCCTGGACGTTCGGATCCACGCGCCGAACCCGGCCCGGGATCGTGTCGGTACGGGTGTCGATGAATGCCAGCTGACCCACCTGAACATCACGCGCCTGCGTCTGAGGAATCCGGAGCTCTGCCTTGAGTCTCTCGGGCCGGGCGACGCGAGCCAGTGTCGTGCCCGACTGAACCCACTGTCCGACCTCCAGATCGAAGTCCTGCAGCACACCCTCGGCCCCCGCCCTGACCTGCATGTTGGCGGCCCGCTCCTGGTAATACCGATTGATGTTCGCCAGCCTGGCCACCTGGTCACGCTGCACGGCGAGCCGCTCGCCGATCGTCTGGTTCAGGAGCTCGAGACGAGCCTGCTCGGTGCGCAGCCGCTCCTGCAGAGAGCTGGCGTTGTCCTGTGCGTTCTGATACTCGTCTTCCGAAACCCACTCATTGCCGACCATGCTCGCGTAGGCCTCGGCCTGGCGCTCGGCCTCGCGGAACCGGGCCCTTGCGTCGGCCACAGCCGCCTCCTGCGAGAGTACGCCCGACCCGAGGTTTTCCCGAAGCGAAACCAGTGTCGCCCGAGCGGCCGTCCACTGTTGCTCGGCTTCGAGAACCTGGAGTTCCACGTCAGGGTTGGACAGCACGACGAGGATATCCGTCGCTTCCACCGCCTGCCCGGGCTCGAAGTGCACGGATTCGACGCGTCCGGCGGTCACGGCGGCGACGAACTGCACGCGTTCAGGAACCAGGGTGCCAGACCCGCGAACTTCGCGCACCATCTCGCCGCGTTCGACGGTTCCCTGGACGATCACGTTCCGGTCCACGGTGGGAGCGGCCGGCTCCAGCTGGGACAGCAGAAAGGTCACTACGAAAAGTGCTACGACCCCGAGTCCGATATAGATGTTGCGCTTCTTCTTGCCCTTTGGCGCCCGCTTGATGTCCATTCTAGACACGCGTGAATCCGAGCCCGGAGCACTGCCGCCGCTGGAACCGCCCCCCGGCCCCTGCCCTCCCCCGTCCTTCTTGAGCGACAGGCGTCGGCGCTCGTTTCCCTCTACGACCCGCGCCCGAGTGCGCTCGCCCGTCGTGCCAGTCGGCGTTTCGTCCGCCCCACCCTTTGGCTGCTCCATCTCTGTCTCTCGGCGCTGAATGGCCAGAAGTCCCACCGCCACCGCCACGGCGGTACGAAACCCAGGCTGCGATCCCTGCCGTTCGGCGGGTCGCAAAAGGAAGACATCCTGCCCCTCCTCCGTACCGGGACCCAGCATTACGAACCGATACGGCAAGACGTTTCAACGGCAACGGCCGTGCCACTCAGCGGAAACCTGTTAATTGCCTGTAGCAGCGTGGCTTACGCCGCCTCGCTTCGCCTCATGCGGCGGGGCGCGTTGTCCGGTTTCGCGACGATGTGTACCGAAACCGAACACACAAGTTCCGGCCGCGAGCCCGGGCGGACCGTTGCTGCACGAATGACAAGATGCGCAAACGGCGGCCTTTCCGTTGAAAGACCGCCGCTGCTCTCGTGGTTCGCCCGCCGCCGGTCAGCGTGTCAAATCACGTCCTCGGGAAAGTTCTCGAGGACGTCCTTGACCTTGTTCAGCCAGAAGGCGGCGATGGCGCCGTCCACCACCCGATGATCGTAGCTCAGGCCGAAATACGACATGTGACGGATTCCTACGACGTCGTTGCCCATCGTGTCCTGGACTACCACGGGCCGCTTTTCGATGACACCGGTCCCCAGAATGGCCACCTGGGGCTGATTGATGATCGGCATTCCGAACTGGTTCCCGAACACCCCGACGTTGGTGATCGTGAACGACCCCCCCTGGATGTCGTCGAAATCGAGAGTCTTGGTCCGCGCTTTTTCGGCAAGGTCGTTCGCGCCGGTAGTCAGGCCCATGAGGCTGAGCTGGTCGGCATTCTTGAGGACCGGAACGATCAGTTCCTTGCCGTCAGCGACGGCGACGGCGATCCCGAGGTTGATGTCCCGGTGGTACACGATGCGCGTACCATCCACCGAGGCGTTCACGATCGGATACTCGCGCAGCGCCTCGATGACGGCCTTCATGATGAAAGGTCCGTAGGTGAGCTTCACCCCCTGCTCGGCAAACCTCGGTTTGAGCGTCTTACGAAGTCGCACGACGTGCTCGAAGTCGATCTCGTTCACCGAGGTGACGTGAGCCGAAACACGCCGGGACATGAGCATGTGCTCCATCGTGCGAAGCCGGACGCGGCTCATCTCCTCTACCGTGTCGCCCTCACGGATCGGTACCGATGGGATCCGGATGTCCAGCGTGGCCCCATGAATCGGTACCTGCATCATGCCGGGCTGACCGGCAGCCGCTGGAGCGGCGACCGGCGCCGGAGCGCTTGGAGGCGCGGGTGCCTGGGCAGGCATGGAGGCGCGGGTATCGATGTGCGCGAGAATGTCGTCCCGGGTCACCCGTCCGGCGATTCCCGATCCCGTGACGTCGGCCAGGTCCACGTCGTGCTCTGCCGCGATCTTCCGAACGAGTGGCGTCGACTTGCTCTGGATGCGTTCTTCGCGTGTCTCCGGGCCATCGGACGACGCAGCCGGGACTACGGGGGCGACCGGTTGTGCCGGAGCGGGCGGCGCGTCGGCCTCCGCGGCCGCGGGCGCGACCTCAGGGGCCTCTTCTTCGGCCGGGGTCGCGTCCGCCTGCGGCTCTGGTGGAGCCGCGGCTCCCGCTTCGGTGTCGATGCGGGCCACGACCGTATTCACCTCTACGGTGGCGCCTTCCTCGACCAGGACCTCGACCAACGTTCCCGCTACGGGGGACGGAATGTCGGCATCGACCTTGTCCGTGGAGATCTCGAACAGGTCCTCGTCGCGCTCCACCGTTTCGCCGATCTGCTTGAGCCATCGCGTCAGCGTGCCTTCCGCGATCGACTCCCCCATCTGCGGCATGATCACATCGACCTTGGACATCTCTCGATCCTCTTCCTCTCAGTACGCCAGCAGCCACCGGGCTGCCGCAACAATGTCATCCTCCCCGGGGAGGTAGTAATCCTCGAGCGTAGGGGCATATGGGACGGGCGTATCGATCGCCGTGACACGCCGGATCGGCGCGTCCAGCCACTCGAACGCCTCCTCGCAAACCTGCGCCGTGATCTCGCCGGCGAATCCGCCGAAGCGAGGAGCCTCGTGAACGATCAGCAGTCGCCCGGTTCGCGTCACACTCTCGACGATCGCCTCCGTGTCGAGCGGCCGAAGCGTGCGGAGGTCGATGACTTCGATCTCCGCGCCATCCTCTGCGGCGATCGTCTCGGCGGCGTCCGTCGACTTGTACAGCATGGCGCCATACGTCACGATCGTCAGGTCGGTCCCTGCCCGGTGCGTGCGTGCCTTTCCCAGGGGCACGAAGACTTCCTCGTCCGTCGGAAGCTGCTCCTTGATTCTCCGATACAGGAACTTGTGCTCGAAGAACAGGACGGGATCGGGATCGCGAATCGCGGCGCGCAACAGACCCTTGGCATCGTACGCGCGCGCCGGCGCGACCATCTTCAGGCCCGGAACGTTGGCGAAATACGATTCCACGGACTGCGAATGGAACGGACCCGATCGCGCCCCGGCTCCACAGGGTCCCCTGATCACCAGGCCCGCGCCGATCCCCGTCCGGTAGCGCGACTTCGCCGCGAAGTTGACGATCATGTCGAAAGCCGGTGCGATGAAGTCGATGAACTGCATCTCCGCCACCGGCTTCAGACCCATATGCGCTGCACCGATCGCCGCGCCCACGATCGCCGCCTCGCTGATGGGCGTATCGATCACGCGGTCAGGCCCGAACTCGTCGAGGAAGCCGTCAGTGACCTTGAAGGCCCCGCCGTAGATGCCGATGTCCTCGCCCAGCATGAACACCGTTTCGTCGGCCCGCATCTCTTCCAACAGGGCCTCTCGGATCGCACCCAGGTAGGTCGTCTCCACGGTGTTGCCGTCTTCCATCATGCTCCTTCCGGGTGCGACGCTGGGGATCCAGGCCGTCCGCTCGTCAGCCCTTCGTATCCGGGCACGGGTCCCCGGGTCCACGGGACGTCCGCGTCGAGTACCGAATCGTCATACACACGGGTTCGAGCCTCGTCGGCAGGCGGATACGCCTCCGACAGGACCTCATCGGTCGCCGCGTCGAGCTCGCCCGCTACTTGTGATCGAATGTCCTCCAGGGTCGCTTCCGACTCGAAACCGAACTCCACCAGGTAGTGCGTGAAGCTCTGGATCGGGTCGTGATCCAGCCACTGCTCAAGTTCCTCCTCGGGGTACATACTTCTGAGCGTCGTGTTGGGCATGGCCCAGCATCCGGTATGACTCCGCCACCAGGATCGTCATCCCGTCACCGGCTCGCGCCCGCGCGATCGCCTGCGTCGCGGCGTCGTACACCTGAAGCACATCGTTGCCGTCCACGGTCACGGCCGGGACACCGTATGCTCCCGCCACGTCCGCCCATTGCTCGACCGCGGCGACTGCCGTGCTCGGAGTTCCGAAGGCCCACCGATTGTGCTCGAGGACGACGACGATCGGCAGGTTGAGGGACGCGGCCATGGCGAGTCCCTCGTGGGACGTACCGGTTCGACTGGCTCCTTCTCCCTGGAAGGTCAGGCAAACGCGGGGTTCCCGCCGGGTGCGAAAGCTGAGCGCCACGCCGTTGAGCACGCACAGTTGAGTGCCAAGCGGGCTGATCGGTCCGAGGATGCCGAGCTCGGGAACCGTGAAGTGATTCGTATTGTCCTTGCCGGCGCACAGGGAGGTCCCGCGGGCCGTGTACTGCCTCAGCACCTCGCGCGGGTCCAGACCCCTGGCCAGGAGCGCGCCCAGGTCCCGGATCGACGGTGCGATCCAGTCGCCATCGGCGAGGGCGTAGCCGCACCCGACGGCGGTCGCCTCCTGCCCGAGGCTCCGGTACAGGCCGCCGACCACGTGTCCCTGCTTGAAGATGATCTCCAACCGCTCCTCGAGGGCCCGGGTGAGCCAGAGGAAACGATACAGAGCGCGCATGTCCTGTCGATCGAGCGCCTTCAGATGACCATCCTAGCCGGAGAGTTCCTGGACCGCAGGCCAAGGTAAACCGGGCGACCGTTCCCTGCAAACAGCGCGATAACAGCGCTTTACGGCGACGTAAAGGGAATTTCGCTCACCACGCAAGGCGTCGGGGTCTCGGAATCGGCTACGACCGGATCGCCCGGGGCCAGTTCGCGAAGGACATATCCCAGTCCGATGGGGCCGAAGCGAGGTGAAGTGCACCAGGACGTGACCATGCCCGCGACACGTCCTTCACGCACGAGTCCCGTGCCATGCGAAAGAACGGCTTTGGCGAGACGGTCGACCGGCCGTATTCCGCGCAGGTGCCGGTTCACGTGTCCCCTGTAGTGGATTCGAGCCACGACCTCCTGGCCCGTATAGCAGCCCTTGTCGAAGCTGACGGCCCGGGGTACGAGGCCGGTCTCCTGCGGCAGGTTGTCGGCGGTGACGTCGCGGCCGAAGCGAGGAATGCCCTGCTCGATTCGCCACGTTTCGTAGTCGACGGGCAGGGCGACCGCACCCCCGGCCGCAAGCGCCGCAGACTCGATCGCCTTCCGGTCGGAGCCTTTACCCGCAACGTAGAAGTCTACGCCTCGGCCCTCCTCGTCGGGTCGATCGACCCGGAAGAGGCTTCCCGGCACGGCGATCTCGGCGGCAACCTCTGCCGCCGCAGGCCCGAGCAGGCTCACGCGCCGGATCTCTTCAAGCACGGTCACCGAGGCGAAGCGCGGTGGAAGGTAAGTACCGAAGTGCTCGAGAAGACCGGGGAGAGCTCTGCGACTCACATCGAGAAGAAAGGCGTCGTCCAGTCGCAGGACTCTCGGCACGGCTAGAGGCCGTCCCTTCGACGTCAGGACGAAGGACAAGCCCCACTCTCCGCTCTCGAGTGCCATCACGTCCGCGCTCAACAGCCCGCTCAAGACGCCACCCGCACGCGTTCCCTCGATTCGAAGAAGCGTGCGGTCGGGGTCGTCCCAGATGGCCACGTGAGAAACGAGCGCGTCGTAGCCGGGGCGGGAGCCTGAAGCGGGTGTATCTGGTGCCGACATGGAAATCAGAAGAGCCGCCCGCCGTCGGGTACGGGGCTCGCAGGCGAAAGAAGAATGGTCTCACCGTCCTCGTCCGGAAGACCGAGCGTAAGACACTGCGACTCGAAGCCCGCGATGTTCCGCACGCCGAGGTTGAGGACGGCGATGACCTGACGGCCGACGAGCTCGTCGAGTCCGTACCTACCGGGTAGGCCTGCCGCGGACTGCCGGATGCCGACGCCCGGCCCGAAGTCGATCCGGAGGCGGTACAGGGGCTTGCGGGCCCGGGGGAATTCCTCCGCCTCGACGATCGTGCCGACCCGAATGTCCACCTTCTCGAAATCGTCCCAGTCGATCGTGCTCACGGAGGGTCTCCGGCGCAGTGACCGCGGGGCGGAACGGGCCCGCCCCGCGGTGAGAACTGACTAGCTGGCAGACTCGATCACGAACGTCACGCGGCGGTTCTTCAGGCCACCTTCGGCCTCGCCCCAGGCGCCCGGAGCCACCTGGTGCGCCTCGCCCATCCCGATGGCGCGAACATGTCCGGCGTCGAGCCCGTGCTCGACCAGGTAGCCGGCCACGTTGTCGGCGCGCTTCTGGGACAGGAACTTGTTGTATTCCTCGGGGCCGGCAGCGTCCGTGTAGCCCTGGACGGTAACGACCGAATTGGCGTAGTGGTTCGCCACGACGTGAGCGAACCTCTCCAGGAACTCGTCATCGCCTGCCCGCACGTCCGATGAATCGAACTCGAAATTGACCGGCGAGGCGAACATGATATGGTCCTGGTAGCGCTCGACCATCGCGTGATACTCGTCGGCCAGCTCCTCCAGCTCGGCCTGCATCGCATCCAATTCGGCCTGAAGGGAACTAATCCCCTCGGCGTTGGCCTCGATGCCACTGCCCTGCTCATCGAGCTGCGACTGCATCTGCGCCATCGACTGGTCGAACTGGTCCTGGCTGACCTTGTTGCAGCCCGCGGCGACCACGACGACGGCTACCAGGGTGAAGCGAACGAGAATGGAACTCATAACAAACCTCTTGTCGTAAGTACGGGTGCTCGTGCCCTCATCGGCGGGGTCACGAGGCCGTTGATTATAATGGAAAGGGCGGGTTCGAGCGATTCCGGGCGCTGGAGTGACGCGGGGTCGCCCCAGCGAGTCGTCCCGAATAGATTGACGGCCCCCGACTTCCCGGCGCACGCGCGACGAGGCTGCCGCGCAGAGCGCCGCGACGAGTGGGAAGAAATCCATACAGCGGTGGTGCGAATGCTCGACAGACTTCTGGCGCGCGAAATCGGCAAGCGACCGGCGACGGTACGCCTGCAGGGCAGGGTCCTGTTCCTGACCGAGGACCCGGAACTGATACGACGGCAGTTGGCCGGTGAGGACCTGGACTGGGATCCGTCCATTCCCCTTCGCAACGACATCAGCACGGACGAGATCACTCCGGGCTGGGTGTGCTACTACTACGACGAGATGCTCGGTCAGTATCCGTATGTCGGCCTCCTCTGCGAGGGCGAACACCCGGTGGGCAAGGGCGATGTGGCCGGCGGGGGGTTCGTGGCGGCGGTTTCCGGAAAACGGCGCGGCAAGGGGTCGAGTCGAGAGGCTGCCCCGTACGCGGAGCGGGCTGCCGGGATTCGCGTCGTGATCGCGGAGAACATCGAGCGCATCTACCGGGAGAATTGCGAGAACCTGGGGATCCTCACCTCGACCGATTTCTCGCTGATCGATCGCATTCGACGGGGAGATGAAATCCCCCTCGAGGCATTCATCGGCGAGGCCGGTCGAATCCAGAGGGACATCATCGAATACGGTGGTCTACTGGACTACGCCGTCGCGCGCCTGAAAGGGCTGGTCCAGGTGCCGGTCGTCGTCAGGGATGCGGATCGTCCGATGACGGTGTCCGAGAAGATCCTGGCTCGTCACTGGGTGGCCGACCTGGCCGCTGACGAGGTCGGCGTCGACGCTGTGGCGCCCGGTGATGCGGGCTTCGTTCGCACCGACATCCGGTTCAGTCACGAGTACGTGACACCCATGGCCTCGACGTTCTGGGAGGCTTTCGCGGGTGAGGACGCGAAGCTCAACGAACCTGACAGCATCTACTTCTTCCGCGACCACCTGGCGTTCCTGGACCAGGTGATCAGCGAGGAAAAGAAGGCGATGGGGCTGCTCGATGCGGCTCACGGCCTGCATGACAGGCAGCGCGAGTTCGCGGCGAAGCAGGGAATCCGTCTGCACGGAGAGCTTCCAGACCGCATCGGTTCGGAAGCCATCTGTCACGTGAAGGTCCTCGGCGATTATGCGCTGCCGGGCCAGGTGGTGGTGGGCAGCGATTCGCACACGCCACACTCCGGGGCCCTCGGGTGCGTCGCTTTCGGCGTCGGAACGACGGCGCTGGTGAACTCCTGGGCCACACGCGACGTGCGCCTGCGCGTGCCCGCTTCCGTGCGCATCGAGATCACGGGTCGCAAGCCGGACAACGTCACGGCCAAGGACATGATGATCGAAGTGCTCCGCCACCCCTACGTCCGAGGAGGCGATGCGATCGGGAAGATCCTCGAGTACACGGGCGAAGCCGTGCGGGCCCTGAGCATTGACGAGCGCGCGACGCTGACGAACATGGCGGCGGAAGTCGGCGGATTCACCGGAATCGTGGCACCGGACGAGACGACGATTGATTGGCTGGTCTCACACCGCGGCATGCCTCGCACCGAGGCGGAGGCTCTGGCGAGCGGCATGTACAGCGACGAGGACGCGGAGTACGAGTGGACGATGACCATCGACGCGTCCGAACTGAGGCCGATGGTCGCCACCCCGGGTGATCCCGGGAATGGCGTGCCGATCGACGAGCTCGACGGCGAGGTCGCCGTGGATATCGTGTACGCAGGCTCGTGCACGGGCGCGAAGTGGCACGACATCGAAATGGCGGCGGAAGTCGTGCGGAAGGCCCTGGCGGAGGGGCGCACGGGTGCCCGACTCGATCCAGGCGTGGCTGCAGTACGGTTCGCTGGAAGTCGAGGCATTCGCCCGCGAGCAGGGGTACCACGACCTGTTCGTCGAGGCGGGGATCGACGTGCTTCCTCCCGGGATGCGGCGCCTGCATCAACGCGGGCCCCGGGGTCAGCTTCGACTCGGAAACCGTCACAGTCAGTTCCATCAACCGAAACTTCCCGGGACGGAGCGGGCCCGGACAGGTCTATCTGGCGAGTCCGTACACTGTCCTCGCGTCGGCCTTCGCAGGTAAGATCGTGGCGTTCGAGTAGACGGGCCTCGAGAAGGGTCTCGATCGCTGCGGGATTGCGACGTCAGTGCCGGCAGCGGGCCCGCGCGTGGACTCAGACCTCGATCTTGTCGAGATCCAGGTTCTGCCAGTCCACGTCCTTGATGGCGTCCTCTCCGGCCGGAAGTTCCTCGGGGCCCGGGCCGACCGCCGCCTTGTCCTTTGCCTTCCTACTGGCCCTGAGGCGTCCGCCCACCCAGCCCAGAAGCATCCCAGCGGCGAGAGGAACGAGCAGCAGCAACGCCACGGTGGTGGTGACCGTCGTGAAGAACAGGTTGATGGTCACCGGGTCCATGTTCAGGAACGCGAAGAACACGACCGCCACGGCCACGATGAGCAGTAAGATCTGCTGAATGGAGAGCAGGGTCTTCTTGATGTCGGCCATGTCAGTTCCCTCCGTTCCGGCTCGTCAGCTTCGGCTTCAACGCGCGCCGCGCAACGCCGCGAGAGCCCTCTCGGCCGCCCAGCGGCGCACCACGGGCTTCCAGGCCCACCCGAAGGCGGCGGCCAGCGGTCCCGGGCGCAGTTCTGACAGCATCCGTCCCGCCTCGGCCTCGGCCAGTTCGCGGAGACGCGCCTTGCCGGCTGCCGGGATCGAATCGAAACCGGGATCGGTTTGGTCGACCCGATAGTCCGCCTTGTCTCCAGGATCGTACGAGATCACGTCCTGGAGGGTTTCCTCGATCACGCGCCGGGCGTCACGCCGACCGGCGCGGAAATCGTTGGCCCGCCAGTCCCGATGGAAGAAGCCTCCGAAGTGTCCCAGGAAGTCTCCAGCCAGCGGCTGTCCATCCTTGGGGGCCACCAGGTACAGGGGAAGTACGTCTTTGTCTTGCAAACCCGCCGCGGCTTCCAGCACGAAGACCAGCTTCGCGAGCCGCGCTCGAGCGGCGCGCGAGGCAGCGCTGGCGAGAGCCGTGGAATAGGCCGGGTCGGCTTCGATGCGATCGACCGCGGCGTCGAGGTGATCGCCCGCCGGATCTTCAGAATCGCTGCCGGTCGTTCCGTCATGCGCCACCTGGACCTCGGCCACGTGCTCGGCGAGCTCACCGATATACCGGCCAAGTGCGAAGGCCTCGGGGTCTGCCAGGTCGGGGGCGAGGTCGGGCAGGCGTTCGACGAGGGCCCGTAGGATCTCGAGCCGCGTGTTGATCCGGTTCGCGGTGGCCCAGTCGCGCGCCGCACCCTGTCCGAGCACGGCTTTCGCGAGCGCCGAGGCCATGCCGCCGAGCGTGCTGGGCGGACCCTCGAACCCGTGGTGGCCAGGACCCGCGCTCTCGAGGGAGGGTTCGACGAACAGATACCGGCGATCTTGTCCCTGATGACCGACGTCCATTTCGACCAGATCGCGGGCGAGGCCTAGCGGGGCGTTATCGAACAAACCCCCATCCAGGTACCACATGGCCACCTTGCCATCCGGTCCGACCGTCAGGCGCGCTCCCGGATAATCCGAGGTGCTGCGGCCGATCCGACGGGGTGGAAACGCGAACGGAAAGCTGGCGGAAGCCACCGCGGCATCCGCCACCTCGCCCCAAACGGGGGCCCCGGCACGGCTGTCCTTCGTCAACTCGAAGCGGATGGAATCCGTGTGCACACGGGTCCCGAAGGGCCGGTCCGGTTCGTTCAGGAAACGGTAGCGCCGGTCGTACGGAACCCCGTACAGGTTGGCCAGGGTGAAACCGAGGCGAAGCGGCCTGCCCCCCGCGGGCGACGCCTCGTCATCGGCCGCCGGGCCGGAATCCACCAGACCCCGGGTGAGTTCGTCCAGAACGGAGACGTCCAGCCAACCCTCTCGCTGCGGGCGCGCCGGGTCGAGGAGAACGGAAGCGTCAGCTGCTTCCACCCACGCCTTCTCGATCCACGGAAGCAGGTTCCGGTTCACGGAGAGGCATCGGGCGGCCAGCGCAGCGTTCAGGGCGCCCGCAGATGAGCCCGTGACGACGTCGATGAAAACTGTGCCCTTGCGCCGGTTTCCCTCCACGGCGCGAATGACTTCGGACACCGCCCCACCGATGTAGGAACCAAGTGAAGCGCCGCCTCCGAGTACCAGTGCGATCCGTGTCATGTGTCTTCCCATAAGGGTTTGATTCGGGGAGCCAAAGTGTTTCCGGCGACTCTCGCAGGCAAGCTTGGGGACCTGGAAGCGGACCCCCGGGGAACCATTGGCAGGGGTCCGGCGTTACACACATCAAGACAGTCTGGATATGGCCGTCTGACGTGTTTCGCGCCGATAACGGTATGAGCCTCGCCGTCACGTGCCGGAGCCGGCAGGCGGTCATTTTTTGTGGCGGGACTCTAGGGCCCCGGTACTTCCAGCCCCAGAAGACTGCCCGCGTCCTGTCCCTTTCCGTCCACCCAGAGAGACCAGTGAAGGTGCGGTCCCGTGACGCGACCGGTAGCGCCGGCCCGGCCGATCAGATCGCCACGATCGACCATCTCCCCTTCCGAGACGAGTATCTCGGACAGGTGAAAGTATCCCGTGTACACCCCCAGTCCGTGATCCACGAAGATCCCGTTGCCCGAGAAGTAGAAGTCTCCGGTGAGCACGACCTTCCCGCGCCCGGCCGCATGAACGGGCGTTCCAACCTGCCCCCTCAGGTCCAGTCCGGTGTGCCGGCTCTGAAGCTCTCCATTGAAGACCCTCTTCTGTCCGAACTCGGCGGTCACGTCGTAGGGTCGCGGTGACTCGAACGCCCCGTCGAGCAACCACTCCGGCGAGGCATGATCGAGCACGGCCCGGAACTGCGCGCGGTCGCGGGCGATGCGATCCCGGACTTCAGGGGGAGGTGACGAATACTTCGGGGCCACGCTCATCGCCGTCTCGCCCCAATCCCGAGTCGCCACTTCAAGGTTGACCGCCTGCCGGTGCATCGAACCGTCACCGAACCGGAATTCGAGGTCCAGGCGCTGCGATCCCTCCGTGTCGAACGGCACGGCGGCTAATCCGACCCATTCCCCGCCGATCCGGCCAAACCGCACGACGCCTTCGGCGAATCGGCCGACCACGGCCTCGGGCACGAGCCCACCCCGCGGAGAGAGCACGCGAAAAGCGATCGCGGAACCCTCGGTGGGCGCGGTCGGGGTCCAGACGATGCCGAATGGAAGCACCGAGCGTTTACGAGGCTCGGCGGCCTCGGAGCGGATTACGGCGACCAGGGAGTCGAAGTCGAGCTCGGGATCCACCATGTCGGAATCGATCGGCACCGGCTCATCCGCCTCCGCCTCCGATTCTGGCTTGTCTCCGGGCAGTGTGGTCAGCACCACGGGGGTGCCTCCAGCGTCTTCGGCCACCGTTTGACCGGTAGTGGCGCAGCTGCCGAACACCAGCGCCAGCAGTGCGCTCAGAGGGACGTACGTCCATGGGTGAGTCCGTCGATGCCAGGCCATGGGGAGAGGATGAGTCCCCGTCGTCCGTGGGGCAAGAAGGCGTCCTCGGAAGATGGACCGAGTGGCCGGGAGCCGCGCCAAAACAAGCAACTTGTTGCTCGCCCGGGTTCCCGCGGGTACCTTTTTTCACTTGTTCGGGCTGTGGTCTGGCAGCCTGCATTTCCGCCACCCGCTCAGGGGTCGTTATAGCATGCACGTGTTCGAGAAGTGCGCGAACTTCTCCATTGCCCGGGACCTGCGGGCTGCGGGACTGTATCCGTACTTCCAGAGGATCGAATCATCGGCTGACACGGAGGTCGTCATCGACGGCCACCGCAAGGTCATGGTCGGCTCCAACAACTACATGGGGCTCACTCACGATCCGAGGATCATCGAGGCCGCCAAGGCGGCTCTCGACAAGTACGGTAGCGGCTGCACGGGAAGCCGGTTCCTGAACGGCAACCTGGATCTGCACGATCAGCTGGAGGAGGACCTGGCCGACCTCGTTGGCAAGGAAGGCGCCCTCGTCTTCAGCACGGGCTATCAGACCAACCTCGGTACCATCAGCGCCCTGAGCGGTCGCAACGACACGGTGTTTCTGGACAAGCTTGACCACGCCTGCATCCAGGACGGGGCGCGATTGGGCTTCGGTGAGGTGCAGCGGTTCAGACACGGCGATTTCGACCACCTCGAACGGCTGCTCGAGGCGGCTGACGACGGCCGCGGCAAGATGATTGTCGTGGACGGCGTATTCAGCATGGAAGGCGACATCATCGACCTTCCCAACCTGATCCCGCTGGCCAAGAAGTATTCGGCGGCCATAATGGTAGACGACGCTCATTCCCTGGGCGTACTCGGGCCGCATGGGGCTGGCACCGCGGCGCACTTCGGTCTGACCGACGAAGTGGACCTGATCACCGGAACGTTCAGCAAGTCAATGGCCTCGATCGGGGGCTTCGTGGCCGCGGACGCCGTGGTGATCGACTACCTGCGCAACAACGCTCGGGCCCTGATGTTCAGCGCCAGCATGCCGCCCGCGTCCGTCGCTACCGTGATCAAAGCCGTGGAGATCATTCGCACCGAGCCGGAGCGGCAGGAACGCTTGTGGGCCAACACTCGCCG
Organism: uncultured Gemmatimonadales bacterium; assembly: GCA_963807645.1. Taxonomy (GTDB): domain Bacteria; phylum Gemmatimonadota; class Gemmatimonadetes; order Palauibacterales; family Palauibacteraceae; genus Benthicola. The sequence goes on from CAWECO010000001.1 coordinate 327,707, forward strand.
GATGATGAAGGAGCTCACCATCCTGGGCTTCGATATCGGGCCCACCGAGACACCCGTCGTCCCGATCCTCATTGGCCCGATGGAGAAGACGTTCGTGGTCTGGCGGGACCTGTTCGACGCCGGGGTCTTCACGAACCCGGTGGCAGCACCAGCAGTCCCCGAAGGCAGGTGCTTGCTGCGCACCAGCTACATGGCGACGCATACCGACGAGCAACTCGACTTCGTGCTCGAGCAGCTCGAACGCGTCGGCAAGAAGTATGGGGTGCTCGGGCACGGAATCGAGGTAGCGTGACGGCGTCCCCGGACATTCAGGTCATTCCTGCGGACGGCAAGAAGGAGTTCCGCCGGTTTCTCCACCTTCCGTATCGAATCTATGAGGGCGACCCGAACTGGGTCGCTCCGCTCCTCCGGGACATGAAGGTCATGTTTGACCGGAAGAAGCACCCTTTTCATCAGCATTCGGAGGTCCAGCCGTTCATCGCCGTCCGTGGCGGTGAGACAGTCGGGCGCATCGCCGCGATCCACAACCGCAACCACGTTGCGTATCACGATGAGCCCGTAGGTTTCTTCGGGTTTTTCGAGAGTGTGGACGAGCAGTTGGTGGCGAACGCACTCCTGGGTACCGCGGCCGATTGGTTGAGGGATCGCGGCCTCGAAGTCATCAGGGGTCCAGCCAGCTTCTCCACCAACGAGCAAGCCGCTCTGCTGGTGGAGGGCTTCGATCGTCCGGCTACCATCATGATGCCGTACAACCCCGACTACTACGAGGACCTGATCGCGAACGCCGGGTTCCACGCCGCCATGGACATGGTGGCCTACTATCTGGACAACAACATCCCGCCGGACTTCATGCTCAAGCGGGAGGAGCGGCTGTCGAAGAGGCTGGATATCTCACTCAGGACGCTGCGAAAGGAAGATTTCTCCGCCGAGCTCGACCGAGTCCTCTACGTGTACAACAAGGCGTGGGAGAAGAACTGGGGCTTCGTTCCGATGACGGATGCCGAGATCCGGTTCATGGCCGACGAGCTCAAGGTGGCCGTGATGAAGGATCCCGAGCAGGTCATCTTCGCGGAGAACGCCGAGGGTGAGCCGATCGGTTTCGCCCTGTGGCTGAAGGACTACAACCAGGCGCTGATCAAGGTTCGCGGGCGACTGTTTCCATTCGGTATCCTGAAAGTCCTGAAGCACTCGAGACACATCGACATGGGCCGGGTGCTGACGCTCGGTCTGGTGGAGGAATACCGGCACAAGGGGATCGACTCCCTCCTGATACTGCGGATCTTCAGGGAGGCCTCGGCGAAGGGTATTGCCGCCGGGGAGTTCGGGTGGATCCTCGAACACAACTACGCGATGCGAAGAGTGATCGAAAAGCTGGATTCGAAAGTGTACAAGCGGTACCGGATGTACGATCGGGACCTCAACCCCGGTGTCTGACGCCCCCCGAACCGTTCTTCTCACCGGCGCAACGGGTTTTCTCGGCAGCCACGTGGCGGATGCCCTCGTCGCCGAGGGGTGGCCCGTTCGTTGTACCGTGCGGAAAACCAGCAACCTCCGCTGGATCGAATCCCTCCCGGTGGATCGCGTCACGGCGGATGTCCGCTCGCCCGAGGAACTGGCAGTGGCGCTGAACGGCGCCGATGTCGTCGTGCATTCGGCCGGGATCACGCGGGCGAAATCCGACGCGGACTATCACCGCGTGAACGCCGAGGGCACTCAAGCCATCGCCCGCGCAGCCGTGGAGGCTGGAGTGAGGCGGTTCGTGCTGGTGAGCAGCCTGGCGGCGCGCGGCCCTGACCGAACGACCAGGGACTCGGGGCCTCGGGGCGATCGGCCGACCAGTGTTTACGGAGAGAGCAAGCTGGCCGGTGAACGCCGCTTGTTCCAAATCGTGTCGGATTCAGGTGGGGCGATGGAGGGAGTGATCCTGCGTCCCGGCGGAATCTACGGTCCCAGAGATGAAGACTCGCTCAACCTGTTCAAGGTGGCCAGGAACACCGGTGTGATACCGGTGCCGACCAGCAAGGGCCGGCTGCAGCCGGTCTACGTGAAAGACGTAGCGGAAGCGGTGATTCGCGCCGTGGCCCGGCCCGGTCTGGACCTGAAGCCCATACCGCTGGTGGGGCCGGAAATCGTGAGCTGGGCCGCCATGGGTGAAGCGCTCGGGAACGCGGTCGGAAAGCCGATCCGGCTGGTGAAGATCCCGAACCCGGTCTGGCAGGTCGGCGGCGCGGTGGCGGAGGCCGCGGCGCGGCTGGTCAGGATGCCCCCGCAATTCGATCGCCGCACGGCGGACGACATCTCCCGCCTGGATTGGACGGCCGATCCGAGGGAAGCCGAGGCCTCCCTGGGCTGGAATGCCACCACGAAGCTCCGCGAGGCGATGGAGGAAACCGGTCGCTGGTACCGCGAACAGGGATGGCTCCGGTGATCAACGAGTTCAGGGCCGAGACGGAAATGAGCGGCGGAGGGCCGCTGGCGGTCGACTACCTGGTGCTCGCGTACCTGGCGGCCACGGGCCTGGTGGCCCTGACAAGCTTCACCGGGATGGGCCTCGGCATCGCCGCGCTGCATGCCGTCGCGATGGTCCTGATCTGGTGGATGGCGTCTCTGCCGCTGCCTTCTCACGGGTTTGTTCTGTTCTTCCGGCTGTTCTATCCGGTCGCGCTGACCCCGCTGATCTACCTGGAGCTGGCGCCGCTGAATCAGGTCCACGTGACCGGCTACTTCGACGCCACGGTGATGCAGTGGGAAGAGCTTCTGTTTGGCACGCAGCTGGCCACCGTATTCAGCGATTGGTACGGGCGTCTGTGGTTCTCCGAAATGCTTCACCTGGGGTATTTCTCGTACTACTTCATCGTCCCCGGTGCCGCCGTGACCGCTTTTGTACTCAAGGGGCCGCGCGCGCTGGAGAGGGCGACGTTCACGATCGCCCTGGCTTTCTTCGCCTGCTACCTGTGTTTCTCGGTCTTCCCGGTTGCAGGCCCGCGCTACGACTTTCCGCAGATCGCGGGCGAGGCGGCTGACGGCAAGATGTTCGCGCTGGTCCACTCCATTCTCGAGTCCGGGTCTTCCAAGGGAACGGCGTTTCCCTCATCCCACGTCGCCGCGACCCTGTCGGCGTGGTTCGCGACCGGACGTGAGAGCAAGCGGGTCTTCTGGATCATGGCGCCATTCGCGGTGTCTCTAACCCTTGGAACGGTCTATGGGCGGTTCCACTACGGGATCGACGCGACGGCGGGGCTCGTCGTAGCGATGGCAGCCTACCTCGCGACGCCATGGCTGATGCGACGCCTGGAAGACAACCGCTCCGCGGATTGAGACCGACCGGACACCCCGCAGGGAGGCCGAAGCGGTGTTCAGCGAGGCAACTGTAGCTCCCCCCCGGCCGTCCAAGTACCGGTGAACATGAGAAGCGAGGCGAATGTCTGACGCTCAGCTGATCGCGGCCGCCCGAAAAGGCGATCGCCGCGCGATGGCAGCCCTCTACACGGCGCATAGCGGCCGCGTGTACTCCGTGGTTCGCCGGATGGTCGGCGATGATCACCTGGCGGAGGACGTGTCCCAGGACGCATGGGTACGCGCGTTCGAGAAGCTGCACTTGTTCAGAGGCGATTCGTCATTCGGCACCTGGATGCATCGACTGGCCGTCAACTCGGCCCTGAACCGATTGCGGAGGCAGAGCAAACGTCCCGACGTGGAGGCAGCGGCGGAAAAGCAGAGCGGCCCTCCCCCGACGGACGACACGGTGCTGAATCAGAAGCTCCTGAGCCAGGCGCTGGATCGCCTGTCACCAGGCTACAGGACGGTGCTCGTGCTGCATGACGTGGAAGGTCTGACACACGACGAAATCGCACAGAAACTGGGTGTCGCAGTGGGAACGTCGAAATCACAGCTGCACAAGGCCCGGGCCCGCATGCGCGACCTCCTGTCGCCGGCCCAGGCGAGAAACGAAGCGGGTAATCATGTCTGACCACTTGAACAGAGAGCAGATCTCGGCCTTGCTGGACGACCCCGAGGGTTTGCCTGATCGGCTGGAGCATGTTTCGCGATGTCCAGAATGCGCGCGCGAATACGAGCAGCTGAGTCGGATGCGAATGGCGTTGTCCGGCATGCCGGAACTCGATCCACCCGCGAGCGAGTGGGATGCGATCCAGGATAGACTCGGACTCGAGCCGGTGGAACGGCCGGTCATGGCGCCGTGGCGTCGAGCCATGGGCTGGCCGTTACAGGCGGCGGCGGTCCTGGCTTTGTTCGGCGCGGGTCTCATGGTCGGCCAGCGCATCAACCCGAGCACGGAGGCGCCCGGCCCGACGGCCTCCGTAGCGACGATCGACGGAGCGACTCCGGAATCGTCGTTGGTCATCGAACCGGCAGAGGCCTATCTGCGAACCGTGGCCGACCTGCAGAATCTTCGAGAGGGATTCGATGCGACGGCCTCCGCGCAGTCCGGGCCGGCGGCGGTCGCAGAACGAATCACCCATCTCGACGGGATGATCGACGCGTCGCGGGATGCCCTGCGGGAAGCGCCGGCGGACCCGGTGCTCAACAACTTCCTCTTCCAGCTGGTAGACGAGCGGGATGACCTGGCGAGCCAGCTGAATCAGACCCTGCGCATGACTGCCGCCGAGTATTGAGACCGAGATGATAACGATGTGCGGAAGCCTGAAGTCCGGCCTGTCGAGGAGGATGACTGTTGGGTTCTCCCTGATCCTGACCGGGATGGTGGGGCAGCTGCCGGCACAAGAGCCCGATATGGTCTGGGTGCCGCAGGAGAAGGCCCGGATCGGCGTGCTTTTGGAGGAGGTGTGCGAGGCGCCGACGCGCGAGTTCGAGGCCTGCGACAGCCCCCCTGTGGTCACTTCGGTGATCGTCGATGGACCCGCGGACGTGGCGGGAGTGAGAGCGAGGGACACCCTGCTGTCCGTGAACCACCTGGATGTCACCCAACCTGACGGTCGCGACCTGTTGCTGGGGCTGGAGGCCGGAGTGCCCGTGAGGCTGGAGGTCGGCCGCGAGGGCGGCCGGAGGACGATCGAAGTGATCCCCGAGTTACGGCCGACCGAACCGTACGTGGAGGTACGCACGTTCTTCGGGCCTCCCGATGTCTTCGACGAGGGAGCGCCCAATCGGGTACGAGTCGTCCGGGTCCCGTCGGTGCGGACCCGGCTCGATGAAGTCAAAGTGCGGCTCGATTCCGCACAGGCCGTCGTCAACGATTTCGTGTTCTTCCACCAGGACTCGGCCGGCCAATTCAAGATCGAGGTTGGAGACCGGGAGAAGGCGCACGTAATCCTCGAGCGGATGCGTGAGCACGAATCGTGGCCGGACCGGACCGGTGTATCCGTCTGGGAAAACGAGGAGTTGGCCCGTCGTCTTCACGTGGTCCGGGACTCCTCGTTCGAATCCGCCAGGGTCCGGCTGGACTCGCTCGTCCGACTCCGAGAGAACTTCCAGGTGTTGAACGGAGACTCGCTCGGTTTCTCGTTCTCGATGCAGTCGGGCTCGGACCCTGACGGTGAGTGGTCCTACTACGTGAGCCCGCGCGTCGTACCGAGTCCCCTGCGCACCCTGCTTCTCTCCGATGTGAGGGTCGGGGGGGCCGAGTTCAGACCGCTCAGCGGAGATCTGGCCCAGTACTTCGAGGGCGCCGATGAGGGTCTGCTCGTGCTGCGTGTGATTCGTGATACGCCGGCCGATCGCATGGGCCTGAAGGACGGCGATGTGGTAGTCGAAGTCGACGGCGACAAATGTAATCACGTCAGCGTGTTGCGCGATGCACTGGCCACGGCGCGGCCGGGAAGTCCCGTGGAAGTAAAGTGGATACGTAAAGGACAGTTGCACGTCGGAAACCTGGACGCCCGCTGATCGAACCGGGCCGGCACCGCTTGTCGCCCCGCAATCGTGGCACCACATTCCGCGCATGACCGCGCTTTCCAAGCCACCGACGGAGTCGTTCGACCTCCTTGCGACGGAGCTGATCGCCGAGTTCGACGCCTGGAACCGGGAACCGTCCGCCTGGGACGCGGATCTCCTGGACAGCTGGGCACGCAAAGCGTTTCGGCTCCAGTTTCAGCACAATCTTCCGTACCGGAAGTACTGCGAGTCGCGGGGCGCAATTCCGGCGGAAGTGAGAGGCTGGCGAGACTTCCCGCCCGTTCCGACCGGGGCCTTCCGGGTCGTCGACCTGTTGGTGGGGGACCGAGACGACGCCACGCTCACGTTCCTGACCAGTGGTACAACCCGCGGCCGGTCGGCCCAGGGCCGCCACCTGGTGCGGTCGCCGGGACTGTATCGCGCGTCGCTCAGGGCGGCCTTTCGATTCTTCGTTTTGATGGGAGACAATGGCGTTACACTGGTCACTTTACCGCCGACCTTTACGACAGACGCCGGCTCCTCGCTGGGATGGATGCTGGATGACCTTCGGACGGGAGTCGGCGCGCGGGATAGCCTCAGCGTCGCGACGCCCGGCGGAATCGACTGGAGTTTGCTGGACGATGTCGTGAGAGAAAGCGCCGCGTCAGGTCGCCCCGTTTGTCTGCTCGGCACGACGCTCGGTTTCGCGGAGTGGCTCGACCGGCTGCAAGACGGTCGTGCCATCGGCGCAGATCTGCCGGCGGGTTCGAAGTTGATGGACACCGGTGGTGCGAAGGGACGGCAGGGCCTGCCGCGCAGCCGCGTCGTCTATGGCCTGGTGAAGCACCTGGGAATCTCCGAGGACGCTATCGTCAACGAGTTCGGAATGACGGAGCTTCTGTCACAGCGCTACGCTCGAGGAGAACCGCCGTTTCCGCTCATCGGTCCTCCGTGGCTGCGGTCTCGGGTGCTGGACCCGGTCACCCTCGAAGAGCTTCCGGAGGGTGCGACGGGGATATTGTGCCATTTCGACCTTGCCAACCTCGGGAGCGTGTGCGCGGTCCTGACGGAAGACCAGGGTAGAGTCGTAGGAGAGGGGATCGAGTGGGTGGGCCGCACGGAGGGGGCTCCGCCGCGCGGGTGTTCGCTGGCAACGGCCGAGCTGCTGGAGGCCCAGGGTCATGCTTGAAGCCTGGCACCTTCCCGGCCTGGAAGAGACGCCGACCGAGTGGCTCGAGAGCCGGACAGGCGCCGGGCTGGCATTCCGCGCTCCCGACCTCAGCGCTGCCCAGGCCGCCGCCGTCGCTCGCTCCGTCCGGCACGCGACCCTGGAGGCGCGCACTGCGCGCTCCACCGAACAAGTGATCGACTCCATCGCGCGCGCGGCAGCTCAGCTCTCGGCCGATGGACCGGAAGGGGTCGCGGTCCGGGGGCTACTCTGCGTGGAGCTAGGGTGGACGGATCGGCTGGTCAGGGAGACGCTCGAGGGCATGTCGCGGACCTGGACGGCCGATGCGCTCACGGGACTCGTCAAGGCCGAGCTGGGCGGAAACGCTGCCCTGGACCACTTCGTGGCCGATACGACATGGGCCGGATCGGGCGAGCGCAGCCGGCGAGCGGCGGGCCCACCCGTCATTCTCCAGGTGCTGGCCGGCAATGTCCCGGGCGTCGCCATCAGTGCGACGATACGAGGTCTCCTGGTCCGCTCCGGGGTACTGTGCAAGCTGCCAGGGGCAGAGCCCGGGCTCCTCCCCCTGTTCGCGCGAGTTCTGGCCGCCGTGGACCCACTCCTGGGGCGGTGCGTCGCCGCCACGTGGTGGCCAGGCAGCACCTTCCCTGCCGCGTGGCGCGAATGGACGAAGTGGGCTGGAAAGACGGTGGTGTACGGTGGAGACGTGGCGGTCGCGGCGGTGCGCGGCAGTCTGCCGCCAAATACGGACCTTGTGACGTACGGTCCAAAGACGGGAGTGGCGGTGGTGCTCCGGGACTGGCCGCCCGCGGCAGCCTCAGCACTCGCCCGTGACGTCTGCGCCTACGATCAGCAGGGATGCGTCTCCCCGCGGCTCGTGTACGTCGTGGGTGAGGACACCGGGCCCCTGGTCGAAGGCCTGGCGGCCGCACTGCGCGAGCACACGCGCACTTGCCCGCCGCCCGAGCCGACGATGGAGGAGGCCGTAGCCATCCGCGCCGCGCGGACCGCCTTTGAGTTCGGCGGTTACGAAGACGGTCGGTCGAGCGTCGAGTCTCCCGGCGAGTCCCTGGCGTGGACCATCCTGTCCAGCGAGGACCCGGCGGCGCGGGCCGAGTCTCTTCCCCGCGTGGTCTGGGTGCACCACGTGCCGGACCTGGAGACCTTGGGCGAGGTGCTGCGACCCCTCGAGCGACGGATTCAGACGCTGGGATACGGCGGAACCGATGGACTCCAGGAGCTGCTGGATCTCGCCACTCGTCTCGGGGTGAGCCGGATTTCGCCGTTCGGCACGATGGCCTGGCCGCCCGCTGACTGGAGACACGACGGAAAGCACCAGTTGCTGCCACTGGTGAACTGGACGGACTTCGAGAATTCTGACTAGGTTGCCGTTCCGGGAAGCAGCGGGACGGGGTGGATACCTGTTACTGACGCGGAGAGACCTCGCGTCAGCGATTTCATTGTACGGAGGTAGAGGAGGATGGGGAAGCGGAATATGATGAGAATCTGGAGTCGGGTGATCATGTTGCTGGCCATAGGGATGACCGCGATCGCGACCGGCGCGACCGCCCAAGACGTGAACCCGGCGGACGGCAGTGGCCTGGTCGTCGACTATCCGGTCTTCAACCCGGTCGAGCCTCCGAGCGGCTACCTGGCCGCTCTCGAGGCGGGCACGCGAACACCGGATGGCAGGCCCGGCGCCGACTACTGGCAGCAGTGGGTGGACTACGAGATCGACGTGAAGATCGAGCCGGAGACCGCCCTCCTTACCGGCAGCGAGACCATCACGATTCGGAACGACACACCGCACGAGCGGCCGGTAATCGTGCTTCACCTGTACCAGAACGTCTTTACGCCGAGGGCTCGCCACGTGGCGCGGACCGTGTCTCTCAGCGGCGGGATGACGCTCAGCCGGGTAGCCGCGAACGGGGTGGAGCTGGAGGAGCTGCCGCCGCGCATGTTCTTCGGCCAGCAGCAGCGTGGGCCCCAGGATCCAGGCTATCGGGTCATGGGAACGATCGCCGCGGTGTCTCTTCCCGAGCCCCTGGCACCGGGTGGCGTGCGTGGAACTCGAGGTCGACTGGTCGTTCACCGTGCCGGGCAGCGGCGGCATGCGGATGGGCCACCTGAACAACGAGATCTTCCAGCTGGCCCAGTGGTACCCGCAGGTCGCGGCGTTCGACGACGTGTTCGGTCAGGACCAGTCGCCCTACCTGGGCAGCGGCGAGTTCTACACCGACTACGGCGACTTCACGGTCAACGTCACGGTCCCCGAGGGCTGGCTCGTCGTCGGCACGGGGATGCTGACCAACCCGGACGAGGTTCTTCACCCGGAGGCGGTGCGCACCCTCGCCTCGGCCCCGGCTCTCGACACGGTGGTCAAGGTCGTGAGCGTGGAGGACCGGGAAGCCGGCAACGCCACGCTTCCGTCGGACGACGGCTGGCACACGTGGACGCTCGAGGCGGAAATGGTCCGCGACTTCGCGTTCGCGGCCGGTGGCACGTACGTGTGGCACGTTACCGGCGCCGAGACGGGCCACGAGCAGGGCAGGGCGCTGATTCAGAACGTGTTCGACCCGGACATGCCTCACTGGGAGCCGGCCACGGAGTACGCGAAGCACGCCATCGAGTTCTTCTCCGACTACATCCTCCCGTATCCCTATCCGCAGGCCACCGCCGCCATGGGGCCGCCCGAGGTCAGCGGGATGGAATACCCGATGATCACGTTCATCACGCACCAGGCGGCGGACCGCGGCCTGAACGGCGTGGTCACACACGAATTGAGCCACTTCTGGATGCCGATGATCGTGGGCACGAAGGAGATGGCCTACGCGTGGATGGACGAAGGCCTGACGATGTTCAACACGTCGCTCTCGATGGCGGACTACTACGATACGCCGGTGAGCCGGCCCGGCGACGACCGTGGCTACCAGATGGTCGTGCAGATGGAAATGCAGGAGCCGATCATGGGGCACGCGGACCACGCGGAGCACATGTTCGGCCAGAACGTCGCCGCGTACAGCAAGCCAGGCATGCTGCTGCATACCCTGCGGCACATGATCGGCCAGGAGAAGTTCGACGCCTTCTACAAGGACTACGCGGCGACCTGGGCGTTCAAGCACCCGATGCCATGGGACTTCTTCGCCATGTTCTCCGAGGCGGCCGGCACGGACCTGGACTGGTTCTGGCAGCCATGGTTCTACGGCGACCGCGACCCTGGACCAGGCCGTCGACGAGGTCGTGCCCGGGGCCGGCTCCGCCGAGGTCACGGTGTCGAACCTGTCCAGCGGCGTGATGCCGGTGGAGATGACGCTCGAGTACGCTGACGGTTCCACGGAGACGGTCGTGTGGCCAGCTTCCGTGTGGGCCGGTACGCGTACCACGACCAGCGCGGTTCCCGACGTCCGGGGAGCTGACGAAGGTCACGATCGACGCGGACGGCAACTATCCGGATCTCGATCGATCCAACAACGAGTGGGAAGCGGTCGAAGGCTGATCCGCAGTCCCGCGAAGCCCGGGCCGAGTGAATGGCAGGAGCTGACGCGAAAGACGGAGAAGTCTGGAAGAGCTACCAGGGGTACTTCCGGGCGGCGCCCGAGATCGTTTTCGAATGGAACGATCGCGAGACCGCCGCCCGGGGGTGGCTCGTCATCAACAGCCTCAAGGGCGGGGCCGCGGGTGGCGGCACGCGCATGCGGGTACGGTCTGACCCGCGACGAAGTGACGTTCCTGGCCAAGGCCATGGAACTGAAGTTCGCCTTCGCCGGTCCGCCGATCGGCGGCGCCAAGTCCGGGATCGACTTCGACCCGGCCGATCCCAGGAAGAAGGAAGTCCTCGACCCGCTGGTTCCAGGCGATCCAGTCCGAACTCCTCGGCAGGTACGGTACGGCGGGCGACCTGAATGTGAGCGAGATCGCGGAGGTCATCCCCCTGTGCCGTGAGATCGGAATCGCGCATCCGCAGATCGGTGTGCTCCGGGGACACTTCGGGCTGGACGGTGAGGCGCTCGGGCGTCGCTCGGAACTGATGCACATCGGGCTCGATCAGCCGGTCCCGCCGGAGTATGGACTGGCTGGCAAGGAAGCCCGGGTCTTCGCTCTGGTGACCGGCTACAGCGTGACGCAGTCCGCCGTCAGGCTACTGCACCACCAGGGACGCGCGCCCTCCGATACCCGCGTGCTTCTCCAGGGCTTCGGTTCGGTAGGCGGGGCCGCGGCCCTGTACATGGCACGGGCCGGATTCCGCCTGGTGGGCATTGCGGATGCGCGCGGATGCCTGCTGCACGAAGAGGGATTCACGGTGGAAGAAGTCGAGCGCCTCCTTCTGAACCGGGAGGGAAACACGTTGCCGGCCGTGACAGGGGCGGGTGCCTCGGCTCCGGCCGACGCGTTCTTCGACACCCCGGCCGACATGCTGGTGGCCGCGGCGGCATCCGGCACTCTCGACCTGGACGTGCTGGACAGGCTCCAGGCGGCAGGCGTCACATCGCATCGTTGCCGGCGCGAACCACCCGTTCGCTGCCGACGCACCGGGTGATACCAGCGTGGAGCAGGACGCCGACGCGCGCTTCGCCGTGGTGGCGGACATCATCGCGAGTTGTGGTACGGCGCACGCATTCGCCTGCCAGAGCCAATCCGATTTCCCCTTACAGCCACGTATCGTATTCGAGTCGATCGAGACCACTGTCGCCGATGCGGTGGACGAGGCGGTCCAGCGTGCCGGAGGACGCACAACGCGGACTGCTGGCGGCCGCCCTCGCCATGGCTCTCGAACGATGCGACGGTGCACCAGGTACCCAAACCCAAACGGAGTAGAATCGTGAGTTCAGACCTGACCGCATATGTCCGCTCCAACCGAGAGCGGTACGAACAGGAGTTCGTCGACTTCCTTCGCATCCCCAGCGTGAGCACCGAGAAGCGCTACGCCGAAGACGTGACCCGCTGCGCCGAGTGGTTGGCCGAGTATCGTCCGCGAGGCGGGGATGGACAACGTCGAGATCATCCCGACGGAAGGGAATCCGTTCGTGGTGGCGGACAAGATCGTGGACCCCGACGCGCCGACCGTGCTGGTCTACGGACACTACGACGTGCAGCCCGTAGACCCGGAGGAGCTCTGGGACGCGCCTCCCTTCGAGCCGACGTACAAGGACGGCCGCATCTACGCGCGCGGCACGAACGACGACAAGGGCCAGGTCCTGATGCACGTCCAGGCGCTCGAGGCCAGGATCAAGGGCGGCTTCGGGATGCCGGTGAACGTGAAGCTGTGCTTCGAGGGCGAGGAAGAAATCGGGAGCGTCAACCTGGAGACGTTCCTGCGCTCCGCGGCCGACCGGCTGGCCTGTGACGCGGTGATCGTGAGCGACACGGGAATGCTGGGAATCGACATCCCGTCGATCGGCACCGGACTGCGCGGTATCGCATACCTGGAAGTGTTCGTGGACGGCCCGGCGGGAGACCTGCATTCGGGGAGCTACGGCGGAGCCGTCATCAATCCGGCGTTCGCCCTCGCGCAGATCATCTCCCAGCTCAAGGACGAGGACGGCCGGGTCACGATTCCCGGTTTCTACGACCGAGTCAGGCCCATCTCGGAAACGATTCGCGAAGAGACGAGAGCCCTGCCGTATACGGACGAAGAATTCCTCGAGGAGACGGGCGCTCCCGCGCTGGGAGGCGAAGCCGGCTATACGACGCTCGAGCGCCTGTGGTATCGACCGTGCCTCGATGTGAACGGGATGATCTCAGGGTTCACCGGCGACGGGGCGAAGACCGTCCTCCCGGCCAAGGCGAGCGCGAAGATATCCATGCGGCTGGTCGCCGACCAGGATCCGGATGAGATCGCCGAGTTGTTCACGGAACACGTGATGTCGCTCGCGCCCGAAGGGGTGACCGTACGCGTCGTCCCGTCGCACGGCGGGTGGCCGTGGGCCGGGAATCCGGACAGCCCGTTGTTTGAGGCCGCCGCGCACGCCCTGGAAGAAGCATTTGGCCGCCGGCCGGTTTACATCGGCGAGGGCGGCTCGATACCGATCATCCCGTTGTTCGAGGAGGTCCTGAAGGGACCAGTCCTGCTGCTCGGGTTCGCGCCTCCCGGAGGCAACGCCCACGCGCCCAATGAGTGGATGGATGTCGAGACGTATCACAAGGGAATCGAGACGATTGCCCGCCTGTATGACGAGATCGCAGCGCGCGGCATCTGATCCAGAGAACGCGGCTCGGCAGGGAAAGCCGTAAACGAGAAAAGGGCCGGCCCGTTCATTGGGCCGGCCCTTGGCGCGGGTCCAATCCGAGTGGCACTGAGCGCCACCGGAGGACTACTCCAGCTCCTCCTCCTCCCGGATGGCCTCGGCTTCCTGGCGGGCCCGTTCCGCCTCTTCCTCTGCGGCCTTCCGGATCCGGACCCGCTCATCCGCGATCGCCGACCTCCGTTCCGGCCGAGTCTCACGCGCAGCGGACGCTCCGTCCCGCAAGGCTTCTACGCGCATGTCGAATGCTCTCGGCGCATGGACGCCGCGCTCTCCGCGCCACCAGCCCGACACGGAACCATCGAAAGCGACCTTGCCCGTGAAGGAAGGAGGTGTGGTACGGGCCCCGAGGTATGCCTGTTCGCCATCGATCACCCCGTCTTCTCCCGCTGACGAGATATCGTAGGCTTCGTAGTCCAGACCTCCCTTCGGCCGCGGCGCGACGACCCACAGGATCTCCTGCTGCAGGTCGGCCAGGATACCCGCGCGCATGGTGTCGGCTTCGGGAAGGACGAGCTTACGCGACTGACCCGTGCCCGACACCTCGAAGACCGTGTCCGAGGTGGTTCTCGAAAAGACCCACAAGCCGCTCATGGCGGCTGTGGCAACGAGGTTTCCCCGAACCGCCGTCGCTCGGCGCAGAGTCTCCGGTCCCCGGTCGGGTGAGAGAAGGGTGTCGGGATTCTGCCCGAGGAAGTCCGTCTGGATGATCGATAGCGTCGGAATCGAGTCGTCGGCGAACGTCCGGACACCGTAGGTGAGGCGGAGAGGACGTCGGGACACTTCGAGAATGGATGGCCTGAGTCCGGGGTCGAATCCACGCAGGTGTTGCCCGCCTGGCGAGTACAGATCGACCATGCCCGTCGAGTCGTCGAACACGAAGAGTCCCGTGTTCTCCGCAATCGCCAACCGGGCCGGCTTTACGACCTCGGCGGGCGGCCGGTCCTGAAAGCCAAACACCCCGTGTTTGCCCTCGGCGGGTTCGTAGCGCATCACGCCCCGGGCGATGCCGTCGATCGCCCACGCGACCGATCGCGATGCAGCCTTGAAGTCCTCGGGGGCGTAGACATCGATGCCCAGGGTATCGGGATGTGCCCAGATTTCCACAGCTGCGACCTCGGCTTCGGGCGCCGCCGCGTAATCGAGGCCACGGTCCTCCGAGCAGCCCTGAAGAGACAGGGCCGCGGCACAAAGGCACAGGAAGAAGCCCGGCCTGGGATGAAAACCTGAATGTGCTTCCGTATTCGACTCAAACATGATGTCCCGGATTGATGAAGTGGCATTCACGTCACGTCGCCTCTCTGCCTCCAGCAGGCGACCGGTCTGCGCAGCCTTACGGCGGACCGATGATACAGCATTTGTCGGTGCGATCAAGCGAGTGGGTCACTTGGGCCCGCTCGTTGATAGATTGATGATAGTGCCGTGAATACTGAGAATCGACGAAAGTGCCTGAAAGCCGGGGCACGCGCACACACATGGGGTGGGGAGCCGATCGACATGTTCATGATTCAGAGCCTGGGAGGCGTCCGAGTTCAGGACTCGACCGGGGGCACCATTCGGCTTCGCTCACGGAAGCACCTCGCCCTACTGGTCTACCTCGCCGCCGCCGGTCGCCAGGTGTATACGCGGGATTCGCTCGCCCGGTTGCTCTGGGAAACCTCCCTCGAGCGGGCTCGCCACTCGTTGAGTCAGGCCATCTACGATCTTCGTCGCCACCTCCCAGGTGTTATCGGCTCTGCTACGGGCGATGCCGTGCACCTGGAGACGTCCGTCTTTCAACTGGATGCCATCGAATTCGAGAAAGCGCTGAAGTCGGGAGATCTCTCGCGGGCCGTGGACCTGTATCGCGGTCCGTTCGCGGACAACCTCGCGCGGGCAGGAACGGACGACTTCGAGCGCTGGTTGGATTCTGAGCGTCTCCGGCTGAGCCGGCTGGGTGAGATGGCTCTGCGCCGATACGTACGGCAGTGTGACGAAGCGGGCCGATGGGGCGAAATGTGCGTCGCAGCTCTGCGCCTCGTGAAGCTGTCCTCAATCGATGAAGAAGCACACCGGGCCCTGATGCGAGGTCTCTGGCTTCATGGAGACGGCGCTTCCGCCATCCGCCACTACGAGGAAGTCATCGCTCCGCTGGAGAGGGAGCTGCCCGGAGGTATTTCAGAGGAGACCCAACTCCTGGTTCGGCGTATTCGATCGACCCCACCGCCTGAGCCGTGGGTAGACAACCTGGGAGAACTGCAGACCCCGTTTCTCGGCCGCGAAGAAGAGATGGAGACGCTGCGAGCCGCGGTTCGAAAGATCTGCGACGCTCCCGAGACGGCGGTGTTGGTTTCGGGCGAGGCGGGGATCGGCAAGTCGCGACTGGTGAGCGAGTTCAGTCGCTCGGTGGCTCTCGAGAATATTCGCCTTCTGGAAAGCCGCTGTTACCCGGCCGAGGCGGATGTGCCTTACGGGCCAGTGATCGATGGTCTGCGCCCGATCGCCTCCGAAGTGTCGCGCCGACCGCCAGCGGACCTCTCATCATTCACCCGGATTGGTCACCTCCTGCCTGAGTTCGAACATCTCACGGCAGACGCAGAGAAACGGGTCGACCCATCGGCGTGGCGCCGCCGCCTATATGAGGAGGTGGCGAGCGTCGTCAGACTCGCTCTCGAGGCAGCGCCGATCGTCTGGATCATTGAGGACGTCCAGTGGATGGACGCGACTTCGATTTCCCTCCTGCACTACATGACCCGCCGCCTCGAGGGATATCCGTTTCTCTTGATCGCGACCGTCAGGGTAGCCCGGGGCGCGGAACTGCCCGATGCCTTGCCTTTGAGTCCACCCGACAACTCGGACTTGAGTTCCGAACTGCGATTGCGTCCGCTTTCGGGACAGGAGATCGGAGAGCTGCTCGAGCGCGCTTCGCCGGACCCGGGGCACCGGGATGCCATGGAACTGGCCCAACGGCTCGCCGGTGGGAACCCCTTCTTCGCGCTTGAGGTCTTTCGTGCCGCGGTCGGATCGACTGAATGGGCCGCCGAGGCCTCGCGGTGGGACCCGTTGACGGACGGCCGGCTGAGTAAGGTCCTGGCTGTTCGCTTGAGAGGGCTCTCACGAGACGGTCTCACGCTGCTACAAGCGACGGCCGTCCTCGAGCGTCAGGCGACACCCGGTGCGGTGGCCGCGATCGCAGGGCTGCCCCTCTCGGAGGCCGCCAAAGCCAGCGCCGAACCCTACGGCCGCGGTCTGCTCCAGGATCGCGATGGCCACTTGGGTTTCGTCAATGACATCGTCCGCGAATACGTGTACGCAGGAATGACGGGCCTGTCTCGCACAAGTCTGCACCTGACCGCCGCGGAATACCTGGAAGCGAATTCGGATACGAACGCCGCTACTCTGGCCAGGCACTTCCACCTCGGAGAGAATCGCGCGCTCACCTACAAGCACTCGATGCAGGCAGCCAGGGACGCCAAGAACTCGGCGGGGCAGATGGAAGCTGCGGCCATGGCTGACCTCGCTGTGAAGAGCAGCCGCGGGAAAGAGCAACGCTTGGAAGCACTTCATCTCCTGGCGGAGGCGGAGCTCGAGTCCGCGCAGCTGCCGAGTGCCAAGGAGCATCTGGACGAGATCCTGCGTCTGGACGAAGAGATGCCACCAGAGCAGCGGGTTGAGGTCAAGCTGAAGTTGGTCGAAGCGTTGGCGGAAGCAACTGAATGGAGTCAAGCTCGCGTGGCAATCGACTCTGTGACAAGGATCCTTGAGTCGATCGCCAATCCGAACGCAACACTCAGAGCTCGGGCGGAAACCCTGTACTGGACTCTGAAGGTCACAACCCGACAAAACGACCATAGCGGTGCCTCTGTAGCAGCCAGAGCTGCTGAGAAACTCGCAGCTAAGGCGCTTCGAGATTCGACCCTTGATCCAACCGCTCGCGTGACCGCTGTTCTAAGCCTAGCAACGTACGCCGCATTCTACCAATCGTCGGAGCGCGCGCTCGCTCTCCTCGACGAAATCCGAAGCCTTATACCTGACATCGACCCCGAAACGGCTGAGCGATTCAATCTGATTCGCGGGACGATATGTATCCGAATGGGAAAATGGGACGAAGGTGAGCACGATTTTCAGCTGGCTCTTCAGCACGCCTCACGTCGGAACGACTTGGTGCAGCAAGCTGGCCTTTGGAACAACCTGGCCTGTGCGGCTCTGGAACAAGGTGATTGGGAGCGCTTTGACGAGTGGGCAACCAGAGTGGAAGATGTTCAAGTTTGCGATACGCTTGATACTCTGCTTCTACTCACTCTCAACCGAGCGAATGCACTGTTCTATCAGGGAAAGGCAAAGGCAGCAGCCGTACTGTTCGGCGATGCGCTGACCTGGGTGAAGA
This sequence comes from uncultured Gemmatimonadales bacterium, assembly GCA_963807645.1. GTDB lineage: Bacteria > Gemmatimonadota > Gemmatimonadetes > Palauibacterales > Palauibacteraceae > Benthicola. The sequence continues at coordinate 345,357 of CAWECO010000001.1, forward strand.
CATCGGGTTCTGTAGAGTTCCTGCCAGAGATCCTGTCATGCCAAGGCCTCATAGCTCTCCAGCTTGGTGATCTTGAATCAACGATGCGCACGTGGAAAGGAGTACTTGAAACGCAGCCTACCCAACTTCAAGGTCCACAGGAACTTTTCAAGTACGAGTGGTTCCTGGCGTTCATGGGGGATCGGCTAGGAATAGAGGGCTCCCCGGTTAGACTGATGGCCGCCGCCAGCGCCCAAGCACGCCTCGACAAACTCAGCTACCACAAACTGATGTGGCTGGGCACAGTGATCTTTGGCGAGAGCTTCTCGCGATTGACCGATCAAAGCCCAAGCGTGGTTCGACAAAGTCTCTTCGAGAATCGGCTCGGGTGGTTCGCGGGTTTTGCGCAGAGGTGGGTGCGGTCAGCCACCACGAAGTCCACTCGACTCAGCTAGCCTCGATCCCAAGAGTAGGATTTACTCCTGCGATCCGAGCGCCAGCCGAAGGCGTAGCTACCTCCGGTGAGTCCAGCGTCTCGAGAATATCTGTGTGGACCAAGACATCGACGATCGCCTCATCGAATTGCGTGCCTCGGTGCTTTGTGAGCTCTTCCCTTACCACCGACACGGGCAAAGCGTCCCGATAGGGCCGTGCCGTCGTCATGGCGTCTATTGTGTCGCAAACCATGATGATTCGTGCACCGAGCGGAATATCCGGCCCGGCGAGTCCCGTTGGATAGCCACCTCCATCCCACCGTTCGTGATGGTGTCGCACACAACTCAAGACGTCGGGGTGAATGCTCCGGATGGACTTGATGATATCCACACCCCGATCGGGATGAGCACGAATGAGCTCCCGTTGCTCGGGTGTTAGCGGTCCCTTCTGCCGGAGAATCTCTCCGTAGACTGACGTCGATCTTCCCAATGTCATGCAAGCAGGGCAGCAGTTTCGACCACCTTCAGCTGTCGGGGATTCAACCCAAGGGCATGTCCGATCTTCTTAGCCGCTTCGGAGACTCGAATGGAGTGTCCGGACGTATAGGGATCCTGGGCCTCAATCGTCTTCACCATCAAGCGAAGGAGGTCACTGTTCAGTTGCTGCAGTTCGAAGTTGATCCCGTAGCTGTACCGGAGGCCGATGAGCGGGATCATCGCCAGGAAGACGGCCAGGACTCCGTATTGTGTGTAGAGGAACGCCACGAGGAACGCCAGTGGACTCATGGCGATGTCAAAGACTATCAACCCGCCGGTGATCTGCCGCCAAGCTCTCAAAGAAAGGTCTTCGCTCAGACACTGAGACAATGAATGCGACCGTGCCAGTGTTCACGGCGAAGTAGGCGAGGACCGCCACGAGAAACGGCGCGAGCGAAGCCTGGAAGCGCAACGTGTCGAGGCTCTCCACGCCGCCAGACCATCGGAACAGCAGGCCAGCTGCGCCGACCGCCAGAACGAGCTGCGAGACGTTGAACAGCTTCTTGAAAGCCGACTTCTCCCGGTAGAGGAAGAAACCGGAAAAAAGCTCGGAAATCAACGTAACCATGACCGCACCGGTGGGGCCAAGCAGCAATATGGCACCGAGCTCCGGCACGAAATCCATGGAGGTCGTGGACCCCGCTTCCGTGAAGCGGAGGTACAGCATCATGGCCAGGGTACTTAGAGCCAGCAGTGTTCCGAAGGCTACAAGGGACGCGGGGTCCAGCGAGGGAGGGTATTTGACGAAGAGGGTGACCACGAGTGCAGTGGCCGCCAAGGTGGTCGCGACGATCGTTCTCTTGATTCTAGGGTCCATACCCTCGTGGCTGCAGTTGGAATTGCCCCCAGACCTCTACCGTTTACCACCTAACAGTTCCACCGGGTTTCGTCCACAGTCCAAGTAGCATGAAGAAGAAATTCATAGAGCACACCTCCTTTCGCATGAAAGTCATACCCAGTCGCTATCGGGTATGCTTCAGCTCCGCTCGGAGGTATCGCTCCGCTCAGCTATCGGTGGCTCGGCGAGGTTGGGGGCATCTCCATGTTCGTCGGACCGGTCAAGGTCCTGATTATCCTGCTCTCCAACGAATGTTCTTGGGGTGCAGACCCACAAAAAATAGAAGGGAAAGCGCGGCCAAGCGCAACCAAGGGGGCGGTCTAGCGGTTTCCGGTCCAGCGGTTGATGGCCTGAAGACAGGCCAGTACAGCCGCTTCTTCGATCGAGTCGCGAACACGGACCACGCCGGCCAGCGACTCCGAGTCACGACGCACGCTGCCGTTCACCGCCGCCAGGACGAAGTTCTGGCCGAAGGCGCCGACGGAGTCGATCCCCTGCAGAGACAGCAATACCGAGTCGCCGCTAGCATGCTGAGCGGCTTCGAGGGCGGCGGTCGCAGCCACCTCCATCCGGGCCTTCGCGAAATCCGGTCCCTCGGCCTCGCCGGTGAACACCGAGTCTTCGTGAGTCAGGTCCACGCGGCACGTGACCTTCTGCCCTGCGGCTCGCTCGATGTGAACGTTGCCGAGGACGAGCCGTCGTTCAGGTGGAGGCAGCAGGCACCGGAGCGGCTGCAGCCGCCGTCTCCGGCGTGGTTTCGGCCGCCGACGGGATCTCCGGAGTTCTGACACGAGCGATCGAGATCTTGCGGTGGTCAATCTGAAGGCCGAACTCCGCGAGGAGAGCGGACTCGATGTTCCGGACGATCTGCTTGGGACCCAACGAGGAACTGGAGAGGACGTGGATCTCTTCGATACCGCCGCTGACCGTCGGGCACGATCTTGAGAGATCCCACACCATCGAGACTCAGGAGGAGCTTCTCGATCCGACGAAGGCCCCAAGGGTCCAAGCCCACCATGTCCCGAGCTTCTTGATCCCCGGATGTCATCTGACGAGCTTGCCTCCAATGGAGGGATGAATCGTGTTTCCGCCCTGTGCCTTCGCGACATAGAGCGCCGCGTCAGCTTCCGCCATCAGGTCCTCGGCGGACATCTCCGCCTGTGCTACTCCCGAATGATACGCCACGCCTACGCTTAGCGTAACCCCTGCATATCCCTCACTTGTGGCGATTCTCATGTCGGCGACCCGCTCCCGTATCTGCTCGGCCACCTGTCCGGCACCGTCCCGATCCGGGTTGACCAGGATGATGACGAACTCATCGCCTCCGTAGCGGCAGACGATGTCGGTGCTACGCGTGGCTTCGGAGAGGATTCCGGCCACGTTACGCAGGATGAGGTTGCCGGCTGCGTGCCCGTGCACGTCGTTGACCGGTTTGAACTTGTCCAGGTCGACAAACAGCACGGCAATGGAAGTCCCGGTACGGCTGGCGCGATTGAGCTCTTCCTCGAGTCGAGCACTCAGGACGCGGAACGTGTAGGCTCCAGTGAGCGCGTCGTGCATGGCATCGCGCGAAGCTTGCTCGTACTGGCGGGCGAGGTAGATCGGGCATAGCGACATCGTGGACCTGCCTCGCGCCACGGCCTGGGCGAACTCGATACAGGTCGCGTGACCACATGATCCGGTGTTCCAGTACCGGCCATCCGGCGTCGTACCAATCTTCGCCAGGATCTCCTCGACGTCTGCCGGATCTGGAACGGCCAGATCGACCCGCTTCGGCTCGAAGAACGTTCGCAGGTCGAGGTCGTCCGCCGGATGGACGACAGGCTCTTGAGATCTCGGAAGTTCCGACAACTCCGCGATCTCCTTTCGCCAGTACAGGTCATCGCCTGGCCCGAACGCCGGGTGGCCGAGGTTGCCCTCGAAGGGGAGAATGTCGACGAACCCCAGCGGCGTCCCTTCTTCGAGCAGCGCCCGCGCCAGGGTCGGAAGACTCTTCAGGTCGCGCTCTTTGCGAAAGGTTCTCGAGGTCTGACGCTGCTCCTCGAGAAGCTGCCGCGGCAAGCCCTCCGGACAGGGACAGATGACGCCGTCTATCGGGTGTCAGCCTGAACAGAGTCTGCGGTTGGTCCAGCGGTTTGGCGCCCCGGTCGGCCAGCAACTTCTCCAGTTCCTCGAACGAAATGCAGATGTCCAGCTCGTCCGCCGTACCGTTGGCTCCCGGGGCTCCGAAGCCCGAGTAGACGATATCCGTGTCCGCATCCTCGATGCGCCGAATGTGTCTCGCGAGCGCCACCGCCGGCGTGACCACCGGGGCGAGGAAGGGCAGGAGTTCCGGAGCCCGAGTCCGGCAGTAATTGACGACGACTGGACTCGTCGAACGAAGCCAGGATCGAAGGCCGCCATCGTTCCACAAGCGCAGGTATTCGGCGGCGACCAGCTCGTCGCCGACGGCCTCGAAATAGACGGTCCGGAAGCCGGCCTCGAAGCAGGCGTTGAGAATCTGCTCAGGCGTGGCGGGGAAGAAGTAGACACTGATTTCATTGGGGAGGATAAGAAGCGCGCGGCCCGCCTCGATGGACTCGACGCAGGGACCGATGTCGCCAACGACATCGATCGCATCGTGATAACACGAGGGAACACACAGCCCGCACTCGATGCACGTGGCAGAATCGATGCGGACTTCGTTCCCGGCCACGGCGATTGCCTCGACCGGGCAGACCCGCACGCACGCCATGCACGACGTGCATCTCTCGTTGATCGAGAACCTGAGACTCACGTCCCCCCTGCTGCGCTTTGGTGGCCCCGCTGGAGCCACGCTGAAGACTGGGTACCCCCTCTTGCAGCAATGAGTTGCAGGTTACAAGAAGCATACCCTCAAAACGCGCGTCGATCGTGGCATTCGGCCAGAGTCGTTCACGGGCATCGGTTGCCGTAAGTATATATCAAGACGATATGTTACCGAGCATGACGGCAATGTGCGGCACGTATTCGGCGAGAAATGGCTCACTCGCGACATACGTAGCCTGTGGCGTGAGGGCAACGAGTTTGACGAGCTACCGCCGCACAGGTTGGCAGAACGACAGGCGTGCAAGTAGCTTGTCGAACGGCCGTGGGGAGGCGCAAAACCGGGTCTGGCATTCGCTTGTTCTGTCCCCCGGATACGCCGGTGGTCCTCCCGCCGGCCAGCTACGAGACACCTGCAACCGCGAAGGCGATTCATGGCCACTCAGGAGCCCAGTATCCTCAAGAAGCTCCTTTTCAGAATCGACGGGGCAGCCGACAGTAAGAAGGTGGAGTTCACGAGTATCGGAGGTCAGACGTGGCAGGCGGAACTCTGTCTGCACTCCGGCACCAACGAACAGTCGCCTCGCCTGCTCGCCATGTTCCGGAACCGAACTCGACCGCGCGACCCGCAGCGCTATACGCTCGTCCCGCCCGGGTTCTCGAAAGTGCCTTCCGAGGCCGCCAAACAACTGAGCGAAGACGACCTGCAGAAGCTGCTGGCGTCGTCCGTAGAAGTGTGAGGACCGGCATGTCACGCAAGATCTCCGACGACAATTTCCTGGAGTGGGAAGTGTACGTGTCCGGCGGCCAGCCTGATTCCGTCGAGGCTGCGCGGATCTTCTTCTATTGCCTCGACGCACCGATGAATCCGGCGAGATTCGTCCGGCACGAGAGCGGAAACGTCGCGCACGCCGAAGCGGCGGTGTTGGGCATGTCGGATGAGCAGCTCCGGGGGTTGCTCGCCGAAGCGATCGTGAACGAGTAGGGGCAGTCGCTGATGGCGCGCGAAGGCCGAGAGGGCTCCATCGAGGTCATCACGGGGGTGATGTTCTCCGGGAAGTCCGAAGAGCTTCTTCGTCGGGTGCGACGGGCCATGATCGCGCGTCGGTCGGTTCAGGTCTTCAAGTCCCAGCTTGACGATCGATACGGCGGGATTCAGAGCATCAGCTCCCACGATGGCCGGGAAATCGAGGCCAGGCCCGTCTCCAACTCTCGAGACGTGGCGGAGTTCGTGAATGCCGACACCGAAGTCGTCGCGGTGGACGAAGTCCAGTTCATGGACGACGGCATCGCCGCCGTCGCCGACGATCTGGCAAACCAGGGTGTACGGGTCATCGTTTCGGGCACGGACATGGACTTTCGAGGTCTTCCGTTCGGCCCGATCGGGAATCTTCTGGCGATCGCCGAGAAGATCGACAAGCTCCACGCGATCTGCGTCGTCTGCGGAGATCTGGCCACGCGCAATCAACGGTTGATTGACGGTCGCCCGGCCCCCGCGGAAGGGCCCACGATCCAGGTAGGCGGCCTGGAGAGCTACGAAGCCCGATGTCGAGCGCACCACCTGGTGCCGTCAAGCCTCGACGACCAGATGCCGCTGATCTCGGACCGAGAAGCCTAGCTGGCCTGGACCGCGAAAGCGTGCAGAGCCGTCGCCTTTACCTGCACCCAGATTTGCGAGCCGACATCGAGCGAAAGTTCGTCTCCCGCTGCGCGCGTGATCACGGCGACCCAGTGGCCGGTCCCTTCCAGACGCACCCGTAGCAGGCTCCCCGACGATCGGATTTCTGTGACCTCCGCCTGGAAGCGATTGCGGGGACTGGCCGAGATCTCGGACCGCGAGAGGAAGAGGTCCTCGGGTCGATAGACCACCCGGACATCATTGCCAGCAGCGGCAGATCCGGTGGCCGTCAGCTCCTCGTCGCCGACCCGCACAGTCAGCAAACCATCGTGCGACGAAGTCACGATGGCCCGAAATGACAATTCGGCGCCCGTTACCGCGGCGATGAAGGGATCGGCCGGATTCTCAAACAGGTCTTCAGGCTCACCGGACTGCACGACGCGGCCGTCCCGCAGGACGACCACACGGTCGGCGAGGCTGAAGGCAGCCGCGCGGTCGTGCGTGGCAAGAACCGTTGCGTGCCGCCCGTCCCGTGCCACGTGGTCGAGGTCCTCCATGAGGGCGCCCCGGGCCATGGCGTCGAGATTCGAGGCCGGCTCGTCGAGAAACAACACGTCCGGCTGCAGGGCCATGGCTCTCGCGATGGCTACACGCTGAGCCTCTCCACCCGAAAGGGATCGCGCGTCACGCTCGAGGAGCTCTTCGATTCCCAACTGCGAAGCAGCCTGCTCCGCCATGTGGCGCATCGACTCCACGGGATGGCGCCTGAGCCGCAGGCCGATCTCGACGTTCTCCCGTACGGTTCCGGCCCACAGGTGCGGACGCTGAAACACGACGGCGCAGTGCCGTCGCATCAACCGGTCAGCTTCTCGTCCCGACGCGCCCCGGAACGAGACCGATCCGGAGTCGGGCCGCTGAAGCATCGCGAGGACACGGAGCAGCGTCGACTTGCCCGCTCCGTTCGGGCCCAGGATGGCCAGGACTTCTCCACCCAGCACTTCGATGGTGTCCACGTCGAGCAGAGTCCGCTCCCCGGCTCGCACACGCAGCCCCTGGCCTACGACGATCCTCTCAGCGGACGCGGCCTCCGCGGGATTCACGCGAACACGGGCCTGCGCAGACCGCGGCCGTGGATCAACGTCAGTCCGAGGTTGATCAAGAACGCGATGACGAGGAGCACGATGCCCAGTGCTACCGCTACTCCGAAGTTCCCTCGCCGCGTCTCGAGCACGATGGCGCTCGTCATCACTCGCGTCTCGCCGAGCAGATTGCCGCCCACGATCATGACAGCTCCCACCTCACTGATCACGGCACCGAAACCGGCGGCGACCGCCGCGACGAGGGAAGCCCTGGCTTCGCGCAGGTGCAGGAGAACGGCCTGCCACCGGCTGGCGCCCAACCCACGCGCCTGCTGGCGCACGTCGGGCGGCACGCCGTCGAGTGCGGCTAGCGTAACCGCCGCGATGTAGGGGCCTGCGAGGATCACCTGCGCCAGGACGACGGCCGACGGCGTGTACAGCAGGCCGAGCGCCCCCCCGGGTCCGGAGCGGGACAGCATCAGATAGACGGCGAGCCCTACGACGACGGGAGGGAAGGCCAAACCCGTATTCACGAGCGCCACGACCGGCGTGCGAAGTCGAAAGCGGGACAGAGCGAGGAAGGCGCCGAGCGGAAGGCCGATCAGGGTAGCGAGTATAAGGGCCGCGCCCGAGATGGACAGGGAACGGAAGATGACTTCCCATACGTACGTGTCGGCCGATGTTAGCAGCGCCCACGCTTCGGCAAACGGGTTGATCGTGAGGCGCGAGCGATCGCCGGTGACGGTGGACTGTCGATCGAACGGCACCAGCGTGAACAGGGGCCTGCCATAACGAGCTTCGCCGAACACGCGCACGATTCCGAGCGCCGTATCCTCGAGCAACCAGTTCCGGAAACGAATCGCACCTTCGGGATTCGCACCCGCGGTCGTCTCCATCACCGAGTAGAGGTTCTCGAAGTTCGAGCCACCGGCGGCCAGTTCCTCGAGGTCCAGCACGTCCGACAACACGGTCAACGTGGATCTGTCCGTCAATACGTAGGCACGGCGCTCCGAGGCCAGCATGAGAGTCTCGCCCATACCCTGGCCTGCCTCGAGGTACCATTCACCCGCGGGCTCGTATCCCGCGACATCCCAGATCCCGCGTTCCTTCATGTGGGTGCCCGAGTCATCGCCCCGGGACACGAAGAGAGCACCGGCCGCGGCGATCGCTCGCAGAGCCGCGGGACCGCGATCCGGGGAATCGAGTGTTCGTAAGCCCGCAGGGTCCGAACCGGGACCCGCTACTACGAAGTCGTTGCGCATGAACGTGACGCGGTTTCGACCGAGCCCGTTGCGTATGAACTCGAGTTCCGCCGGGGGCGCGTGAACGAGAACCAGGTCCGCGTCACCGCGGCGCCCCAGGGCTAGAGCCTGACCCGTCCCGACGGAAAGGACTCGGACGTTGAGATCCGGCTGCTCTAATTCGAAAGCGGCCACGAGCGTGTCCAACAGCCCCGTGTCGTACAGTGATGTGGTACTTCCGATAACGACGGTACCAGATCCCTGCCGCTCGCCGCACCCCGACAGACCGAACATCAGTCCGAGGACAAGCGCAGGGGCAGAGAGTCCGATCATCCTGCGAGTTGTAATCGTCCGCGCCCTCATTAGAATCACACCGTTTCTCTCAAGGCTCTAAGAGTGATATACTTCTGGACTGTAGCGAGTGTCGGCCGCCAGGCTCCCGCCGGCGATTCACCTGCCGCCGGCACCAGCACCCGTCCCGGAGGAGCGAGCATGGGAATCTACCGCGTCCTGTACTATTCCACCGTCACCGTAGGCAGCGGCGGCCGAATCACGATCCCGCAGGACATGCGAGACGATCTGGATCTGCAGGACGGCGATACACTCACGGCCCGCATGGAAGGCAGTGAGACGGGTCACAAGCAGCTCACGATCTGGAAACAGCGCGAAAGCTGAGGCACTCGGCGGTCAACCGGGCGCCTGCCCGAAGTTGATCGCCATTGCGCCGAACACGAGGTCGATGTGTCCACAGCGCACGAATCCGTGCCGCTGCATGAGTTCCGTCACTCCCTTCTGGGCGGGGTATTGCCGGAGCGATTCCGGTATGTACCGATAGGATTCCACGTCGCGGTGCAGGGCCCACCCTGCCACCGCAGTGGAAATATCCAGGTACTTGAGATACCAGCGATCCAGCCAGCCGGGCTCCGCCCGTCCGAAGTCCAGCGAAACGAGGCGCCCGCCCGGCGCGAGACAGCGCCTGATCTCCCCAAGGCACCAGTCGAGATCCGGGAAGTTGCGCAATCCGTAGCCCACGAGCACGCGATCGATGCTCCCGTCGGGAAACGGAAGATATGTCGCATCACACTGGGTCCACCGCACACCCACCGCTTCGCGCCTGTCCTTTCCGGCGACCATCATTTCCCAGGTGAGATCCGCCGCGATGACCGTCGCGCCTGCCGCGTTTTGTGCCGCACGAATGGCGAAATCCCCGGTGCCCGCGGCCAGATCGAGCACGACGTGGCCCGATTGAACGTCGGCCAGGCCGATTGCCAGGCGCTTCCAGGCCCGGTGCCTGCCCATGGACATCAGGTCGTTCGTCAGGTCGTATCGCCCGGCAATCCGGCCAAAAAGCGTTCGCACATAGCGTCGCTTGGAGGCGGGGGCGTCGATCTGGTCCTGGATTCTCGTCGCCATACGTTCGCGTGCCATGGCGCGAAGGATCATGGCATGGCCCCTGCGCTGTCAATGATACCTGAAATGGAACCATGGAACACCGAAACCACTCGGCGAACCAAGGGTAGGAACGCCACGTCAGACCCAATAGAGGTTCACCTCGGAGGAGAGCCATGTCTGCCTGGAATCTGCGGAAACCGCGACGTCTGATCGGCGTCCCCATTCTCTTTCTGCTGCTCGCCCTGACGGCCACGGCCTGCAGTAACAAGCACGTGACGCGAGTCGATCCGGATACGATCACGGATCTCTCGGGCGCGTGGAACGACACGGATTCGCGGCTGGTGGCGAATGCGCTCATCGAACAGAGCGTCACCGGACCATGGCTCGAGCGGTTCTACAACAACAACGGCGGAGACGCCCCGGCGGTCATCGTGGGCGAATTCCGCAACCGCACCACTGAGCATATCGAGACCACGGTCTTCGTGCGGGACGTCGAGTTCGCCTACATCAACTCCGGGCTGGTGACCGTGGTGGCTAGCGCCGCGGAGCGGGGTGAAGTGCGGGGCGAGCGAGACGACCAGCAGGAATTCGCCCGCGCCGACACCCGGGCCCGGCTCGGTCAGGAGCTCGGCGCCAATTACATCATGCAGGGCGATCTGACATCCATCCAGGACGAGGAAGAGACCACTCGTTTCGGAGCGAAGCGCCAGGAGAAGATCGTCTTCTACCAGGTGGACGCTCGCCTGATCGACCTGCAGACGAACGCCGTCGTGTGGGCCGGACAGCACGAGATCAAGAAATACATCGAGCGGCAACCGTTCGGGCTCTGATCGCGAGATCGAGCTGCAGACCGGGTCTCGCACGGGTGGGACCCTCATACGGGAGAGAACGATGAAACGGACGTTCCTTTTGCTGGCCCTCGTTGCCCTGGCGGCCTGCGTGCCGAAGAAGGTCCATGAGGAGCCCATCATGGAGAACGACCAGCGGGTCGGGGATTCCTCGACGGCGGTGGCCGCGGCGACGGCTCAGGCCGCCGACGCGAAAGCGCAGGCCCAGGAGCGAGAGGCACTCGCCGCCCAGGCGATGGCCGATTGCGCACCGGACGTGTGCGAGGCGCTGGTGCGCGGCGAGATCGCGATCGGCATGAACGAAACGCAGGTGCTGGCCGCGACCGGCACGACCGATGATGCATGGTCGATTCGGTACGCGGGTGACGCGACGGTGATGATGCCGGCGACCTCGCTCAGTCCGCCGACGGACGTGGTGGGCGACGTCGCGGTCGTGCAGCTCGCGAGCAATACGGTGAGCCGGTACGCGTACCGCGAGGCTCAGGGCGTGCGCGTGGTCGATTCCCCGTACGACGCCTCCACCGAAGGTCGGGCACAGGCGCTGGCTGACGCGCTGTTGCGGGAAGGCGATGACTACGCGGCGCGCGGAGACTTCGAGGCGGCACTCAACCGGTACGATCGGGCCAGCATCCTGACACCGGGCGATCCGATGATCGACTTCAAGATCGCCGAGTCGCTGGACAAGGCCCTCCGGCCCTACGCGGCGCTGATCCAGTATCAGCTGTTCCTGCACCGTCTGGAGATCGAGCGCATCGAAGCACGGGGTGAGGCTGCGGCTCGTCTGGCCGAGGCAATCGCACTGGCCCAGCAGCGCATCCTGATCCTGGAGCGACAGGTACCGCAGTAATGTTGATCGACGGAGATCTCGATCGGCCCCGAAGCGGGCCTCGGGTCTTCCGGCGCCGCCAGCTGCCGCCCGGGTTGGCGGTGGCGGCGGCGCTCCTCCTTTCAGGCTGCCACCTCACCGGTTCTTTCAAGACCGGGCCCGAGGGGCGGTCGCTGCATGACACCGACCTTCGCCAGTTGGCGCGTGACGAACAGTTCGTCGAAGCGCTCGACCTGACGGACCCCGATGATCGTGGCGACATCGGCGACGAACTCCTGCGCCTGATGCACCGCGGACTGCTGCTTCACTACGCGGGTCGGTACGAGGAGAGCAACGAGGTCCTGCAGCGTGCCGAGGCGATCATCGACGATCGTTACACGAAAAGCGTGTCGCGCGCGCTGCTTTCCCTCGTTACCAGCGACCGGGCGATCGCCTGGCTTCCGACCGATACCGAGCGCCTGATGGTCAACTACTACGGTGCGCTCAACTACCTCGCCCTGGGCGACACTGAAGAAGCCGCCGTGGAGGTGCGCCGCCTCAGCCGGCTCCTCGAACTCAGCGATGAAGGCGAGTTTGAACCGGACGAACTGGTGATGCGAGAGGTGCTTCGCTACTTCGCCGGCTCGGTGTTCGAGGCTTCGGGGAATCGCAACGATGCCGCCGTCGCCTACCGGCATGTCTGGTCTCCGGACGAGGATTTGGTGGGCGCACCGTTGCGGCCTCGTTTTCTCGACCTGTATGGCGAGGACTATTTCGAGGAAGAGCCTCTCGAAGCGGAGCAGGATTTCGACACGGCCCTGGACTCGATCATGGCGGCCATCGCCGACGGCACGAGGATGGACTCCGCGGCTGACGGTCTGGCCGAGACACCCGGCGAGGGGCAGGCGCCCGTTCTTCCCGACATCCTGGTGGGGCCGCCTCGGCCGCTCTCCACGCCCGGCGGCGACATCGTCGTCCTCCTGGAACACGGTTTCGTGGCGCACCGGGTCGAGCGATCCCTGAACGTGCCGCTGTTCCCGGTCGAAGCCGACGCGCTGCACAGCAGCGATTCAGAGGTCCGATTCGCCGCCGCCGCCTGCGTGGCTTCGAGAGCGTTCCAGGGTCGCTACGACTTCTCCGAGATCGTCGCGGAGTCGGGGACGGATTGGCGCGGAAATTCCGGCGGCAAGTGCATCGTTCCCGGTGCCAAGAGTACGAAGAACAAGTCGGGCGGTCCTGGACGTGATCTGTACCTGATGAGAGTCGCCTGGCCGGAGATGGTGTCGTCGGGCCTTCCGACCGATCTGTCCGTGCTCAGCCTGGCCGTCGCGGCCGACGCCGAGCCCCTGCAGGTCGCGACCCTGGACTCGGTTCCGGAGATGTCCCTCCCCTCGCCGGATGACCTCGGAGTCGGGGTCCTTCCGGGGGCTGTCGACTCGGCCGCGGAGCAGCCTGCCCCGAGGCCTACGGTCGTGCATCCGGGTATGCGCGGATCCGTTTCGGCCGCGGTGACCGACGAGTTCGAGGACAAGCTCGGGGGCATGATGATCAAGGCCGTGGCTCGCACGGCGCTCAAGTACGAACTGGCGCGGGGCATCGAGAAGGAACTGGACAAGGAAAACGAGATTCTCGGCGAGATCGCGTTCCTCACCGCCAACGCGGCCGCAGCACTGTTTGAGCGAGCGGACACGCGCTCCTGGCACCTGCTGCCCGACGCGGTATCGGTCGTGCGTCTTCGGCTGCCACCTGGCACTCATCCCCTGACCCTCGAGGTGGAGACCGGCCAGGGGGACACCCGGCTGATCGATCTCGGCCAGGTGGACGTGCGGGACGGCAGCGTACAGGTGCTGTCCGCCCGCGTTTGGCCATGAGCCTCACTCAAGGTTAGCTTCCCGGCCTTCATGACACGTGGAGAGGTGGCGCACCAGCGGCGTTTCTGCCGCGTGCCGCCCTGACGAATACGGATTGCTGGCAGGCGAATGATAGGCATCGAGAGAGAAAAGGTCGGACGACTTCCGGTCTGGGCGTGGGCGGTCCTGTCGGGTTTCGCGATCTGGTTGTTGTACGTGTTTACGCTGGGCCCTTCCACAGCCTTCTGGGACACGTCCGAGTACATTGCCACGGCGCACATCCTCGGACTGCCGCATCCGCCGGGTAATCCCTTCTTCGTCCTCCTGGGAAAGACGTGGTTACTTCTCACGGGATGGACGGGACTCGAGGTCGCCACCCGGATCAACCTTCTCAGCGCTACTGTCTCCGCCGCCGCGGCCGTGTTCTGGTTCCTCGCCGTCATGCGAATCTGGGCCCACTTCACCGAGAATCGCGCTGTCGCGCTGATGACCGCGTTCTGCGCCGTCCTCGTGAGCGGCACCGCTTACACGGTGTGGGCGCAGTCAAACGTGAACGAGAAGGTCTACACGGTCTCTCTCCTGTTCGTGGCCGCGATTTCGTACCTCGCGATGCTGTGGGAGGACCACAGCGACACGTTCCGGGGCGACCGGATCATGGTCCTGATCGCGTTCCTGCTCGGTCTCGGAGCGACCAACCACCGAGATGTCGCTGCTTCCGCTTCCCGCCCTCGCCGTCTTCGTCTTCTGGCACAATCACGGACGCCTGCTGAACTGGAAGTCGGTGGCGATCGTGGCCGGAGGCCTGGTGCTCGGGGTGGCCCTGGGCGCCGCGCTGAGTGGGCTGGGATGGCCCCTGCCCCGGGTGTGGCTCTATGCCGGAGTCCTTGCCGTCGTGGCCGTCGTCCTGTCACCCCGCGTCGCGGTGGCTGGCACCGTGTTTCTGCTGATCGGTTTCTCGGTTCAGCTCCTGTTCGTGCCCATTCGGTCGGCGCAGAATCCGATCATCGATGAAGCGGACCCGGAATGCGTGGTGATCGGAGAAGACGGAACGCGGGACAACCGGATCATCGACGCGGTGATTCCGAAGCAATACGAGACGGGATTCGGCGAGAAGAAGCTGGCCGTACAGTGCGACAAGCTGGCCGCGTCGATTGCTCGCGAGCAGTATCAGAAGCCGCCCTGGGCGGAGGAACAGTCTCCGCGAAGCGCCCAGTTCGCGATGTTCTGGCAGTATTTCGACTGGCAGTGGGCGCGCACGTTACCGATCGGCATTCGCGGCTTGATCACGATGCTCTTCCTGGCTCTTGGCATCGTCGGCCTCGTGCGTCACGCCCGCGGCGACATGGACAGTTTCGTCTACTTCATCACGTTCCTCGGCACGATCACGATCCTCCTGATCTTCTACCTGAACTTCAAGTACGGGTACAGCACGGATGCGTCGATCCCGCTGGACCGCCGCGAAGTCAGGGAACGCGACTATTTCTATGTCTTCAGCTTCAACGTGTGGGGCCTGTACGCGGGGATGGGGATCGCGACGGTCTGGCGCTGGCTCGGCGACCGCTTCGCCACCGAGGGTGACCCGACGCGGGGACTCCGCCTCGCAGCGCCGATGCTCAGCATCGCGTTTCTGCCGCTGATCTTCAACTTCGGACTCGCCGATCGGCGTGGAGACTACTCCGCACGGGACTGGGCCTGGAACATCCTGCAGTCGGTAGAACCGTACGGCATCGTCTTCACGAACGGCGACAACGACACGTTCCCGTTGTGGTACCTGCAGGAGGTCGAGGGAATCCGCCGTGACGTGACGGTCATCGTGCACTCGTATCTGGGTACGAAGTGGTACCCGAAGCAGCTTCGCGACCTGACGACGCCGTGTCCGGACGGTATGGATCCGCTGGCCACGCCGACGGTCGTGACCTGCCAGAGGCCGTTCGACCGCGAGAATGCGATCGAACTGTACCGGGACTGGGACATCACGCCACCGCAACGCGCCATTCACTCCCTCACGAACGAGGAGATTGACGCGCTTCCCATCTACCAGGCGGCCCCGGCCGGCACGGTCGTGCAGTTCACGCCGAGCATTTCGCTCCAGTTCGACCAGGAGAAGTTCCTGATGCACCCTGACTTCCTGGTCTATTACATCGTCCAGGAGTCGCTGGGTGACCGGCCGATCTATTTCGCCGCCACGGCGCCACCGGTATACGAACAGTGGAATCTCGGCCCTCACCTGATCCGGCACGGCCTGGCGCACAAGTTGGCCGAGAACATCGAGCCCACGGACAACATCGTGCTGCTGGACCCGCAGTTCATCATCCGGTGGGTCGACGTCGAGCGGACCGAGCACCTGCTGTGGGACGTCTTCCGGCTGGAATATCTGTTCGACTGGGACCTCTGGCCGGAGCCTTCGACGAGGGCGAGCATTCCCGCGCAGTACTACATCGCCCACATCGCGTTGGCCGCGGCACTGGACTACCTCGACCGACCCGAAGATGCCGAAACTGTGGCGGTGCGCGGAGAACAGCTTCTCGAGCTCAGTGGGCGCGTCATTCCCTGACGCCGGAACTGGATTCGCTCGATGATGCCGTCAGTCCCGTGATCTGGCGGCCCGTGGCCGATACCGCCACGTACTGAGCCCGGCCTTCCGGGGTCAATACGATCTCCAGCTCGCTGGTCCCCGTACTTCCGAGGAAGCGCCCGCGCTTCGTGTCGAACCGCACGATCTGTTCGGCGGAGCCGCGCACCGAAGCCACTCCCCCGCCGGTTCCGCTCCGTTCCGAGGACGGCTTCCACCGCGTCGTGACCGTGAGAAAGGCGACGCTGGAGCTGCCCACCGACCTGATTTCCGACAGACGTACGGTGCGGGTCTGCACGAGGTCGTAGTCCACGGCGAGGCCAAGGGCCATGGCGGGAACGGGAACCGTCTCGGACCACTCCTCACCGACAGCGACGGCACCTTCCGGCAGAGGCGGGAATCCAAGCTGGCTCAGCCAGTTCTCCAGCTGCTCGAGCAGACCCGGACCCGCCTCCGACGATTGTCCCGCGAGGCGGAGGCTCAGGGTTCGGCCCGCCCGGCTGGCCGTGTGGTGGAATTGAAGTCCCTGTATTCCGCTGAGGTCAGGGAGCTCGGACGGGGCCGGTCGGACTTCGAGCGCGACCTCTTCCAGCGTGGTGACGTAGGCGATCGCATCGATCGAGACGGCGTCCACGACGTTCAGCAACCGTATGGTGGTGCGGGTGGTTGCGGGACCGCCAAGGTCTGTGGGCAGTTGTACGAGAAGGTCGCTGCGATGGCTGTACCGCAGCCAGTCACCCTGGGCCCCGCCGAGCTCGAGCCGCACCGACTGTTGGGCGCGCATGCCGCCGGGCTGCGCCAGCATGGCAAGCCCGATAACAAGAGTCTGAAGGCCCAACCGGCGGGCGAGCACCCGGGAATTACGCATGACCGGACCGTACTCGAGGACCTGGGATCTCACAAGCTCCCGTGAGCGTGCCGGGCGATCCAGTGTCCGTTTTTGGGCCAAAATGACGATTCCGCGAGTTTGACAGGCCCTCTCATCTTCCCCCGTTCCGGGCTTCGGGCAGGCTGCCCGATCCACCCTGATTCCGGTTTGGCGCTCGCCGGTGCGTCAACGTATGTCCTTCACTGAAATTGCGTTAGACGCAGCCCGTAGGGTCGACGAGACCTTCGCTCCAGGGGCCGATTCCGGGTCGCGTGCACCGTTACGTCCCCTCAGGGCCCGTTTCGGTTTCAATCTTGCTCCTCTGCGGTCCGGGTGGTCTCGTCCTCGCTCCGTGATCCGAGCAGGGACCGCGACCGGACCAGACTTCTTCAGTTCTGGTGTCGTGTGATGAAGCAGCCGACCGCACAGCGCAAAGAGTCGGGCGACGTGCCAGTCGGGGAATTCGAGTCCGCAAACGCGCTCGAAGGTCTCCGGGAGGCAGAAGAACGCTATCGAGCGATCGCGGAAGTCGTCGCGGACTGGGCGTACTCACTGCAGATCCCTCCGGACGGCGAGCCCAGACTCCTCTGGACGAACATGGACCCCGCCCGAGTCGTCGGGTACCGGCCCTCGGAGCTGGATGACCGTATGGGGTGGTTCGCCCTCGTCCATCCGGACGATCGCTCCGGCCTCCAATCGCACATGGCGGCGCTGCTCAAAGGCAGAACGGATGTCACCGAGTACCGTATCGTCACGCGCAGCGGCGAGGTGCGCTGGGTCCGCGACTACGCTCGCCCCCTCGAGGCAGGCAATGGCTCCATGAACGCCGTCGGCGGGGTGCGCGACATCACGGCCCGCCGGCAGGCCGAGCTGGATCGCGCCCGGTTGATCTCCGAACTCGAGACCACGAACGAAGAACTCGAGCGCATGGCGGCGTCCGTATCTCGAGAGCTCGAGGACCCGCTGGCGGCCGTCGCCGCGGGCCTGCAGCGCCTGGACTCGCGTCTCGATGACAGCGATCCGGGGCTCGACGCAGACGTCCAGCGAGCGCGACTGGCCGTGCTCCATCTGCGCGAAATGCTCGACAGTCTCGAGGAACTGGCGCGCATCGGGCACCTGCCGGAGACCCTGGAGACGGTGAGCCTCGGAGAACTGGCGGCCGAGGCTGTCGACCTTTGCCGCAGCCGCATTCGGTCGCGCGATGTCTTCGTGGAGATCGAGGATCTGCCGCGCGTATTCGGGGACCGGATCCGCCTGCTCCAACTTCTCCGCATCCTGGTTCAGAACGCGGTGACCTACATGGGCGATCAGCCCGAGCCGCGCCTCGAGATTGGCGCGGAGGCACGGCGCGGCAAACACGTGATCTTCGTTCGCGACAACGGCGTCGGAATCAATCCAGCGGATCTGGAGCGAGTGTTCGACGTGTTTCGTCGGCTGGATCCGAGAGGTACGGGGACCGGCGTGGGACTCGCCATGGCCCGCCGGATCGTGGAGATGCACGGGGGCAGGATCTGGGCGGAGTCGGAGGGGAAGGGCGCCGGAAGCACCTTTATCGTGGAACTGCCCGCCTGAAGCGTCAGCGGCGTCAGCGTTACCGTCTCATCGAAGACGCTGAACGGGCTACTTTCCGCACGGTGGCGCGCCTCACTCAGAAGTGACCTCGACGTATCGCTCAACATTCCCGCGAGTAGCGTCTCGAAGACATCCAGGTAGAAAGCATCCGGCTTAACCAGGATCTCTGCCCGGACCTGGCGGGCCCCATCGGTAAGCGGCACGGCAACCAGGACGGCGCTGTCAGGGGCAAGGCGCGTATCGGAAAGCTCGACCCAGGCACCTCCCTGGTACGCGATGCGACGCGCGATGGAGTGCTCTGCCGTCGCTCCGGCAATGGGTTGCTGCTCTTCGTCCAGCAACACCAGCCGCACCACCACTTCGGGTGTCGCATAGGTAGGAAACCGGTGGCCGGCTCCGGTGTTGCGGACGCGAACCCCGACCTCACGTTCCTCTGCCGTCACCCATTCGATCGTGATCGCCGACCGGACCGTCGCGGGATCATGAATCCCTCGCCACAGGTGTCGCCGGTCGGGCATGTGGCAGGTCTGACAGGATACTCCGTCGTCCGCGTAACGGCTGTTCTCCCACTCCGAGTAGGTGTTCTCGAGTGGCTTGCCGTTCGGCGCCGCTCCCCCGGGACCGAATTGGTGACATCCGGCGCAGAACCGGGAATCCTCGAAGTAGCTGCTCCGGACGACTCCGCCGTGCGGGGAGCCCTCAGGAGACGGCTCGACCGAACCATCCCTGCGAGGTGGCCCGTGCCGGCGGTTCCCCCGCACGTGGCACGCGCCGCACACGATTCCATGGTCTCTCAAGTCCGCGTCATAGGCCGGATTCGCAGTCCATTCTCCGTCGCCAGGCAATCGGGCGCTCTGTTCCGAAAGGGGCGCGTGGCATACCAGGCAGCTCTGCACGGTGCCGAACGAAGACTGCTCCCAGTTCACGAGTTGACCCGAGAGTCCCGGCGAATAGGCTCCGGAGTGCACCGTGGTTTGCCAGTCTTCGTATTGCGTCGGGTGACAGACGGAGCAGTCCTCGAGGCGGAGAGAGGCCTCGAGATCGGACCAGACAGCGGGCGGCGTCTCCCTGCGGAGGGACCGGCCGCACCCAATAACCGTCGAGGAAATCCTGCAGGGTCTCGAAGACGCGGTCGTCCGGCCGCTGCGCCGGGTTCGAAGCTACGGCCGCCGCCATCCGGTGATCAGCTGCCGGGTCGCCGGCTTCATCGGATCCTCCGCCGCAAGCGGAGAACGACGCCAGAACCACGGCCATGAGCGCGATCCGGGGAACGCGCACCAGTCGCGGCTGCCGAGTATCGGTGTTCATACCCTCGCTGAACGAAATGGCATGGCCGACGGTTCCTCAGTCATGCGGCGAGGCGGCCGGCATCTTGTCCTCGCGCTCCTGAAGGCTGCGCACCGTGAGGCTGCGGCTGCGAAGCGCCATGATGGCGTCCGTGGCCGCGGAAGCCGCCGATAGCGTCGTCGTGTACGGAACACCCCGCGTGATCGCGGCGCGGCGGATCATGTAGTCGTCCTGCTGCGCGTGCTTGCCGAGCGGAGTGTTGAGCAGCAGTTGGATGTCGCCCGACAACAGGAGGTCGAGGATGTTGGGTCGTCCCTCGTGCACCTTCAGCACCGTCTGGCAGGGGACGCCCCGGCCCCTCAGGTACCGGGCCGTACCCTCCGTGGCCACGATCTCGAATCCCAGTTCGTGGAACCGGCGAACGATGGGGATGGCCGCCGGCTTGTCGCGGTCGTGCACCGTCACGACCACCGTGCCCTCGAGCGGAAGCGATTCGTCCGCCGAGACCTGAGCCTTGGCGAACGCGAGCCCGAAACTGTCGGCCCAACCCATCACCTCGCCGGTCGAGCGCATCTCGGGCCCGAGCTGGGTGTCGACGTCCGGGATCTTGTTGAACGGGAAGACCGCTTCCTTCACCGCCACGTCCCTCACCTCCGGATCCGCCGGCAGGCCCATGTCCGCGATGCGTTCTCCGGCCAGAACCCGCGCCGCGACGCGGGCCAGCGGGATCCCGGTCGCCTTGCTCACGAACGGGACGGTGCGGCTGGCCCTCGGGTTCACCTCGAGTACGTAGGTCCGGCCTTCGTGCACGGCGTACTGCACGTTGATCAAGCCCTGGACGCCCAGCGCCTGCGCGAAGGCGCGCGTGCTCTCTTTCATCTCGGCAATGTGATCATCGCTGAGCAGGTAGGGCGGCAGCACGCACGCCGAGTCGCCGGAGTGGATTCCCGCCTCCTCGATGTGCTGCATGACACCGCCGATCAGGACCGTCTCACCGTCGCATACGGCGTCCACGTCGGCCTCGAAGGCGTCCTCCAGGAAGCGATCCAGCAACACCGGATGGTCCGGTGAAGCGCTCGCGGCGACCGCGAAGTACTCCTTCAGCTTCTCCTGGTCGTAGACGATCTCCATGCCGCGACCGCCGAGCACGTAGCTGGGGCGCACGAGGACCGGATAGCCGATCCCTTCTGCCACCTCCACCGCCTCCTCCACGCTCCTCGCCGTGCCCGCCTCCGGGCAGGCGATGTCCAGCTCGCGGCACAGGGCCTCGAACCGCTTCCGATCCTCCGCCCGGTCGATCGCGTCCACGCTCGTCCCGAGGATGGGTACGCCCAGATCCTGGAGACGTCGGGCGAGCCGCAGCGGCGTCTGTCCACCCATCTGCACGATGACGCCCTCCGGCTTCTCGTGCTCCACGATCTCCAGCACGTCCTCCAGGGTCAGCGGCTCGAAGTACAGCTTGTCGGAGATGTCGAAGTCGGTGGAGACCGTTTCCGGGTTCGAGTTGATCATGATCGTCTCGACCCCGACCTCGCGCAGGGCCAGGGAGGACGACACGCAGCAGTAGTCGAACTCGACGCCCTGCCCGATCCGGTTCGGGCCGCTTCCGAGGATCACGACCTTCCGCCGGTCCGTGCGAACCGACTCGTTCTCCGTCTCGTACGTGGAGTACAGGTACGGCGTGGCGGCGGGGAACTCGCCGGCACACGTGTCCACCGTCTTGAACACGGGACGGATGTCCGAGCTCGTGCCGGAGTGTCCGGATCTCGTCCTCGCTCACACCCCTCAGTCGGGCCAGTTCGCCGTCACCGAACCCGATCCGCTTTGGCGGCCAGCATTTCGGCGGCCCCGATCTCGGGCAGCGCCGCGAAGCTCCCGTGCCGCTTCCGAGATCTGCAGCAGCTGGTCCAGGAACCAGGGGTCGATGTGGCTCCGTTCGGCCAGTTCCTCGATGGGTATACCGGCCGCCAGGGCCCGGTACAGCTGGAACGGCCTCTCGGGAGTCGGCGTCCGGATCGCAGCCCGCAGGGACTCGAGCTCGTCGTCGGGCAGGCGATCGTCCAGCCGGGTCCTCCGCCGCGACCCAGCCCGCGCGGTCGTTCTCCAGCGCCCGGAACCCCTTGAGCCACGCCTGGCTGAAGGTGCGGCCGATGGCCATCACCTCGCCCACGGCCTTCATCTGCACGCCCAGCGTGGCGTCGGCCTGCGGGAACTTCTCGAACGCGAAGCGCGGGATCTTGACCACCACGTAGTCCAGCACCGGCTCGAAGCAGGACGGGGTCTTCAGCGTGATCTCGTTGTCGATCTCGTCCAGGCGATACCCGACGGCCAGCTTGGCGCCGATCCGGGCGATCGGGAAACCGGTGGCCTTCGACGCGAGGGCCGAGCTGCGCGATACGCGCGGGTTCATCTCGATGACCAGCAGCTCGCCGTCCGTCGGGCTGAGGGCGAACTGGACGTTGCAGCCGCCCGCCTCCACGCCGATCTCGCGGATGATCGCGATGGCCGCGTCCCGCATCTCCTGGTACTCGTGGTCCGACAGCGTCATGGCCGGGGCGACCGTGATCGAGTCGCCGGTGTGCACGCCCATCGCGTCGAAGTTCTCGATCGAGCACACGATGACGACGTTGTCGGCGCCGTCCCGCATGACCTCGAGCTCGAACTCCTTCCACCCGATCACGCTGCGGTCGATCAGGACCTCGGTGATCGGGGACAGCTCGAGCCCGCGCCGAACCTTGGTCTCGAATTCCTCGCGGTTCCAGGCGATGCCGGCGCCCGTGCCGCCCAGCGTGAACGAAGGCCGGATGATCGCCGGGAATCCGGTGTCCTCGACGATCGCCAGCGCTTCGTCCACCGAGTGCGCGAACCCGCCGTGCGGCACCTTGAGGCCGATGCGCTCCATGGCCTCGGCGAACTCCTCGCGGTCCTCGGCCATGCGGATGGCGCGGGTGTCCGCGCCGATGAGCTCGACCCCGTGCTTCTCGAGCGACGCCGTTGTCGTGGAGCTCGAGGGCGACGTTGAGGGCCGTCTGTCCGCCCATGGTGGGAAGGAGCGCGTCGGGCTTCTCCTTCTCGATCACCCGCTCCACCCACTCGGCCGTGATGGGCTCGATGTAGGTGGCGTCGGCGACGTCGGGGTCCGTCATGATGGTGGCGGGATTGGAGTTCACCAGGATGACCCGGTAGCCCTCCTCCCTGAGCGCACGACAGGCCTGCGTGCCCGAATAATCGAACTCGCAGGCCTGGCCGATGATGATCGGTCCGGAGCCGATCAGCAGAATCGAGGAAATGTCGTCGCGCTTTGGCATCGCCGGAGAATACGGCGGCGATGCGGTGAGTCAAGCGCTAACGAACCACGAGTTCCACTCTCCGGTTCTGCTGCCGCCCCTCCGGGGTCGCGTTGTCGGCAACGGGGGCCGACTCTCCCAGCCCGGCAGCCGACAGGCGATTGGCGGAGACCCCCTGGACGTCGACCAGGTACCGGACTACGGCCTGCGCCCGCCGCTCGGACAGCTCCAGGTTGTAGTTGTCTTCACCTTCTGAGTCCGTGTGGCCTTCGATGATGAGACTGAGGTCCGGGTGACTATCCAGCATGTCGCCGATGTCTCGCAGCGTAGGCGTGGACTCGGGCCGGATCACGTCGCTGTCGACATCGAAGAAGATCCCCCGAGTCGCTACCCGGCCCTCGGCCGCCAGCTTGTCATACAGGTCGCGTCCGCCTGCAGCGAGACGGATCTGACCAAGATAGATGGGACGATTGGGGGCGGCGGCCATGATGATCGTGATCCGGTCGCTGCGCTCCAGGTCGATGCGCGGTGCATTGGCGATCCGGGTCTCGTTCATGAACACCTTGGCGTGCGCCCCATCGACCATGATTCGGGCCGTGACCAACTGATCGCTGATGGTCTCATCCTGGACGGCGGAAAGCGGCTCACGCGCACTCCAGATTCCCGAGCCGCGCCAGTTTCCGATGTTGAATTGAGTCCCGTCGTAGTTGCTGATTCTCTCGGGCGCCGGCCCCGTGATGATCCAGGTGCCCTGCTCGGTCGCCGGATCGTGAATCACTAACTCGAGAGTGAATTGCTCGGGTACTCCGGTCGCGACCGGGATAGCGAACTGGCCGTTGGCGCCTGTCGCCCGCAACAGGCGCTGCCCTTCCCACTCGACGATTTCCATGTTCCCGCTGACCCATTCGAGTCTCTGGGGAAAGTCGCCTACGCGGTCGGACGAAAAGTCATCGACGTACAGGACCTTCTCGCCGGGAACGAAGTCGTAGTTCGCCCACACGCCTTCGCCCAGGCTTCTGCGGGGCTTCACCGGTCATGGCGCCTCCGGTCTGGGCTCCCGCCTTCGCCGGGTCGGTGACCGGCCGGCCCTCATCGTCCGTGATCACGCGGCCCTCGCTGTCGATGAGCACGACGGGCTTGCCGGATTTCTCTGCTTCCTCTACGCAGCGGGGATCGTCGAACGCGCACTGGACGGCCTCGGTGACCATCCGATCGACCTGGTTCGCGGTCTCACGCTCAGCCGCGTCAGACGGCGGCCTTCTTCAGCCGATTGATCTGCGCTTCTGCCGTGTTGGACAGGCAGAACATCAGGGCGATGGAGACGGCAAAGACACGAGTGGGACTCGGTGCGCGCATCAATTCCTCCTGCGAGAGGGGTCTTCGAGAGCGCCCCAAGCTAAACAAATGATCGGCGCGATGGGAAGGCGTGTGTGGCTGGCTCTACCGCAAGACCGACTCGTACAGAGACAGTGTCTCGCCCACCAGACGTTCGAAGGTGAAGTGCGCCTCGTAGTGGCTGCGCGCGGCCCGACCCAGGGTCGTCCTGAGGTTGGCGTCGTCGATCAATAGCTTCAGCCGATCCGCCAGCAGTACATCATCGTTCTCGGGAATGACGAAACCCGTTTCCCCGTCGATCACCGCTTCCCGCACTCCCCCAACGTCCGTGGCCACCACGGGAAGTCCTCCACGCAACGCCTCCAGGATGCTGCGCGGAAACCCCTCCCAGTGACTGATCAACAGATAGACCGTGTGAATTCGCGATCAGTTCGGGCACATCCTCGCGCATACCGAGGAAACGAATGTGGTCTGACAGGCCCAGCGATTCGGCCAGGGCCCGGGTCGCATCTTCCTGGGGTCCCGACCCCACGAGGTCAAGCTCCCAGTCCAGCTCGAGAAGCGTGGCGAGAGCTCGAAACAGGGTGGCGTGGTCCTTTTGTGGCGCGAAGCGAGCCACCATGAGAAGCCGGGGAGGGTCGCCGGCCGGGTCCGCGCGAAGACTGCCTTCCACGTCCGGCATCGCGTTGTGGATGGTGACGAACCGGTCCGGCTTCGACACTCCGCTGTCAATTGCCAGCTGGCGGTCCGACTCACATACGGTCACGATCCGCTGGGCCAGGGGCGCAATGCTCCTCTCGATGTTCCACACGGTTCGCTGCCGGCGCCCGGTGGGTGGCAGATCGAAAAGCCAGCCGTGCGCGGTCGTGATCGCAGGAATGCCGAGTCGCTTTCCGGCGATCCGGCCCAGGATCCCGGCCTTGCTCGAATGCGTGGAGATGATATCCGGACGGACGCGGCGGAGATGGCCGGTCAGTTCCTGCAGCGCTCGAAGGTCTTTCAGGGGCCGGATGGGGCGGGCCATGTGTCGTAGAGTGACGACCTCGACGCCACGCTCTTCCAGCTGCCGGGCCAGGACGCCTCCGCCCCCGGCCAGGACCACAATGTCGTGACCCGATTCCTTGAGCGCAGAAGCGAGATCCCGGACGTGTATCTGGGCCCCGCCCAGGTCGTCCGATCGGGTAATCGTATATGCAATGCGCACTACCAGTCCGCCATCATCTCCTCGACCGCGTAGGTCGGCCGGATGTCCACCGGCACCGTTTCCGCCAGGCGGTCCAGCGCGCCCTGCATCTCCGGTGAAATGGATCCGTACTTCTCGATGAAGGCGCCGGCCCCGTCGTAGTCCCCTGTGGCCTGCATCATCAGGTAGACGTGCGCCATTTCGGCGATCGCGACCGGGATGATCTCGAGGTCGGCCGCGAAAAGGCCGGTGGCCTCGTCGTACGTGATGGCACCACGTTCCCGCAGGAAATTGAACTGGGTCAGGCAGCCCAGGCCGTGCGCTTCGGTGATCCCGAACCGGACGCACCGGAACATGTCCGCCACGTGGTCGATGAAGACTTCTTCCAGGAACGCTTGGTCGTACACGCCCTTCCGGGTGAGTACACGCAGGCTGTTCGTACCCACCGCATCGGCCTTCGCCTCCTCCATGGCCGCGTACCGATCCTTCAGAGCCTGCCGGGTAGTGAGGTCCGGCTGATCGGTCACGTAGTCCGGGCCCAGGCCGTGCGCCAGTTCGTGCATCAGAACGCGCGTGAAATAGGGATCCACCGAGATCTTCGCGGCCTGCTCGGGGACCAGAACCTGCTCGGCGATCGGCTTGAGGATGGTCTCGAACTTCGCGTCGATCACGTTCCGCAGCATCACCTTCTTGGAGCCTTCTCCTTCGCGCACGCGAGGGTCGTTGGGCAGGTTGAAGGCGATCGTCTGGATTCCGGCTCGGGTCTCGCCGCTGGCGTAGATCAGGGTGACGACGGAGATGGGTGACTGGAACGAGCGATCCAGGTACTTGTGTTCTTCCGGGATCGGAAGCGCCGCCTCGAGCGCCGGGAGGTTCTCCACGAGGCTGGCCAGCCTGTCGCTCTCCACCGGGTCCTTGAGACCGATGAACGACTCGTACGAGATCTTGTAGCCGAAGAGCTGGTCTTCGTAGTTCTCGTACGGACCGAGGGTGGGTTCGATCAGGTTGTCACTCAGCCGCATCCAGGCGACTTCGCTGTCGTAGAAATCGTCCGACAGCAGGGCGCCAGCCCTCAGCTCCAGGAACCGCTTGAGCGACGGGTTGTTGGCCCGCTCCGCGGCCGCCAGCAGGTTCTCGGCGGCCGCCTCGAGATGTGCCGTGTAGGCTTCCCGATACGGAACGGCGACAAGTTCCCCATCTTCCGTGCGATGGATGACGGTGGTCTCGGACTTGAACGCCGCCTCGTCAGCCGGGTTCGCGGCGACCCATTCCTCGAACTCCTCGCGCGTCATGTCTTCCGGATAGAAACCGGCGCCGTGCGGCTTGTGTCCCACGCCATCCAGGAACGGCTCTTCGCCCGTGAGGCGATCCCACGGCCCGTACATGATGTCGTAGTACTCGCGCGTGGCGACGGATGCGGGATCGTCTCCGGATGGGAGCAGTGCATCGGCGTCCGCGTTTCCACGCCACGCCTGCAGGCGGAAGATGTCGTCGAGGTGTCCCGACGCCTCCACGAGCTCGCGAACCACCCGTCGCTGATCCACATCGAGCAGTGACGGGTCGAAGCCGAGGGTCACTGGCGCAAACTGTTCGAGACGTGCCTGCATCTCCGCGCCGCCGGCGTCGAGTGAGGACGAATCGGGTTCGGGCTCACCGACACAGCCCAGGGGCAGAAACGCGGCCAGGGCGACGGCCGCCATCGGTACACTTCCGATCGAACGCATGATCAGTCCCTCCAATCGCCGGCAGCCGGATCTCGCCCGGTCGCCTTCTTCTTTTCACGCTTCACGGCTGCGGTCACGAAAAGGGCGAATCCGCCCCATACGAACACGAGAACCACGACCATCGTGAGGATTCCCTGGGTGGTCAGAACGCCTCCTCGGTCCAAGCCCTGTCATCGGAACAGGCGGATTCTACCGCCACGGGAGCGCCCGGGCGAGCAAGACGGGGCCGGATAGCCGGATGATCGGCTGATGTGACCCGCAGCTCTTCCGCTGCGTCCTAATGTGTGACGATCCGAGGTTGCACGGCACGAGATCCAGGAAACACCGAGAGCGGGGGACGGAGGGGGTATGAACCGGACGCTGCGCGCGCGCAATCGATTCGGCATGGGGGCCACCGTGGGCGGCGCCTCGTTGGCCGATCCCCGGGGTTGGCTGCTGGAGCAGGTGCGACCGGACGCGGCTGTCCTGAGCGACGGTTCTCTGCCGACGGCCTCGGACATCGGTGAGGCCAACCGCGGGCTCATCGAGGCACAACGGAGCCGTGACGAGGCCGCGGTCCAGGCCGCCCGCGAGAGAGTCCGGGGGTTGGCCCGCACGGAGGGTGGCGCGGCCCTGCGCGCCCGCGTCACATCGGCGGCGCCTTTCGCCGAGCGAATGGTCGCATTCTGGTCGAATCACCTGTGCGTGTCGGTGCCGGCGAAACCACCGCTCGCCGCTCTCGCCGGCCTCTACGAGCGCCAGGTCGTTCGTCGGCACGTCTTCGGGCGCTACGAGGACATGGTCCTGGCTTCGGCCCGTCATCCGGCGATGCTCGTCTACCTGGACAACGCCGTCAGCATCGGGCCGAATTCTGCGGCGGCTCGTGGGCTGGCCCGCCGGGGACGGGAGCGCGGACTCAATGAGAACTACGCCCGCGAGCTTCTCGAACTTCACACGCTCGGAGTGGACGGAGGCTACGACCAGGAGGACGTGGAAGCGCTGGCTCGCATGCTCACGGGCTGGACGATCACCGGTTTCGGCTTCGCCGATCGCCTGGTCCGCGGCCGTGACCGCCGCGACACGGGCGCGAATGACAGTGCCATGGCCTTCGCCTATCAGGACGTGCTGCACGAACCAGGCGACAAGACGCTCCTCGGTGTGAAGTACCGGGAGGCGGGCGAGGAAGAAGGCCGCCGCGCCATCGCCGATCTGTGCAGGCATCCCTCCACGGCTCGCTTCCTCGCCACCAAACTGGCCCGTCATTTCGTGGCCGACGAACCGCCGCCGGAGGCCGTCGATCGCATCGCCGATCGTTGGACGGAGACCGACGGCAACCTCGCCGAGGTCTCGCGGGCGTTGATCGAACTGGAGGAGGCCTGGGCGCCGGAGAACCGGAAGTTCAGGGCGCCCCAGGACTGGCTGATCGCGATGCTTCGTGGGGTGGGGGCGCGGGACGTGCCGGAGCCCATCGGCCGCCTTCTGCAGCAACTCAGACAGCCCCTCTGGGGACCGTCGTCGCCCAAGGGCTACGGCGACACGAAGTCGGAGTGGGCAGATCCGGACAGCCTTCTCAATCGAGCCGAGCTGGCCAGGAGTTCGGCCGGCCGGCTTTCCTCTGCGACGCTCACAGGCTCATCGCGCGGCGCACGGCAAGCGCCGCGGGTCGACCCGACGCGGTTCCTCGAAATCGTGGACGTTTCTGACTCCGACCCACTCGGGACGTTGCTCGCGGACGCGGTCATCTCCGCGGATGAGCGAACGGCGCTGGTGTTCGGCGGACCCGCGTTTCAGTGGAGGTGACCATGAGAAGACGTGACTTCGTACTTGGAATGTGCGCGGGCGGACTGGCGACCTACGCCGCGCCGATGGTCAGCTTCGCTCGTGTACCCGGTCGTGGCCGGCTCGTCTTCGTTCTTTTGCGTGGCGGATTCGACGGTCTCGCGGCCGTAGTGCCTTACGGAGACCCCGGATACCAAACACTGCGCGGGTCGATGGCTTACGGTGAATCCGACCTGGCCGTACTCGATGCCGGTTTCGGTCTCTCGCCCGGCCTTTCACCTCTATCCGGCCTGTGGGACGCCGGCGAGCTGGCGGTCGTCCACGCGATGGCGATTCCGTATCGCACGCGCAGCCACTTCGACGGACAGGCGATTCTCGAGACGGGACTGGAGCGTCCGGATGGAGCCTCCGACGGTTGGCTGAACCGGCTCCTGCAGGTCATGGATGGCGAGCGCACGGGGCTCGCGGTGGCCGCCGGTCTGCCACGCTCGCTGTCGGGCGAGTATCCGGTGGCCACCTGGTCACCGGTGGAACTGGGCGCGCTCGACGACGGATACCTGGAACGCCTTCACGTGCTCTATCGCGCTGACCGTGCTCTGTACGATCGATTCGAAGCGGGTCTTCAGATGCGGGAGGTCGCGGCCGGACGACGGGATGGCGTCCGAGATGCGCGGTCGCGGAAGGCAGGGCCGGATCGCGCCGGTCATGCGGGCCACCGCTCGCTTCGTCGGCCAGCCGGATGGGCCCAACGTGGCGGCGGTCGAGTTCGGGGGCTGGGACACGCACGCCAACCAGGGGATGGCGGGGGGAAATCTCGACCGCCTGCTTGGACAGCTGGCAGAAGGGATCCTGGCGTTCCGCGAGGAGGCGGGTGCGACCTGGTCTGAAACGACCATGGTCGTGATGACCGAATTCGGCCGTACGGCCAGGCCCAACGGCACGGGAGGTACGGACCACGGGACCGCCGGCGCGGGTTTCGTCATTGGTCCCTCGGTGTCGCACAGAAGCGTCGTGACGGACTGGCCGGGCCTCGCCGATCGATCGCTGTACGAGGGGCGCGACCTGAAACCGACCCTCGACACCCGGGCCATCCTGAAGGGCGTGATCGCTGGCGTGTTCGACCTCACCGCTGCCCAGACGGGCCGGGTATTCCCGGGCTCGGACGGAGTGCGCCCGATCTACGACCTGATCGTCTGAGGGCGCCGCCGACTGGCCGAGACGAGCAGCTACGCCGCGGCTTCCCACTCGTCGTTGGTCGCCGGCTCCTTCTGATACTCCATCACCATGAGCCACCTGCCATCCTTCTTTACGAGCAGGGCCTCGAAGTGTACGAGCGCGACCACGTCCTCCGCGTCCTTCGACGCGAGCGTGTAGCGGAAGATCCCGGTCTCATGCGCCGTCGTTTCGTCGTTGACTCGGCCGGTGAACCGGAACTCGACTCCCGCCACTGCCTTCCCCTCGCGCGTGTCGTCGAAACCCTGCTTCCAGCCCGCCAGCGCCTTCCCGATCGGATAGCTCCCGGAGCCGCCCGCGACGAGGACCGCGTCCGGGTGATAGAGGCCGGCGTAGCCGTCGAAGTCGCCTTCCGCGACAGTCCGCGAGACCTCGGCCCAGTAATCGTCGAGCTCGGACGCGACCTGGGCCGAAGCGGTCGCGGGTAGCGCGAGCAGGACAGCGGCCACTGCAATTCTCCAATACCTGGTCATCGGATTTCTCTGTCTCCTCTTTGTTCCGCCGCGTCCATGTCCGCGCCCGCCCTAGCCGAGCGGTTCGAACTGCGCCGTGAAGTGCCTCAGGAACGGGGGCTCATAAGTGATTTCGTAGCCGCGCATCGCCTCGCGCCGGTCGTACAAGTTCAGAATCGCCTCGACGACGTAATCCACGTGGCTCTGCGTGTACACGCGCCGCGGGATGGCCAGCCGCACGAGTTCGCTGCGCGCCGCCACCGGCTCGCCGGTCTCGGGGTCTTTATGACCGAACATCACACTCCCGATCTCCACGCCCCGGATGCCCGGCCTCGCGGTAGAGCTCGACCGTGAGCGAGATGCCCGGAAACTCGAGCGGAGCGATCTGTGGACACATGGCCGCCGCGTCGATGTAGACGGCATGGCCCCCCGGCGGCTGTACGATCGGCACACCCGCCGCGCTGATGTGGTCCCCCAGGTACGCGGTCGAGGCGATCCGATACTTCTGGTAGTCCGGTTGCAGCGCCTCGTACAGACCCACCGCCACCGCGTCGAGGTCTCTGCCGGCGAGCCCTCCGTAGGTGGGAAAGCCCTCGGTGAGGATCAGGAGATCACGCTCCTGGGCGGCCAGGTCGTCGTCGTTCGTCGCCAGGAAGCCGCCGATGTTCGCCATCCCGTCCTTCTTCGCGGACATGGTGGCGCCGTCGGCGTGCGAGAACATCTCGCGGGCGATGTCGATGAGCGGCGTGTCCTGGTAGCCTCCCTCGCGCTGCTGTATGAAGTACGCGTTCTCGGCAAACCGGCACGCGTCGATGTAGAACGGAACGCCATGGGAGCGACACAGCTCGGACGCGGCCCGGATGTTCGCCATCGAGACCGGTTGACCGCCACCCGAGTTGTTGGTGACCGTGATCATCGCCAGTGGAATCCTGCCTGGCGGATCGGCCAGAAGCCGCTCGAGGCCCTCGAGGTCGATGTTGCCCTTGAACGGGCCACGCGTGCCCAGGTCCGCTGCTTCCGCGCACGGCAGGTCCCGGGCTTCGGCCCCCGTGAACTCGATGTTGGCACGGGTCGTATCGAAGTGGG
The DNA here is from genome assembly GCA_963807645.1 of uncultured Gemmatimonadales bacterium. Lineage (GTDB taxonomy): Bacteria > Gemmatimonadota > Gemmatimonadetes > Palauibacterales > Palauibacteraceae > Benthicola. The sequence goes on from CAWECO010000001.1 coordinate 377,119, forward strand.
TGTTGTTTGGAATGACGTCTCCCGGCTGGCAGACGGTGCTGAACAAGATCCGTTCGGCCGCCCGTCCCTGGTGGGTCGGGATCACGTTCCGAAAGCCGAAGATGTCCTGTACCGCCGCCTTGAAGCGGTGATAACTGTCGCTTCCCGCGTAGGACTCATCGCCCCGCATGACGGCGGCCCATTGCTCGGCGCTCATCGCGCCCGTGCCGCTGTCCGTCAGCAGATCGATCAGCACGTCGCGCGCCTGCAGGCGGAACACGTTGTAGCCCGCCTCGCGAATGTGCTCCTCGCGCTCGTCGCGCGTCGTCATCCGGATCGGCTCGACGCTCTTGATGCGGAACGGCTCGATCACGGTGTGAATGGGTCTCGGATTACGCATGGCCTTCGAGCTCCAGCGTGTCGGCGATACCGCGCATCGCTTCGATGACGAAATCGATATGCTCGGTCAGGTCCTCGCCGATGATCTCGGTGTATTCGCGAATTTCCTCCCGGTTCACGGCAGCCGCGAACGAGCGATCCTTGAGCTTCTTCTTCACCGACTTGGACTTGAGATCCGAGATTCCCGTCGGCCTGACCAGCGAGCACGCGGTCACGAATCCCGTGAGCTCGTCGACGGCGCGCAGCGTTCGCGCCATCAGGGTCTCCGGTTCGACGCCCGTGTGCTCGGCGTGCGCCATGACCGCGTGCAGTATTTCGTCGGGCCAGCCGTTCTCCCGCAGGATGGCCACGCCACTCGACGGGTGCTCTTCCGTCGGCGCTGCGATCGTCGTTGGGCCACCGCTCGTAGTCGAAATCGTGTATGAGGCCCGTCACACCCCACAACTGTTCGTCCTCGCCGTACTTCCGGGCATACGCCCGCATCGCCGCCTCGACGGCGTACATGTGCTTCCGGAGGTTCACGTTCTCCGTGTATTCCTGCATCAGCGCGAGCGCTTCCTCGCGACTCGGCACTTCCGACATGGCCCTCTCCTCTCCCTCGGCTTTCACCGATCTTCTGCTTCCTCGAGCAGCGCGGCCCGAGTCACCGTTCCGGAACCGAATTTCTCGGTCAGCGCGTCCACGGCTTCCGCCACCCGCGTGTCGACGCCCGTGTCGGGGACGAACAGGTCCGCCTGTCCGCTTGCCGCCCGGTCCAGCGACGAGAGCGTCACACCGACGAGGCGAACGCGCAGCCGTGGCCGGTCGCCGGCCCGGAGCAGCTCCTGCGCCACGGGCCAGATCTTCTCGACGGTGTTGACCGGTTCCTTGAGCGTGCGGCGCCGGGTGATCGTCTCGAAGCCCTCCCAGCGCAGCTTCACGGTGACGGTGGCTCCGGCCAGGTGCTTTCGTCGGAGCGAAGCGGCCACCTGCTCAGTCAGGCCGAGCAGCGCTCGCTCCACGACCTTTCGGTCCGCGACGTCTTCGCCAAACGTGGTTTCCTTCCCGAGCGATTTCCGGACGTGATCCGGAACCACCGGCCGGTCGTCGATTCCTCGGCTGAGGCGAGAGAAGCGCTCACCCATCGAATCACCGAACGCGCGGACCAGGACGTCCGGGTCCAGGCTCGCCACCTCTCCGATCGTGGCGCAACCCAGGCGCCGGAAGCGTTCGAGTGCCTTCGGGCCGGCACCCCACAGGCGACCGATCGGAAGAGGGGCCAGGAACTGAGCCTCCCGTCCCCCTTTGACGACCACCAGTCCGTCGGGTTTGTCGAGGTCGCTCGCGATCTTCGCGATGAACTTCGACCTCGCACAGCCGATCGAGGCCGTGAGTCGTTCTTCTTCACGGATCGCGCGCTTGATCCGTGCGGCGATCGCCGGTCCATCGCCGTACAATCGCCGGCTGGCCGTCACGTCCAGGAAAGCCTCGTCGATGCTGATTGGCTCGATGAGGTCCGTGAACCGTTCGAAGATTTCGCGCACGCGCTGCGCGACCTCGGCGTACAGGCGCATTCGGGGTCGCAGATAGACGGCCTTCGGACAGCGCCGCCACGCCTCCGAGATCGGCATGGCCGACCCGATGCCGTATCGCCGCGCCGCGTAGTTGGCCGTCGCGACGACGCCTCGACCGCGCCCTTCCTTGGGCTCTGAACCGACCACGACGGGCTTGCCCCGGAGGGCCGGATTCTCGCGCTCCTCAACGGCCGCGTAGAACGCGTCCATGTCCACGTGGAGGATGGCCCGCTTCCCCACCGTCACCACCTCACTCCTGTCCGGCTGCCCACCGCTCCTCCACCACGCGCCGCAGGACGGCGGGGTAGTCGCTGATCAATCCGTCCACCCCCAGGTCGAGCAAGTGTCGCATCTCCTCCGGGCGATTGACGGTCCACACGAAAACGCCTTTTCCCTGCGCATGCATGCGGCGCACGAAGCCGCGGGTCACGATGCGCATGGCGCCCTTCCGAACGGGCACCATGGCGGCCGTGAGATCGGCGGGAAGGCGTCGGCGTACGCCGAGCTTTCCCCACAGGACGAAACCCAGCAGGTCGGTCTGGTACGCGCAGCGCCAGCGCGCGGCGGCTCCGGCGGGCCCCACTTCGTCCGCGTTGAATCCGCCCACGATGATCCGGTCGAACTGGGGACGTCCTGGCAGCCAGTCGGCCAGAAGGCGACCGGCCGCGGCGCTCTTGACCTCGAGGATCGCGGGGAGGTCGCCGATAGCCTCGATGGCCTCGTCCAGCGTCGGAATCCGCACCCCCTGCCCTCGGAACGGGAACGTGTCGCCATCATCGACGGTGAACCGGTAGCCGGCGTCCAACGTCTGCAGCTCGGCCAGCGAACGGGCCTCCACCGGACCGGTTCCATCCGTCGTCCGTTCGAGCGTCGGATCGTGGATGACCACCAGTGCGTCGTCCTTGGAAGCGTGCAGATCGATCTCGATGGCCTGCGCGCCCACGTCCACGCCGTGCCGGATCGCCGGAACCGTGTTCTCGGGAGCCACGCCGCGGGCTCCGCGGTGACCGATGATGCGAATGCCTCCGCCGGGTCCAAACATGCCTTCACAGTAGCGTGCCGGCTGCGCCGATGTCCACCGCCGGGTTAGCTTCCAATGGCGGCCCGTTCGGGCCGTCGGTCGACGAATTTCGGCGGCGTGACGGCCGACACGTCTGTTCACGGGAGGTGTCTTGCGAGTCCTGGTCTGTCCCACCGCGTTCAAGGAGAGTCTGAGCGCCGTGCAGGTCGCCGACGCGGTCGCGGAAGGAGTGCGACGCGGCGTGCCGACCGCCGCTGTTCGAGCGATGCCCGTCTCGGACGGTGGCCCCGGTTTGCTCGACTCAATCCTCGCTTCGGAGGACGGCGAGATTCGGACATTTTCAGTGTGCGGCCCGCTGGGCGATCCGGTCGAGGCCCGATCGCTCTGGGTTTCTCCGAATACGGTCGTGGTCGAGACGGCGGATGCGTGCGGGCTGCACCTGGTCGCTTCCGCCCACCGGGATCCCATGCGATCGGACACGCGTGGGGTCGGCGAGCTGGTGGCCTTCTGCCTCGAGCAGGGAGCCACCGACATCGCGATGGGTCTGGGCGGGTCGGCCACGGTGGATGGGGGGACCGGACTCGCGCGTGCCTTCGGTTACGGCTTTGTAGGCCCGAACGGCGAAGACCTGCCGGCGGGAGGCGGTTTCCTGGAGACCCTGACTCGCGTGGAACCAGGCCGACCCCCGGCGACAGGAGTCGTCATGACCGCGATCGCCGACGTAAGCGCTCCGCTCACGGGTCCTGACGGGGCGGCACGTCGATTCGGTCCGCAGAAGGGAGCGAGCCCGTGGCAGGTCGAGACGCTCGAATCCGGACTCGAGCGTCTCGGAGATCGGTTGCGCGCCGACCTCGGGCGTGACGTGGCGAGTCTCCCGGGTGGTGGCGCCTCCGGGGGCCTGGGGGCCGGCTGTGTGGCCTTCCTCGGCGCGGACCTCGTACCGGGAAGCGACTGGGTCCTCGACCGACTGGACTTCGCCGGAGCGCTGGCCGATGCCGATCTGGTGATTACCGGCGAGGGAGCCTGGGATGCCACCAGCTTCATGGGAAAGATCACGGGCGAAATCCTGGGTCGCGCCCGCCAGGCCGAAGTGCCGGCGCTGCTGGTGTGCGGCCGGGTTGCCGCCCCGACTCCTCCCGGTGTCGAGGTCGTCGATGGCGGCGCGGCCTGGCTGAATCCGGATGAGCTGACCCGTCTGGTCGCGGAGGCCGTCGGCTGACGCTATCCTATCGGCTCCCTTTCCCGGTACGGGCAGGGAATTCGACTTCACGGACTGAACCAGAGACGCGACCGAATCACGGAGGATGCGGTGAGCACCGATACGGGCCACCCGGAGAACCTGATGGAAAAGCTGGTATCCCTGGCCAAGCGGCGGGGGTTCATCTTCCAGTCTTCCGAGGTGTACGGCGGCGTGGGAGCCGTGTACGACTACGGCCCCCTGGGTGTCGAGCTCAAGAAGAACGTGCGTGACGCCTGGTGGGCGGAGATGGTGCACCAGCGCGAAGACGTCGAAGGCCTGGATGCCGGCATCCTGATGCACCCGGAGGTGTGGGTCGCGAGCGGGCACGTCGAAGGTTTCACGGACCCGCTGATCGAGTGCCGCAACTGCCACCGCCGATTCCGGGCCGACCACATCGAGGGAGACCAGTGTCCGACGTGCGGGGTCAAAGATCAGTTCACGGAGCCGCGGAACTTCAACCTCATGTTCAAGACCTTCATGGGACCGGTGGAAGACTCGACAGCCGTGGTTTACCTGCGGCCGGAGACCGCCCAGGGGATCTTCGTCAACTTCCGCAACGTGCTGGACAGCGCCCGCCAGAAGATTCCGTTCGGGATCGCACAGGTGGGCAAGGCGTTCCGAAACGAGATCACCCCCGGAAACTTCACCTTCCGCACGCGCGAGTTCGAACAGATGGAAATGCAGTTCTTCGTCGAGCCCGGCACGGACGAGGAGTGGTACCACACCTGGAAGGAACGTCGGCTGGCCTGGGTCAAGTCACTGGGCGTGCGAGAGGACCGGCTACGACTCGAGCCTCACGGTCCCGACGAACTCGCGCACTACGCGAAAGACGCGGTGGACATCGAGTATCTGTTCCCGATGGGATGGCGCGAGTTCGAGGGGATCCACAACCGGACGGACTTCGACCTGACCCGGCACCAGGAGCATTCCGGCAAGAAGCTCGAGTACGTCGAGTCACATTCGGGCAAACGTTTCATCCCTTACGTCATCGAAACCTCCGCCGGTCTGGATCGCACGGTCCTCGTGATCCTGGCTGATGCCTACCACGAGGAGGAGGTCGAGGGGGAGTCGCGCACGGTACTTCGCATTCACCCGAGTCTCGCGCCCACCAAGGTCGCCGTGTTCCCGCTGGTCAAAAAGGAGGGAATGCCGGAAATGGCGAAGCGGATAGCCTCCGACCTGCGCGGCCGATATACCACGTTCCATGACATCAGCGGGTCGATCGGCCGCCGGTACCGAAGACAGGATGAGGCCGGAACTCCGTTCTGCGTCACTGTGGATGGCCAGAGCATTGAGGACGGCACCGTGACCGTGCGCGATCGCGACACGCTCGAGCAGGTTCGGGTGGCTGCGGATCGACTCCCGGACTATCTGCGTGAGCGTATCGACGGGGAGCCGGGCAGCTGACCACTCTCGGGTTAGACCACGAGATGAAATCGTGGGCCTGACGACTGCGGAGATCCGGGACCGGGCGGAGCGCTTTCGGGCGGCCGTGTTCCAGGAGCTTCATGACGTGAGGTCAGGCCGCAAAGCGTGGCCGGAGCTGGCCCCTCTGTTCGAGACCCAGGGAATCCTCGAGTCATCCCGCACGTTGCCGGTCATCGAGCGCGCGATCGCGTCCGCCGACGACGAGGACGAGCGTGAGCTGCGCAAACTCCTGCGCTGGGCGGCCCGACATCACCTCGAGGCCCACAACGCCCACCTGGACGACGAATTCGCGCACTGGCGGGCGACCGCGAAGGTGCAGGCAGGCCACATAGCGGTCCCCGTCAGCCAGGCCGCGAACCTCGTCTACGCCAGCGACTCGCGTGAGGCGCGGAGACAACTCGAAGAAGCCCACCACGATACGCTGGAGGAAGCCGTCCCCCTGCAGCTCGACCGCCTCAGCCGCTGGCGTGAGGCCGCTGCCGAACTCGGCTACGGCGGGTATCGAGAGGCCGTCGAACGGCTCACCGGCGTCAACCTTCTCGGTGTCCTCAGCGAGGCGCGCCGCCTGATCGATGAGACGGAAGACGTCTACCGCGAGGTCGTGCGCGATGAACTGCAGCTCCGCCTCGGGATTCGACCCGAGGACGCGGAAAGTCATGACGCCGGCTGGCTCAAGCGAATGCCGTGGCTCGATGGGTCCTGCCAGGAAGGCGACGTCCTCGGAATCCTGAGGAAAGACCTGCGGGACATCGGGCTACCCCTGGAATACGGCGGTCACGTGACGCTGGAGCATGAGCCGTTTCCCGGACCGGGAATGATGGCATGCTGCACGCCGGTGCGTGTACCCGATCAGATCCACTTGCTGGTCACGCCCACGATCACGCAGCCGGGCTGCGTGGCCCTGCTTACATCGGTGGGCCGGGCGCTTCACTACGCCTACACGGACCCCAGGCTCTCGTTCGAAGACCGTGCCCTCGGAGATCTCGCCGTGGTCAAAGGCCACGGCCTGCTCTTCGCCGGTCTGAGCCGAGAGGGGGCCTGGGTACGACGGACACGTGGCCTCCAGGGCGAGGCCCTGGAGGAGTATCTGCGAACGGCGGCGGTCACCGACTTGTTCTCCCTTCGGGAAGCAGCGGCGCGTCTCGAGTTCGAGATCGAATTGTCCGAGGAACCGAGCCCGGGAGCGCTTGGGCCCGCATGGGCCGAGAGGCTCACCGAGGCGACCGGTTTTCGCTTCCACCCGCGATCCTTCCTCGAGAGACTGGGCCAGAGATTCGGGGTCGCTCGTTTCCTCCGGGGCCGGATGCTCGCCGCCCAGCTCCGCCGCGAGATCCGCGAGCGGTTTGACGAGGACTGGTACCGGAACCCGCTCGCGGGGCCGTTTCTCGGCGACTGGTTCTCGCACGGCCTGCGATTCTCGGCAGCCGAGCTCGGGGCCTCTCTGGGCAACGACCGACTGGACGCGGACGCCCTGATCTCGGACCTGCGGGAGCCCTTCGCATGAGACGAATTGCGGTCGCACTCTGCCTCTCGCTCGCCGTCGCAACGCCGGTCCGCGGACAGGATGAGGTGGAACCGGGAGTGCCAGCCTGGCCCACCCCGGGCCAGCGGAACGGCTGGTTCGCTCCGACCACACCCACAGAGGCGGGCGTGTACCTGTCCGGCCTGGCGGACGCATTCGACGCGGTGGAGCTCGACACCCTGGCCTGGGTGGACGGCGGATCGGTGGAGCCGGATTCGGCCCTGCCCGTCTTGCTGGCGGGAGTTGGCCGACCGGGATCCGGAAGCGATCGACGGCTCAGAGTCCTCGTGCTGGCAGGTCAGCGCGGTAGCGACCTCTCCGGCACCGAGGTCAGTCTTCAGATCATCCGCGAACTGGTCCTTGGAGAGATCGGTGCCCTCCTCGATGTCCTCGATCTGGCCTTCGTCCCGGCATCGAATCCGTGGGGGCAACTGTGGTGGATTCCCGACGAGCCATCCGGAGTGGATCCCACTCGCGACCACACCAGTTTGCTCTCGCCCGCGACGAGGGCCGTGCATGGCCTGGTGAACACCTGGCGGCCGCACCTGGTGGTCGAGCTGCGGGAGATCGGACCGATGGTCTATCGTGTCCAGTCCAGCCTCCCTAAACACCCCAACGTGGATCCGGACCTCGCGGCTTACGGCCGTTTCTACCTGCTGCCGTACGTGGCAAACGAGCTGGCCCGCGCCTCGGTGACCTTCCGCGAGTACGTGGCGGTCGGGCCGGCGTCCGAAGGCCTTGAAACCTCGCTTCAGGGAGCTGACGCGCTCCCCGAGCACGCGTACCTCACGCCGGGGCACCTCGGAGCCGACCAGGCCGCGAACGCGTTCTCGCTGGCGGGAAGCCTGTCGATCATGCTCGGCGCGGCATCGGTGGGTGGGGCGGACGGACTCAGTGAACGGGTCCAGCTTCTCTACCAGTCGCTCGGCTATCTGCTGGAGGTCGCCGCGACCCAGGCCGGAGGTCTGCTGGACCGGGTCGATGAAGCGCCCAAGGCCCTTTCGCTCCGCCACGACTTCGTGCGTGACGAGCAACAACCCGAGCTGGTGTGGTTGGTATGGGACGAACGGGGCCGGATCGTGCAGCAAACGACGGATCGGTGGCGCTCCGCTGTTCGAACGAAGCTGGCGCTGCCGGTGCCGGCCGCGTGGGTAATCGAACCCGCGGGCTACGAGTGGGCCAGGCTGGTGGCGGCGCATGGTTTCCAGATCGAGCGCCTTGAGCGCGCAGAGACCCTCGACGTCAGTTCCTATCCCGTTGGAGCGGTTTCGACGCTGCCGGCGGACCTCGGCGATGACCTGCCTCGGGATTCGGCTCCCGACGGGTCGAAGCTCCTGTTGCGTGGCGAGCGCCAATTCCCCGCCGGGACATGGATCGTACGCGCCGCCCAACCCGGGGTCAGGCTCCTGTTCACCGTGATCGAGCCGTGGTCGCAGGACGCGCCGCTCGGCCGAGAGGCGGTTCCCGGCGGGACTCCAGGGGGACTGGAAGTCTATCCCGTGCACCGCATCGAGGTTGGAGCGTCCCTGGAGTCTCTGCGCACCGAGCCCGCGGAGTTGGGCGGGGCGAGAACCGGCCCGGCGGACTGAGCGGGCCGTGATCTCCCAGGGTGCAATGCTGCTCCTGATCCTCGGCTGCCTTGCGGTCGTCTACGTGGTTCTCGTCCGCGTCCGCAATCGGCGGCTGGTGCGTCCACCGATCCTCGACAGCGACGGCATGCCGATCACCGAGCGGATGTTCACGTTCTCTGACGGCGAGACGGTGGACTATGTGGTCGTCGGCCCCGCCGAACCGGGCGTATTCGGCTCTCGACCTTCCGGCGATCTTCCTGGTGCCGGGCGCCGACGGGATGAAAGAGACGTTCCGCTACCAGGTTCCGGCCCTGGCCCGCAGCCGGAGGGTCGTCTCTGCATCCTTGCGCGGCCGGCTTTCCCCCGAGGACACCTTCGATCGATTGGTGGACGATGTGGCCGAACTGGCGAGCGAGACGCTCTCCGGCCCGTTCGTGCTGTTGGGGCAGAGCCTCGGCGGTGCGATCGCCCTGCGGTTCGCGATTCGCTGGCCGAATCGCGTCGCTGGCCTGGCGCTCTCCAACACACTCGCCCACGTCCGCTATGATCACGTGGGCCTGAACCGGGTCCTGCTGGCGCCTATCGCCATGGCCACCACCCGCTACCTCCCGACGGTCTTCGCACGGGCGCTGGCGAGGGCCTGGAGCCGCCTGGAAGTCTGGATCTACGATGCATCGCCCGGCAGCAAGCGGGTCGTGGACTATGCCCTGTGGACCGGGCCGCGCACCGTGCCGTCTTCCGTGTCGAATGCCCGCGTCGACCGGCTGAAAAGGATCGATCTGCGACCGGAGCTCTCTTCGATCGTGGCGCCCGACGCTGGTCCTCAAGGGTCCGCGGGACCACTATGTGCCGCCGGCCTCGTCCCAGGAAATCGTGTCGCTCGTGCCCGGAGCGACGTACGAGGAAGTCGCCGGCACCGGGCATTGCTCGCACCTTTCGATGCCAGGCAGCTTCAACGGTCTCCTGCTTCGTTGGCTGGCGACCGTCGTGGACGGGGTGGTCGAACCGTCCACACGCGAAGCAGACCCAGGACCCGGAACGGAGGTTGGAGAGTGACGGAGAAGCAGCGCTTTTCGTCGCGCTGGGGCACCATGCTGGTCATGCTTGGCATGGCCGTAGGGACCGGTAATATCTGGCGTTTCCCCAGGGTCGCGGCCACGAACGGGGGAGGGTCCTTCCTCTTCGCCTGGGCGATTTTCCTCATTCTGTGGTCCGTTCCGCTCATCCTGGTCGAATTCGCGATGGGCCGGGAGACGCGTCGCGGGCCGGTTGGCGCGTTCGCCCGACTGCTGGGTCGCGGCAGCGCCTGGATGGGAGCGTGGGTCGCCTTCACGGCTACGGCGATCATGTTCTACTACTCCGTCGTGATGGGCTGGACGATACGCTACCTGTGGGGTGCGATTACGCGTGGAATCCCGATGACGTCGCCCGAGGCGGCGATGGGCTTCTGGGAAGGATACGCGGGCTCCGGGGCGGCGGTCCTGACTCATGGAATCGCCATGGCCCTCGGGGTGGCGGTCGTCGCCTTCGGCGTGCGCGGAATCGAAAAGGCCGCCCGCGTGCTGATCCCTACGCTCTTCGTGCTGGTGATCGTCCTCGCGGTACGCGCCGTCACACTGCCGGGTGCGGAACGCGGGCTGGCGTTTCTGTTCACCCCGAACTGGAGCGATCTGCTGACGCGCGCGCATCTGGCTCGAAGCCCTGACACAGAACGCTTGGGACACCGGCGCGGGATGGGGATTGATCACGGCGTACGCCGTGTATTTGCGAAACCGCGAAGACACCACACTGAATGCGTTCGTGCTCGGCTTCGGGAACAACTCGGTCTCCCTGCTGGCCGGCATCATGGTGCTGTGTACGGCGTTCGCCATCATGCCGGAGGCTGCTGATACCATCGTCGGAGCCGGGAACGAAGGTCTGACCTTCATCTGGGTGCCCCAGTTGTTCGCTCGCATGCCGGCTGGAAACGTGTTCATGGTCCTCTTCTTCCTGGCCCTCGTGTTCGCGGCGTGGAGCAGCCTCATTTCGATGATCGAGCTCGCGTCACGTGTGCTCATCGACTTCGGTCTGAGCCGGCCCCGGGCGATCCTGGTGGTGGCGGTTGTCGGCTTCCTGTTCGGAGTTCCATCGGCGCTCTCGATGGACTTCTTCCGGAACCAGGACTGGGTCTGGAGCGTGGGACTGATGCTGTCGGGCCTCTTCTTCGCGGCCGGCGTTCTGCGTTACGGGGTGAATCGATTCCGGACCCGCCTCGTGAATCGCGAAGGCAGCGACATCGTGATCGGCCGCTGGTGGAACGCCGTGATGGTATTCGTCATTCTCGAAGCGTTGGTACTCCTCGGGTGGTGGCTCAGCCAGGCCGTGGACATGACGGACATCAGGGCGACTCTGACACCGTTCTCCAGCTTCAACGTCGGAACCGTTCTGGTGCAGGGTGGGGTAGTGGTCGCGGCTCTACTGGCGTTCAATCGTCGACTGGCGCGGCCTTTCGAGGGCGCGGACGATGCCTGAGAGCGCGTGGACACCGGCCCGGTCGGCGCTGGAGTCCAGAGGCGACCGCCCACAGACGGACACATGAATCTCGGGGGTTGGATGAGGAATGCGACACTCTTGCTGGTGGCACTGGTGGCGGCATGCTCCGGACGACAGACGGAGACGCCGGGGCCCGCGCCCACTCCACGCCCGGAAACGGTGGCAGAGGCCACGGGCGCCGACAACCTGCCCGAGGTCATCCTGCCGGATTCCCAACTGACGGATGCGGATCGGGCGGCGATCCGCATCGAACGCCTCGAAATCAGTGTCGATCCGTCCGTAATCCGTGAGGGCGAGACCGCGGCTCTGAGTCTGGGTGCGTTCGATGAGGCGGGCGAGCGCGTCCAGGGTGCTTCGGGGCAACTGTTCGTCGTGGGCCAGGCGGCCGAGATCACCGGCTCGGGGGATGGGGTGGTCGGTCTGGGTCCGGGCGAGGCCCGAATCACGGTCCTGATCGAAATCCCGGCGTCGGCCGCGGGACCGGCGCGTACCCTGCGCGAAGAAGCCCTGCTCGAAGTACTTCCCGCTCGCGTCACGAGTCTCGATATCACGCTGCCGTCGACCTATCTGTATGCGGGCGCACGCTATCTCGCATCCTCGGAAGCGCGATCCGAGTTCGGAATCCGTCCGGACGCGGACGTTCGCTGGTCGTCGTCCAATGAGGCCGTCGTTCGGGTCGGCGCGGGCGGGACGATGGTCGCCGTCGCGCCCGGCACGTCGTGGATCGAGGCCGCTTCAGAGGGTGTGACCACCAGCGCGGAGGTCCGGGTGGTGGCAAACCCGATTCGCCGCCTTCGGCTCGATCCGCTGGAGACGAATCTGCGCACAGGCGATGTCGTGCACTTCTCGGCTCGGGCGCTCGACGCCGCCGGTACGGAAGTTTCCGGATGCCCCGATCAGCTGGTCCGTCGCCCCGGTCGGCGGCAGTGGCCAGGTGGCGGCGACCGTCGATGCGCAGGGTACGTTCGTGGCCGATGTCCCGGGACTGTACCGGGTGACAGCCAGCATCGGGTCCGTTTCCGAAGTAGCCGAAGTGGCGGCGTCGCCGCGACCTCCGCGCCGCGGCGTGACCCTGAAGGCACACGGTACGGTGCCGCCCGAAGCGGGCGCGACCACCGATCTATGGGTATTCGAGGGCACGGATGGCCGTGACTACGCCTACACGGGGACCATGGCCGCGGCCACGATGTACGCCTGGGACGTCACCGATCCGACCAACCCGGTGATCACGGATTCGGTGAAGGTGGACGGTCGGCGGCAGAACGACGTGAAGATCAACGCCGACGTCACGCTGGCTATCATCACGAGCGAGGGCGCATCCAACCGGCGCAACGGATTCACGATCCTCGACATATCGGATGCCGCGCACCCAACCATCATCACCCATTTCACGGACGGACTGACGGGTGGAGTGCACAACGTCTGGATCGAGGGCGATATCGTCTACGCGGTGCACAACGGCACGAATGCCGTGCATATCGTGGACATCTCCGACCCGGCGAATCCGCGGAACGTGGGCCGGTGGCAGGTGGACAACCCCGCCCGCTCTCTCCACGACATCATGGTGCTCGACGGCCTGGCCTACCTCAGCTACTGGGACGACGGCCTGGTGGTTCTCGACGTCGGAGCGGGCATCAAGGGCGGAACGCCCATCGAGCCCCAATTCGTGTCCCAGTACAAGTATCGAACGCAGCATGGAGCCGAGGCATACGGCAATACACACCACGCCATCCGCTACAAGAACTACGTGTTTCTCGGGGACGAGATCTTCGGTTGCTCGGAGTGTGTCAACGGGCCGCGGGGCCACGTGCATGTCGTCGATGTCACGGATATCGAGAACCCGACGGAAGTCGCCACGTACTGGGTACCGGAGGCGGGCACGCACAACCTGTGGGCGGAAGACGACAAACTCTACGTGGCCTACTATCAGGGGGGTCTGCGAGTGGTCGACATTTCGGGAGAGCTCCGGGGTGATCTATACCGGCAGGGGCGCGAGATCGGGTGGTACATGACGGAGGACGCCGCGGGGCACAATCCGAACAACACGGACGCCTGGGGACCCCAGCCCTACAAGGGCAACATCTTCGTGTCGGACTTCAGTTCGGGTCTCTGGGTGGTGGAGTTGGAAGAGCCCCGGCGGGAACTGGTCCCCTGAGCACGGAGCGGCGGTGATGGCCGTGGGCCCGCGTATCTTCCGCGAAGTGATGGGGCGGCTGGCCGGAGGCGTCACGGTGGTGACGGCCCTGGATGACGACCGGACGGCCCGCGGATTCACGGCCACGGCCGTGTGCTCGGTATCGCTGGACCCGCCCCTCGTCCTGGTATGCGTGGGGCGAGAATCCCAAACGCCCTCGGCGATCCGGGCGACAGGCCGCTACGCGCTGAACTTCCTGTGTTCCGACGACGTCGCGACATCGGATCGTTTCGCAGCGAACGAAGGGTCGAAGTTCGACGGAGTCGAATGGGCCGCGGCGCCCGCGGGTTCCCCTTTGCTGCCGGGAATCCTCGCATGGGTGGAATGCGAGGTAGAGCGGGACGTCGAGGCCGGTGACCACACGGTCTTCATCGGCCGCGTGACGGCAGCGGCCGTCGAACGGGCCGACCAGGATCCCCTCGTACACTTCGGCGGGAGCTATCACTCGGTGGCGGCGGTGGACCCGTGAAACACGAAAGCTTCAGCGATCTGGCCGGTCGCATGTACGACAACATTCCCGCGGCTTTCCGCAAAGGGGTCTCGGGAGTGACCGTCGAGCGCGAAGCGCAGGGTCACCGGACGTTGTCGGGAATCTGGACGCTCGGAGAATGCGTGACCGAGCAGTGGCCGGATGCTACGGGCGGCATCGCCGAGACGCGGTCCGAGATCATCCTCTACTACGGATCGTTCGCCGAGCTGGCGGTCGGAGATCGGAAGTTCGACTGGGAAGCGGAGCTGTGGGAGACAATGCTGCACGAACTCCTGCACCACCGCGAGGCGGCAGCGGACGAGGAGAGCCTGGACGTATTCGACTGGGCGGTGGATCAGAACTTCCGGCGGCTCGCCGGGCTCGACTTCGACCCGTTGTTTCACCGCTTTCTGCCGGCCGACGAGCAGGGTCACGTGCGACTCGAGGGCGAGACGTTCATCGACGTGCGTCTCGGACGATCGGACCGCCTCGCGACCTTCGGGTGGCGCGGCCTCCAATGGACGGTGCGCGTTCCGCTCGAGGCTTCTCTTCTGTGGTCGCGCGTGCGGAACCTGGCCAGCGGGCGTATCTGGGTGATCGCCGAGCGGAAGCAGCCGTGGTGGATGTACCTCAGCCGCCGCCGCCACATGGAGCTTTGGGAAATGGACCGGCGGGCGCTTCCGGTGCCGCCCGCATGATGCCGGAGTTCGGAGTATCCCGATGAGGCTGGGGGGATTTCGCGCCGGTCGGCTGCTCGGGTTTCGAATCCGGATCGACTATTCCTGGTTCGTGGTGCTGGTCCTCGTAACATGGACTTTCGCTTCCTGGCAATTCCCGGAGGATTTGCCGGGCCGCTCACGAATCGCGTATCTGGCGATGGGCTTCTCTGGAGCTCTGTTGCTCTTCCTGTCCGTTCTCCTGCACGAGCTGGCGCATTCGGTCGTCGCCCGGTCTCGCGGGATCGCCGTGGAGGGGATCACGCTGTTCATCTTCGGCGGAGTGGCCGAGATGAGGCAGGAACCGGAACGAGCCCTCGACGAGTTCCTGCTGACGATCGTGGGGCCGCTCAGCAGCCTGGCCCTCGCCGGCGTCTTCGTCGTCCTTGCCCGCCTGTTCGCGTCTCTGGAGTTGGAGCCAGCCGCGGTCGTCGCCGGCACGCTGGCCATGCTGAACCTGGTGCTTGCCATCTTCAACATGGTTCCGGCCTTTCCGCTCGACGGAGGGCGGGTGCTCCGTGCCGTCCTGTGGAGAATCACGGGGGACCCGTACCGGGCGACGCGGTGGTCCACGTGGGTGGGCCGGGGGTTTGGCTGGATGCTGATCGCCTATGGGTTCTTCCTGTTCGTGAGCGGCGTCCAATTCGCGGGTGTTTGGGGAATCTTCCTCGGCTGGTTCCTGACGGGCGCCGCGACCTCGGCCGCGGAGCAGAACGAGCTCAAGCATGCCCTGGAGGGGGTACCCATCGGGCGCGTGGTGTCCGGCCCCGCGGTCTTCGTTCCGGGGGAGCTGACGGCCGAGGAACTCGTGGAGCGCTATTTCATGCGGTATTCGGCGACCGCGTTTCCCGTGGTGCGCGGGCGGAGCCTAGTGGGTGTGGTGGCCGTAGGTGACGTTTCGTCGCTTTCGCTGGACGAGCGCGCCGCGACCGCCCTGTACGACATCATGGCTCCGATCCGCGAGGTCCCGGCCGTCGAGGCGGACCGACCCCTGGTGGAAATCGTCCTCGCCGTGCGTACGGGGAACCATGACCGGATGATGGTGATCCGGGAGGGAGAAGTCCTCGGGGCCCTGACCGCGGAGGACATTCTGAGCTGGAATTCGGAAAGGGGTCGCGGGCACGCACCGGGCTCCGAAGCGGTCTCCTGATGGCCCGCCGGACTGAATCCCTGCGCAAACGCAAGGAGCGCGCAGCAGATCTGAAGCCGATTCTGGCGGATCGTTACCCGGATCTCGCGGTCAGCCTCGATTGGGAGACGCCGCTCGAGCTGCTCGTGGCGACCATTCTCTCCGCCCAGTGTACCGACGAACGCGTGAACCAGGTCACCCCGGCGCTGTTCGAGCGGTATCCCGACGCGCCGGCCTTTGCGAACGCCGAGCGGGGTGACCTCGAGGACCTGGTTCGTTCCACCGGGTTCTTTCGGAACAAGGCGAAGAACATCCAGGGCATGGCGCAGCGTCTCGTCGAGGAGCACGACGGCCGGGTACCGGACGGCATGGACGACCTGGTCCAGCTGCCGGGGGTTGCCCGGAAGACGGCAAACGTGGTTCTCAGCAACGCGTTCGGGCGCAACGAGGGAGTCGTGGTAGACACGCACGTGAAGCGGGTGGCGGGGCGGCTCGGCCTCACCGGCGAGACGGATCCCGTCCGCGTCGAGCAGGACTTGATGCAGGTGCTCGAACCGGCGGACTGGCACTCGTTTCCCTGGCGGATGATTCTGCATGGTCGCCAGCGCTGCTCCGCCCGCAATCCCGACTGCGCGGGCTGCGAGATCCGCCGCCTGTGTCCGAGCGCGGACCGCGTCTGAACCGGTAGGGGATCGAACGTGCCTTCCCATCGACGCACGGTAGCGACGGCCGACGAGCGAGAGGCTTTCCGTGCGGACGCGCTTGGACTCGGCTTTCTTCAGGTCGGGTTCGCTCCTGCTGCGAGGCCCCCCCGCGCCGACGCTTACCTGGAGTGGCTACGCAGCGGTTCCCACGGTGAAATGAAGTGGTTGGCCCGAGCGGATGCCGTCCGCCGGCGGCTGGATCCGTGCGAAGCGCTGCCCGGCTGCGAGACTCTGGTGATGGTCTCTCTGAGCTATTCTGGCGCGCCGGGTGTGACGGCGGACGGACTGGCCACCGATCCGGGGCGATCGCTGGTGGCCAGGTATGCCGAGGGCCGCGACTACCACCTCGAGTTCGAGCAGCGGCTCGCGGATCTGTCGTCCCTCCTGCGTGAGCGGTGGCCTTCTGAAGGTGCGATGCTCTACGTGGACTATGGGCCCGTCCTGGAGCGCGGTCACGCCCAGCGGGCCGGCCTCGGATGGATCGGCAAGAACACCATGCTCATCCACCCGGAGCATGGCTCCTGGACGCTCCTGGGCGAGCTGCTCACCACGGTGAAGATCCCGCCGGACGCACCGTTCGAGGCGGATCGATGCGGTACCTGCCTTCGCTGTATCGAGGCCTGTCCCACCGGGGCGATCACAGGTCCCCGTGTTCTGGATGCAAGACGCTGCATTTCCTACCTGACGATCGAACTGGATGGCTCGATTCCGGAGTCACTGCGGCCAGCGATCGGGAACCGGGTCTTCGGCTGTGACATATGCCAGGACGTCTGTCCGTGGAACGATGGGCTTCCAGCCGGAGAACTGGCGGACCTGGCGGATCGTTGGGGAGGGCCGACGCGCCCCTCAACGATGTCGAGCTGGACCGAGGAGCTGCTGGATTTGTCGGAGGACCAGTTCCGGTCGCGCTACGGCGAAACGGCGCTGGCCCGCCCCGGTCGCGAGGGGATGCTGCGAAACCTGTGCGTCGGAATGGGTAACAGCGGCGACCCGAGCGTTCTGCCGGCGATCATGCGCTGTTTCGACGAGGACTCGCCCGTCGTTCGGGAACACGCGGCGTGGGCGCTGGCGCGCCTCGACGCCGCGCGCGACAATTCGGTCTAGCCCTGCTTGCGCGAGTCCATGGCCGCCAGTCCCGGTCCGCCGAAGACGAGCATGAGAAGCGACGCGATCAGCAGGAGATTGAACTCGATACCCGAATTGGCGTCCGGTCCCACGACATAGAATCCGTTCGCCGCGTGCACCAACACGATTCCCACCATCATGAACGCGGCCAGCAGCAGCGCGACCGGGGTCACTAAAAAACCTGCGATCAGGCAGATCCCGCCCAGGAATTCGAGGAGCTTGATCGCCCACGCCGCAACGATCGGCAGAGGAATGCCAAGGGAGTTGAGGAAAGCGGCCGTGCCGTCCATTCCACCAAACACCGCCGGCGCGCCGTGCGCGATGAAGATCACGCCCAGCACGACTCGTAAGACGGCCAGACCCAGGTTCGGGTTCATGCCTCGATCCATCGTATCCCCCTAATCTCGCTCAGTCCGCCTTCACTTCGATCACCCGGCCCCGTGGCCGGTCGTCTTGCTCGTGGTCGGTGGTCGCCCGGTCGGGGTCACTGGTGTCTCCTGAGCCCTGACCGCCGAATCCCACGGTCTGGAACTGCACTTGCCCGGATAGTCGTTTTCGAACACGTCGGACGATGGCCTCCCGGGCCGGACGCACGAGGAGTATGAGACCGGCGGCGTCGGTCAGGACACCCGGAGTCACGAGAACCACTCCCGCGATGAAGACGAGTAGTGCGTGCAGGAGTTCCTCGCCCGGCATGCGGCCGGCGGCCACGTCGGCCTGCACCCGACCCCAGGTTCGGGCGCCTTCCCGTCGCGCCAGCCAGGCGCCCACGACGCCGGTGACGATCACGAGGCCGACGGTCGGGCCGGCTCCGAGCCACTCCCCAATCCTGAGAAGCAGGCTCAGTTCGGCGAGCGGAAGCAGCGTGAACAACAGGATCAGTCGGAACAATCAGTTCTCCCCATGGAATCCGGACGGGAAGATAGGTGGGTGATGGAGAAAAGCGAAGGAGAACCCGGTTTCGACACCCTGCGGCCCCACAGGCGCGATCCTGATTCCACCTCCGCTCTCTCACCTCACATTCGGGTCGGGTGGACATCCGTTCCGAACGCACGCTAAAGATCGACCAGAGGTGTCACGCGGGTGTCACAGCGTCTGCGCCCGGGCGTCAAACGCGCAACCGAAACGAGGGACGGATCGATCGCCCCCTGCGCCCCCGCCGGGACGCCGATCCTTCCCTCGCTCCGTCAGGACAGACGGGGCGCCCCTGCGACCTCACGGCTATGCGCCCGGACCGTACAGGTTTCAGGTTCCTGTCGAGCAGGTAGGCGACCCCGCCTGAACCGCTCCGCTCTCTAGCGAAACGGTAGGGGCCTGGATCAACGGGGTATCAACGAAGGCCTGGAAGAGGCCGCTGGCGAGGAGTCAGAATCCCATCATCGCGCGGGTCGCGGCGTCGATCCTGTCCGGTGTCCAGAAGGGTTTCCACACCAGGTTGACATCGGCTTTTTCGATTCCCTCAGCCGCCTCCGCGGCCTGCTGGGCACCCATGAGAATCTGGCCACCCGCAGGGCATCCCGGGCTGGTCAGTGTCATGGTGACCTTCGCGTGTGCGTCCTCGACCTCCACGTCGTACACGAGTCCGAGGTCCACGATGCTGATGCCCATCTCAGGGTCTATCACTCCACGAAGCTGCTCTCGCACAGCCTCCACCAGGTCCGTCTCACTCATTCGAATCTCCTGTTACGGGATTGCGGTCCCGGTATTCCGCGGCCAATGCGGCCAGATTACCAAGCGAGACTTCGTCCCGCCCGCCGACAACGTCAAGCAGCTCCCGCGGGATCCGCCGTCGCACCGAAGCGCGGGCTGACTCCAACTCCGCCGGAGCGTTCAGGAGGACGATTCCACACAGCCGTCCTTCCAGAAACCCGAACGCCGCGCAGGGGCCTTCGCCCGGCCCGCCCCAGAGCACGGTCTCGTCGGCCATGGCGGGCCGGCCCACGGCGTCCAGGCTCAGGCCGAAGACTCTGGAGAAGAAATACGACAACCGCTCGTAGGGTTCCCGCGCGCCAGCCATGTTACGCCCGACCAGGCGTCCATGTTCACGCGCGTGTTCCCAGTGCTCGACTCGAGTGTGCCCGCCGAAGACCGGATCTGGAAAGCGGGCGACATCGCCCGCCGCGTAGATATGGGGGTGACTGGTTTCACCGAACGCATCGACGCGGATTCCATCGCCCACGGCCAGGCCCGCGTCTCCGGCGATGCCGTCGCAGGGTTCCATGCCGACGCCGACGACGGCGAAGTCACACTCGAGAGCTTCGCTCCCGACGGATACGGCTTCGACTCTTTCACGCCCCACAAATCGTCCCACACTCTCGCCGAGACGAAACGAAACGCCCTTACCTTCGTAGTGAGCGCGCATCCAGAGCGAGAGCTCCGGGGGCAGAATCGCGGCCCAAACCCTGTGCTGACCTTCGACAACGGTGGATTCGACGTCGTGCGATACGAGGGAGGCCGCCAGTTCCATTCCCACGAAGCCGGCCCCCACCAATACGCATCGCGCTCCAGCCAGTCCGGCCTCGCGAATGGCCTCAGAGTCCTCCACCGTCCGAAGCGTGAACACTCCCTCGAGATCATGGCCGGGAACCTGAAGCCGGCGAGCGCGCCCGCCGGTCGCCAGCAGGATTCGCGCTCCTCGGAATTCGCCACCCCGGGCAGTGGTGACCGTCATGGTCGCCGGATTCAGGTGCAACGCCTTCTGCCGGGTGAAGAGTTCGACCCCTTCCTGCTGAGCGAACCAGCCCTCCGGTTTCACATACAGCAGTGAACGAGGAACGTCGGCGTACTGCAGGAACTCCTTGGACAGCGGGGGTCTCTGGTAGGGTGGCTCGGACTCATCGCTGATCAGCGCGACCGTCGAAGTCGGGTGGATTTCCCGGATTCCGTCGATGGCGGACGCGGCGGCCAGTCCTCCACCCACGACGAGGAAGTCGAAGTCCATCGGCCCCGGCATCTCAGCCCCAGGCCCGGTCCACGAGCTCGACCGGGTGCACGACGGGAGTGCGGTCACCCGCACGCAACAGGCCGGCGCCCAGGTACATGATGCACCCCGGGTTCCCCGTCGCGATCCAGTCGTACCTGCCCTGCTGGATTTCGCCCAGCTTCGTGGCCCTGACTCGAGCCGCCAGTTCGGGGTGGTCCAGGTTGTACATTCCGGCGCCTCCGCAGCACTGCTCCGATGAAGGCAGCGCCTCGACCTCGAGGCCCGGCAGCGAGCGAAGTACCTCGAGGGGCTGGTCACGCACTCCCTGCGCATGATGCAGGTGACAGGGGGCGTCATAGCCCACCCGCCCCTCGATCGCGGCAGTCGCCCCAGCGGTCAATGACCCTCCGGCCGAGCGCTCCAGTTCAGCGGCGAGAATCTCGGTCACGTCACGCACACGACCGGCGATCGCTTCAGCACGCTCCAACCACTGTGACTCCTGCGCGAACCACGCCGGGTAGTCCCTGAGACCCGGCTCCGCAGCCCGCCGAGTTCGTGACGATCCAGTCACAATCCGTGCGCTCAAACGCTTCGATATTCCGTCGAGCGAGTTCTCGGGCCTCATCCAGCCGTCCCGCGTGCGCGTGCAGTGCCCCGCAGCAAGCCTGCCCGGGTGCCTCGACCTCGTCATAGCCGGACCGGGCCAGAACCCGTCTCGTCGCTGCGTGGACATGCTCGAACAAGCCGTCCATCACGCAGCCGGTGAGGAGAGCGTAGGTCTCCCGGTCATCCTTTTCATCGGACCGGTCGTCACCGGGAGAAGCCTGTCGGGCAGGCAAAGAGGCGGAGGCATGTACGAACGCAGGCCGAGTCGCCGCGAGAAGTCGCAGGGACTGGCCGGCCTTACCGGGAAGAAGCCGGCCGAGACCGCTGGCGAGACCGGTCGTTCGGAGTAACCGCGCGGCGGCGTACGTCACCTTGCGTGTGTCCGGACGAGTGAGAGCCGAGAGCACCAGACTCTGTCGGCGCCTGTTTGCCCGACGCCTCGGAATCCGGGCGCGGGCCTGTTCCAGGAGGTGACCGTAGGGGACCCCCGCGGGACAGACGGATTCGCACGCCCTGCATCCCAGACATCGGTCCAGGTGCACCGAGAACGCCCCCGCGGGATCCACCCTTCCGTCGGCCTCCGCCCGCATCAGGTAGAGACGACCCCGGGGCGAGTCGTTCTCTTCCCGGAGAATATCCCAGGTGGGGCAGACCGGGACACAGAAGCCGCAATGAACGCAGGCGGAGAGCAACTCCTCCGTGATTCCGGATGGAGTCAGAGTATCCGTCGCGTACTCGTCGCCGATCGCTATCTCGGGCACGGCTAGTCCGCCGGTGGAGGCGGCGCTGGATCCGAGGAGGAATGGTCGTGGGTGATCTTCCACCCGCTGCTCGTGCGCCGGAGGACGAGAGTGAACGGCCCCGAACCGGTGACCGTCTTCCCGTCATAGAGCACCCACCGTGCCGTGGCGATGGCATCGATCGCGGCCAGACGCCGTACGCTTACGTCCTCGAACCGAAGACTGTCGCGAGCCGCTCCCGGTTCGAAGAGCGGGGCGTAGCGGGCCCAGATGGCGTCGTAGCCGCGTCAACAAGCCCTGTTCCCCGATGTACGTCGTACTCTCGGACTTCAGGTAGTCGTCCATGAAACCGGCGAGTTCGCCACGGTTCCAGGCTCCGGCGGATTCGGCCAGCATTGCCTCGACGGCGCCCTGGACATCGGAGTCGCCCGCGTCCTCGATTTCGACCGTGCAGCCGGATCCCCAGAGAACCGCGAAGAACAGCGCCAGGCTTCTGAAATGCGACGACCCGATCATGCGGACTCCTCGGCCAGGAGCGATCTGAAATGCGCGACGGTTCGGCTCACGGCCTCCTCCAGCCTGGGATTCGTTCCAGGAAACGGATGCGAAGCGTCCATGGTGTGACCCGCGCCGTCGATGACGGCAAGCTCTGCGTTGCCGGCGGCCGCGGCCAGTGCGTACGCTTCGGCCACCGGCACGGCTTCGTCAGCCGTTCCGTGGACGATCAACAGAGCCGGACCGAGGCGCCCGGCAGCCTCCTGCATGTCCAGTTCGGTGCGGTGGGCCCGGAGATCGTCCAGCACATCGCGATAGATGGGAAGTCGCTGGCCCGTGCGCGCGTTCAGGACCTCCATCTCATCGCCGTCTCCCAGCGATTCGGCGAACCAGTCCTCATACCGATATACCGAACCGATGCCGGCCCAGGTCGCCACGGCCCGTATCTCGGGCCGCCGGGCGCCAACCAGGATCGCGGCAGCGGCGCCACGGCTATGCCCGATCACGCCCACCGAACTCGGCGGATCGAGAGGGGCGTTGCCCAGTTGCCCGGCCCGCACCCCATCCAGGATCGTCTGCAGGTCCGACACTTCGCGCGAGAAGGTATTGCGTGCGAAGCCCTCGAGATCCGTGAAGTTCTCGAGATCGGGACCGATACCTGAGCCGGAGAAGTTGAACGACACGACGGTCGCGCCGGTGTGCATCGCGAAGCTCTCGGCGACGTAGGGGAAGAAGCCCCAGTCCTTGAATCCCTTGAAGCCGTGACAGACGACGATCACGATATTCGCCGGGTCACCCGAGTTCTCGGATGAATCATTGGCCGGGCGCCGGATGTCGCCCCGAAGGATCCCGTTGTGCACCGGGATCTCGAACGGAACACGATGCACCGCGGGCTTCGAACTTTCCTCAGGCGACATGGTCGGCGACGCTGATTCCATAGCGCTCCGGATCGGTGGACCGGGCGATGCTGCGTCGATACTGCCTGGTCTCCGGATCGCGCTCCGTGAGATCACGGATCGGGCCGTCACCCACCCGTTCGCCGTCCGCATTCGCAATGATCCGCACCAGCGGACGACTGAGCGACTTCGGGTTTGGATTCGGCGCCACAACCACTCCCATTTCGCCCGTGTCCAGAATGACGAGTGTAGCGACCGGGAAGATCCCCATCATGTTGACGAACGCGCGCGTGATGACCGCATCATACGCACCCGTCTCCGCCTCACGAAGTTGGCGGATCGCCTCGTCGGGCGAGCAGGGAAGGAATTGCTTGCTGTAGTTCGAGATCGCTGCGTCATAGGCTTCGGTGAGCGCGATGATCCGCGCGAACAGGCCCTGGCGCCGGCGCCGGATGACGCGCGGGTACCCCGACAGGTCAGGCTTCATGTGGTGTTCGTAGACCGCCAGCATGGCGCGATAAGGCAAGTCCTCGAACCCTTCGACATTGAACATCATCAGTAGACCGAAGTCGGGATGCTGGCTTACCAACCGCCATTCCTCGTCGTTCAGCCACCCCATCTTGTTCAGGACGGCTGGCGGGATCAGCACTTTCCCGATGTCGTGGAACAGGGCGGCAAACCCGAGTTCGAAAAGCTGTTCCCGATTGAGTCCGAGGTAGTCACCGAGGGCCACGGAGAGAATGGCCACGTTTACCGAGTGGATGTAGGAATGGTCGTCGAAGTCCCGCAGCGTGAGCATCCCGACCATTGTCGCCGGCTCCTGGAGCACCTGGTCCACTACGGCGAGAACCGCGCGTTCCGCCCGGCGGGCACCGATCGCCTTTCCGAGGACGAGGCCTTCCATCATGTCACGGGCGACCTTCACCGACCGGGTGTACGTGCGTCGCGCGGCTTCGACAGACTGCTGCCCCTCGCTGCCCTCGAACATGGGTGACGGCGGGCCGACGCTGATTCGAGACACCTCTTGTTTCTCGAGTTCCGCCTGCAATGCCTCCAGGGGTGGCTGGCCCGGTGCGGGATCGGCCGCGATCAACGTGAGAAAGGCCTGCCAATCCTCTGCGTTTGCCCCGGGGCTGGCTTCCATCCTTCCGACCCCGTGACTGCGGAATACCTCCCGGAACGCCGCGAGTGAAGCGTAGTCATGCAGGTCGAGCTTTACCTGCAGGTCGTTGACGAACATGTAGTTTCCGGCAACCCAGATGCTGAGGCCGCCTTCGTGCTTGAGGATCGAGTCCGCCTGTGCCTTGACCTCACGCAGTCCGCGCTTCACGACCTCGTTTTCGAGCGGGTAGAGTTGCAGGGCACGGACCGCTCCGTACATCGCCGAGAGGATACCCGTGCCGGGGTGCTGGGGGCTCGTCATGAGGCGCCCTCCATCCCGGTTCTATCATCGATCTCCATGTCCAGGTCCAGGGGGTCGGCCACCAGTTCTCTGTCGTCCTCTTCGGGGAGAGCCGCCGCTTCAAAGCGCTCGTCTGAATCGGCGTCCAGGGTCTTGAGGGCCACGCGAACCGCGCTCTTGACCGGGGCCGCCTTGTCGGACGCCGATTTCGCGAGAGCGGATTTCGCCGCCGGGGAACCCACCACTCCCAGCGCCCGGGCGGCGCACGCTCGCGTCACAGGCGCTCGTCGTCCGCCCCACCATTTGCGTCCGTTCAGAATCACCGACAGCAGGGGGACGGCCTCGTCGCCGGCAAGCACGGCGTAGGACCGCATGAAGGCCATCTGCTCACCCTGATCCCGATCCCCGATGTCGGATTTGCCTATGATTTCGGCCAGCAGCGCGCTCGCCCCCTCCGGGCGGACTGCGACGACGGCCTTCACGGCCGCCATCCGAATGTCCTTCTGGGGATCCGACAGAGCCGTGGACAATACTCCGGCTCCTACCGAAGAGCCGAGGATCGCCAGTGCCTCGATCGCGGCCTGCCGGGTGACGTCCTCCGGTCGGTTCGACAGCTCCACCAGAAAGGGTTCGGCCTCGAGGAGTCCGATGCGGCCGACGATGCGCGCCGCCTCTGCCGCCAGCATGGGATCCTCCGCCGACAGCAGATCCACCACGTATCCCGGGTTCGATTCGACGAGCCGGTCGAGCGCCTCGGCCAGCCGATCGCGTGTCTGTCGATTTGGAACGGCGGGGATCGCCCTGACGAGGGTCGGAATGGCTTCGGCTTGCAGCGCCCCGACCAGGGCTGCCAATTCGTCTGCACCAGGCGAGAGCCCTTCCGCATCCACCGCGCTCACCATCTCCGCCATCGCCTCGCTCATGTCCCGGAGCAGCGAGGTGACGAGTTCCTGCGTCTCGTTCTCCCCTGTCTTGTTGGCGAGCAACTGAAGCTCATTCACGATCAGCGCGACGTTGCTGAAATCAAGTTCGGCCAGTAGACGGGGGAGCAGCTCGCGCAGGATGTCTACGACCTGCCGCCTGCGCTCCTGGTCTCGCATTTCAAACTGGTCGAGAAGCGCGAGCGTCACGTCGTGGACGATCGGCCGCGCCCACTCCGCCTCCATTTCGCGCTTCAGATACAGAAGGTCTGGTTCACCAAGAGCGATATCGGAAAACTCATCCGATTCCTCATCCGATACCTCTTCCGTGACCGCGCCCGACTCGAGTACGGCCTCGATTTCGGTCATGTCTTCCAAGCTGTCGCCCGCCCCGGCGTTACGGTCGGGTCTCGGCACCTCGGAGCCATCATCCTCCATGACGTCCACATAGTCGATGCGCACCGCCTTGAAGTCACGGTGCCACAGAGTGGCCAGGAGATCCTCATCATGCGCCGGCCGGGAGCGTGCAACGAGTTCGATGAACTCGGCCAGCTCTCCCTCTTCCACGCCGGGGAGGAGGGCCAGTTGCCTGACGCCGTCCTTGAAGAAACGAAAGGCGAAATTGTCGGGCCCCACGGACTTGGAGTACACTTCCCGGCCCCGCCAGAGCAAACGCCCCTCGTCGATCTCGAGAGAGAGATCAGGCAACTCATCCCAGATCGCCACGAACTTTGCGCACAGCTCCGAGTGGAACTTCTCAATGAGCGGATTGCCGGACACGTAGGTCTGGCGAGCCCGCACCGCCTTGAGGAGCGCGCTCACCGTCTCTTCCACCGGCCTCGCAAGCTCTTCGTCCGTGGCGGTGTTCACGGAAGCGGATAACGGTTCCGTGTCAGGTGTGTGGTCAGTCAAGAGCTCTCTACACCTTCTTCGATTGCGGGCGGGACACCGTCTCGCGGACGCCCCGGCAGCCACATGGTTTCCGGCTGACCCGCCCGGTGATTCACGGCCCGCGCGAGCGTGAAAAGGAGATCCGACAGCCTGTTAATATACGGAATCACGCTACTTCTCAATGCAGGGTCGGTCTCGACCAGAGCCGTCACTTTGCGCTCTCCCCGTCGGCATACGGTCCTCGCAACGTGCAGTTGAGCGCCCGCGCTGCAGCCTCCCGGCAACACGAACGCGGTCAGGGGAGGGAGCTCCTCGTCGAGTTGATCGATCCAGTTCTCCAGGTCGGCGATCCGATCGGGATCGAGAGCAGGAATCGTTCCGCGTTCCATCTCCCTCTCCGGACGGGCTGAGGCCAGCCGTGACCCGAGGACGAACAGGTCTTCCTGGACACGGCTCAGGTTTGCCGTGCCAAGTTCGTTGTCCGGATCGAGCGCGAGAACCACGCCCAGGCAGGCATTGAGCTCGTCCAGCGTGCCGTAGGCTGCCACCCGCGCGTCGTGTTTCGACACCTCGAGTCCACCGAACAACTTCGTGCGGCCGGTGTCTCCCTTGCGTGTGTATATCTTCATGGAACGGTAACCATTTCTGATTGGAGTCTCTCGTACAACTGCCGCGCCGAACGGATATCCCGGTCCGACAGATTCATGTTGCGGTTTCCCGGGTGCATGACGTCGCTCGGGTCGTCGCTGTGAGGGAGACCGACGACGTGTCCGAGCTCATGCAGGGCCACCAGGAGCAGGAACTCGTCGCTCATTGGCGCGCCCCCTTCATGCTGCGTCGCCAGGGTCACCACGGCCGAACTCAACCAACCCTCTCCGTCCGTTTCCCAGTCAGTGGTTCCCGCCTGGTGGGCTTCGAACCGGCGGATCCAGCGAAATTCCACATCGGCCGAGTACGCATGCTCGGTGCGCTGAAACACCAGTGGAACTCCGCTCACGACGTTCCAGGCCGCCATCGCGCGAAGCGTTCCGTCCCAGAAATTCTGGCGTTCAGGCGGCGGGTCCATGAAGCGGACCCACAGCGTCCGTTGCTCTTCCGTGCCGGTCCGCCAGCGAGGGAGAGCCGATCCGTGAGCTCCCGCCGGGCCGCTGACGTACACTTCGGCCGGGGGAACCACCGCCGGGCCGCTATGGTCAGCCTGCGCGACAGCGATCGCCGGAACGGCGCACAGGGCCAGCGCGGCGATCACACCCGCGCCTGCGGTTCGGCGCCATGTCGCGACGCGCCGGCCTGCTCTGCCAGGAACGGGTCGGTGTATTGCTGCCTCCCGGAGTATCACAGATAGTCAGCCTGCCAGGGAACTTGCAGCCCCCCAAAGGCAGCCAGCCATCGGCTCTCGATGTCTCTCGAAGCGCCGCTTCTCATTCTTCGTGCCGCGTCATGTTCCGCCTGACCTCCGCGCTCGATGCGGACGGACGGCGCGTCGAGAGGCGGTCCGGTAGCGCCCGCCCGCCCACCGGCCTCAGCCAATGTGGTCAGCCATGCGGGGGCGTGTCGCTGTCCCGCGGCCTTCTGACGCTCGGTCAACACGCGAACCACACCGATGGCCGGGTACACCTCCACGGTCCACGGATCCAACTCTCGCGCGAGCCGGCGGCTCACATCCTTCAGGCCGGCGGTAAGATAGCGGCGTCCGAACGTGACGCGGTAGGCGGCGCTGGTGCCCGGTCGTGCCAGTCTCTCCGCTTGGCCGTTGCCGGACTTCGTCGCTTCGCGCTCCCGCTCACGGATTTCTACCCCCCGATCCCGGGCCCAGGCTTCCAGCCTTTCCGCCCTCGCCGCTACGGACCCCGGTCCGCCAACGATTGAGACCGTCATGGACGGCGGATCCGTAACACCGGCGCCGGCCCGCCACAGAGCGGACTCGAGTCGCGGCATGCCGGACATCGCCGCCTCAACGTCGCGGAGCGCACTCGTCGGTGAGATCGAACTGCCGGAACATGCGCGGGCGTGGCCACAAGCGGAGAGTGACCGTTGTCACGATCCCGAGCCGCGCGCGGCTTCCACAGATCAACTTCGTGACCTCGTAACCGGCCACGTTCTTCAACACCGGCCGCCCCCACGTGGTGGCCCGACCGTCCCACAGGAGCAGTGTGCATGCAAGGAAGTGCCGGCGGACGGGTCCAAAGCTCGAGTCGAATTCGCTGACCGGAGCCGCGGCTATCCACCCACCGATCGACCGGTCGTCCTGTGCGTCGGCGAGCGGAAGCCAGAGGCCCTCCTCGTCCACGATCCGGGCGAGAGCCGACACCCGCATCCCGGCACCCACCGTGATCGTGAGGTCCTTCGGCCGGAAGTCGACGACGTCGGCGAGGTGGGTGGTCGAGACGCTCGTTCGGGGAAGCGTGCCCAGGCCGGTCGGCGCACGGTTCAGCGGCGCGCCGGTGACGGCTGGCGCTCCCTCCTCCCGCAACCGATCCGCGGATGACTCGATCCAGTCCGCCAGGTCGAGCTGCGATTCGGGCTGATGGATGTTCACTCGACGGCTTCCGGCAGCAATTTGCCCGGGTTGGCGAGGTCGAGGCGATCCGTCGCCTTCCGG
The DNA here is from genome assembly GCA_963807645.1 of uncultured Gemmatimonadales bacterium. Lineage (GTDB taxonomy): Bacteria > Gemmatimonadota > Gemmatimonadetes > Palauibacterales > Palauibacteraceae > Benthicola. The sequence continues at coordinate 406,176 of CAWECO010000001.1, forward strand.
ATCGCCCGCATGATCTCCAACTCATCGGGACCGAACACCAGGTCCATGTGACGCACCTTGTCCGCCCCGACTCCGTGCTCTCCCGTGATCGTCCCCCCGGCCTCCACGCACAGGGCCATGATTTCGGCGCCGGCCTCCTGGACACGCCTCACCTGGTCGGGATCGCGCCGGTCGAACAGCAGATTCGGATGCACGTTTCCATCGCCGGCATGGAAGAAGTTCGCGATCCGGAGATCGTGCCGGCGAGCGATCTCGGAAAACCGGGGCAGAAGATCGGGAAGCGTCGACCGTGGAACGGCCGCATCCTGGACGAAGACGTCGGGGGCCAGCCGGCCCAGCGCTCCGTACGCCTTCTTCCTGGCCTGCCAGATGGCAAGGCGCTCCTGGTCCGAGTGAGCGTGACGGACTTCTCTGGCGCCACAACCCATAACGGCCTTCTCGGCCTCCTCGAGATCCTCCGTGGCCTCGTCCGGGTCGCCCTCGCACTCGACGACCAGGGCCGCCTCCGTGTCGAGCGGCAGGCCGGCCGCGAATATCGACGACTCGACTACGGCAATCGTCTCCCGGTCCACGAGTTCCAGTGCCACGGGAACGACGCCGGCATCAAAGATCTTTCCGACAGCCCTGCCCGCGTCCGCCAAGCTGTCGAAGAGAGCGAGGAAGGTCCGCACGCCAGCCGCGACGGGCGCGAGACCGACTCGAATCCTGCTGATTACGCCGAGCGTTCCTTCCGACCCCGTGAAGATCCCGGCCAGGTCCAGGCCGCCATCCGCACCGCGTCCGACCACCAGGGGCGTCCCGTCCGGCAGGATGACCTCCAGGGCCACCACATGGTCGGATGTCACCCCATGCTTCAGGCAGTGCGGGCCTCCGGAGTTCATCGCGACGTTTCCGCCGATCGTGCACGCGGCTGCGCTGGCGGGATCGGGCAGGTAGCGCAAACCGTGCTCTTCGGCGGCCGCATTGATGTCGTCCGTCAACACCCCCGGCTCCACGAGAGCGGTTTGCCCTGGAGCGTCCACTTCGAGTATCCGGTGCATGCGGGTCGTGCAGACCAGCACGCCGCCCTGGGCAACGGCCCCGCCCGCCAGGCCGGTCCCCGCCCCCCTGGCCACGAACGGAACCCTCGCTTCATGAAGGAGGCGGACCACGGAGATGAGCTCGTCTCGATCGGCGGGAAAGACGGCCGCCTGGGGGAGACCTTTGGATGTGGTCAGCGCATCGGCTTCATACGCGATGAGCCGATCACCATCGTCGATCACGGCGCCGGGATGAACAGCAGCCCGCAACGCGGATAGAAGGCCGGCCGGCAAGGCCCGTTCGGAGGACATGGCCCGACGTTAGGGGAGGCCCGGGAAACCGGCAAGCGAAGGGCCCAATCGGGTTGACAGACGGGGGGTTGACGCGTACCATCGGGGCCCGTTGCGGGGTGGAGCAGTCTGGTAGCTCGTCGGGCTCATAACCCGAAGGTCGCAGGTTCGAATCCTGCCCCCGCTATTGTGTCGGATCCCGCCCCTGAACCTGGCAGCGCCAGGCGGGGCGATTTTCTTGCGAATCCGGGTTGTTTGACAACGTGCTGTGAGCCTGTGGGCCGCTCGACGGTTCGAGTGGCCGAAAGTGTCCGGCGACGCATTCCGGGGTAGCTCAGTGGCCAGAGCGGGTGGCTGTTAACCACTAGGTCGTGGGTTCGAATCCCACCCCCGGAGCTTCCTGAGCCTTGCCGCGTGCACGAAGTGGAACGACGAATGAGGCTGGGTAGCTCAGCTTGGTAGAGCACCGCGCTGAAAACGCGGGTGTCGGCAGTTCAAATCTGCCCCCAGCCATGCCGGAGCCAAGGGGCGTAGCTCAACTGGTAGAGCACCGGTCTCCAAAACCGGCGGTTGGGGGTTCGAGTCCCTCCGCCCCTGTCAGGCCGGTTCCGGAGGCAGGTAGCTGGCTCGCGTAGCTCAGGGGTAGAGCGCATCCTTGGTAAGGATGAGGTCGCGGGTTCAATCCCCGCCGCGAGCTTTGGAGTGTGACCGGCGGAGGAAGCCTGCCCGCGACGAGCGCCCGTAGCTCAGCTGGACAGAGCACCGGCCTTCTAAGCCGGGGGTCGCAGGTTCGAGTCCTGCCGGGCGCGTAAGGGTCGCAGGTAGTCTCGCTCCTTCGACAGCGCGTGTGAGACCGACTGGAACTGAAGAGAATGGGTCAGGTACGAGAGTCTGCCCCGTCCCGGCCCCCCATCGTCTAACGGTTAGGACACCACTCTTTCAAGGTGGAGATAGGAGTTCGATTCTCCTTGGGGGGACTGAAGGTCGTCGGCGCGACGCAGGCACACAGCAAGAAAGCACGGGGCCGTAGCTCAGTACTTCTCGCGCCTTCGGCGCAAGAAGGGTCGCTTCGCGACAGGGGAGAGCGGATCGGCGCTACGATGCAGATACGCTGATTGAGGATTTTGGGGCCGTAGCTCAGTTGGGAGAGCGCTTGAATGGCATTCAAGAGGTCAGGGGTTCGACTCCCCTCGGCTCCACTTCCCGCCCTTCGGGGCGGAGCAGTACCGCCGGAACACCGGCGTTTGCGCCGCTAGCTCAACAGGTAGAGCAACTGGCTCTTAACCAGTAGGTTCGGGGTTCGAGTCCCTGGCGGCGCACTTTTCCGACTCTCCGCAGACATGGTTGTTGTTGAGGCATGGCTGCAGAGTTGGGACACGACGGCTGACGAGAGGAATGTCTAACGTGAGGTGAGGTGACCGAGGCGTACATAGATGTGCGCCGCAGGAAACCGAGCCGAGCAGTGACGTAGAGATGAGGATTCCCCGAAGTCAGACGAGCGCTCGTAGCTCAGCCTGGATAGAGCGTCTGCCTCCGGAGCAGAAGGTCACAGGTTCAAATCCTGTCGGGCGCACTCGAGGCCACGCCAATCGGCGTGGCCTCTTTGCATTCGGGCCGGTGCATGCCGACCACCGTACCAAGTTGTTGAGAAAGACGGCGATCGTTAGGTTCGCCCGCCGATACTTGCCCCGGGGCAAAGCCCGGCTAAAGCCATATAGAAGGAACGAATATGAAGATCGGAATCTGGCCCGTCATAGCGCTCGTCGCGTTCACGGCGCTCATTACGTGGGGCGTCTCGAGGCCCCAAACGGCAACGCTCTTGCCGCAATCCACGCAGGGCGAGGTCCTGGCCACGGTCGATGGGAACGAGATCACGCGGCAGGAAGTCGAGGAAGTCGCTCCGGACCAGTTCATCCAGGCGAACCAGCAGTTGCATGACCTTACGGAACGGGCGCTGGCGCAGGCGATCGATGAGAGGCTGTCTGAACCTCGAGGCCGAAAAGGAAGGGCTGGAAGCCGATTCGCTCATGGCCCGGGAAGTCCTTTCCAAGCTGCCCGAGCCCACTGACCGGCAGATCGACTCGATCTACAACGCTTACCGGGCACAATTGAACAACGCCCCCCGGGACAGCGTCGCGCCCCAGATCGTGGACTTTCTCCAGCGACAGCAGCGTGGCGTCGCGATGCAGGTCTACTTCGCCCAGCTGCGCGCGAAGTATGACGTGCGGAATCTGCTCGAGCCAGCCCGCGTCCAGGTCGAGGCGGTCGGGCCGAGCAAGGGTCCCGCGGACGCACCGATCACGCTGGTCGAGTTCTCGGATTTCGAGTGTCCGTTCTGCGTGCGGGTGCTGCCGACTCTCGAACAGGTTCAGGCGACCTACGGCGACCAGGTGCGCATCGTCTATCGACAGTTCCCTCTGAATGCCATCCACCCGAATGCCCAGCTGTCGGCGGAAGCGTCTTTGTGCGCCGACGCGCAGGGCAAGTTCTGGGAGATGCACGACGCGATATTCGAAGCCCGGGGTAAGGCGGACGCCGATGGCCTGAAGTCGATGGCCGGCGATCTCGGGCTGGATTCGGAGGTGTTCGCCGGATGTCTCGACTCGCGAGAGTTCCGTGGCCAGGTAGCGGCGGATCTCGAAGCAGGACGGCAAGCCGGCGTCACCGGGACGCCAGCCCTGTTCATCAACGGTCGCTTCCTGTCGGGAGCGCAGCCGTTCGGCGTCGTATCGCGCGTAATCGATGACGAGTTGACGCGCGTCGGCGGATGAGCGGCGTTTCGAAGAACCGGTCGGACCGTTGATTCGTTCTCTACTTGTCGTCGCTGTACTCGCGGCGATCTTCTTCACCGTCTTCCCGGGCATCGATCTCTGGATGTCCGGGTTGTTCTACGATGCGGGCGGCGGATTCTACCTGAAGGACTCCTGGTGGGCCGTCGCCATCTATGACTCGATCCCGATCATCGCCATCACGGTGGGGGTCGGCAGCCTTCGTACTTCTCATCACAACCTCGTCCGCAAGCACCAGGTGGGCCCGCTCTCCAATCGGTTCCTCCTGTTCATGCTGGCGACGCTCGCGGTGGGGCCAGGCCTGGTCGTCAACGCGGGGTTCAAGGACAACTGGGGTCGCGCCCGTCCACGTGACGTGGCGGAGTTCTCGGGCGAGAAGCACTTCACTCCAGCCTTGCAGCCGACGGACCAGTGCGAGCGGAACTGCTCGTTCGTCGCGGGTCACCCGTCGGTCGTGTTCTGGCTCGCCGCGCTCGGATTCGCCGCGGCCGCCCGAAAGCGTCGCAACCGGATCTTCGGTCGCCGCTGCCGTCCGGGCCTCGTAGCCGGCTTCGGGCGGATCGTGCAGGGAGGACACTTCCTGAGCGATGTGATCTTTTCCGGGCTGGCCGTGTTCGCAGTGGTCTGGGTCCTGGCGACGTACGTCTTCAAGCTGGATGAGAAGCGGGCCCCGACCCCGGTAACGGGTGTGGTCGAAGGGACCGCCTGAAGCCGGAATCGCTGTGGCTGGCGCTCAGCGAACGGACAACGTGATCCGCCTCGCCCTGTGATCCGAGCCGTACGCGTCCTCCACGACCCGGTAGGAGCTCTCTACCAGGCCGTATGCTCCGCCACCAGCCCGAAAGAACATGTGGTCCGGCGGCCAATCACCCCGGGTCTTCTCTCTGCCCGGTGATGGTGAGTCGGGGTAGATCTCCAGCATCCGCAGTACCACGGTTTCCCGTGCGGACCACGTGTTGAGATCTCCGCGCCACGACCGTGGGAAATGCTCTTTCCGGGTCGAGCGAGTCCAGAGCTTCGGTCAGGCCATCGTTCTGCCGCACCCGCATCGATCCGCCGGTACCCAGGACCCGCAGAATAGTTGCCGGCCACGTCGTAGTGAACGCTCGCCACGCGGAGTCCAGACGACCCACGCCGGGGCCTCGACGGTGGCCACCACCGTAACACGCCGCTGGGCTTCGAGCGGCAGCTCGATCGCCACCGGTTCGGTAAGCGGAAGGGTCGAGAGGATCGCGCTGCCCCGGTCTTCGCGGGCAGGGCGTCCTCGCCTCGTTTCCGTTTCGCATCGACGGGGCGTAGAAGAGGGCCAGGCCGCAGTGCTCCGCGACCTGGACGATGTCCAGGCGGGGCCCGCGTGGTGGGTCCTCGGCAATTCGGGTCGGTACCGGGGCTCCGTCAGGCGCCGCCGGTACCTCGTCGGACGCCCGGAAGGCCTCCTGGGCCAGGAGCACGAAATGCCATTGCCTCACGTCGAGCTCCTGCGCGCCTCGCACTCGTATCCCAGCTCGCTGTTGCAGGAAGCTGACGAGGTCGCCGCCGCCCACGTGCATGTTCCACGTCACGACCGTCAGGATCGAGTCGACCTGCGGGGCTGACACGTCGAGATGCCGGTTCCGGCTGGAACACTACCGGGCCGACGGCGAGCACCATTCGGCCAGCGATCGCCGGTCGGGATCTCGTTCAGGGCCGAACCAGCGCACGGCTTTTCCCTCACCCGCATGGCGGGAAGCACACGAGTACTCGTCACGGACGGAAGCCGCGTCAGCCGCCGGGCTCACTCCGGTCGCCGGTTCGCCGGGGCGGGACCACGGGCTGCATGCTGTGCGAGACACTGCAGCCAGCCATTGGCGCTGCGCCCAGGGCAGGCGCCACTCGGAGCGCCAGCTCCCTGATACGGGATTCGCGCAGGCCTACCACGGGACCGCCACGTCGAACTGCAGCACGGGAAGGTCCGAGGGGGGAGAATCTCCGCCATCCACGGCCCGGATGATCCAGGAGGTGAAGCCGCCCACGTGCCATTCCGATCAGGCCCACACCGATCGCGTCCGGCATCTCCATCGAGGGAACAGCTGCCACAGGCCGACGCCGACACCCATGCCGAGGACGAGGCCGATCCACGCCCCGGAGCCTCCCGCTCCGATGGATGAGCCGATGACTCCACCGGCGGCCACATCGGCCCAACTCCACCTGTCTACGAAGGGCTTGAGCGCAAGTACCACGGCGGACCCGGCCACGAATCCGACTCCGGCCCGCCGGTACGCGTTCCAGATCGCGTCCGAATCCTCTCTCCCGAGCGTCAGGCCTGAAGCGAGACCGATCCCCGCGCCCAGGACGGCCACCGTGCGCACGCAGGAAATCCCCGCCCTGGTCTGGTTGCATGGAATGAGCGATGCTAGTCCGCCAAGCGCGGCTCCGGTATAGAGACCGAGAGCGGCCCCGGCGGCCGTTGCTCCTTCCGAGCCGCTGACCTCCTGAGCCGTTACCGATCTAGCCGTGCCCGGCCCCAGGGTGACGAGGGCCGCGAGAAGGACGGGCAAGGAACGACCGAGGCTCCCGCGGGCATGGGTGCGACCGACCAGTCGGCTCAGAGCTACCTCCCGTTGGCGGTTCGCGCAGTCCGTCAGGGGAACGCCCAGCCGGAGCCGAAGCTGATGACCCATCGGCTTCCGGTCACGTCGGGACCGAAGCGATAGCCGAGGTCGATACGGCCGGTGTCCGATGCGGATCCGCGTGAGGAGCCGGTGCGTATCCCGACGCCGGCCGCTCCGCCCCACCTTGGCGACTGGTCCTCGTACCAGGCGCCGCCGTAGTCGACGAATCCCACGAACCCCAGCCCGAACAGGTTGAGCAGGTTTTCGAGCGCCCACCATCGGTGCTCCAGGGTGCCCCAGACGGATCGCGTGCCCACGAACGAATGCGGTTCCCAGCTTCGAGGCGGGAAGTCGAAGCCGAGGTCGAATTCACCGCTGGGCGGAGGGTTCTCCATCAGCCCGGCGCGAGCATGGAGCACCGTGGCGTGTTTTCGCGCCAGCTTCTGGCCGACGGTCACGGCGAGGTTGACCCGGCCCGAGTCGAGCCCGGCCGCGTTGAACAGACCATTGGCCGACAGCCTGCCGTGAACGAAGCCTTCTCCCAGGGAGCCGCCGGCCTGCATCAGCAGAGACGGTCCGAGCCCGAAGCGCTCATACCCGAACGACTGCGGCGCGATGTTCAGCCCGAGCGACACCGTGGCGCTCAGGTCGATATCCTCCCGGGCGAACCCGTTCATGAACCGCAGGACCCGGAACTCGGAGCGTCGGTACTCACCGAATACACCGACAAAAGCACGGACCGTGTCGGGGACCATTTGTGACGTGTCCTGCACGAGCACGTACTTCTGATTTCGGATCTCAGCGAGCAATCCTATGCGGGTGAAGTACCGGGGCGTCGCGTTCGTGGCGAAACCGAAGACCCCGCGATGCGCATAGTTCTCATGCCAATAGCGTGTCGTATCCCGAACGGCGCTGGATTCATTTCGGTACTGGATGGCCTGCCGGTCGGCCGCGTCTCCGGCGTAGACGATGGAGCGCTTGTCGTTGAAAGAGCGCCACGGATCGCCCACGAACCAGCTGCCCCAGTTGCCGTCCGACAGGTTGTAGTACCGTCCGCCTACGTTCAGTTGGGTGCCGGCGAGTCGGCGCAGCTCACCCCTCAGTTCCAATCCATCGCGGTCGACGTCCTTTCGATACGCGATATGCGCGAGGTTGCCCGTTCCGAACACGTTGGTTTCCGTGAGCCCGAGCCGGCCGGTGACGGTCCCGTCGGTGGCGAAGCTGAGTTCGAAGAGCGGCTGAGTGCTCCAGGAGTCCCGAGTCCGAACCGTCGCCAGGAGCTTGCCGTCTACGGTGGCTGTATCCACGCGTGCTTCGGCGAACAGCCTGAGCGAGCGCAGATTTCGCTCGGTCTCTTCCGCCAGGCTCGAATCAAACGGTTCGCCGGGGCTCAGCAACAGTTCCCGCTCAATGACCCAGTTTCGGGTCTTGAATCGGAGCTTGTTCGCGAAGCGGAAGATGCCCGTGTTCGCGGCCTCCTCCTCCGTGAACACGTTTTCGGTGATGATCGCGATGGAATCCACCACGGGCGCGATCGTGTCCGGGGAGACAGCCGGCGTCTCCTGCCCCCTCAGCGATCCGGCAGACGCGATGAGGGAAAGCAAGACCAGGAGCGGCAGCAGCGAGAGCCGGTCGCGGCGCTTCATGCGGGGTATCCGTGCCTTGGGGCCCAGACCATACCACGAGGGTCGCGTCAAAGAGTCTCCGGGAGTGTGTGACGTGCGTATCGGTGCTCTCCTGCGCTCTGCGACTGGGCAACATAACTTGCTGGCCTGTCGTTCACACCAATCGGCAGGCGCAGTCCGGGTCGGCTGTTCACAGGGGGTATCATGCGGTGCAGCCTCGGTTTGGCGATCGCCCTACCGCTGGGTCTGGCGCTGCCATCTGTCCCACATTGATGGGCCGGCGATTCGGGCCTTCGGGAACGAACCATTCTGGAACGTCACGATCCCGGTGGCGGACTCGATCGTCTACGGGCGGATGGGAGAAGTGAACATTTCCTTCGCCTACGTGGCTGCGGACTACCTGGAGAGCGATTCCGCGTTCGTTTTCGGCCCAATGCGTGACGGTTCGAATCAGCACACAATCGAGATCCGGATTTCTGCGGGGGACTGCCAGGACACGATGGCGGACATCGTGCACCCGATGCGGGCCCGGGTCGTCATCGACGGAGAAGAGCTTTCGGGGTGCGCACGCTACGTGGTGCCGGAAGCGCCCGCCGAACGACCCTAACCCCCTGTGGGGGACTCCGCGTCGAGCCAGTTCAGGAACGTCGCAGACTCGTAGATCAGCTTCACCTCGTCAGTCCCCTCTTCCACGACGACTGTGACCACGGATCCGTTATCCGGATCCTCCCACTGGTTGGCCCACATGCCGCGTTCGTTCTGGAGCGCGGTGCAGAAGTCTTCGGTGAACGGATAGTCGTAGTTCTCCACCGGGGGAATAAGCGGATAAGTCAGTGTCACATGATCTCGATAGACTCGGTACTGCGCCTCACAGTCCCCCTCGGCCAGCTTCAGCTTTACGACGTATTGGCCTTTGACCAGGCCCTCCTCACCGAGCAGTGCGTAGTAGGCCACGGATGGTTCGCCGAGAAGCTCCACACGGTAGGCCAGCACCACGATACCGTTCCCGAGACTATCGACCTGGGCGGGCTCTCCGTTCTTGGCCTGGATGTCTGATCTCGAAGAACTCCACGCGAGTCCATCGAATCCATCGATCGACGTGGAGGCACCCTGCTGCGCGGGCAGTTCCGATGCACCGATCCACGCCGTTACAGACACGAGGATCACAGCGATCAGGCCGGTTTTCATGGGCCTCTCCCGGGAGGGTGCGACGTCGCTTGCGTGCAGGGGCTTCCCCGTTAGATTACCCCGCCCTTCGCAGGCTGGATCCCGGGAAAGGTCTATGAACCTGAACCGGTCCGCAACGCGGGGGGTAAGTCTTCTCAGAGTCCAGAGGCAATCGCCGGACCCGTTCGGGTCGAGGACTTTGGGAAGCGCAGGCTCGGGTGGCGGAATTGGCAGACGCGCAGGATTCAGGATCCTGTGGGAATAATATCCCGTGGGGGTTCGACTCCCCCCCCGAGCACTTGCCCAGGTGGCGGAATTGGCAGACGCGCCAGCTTGAGGGGCTGGTGCCCGCAAGGGCGTGGAGGTTCGAATCCTCTCCTGGGCATGACTGAGGACAGACGACGCGGCACGAGCATGAAGCTGTGTGCGACGCCGCGTTTCGAACGAGCGCCCGTAGCTCAACTGGATAGAGCACCTGACTACGGATCAGGAGGTTAGGGGTTCGAATCCCTTCGGGCGTATTTCCTTCCCGCTGGACGATATCCGGAAAGATCACTGCAGGCGTGGTCTCGCGCGCACGGACCGAGCGTCGGGCGTTCCTTCTCCGCTTGATCCACCAGCGCGATGGCCCTGCGATGGCTTCGAAGCCAGCGTGCCCGTGCCCGGAAGGACCCCGCTCCCCGCAGTCCGTCGAGGATGTCTCTCTTGGTCCGGACGCTGGGTGCGAAGAGCTTCATGCGATCGGTCGCAATGACGTAACGCGCAGAGATGTCGGCGATCGCCCTGGCCTGTGCGACGCTGCTCTCGATGAAGATCATCGCGTGGGCCGCGAGGTAGGCTTCGGCTTTGAACTCCGCGTGGCGATTCGCGGCGATTCTCTCGGCCTTGGATGCATAAGGCATCATCACGAGGTGCCTCCACTGAATCCCGTTGCGGGTCAGCCAATCCTCGGTCTGCGAGCGGTACTTCTCGAGCCGGCATGTGACCAGCGTTCCGATCGGAAAGGCCGGTTTCACACCGAGCCGTCACGTCCCCCAGAAAGTCGGCGTACCGGGAACCGTCGTCGTTCTCGACGTCAGTCGGGTCGCGACACAACACGCCATCGATGTCCACACAAGCTCTCTCGAGCATCGGGTGATGCATCAGATTCCATTCGAACATCCGCGGAAACGGCAACGCCTGGTGGAAGTAGTCGACGCAGTCTTCCTTTCCCGGATCCACGTAGACGGCCGCATACGACAGGTCGTGCCGAACCGGCGCACGCGAAAGCCGGCTTCGGACATTCGCCATTTGACGGCCTGTGAGAACGCTGTCGTCGACGACGAGCACACGACGGGGTTTGGCGAGGAAGTGAGCCGGATCTCCGACATCGAACCGGTTTCCTCCACCGATCAGCCGGCCTGATGCCAGTCCATCGACGTCCGTCATCGGAAGATGCCGGTGGAGCGAGATCATATTCGCGATCAGCAGGCCGCTGCGGGGCACGCCCACGACGATCTCGAATTCCCGTGGTATCCATCCCAGCCACGTACGGATGTCCTCTCCGAGGTCGGCCAGGCTCTTGAATTCGAAATCCTTCATGGGATGAACCCGTCGGAGGGTCTCGCGACTCCACCGCGCGGACGGACCGCGCGTCGAAGAGTGCCGGCCCACGTCATGAGCCGACCCCTTCCCAGGCCGATTGCGAGTAGACCCATTTCAGGGCTCGATGATGGCTTTGGTGATCTTCAGCGCGGCCACGTCCGCCAGCGCCTGGCCAGCGTCTTCCAGCGCGTACCGTCCGCCGATGATTCGTGACATGTCGAGGCGGTCATGGTGCCGGGCCAGGACCTGGAGGGCGCGGTACACGTGACCGAGGTCCGTGCCCCACTGTCCGCGGATGTCGGCATGCTTCCGGTTGATGTCTCTGTGCGGGTTCACCGGTATTTCTCCGGTATCCGTGTAGTGGCCGGCCACGACGTAGGTGCCACCGTCCCTGAGCAGGTGGAGTCCCTCGGACACCGCTGCGGGATTGCCGGATGCCTCGATTCCGATATCCACACCGCGGCCATGTGTGAGGTCCCGAATCACAGCCTCGCGTTCTTCAGGGGAATTGCCCGCGACCGAGAGGATGGCGTCGGCGCCAAGCCCGCGCGCGATCTCGAGACGCGCTTCGGGATCGCCGATGTTGATCACGAGGCTGGCTCCACCTAGCACGGACATGGCGACGGCTGAGAGGCCGACCGGACCGGAGCCCTGCACCAGGACCGTCGAGCCCATCGGCAGGCCGCTTCGGTCCACGGCCGCGAAGCCGGTGAACAGGCCGCACCCGCCCCCGATCACGTCATCGGCGCCGAGGGGCTCGGGGAGCTTGAACACGTGCACGCCCGGCTTCAGGTAGATGCGTTCCGCCCATCCACCCAGCGGTCCGTCATGCGCCGAATAGGTGATACCGTAGACGCGGCGGCTGGAGCAGCGGTTGGGCTGGCCGGCGACGAGGCAAAACCAGCAACTGTTGCAGGTTTCGTGGACGTCGTAGAACGTCACGATGTCGCCGGCTTCGAGAAGATCGCCGGCAAAGTCCGCTACCTTCCCACCCGTCTCCAGTACCCGCCCGACGCTGACGTGTCCAGGCACGATCGGGTAAGGAACTCCAGCCAGTCGCCCGTGGCTCAGGTGCACGTCGGTGCCGCACACTTCGCTGGCCATCGTGTCCAGGAGAACAGCGCCCTCTTCGATGGCGGGATCATCGAGCGCCCACATCTCGATTGGCTTGTGCGGGCCCACCATTACGGCAGCTCGGATCGGCATGCCACAAGTATAAGGGGGAAGGGGACGGGCGACACGTGGAATGCGCCCGTCTTCGCAGTCGCCCACAGGGTACTGCCGGTCCATCTCGATCGGCCGAATCATGAAGCCGGCAGTGAGGCGGCGGACGATCCCGGGTGTTGCGCGAACGGTCGGGCCAGGGAATGGTCCATCCTGGACAGCACTCCACTCCTGCCGAGCGGCCATGATCCACGAAGGCGTCATTCAGTTTGAAACGGAGCACCAGCAACGCGAGCTGGAGGCTCGCCGCTATGGAGAACTGACGTGCGAACTGGTCGCGTGGCGCGAGATCATGGCTCTCACTGGACTGGTCGGCCAGGATCCCGGTCGGTACGAGGGCGCAGGCTACGGCAACGTCAGCGCCCGGGTCGGTCCGCGCAGCGCCGCGATCGGCAGACGCTCGTTCGTGATCACCGGTTCTCGAACATCCGGCAAGCGGTCCATCGATCTCGGTGATTTCGCCGTCGTCGACGAATACGATTACATGGCAAACCGGGTACGAAGCTGTGGGCTCGTTTTGCCTTCGTCGGAATCGATGACGCACGCCGCGGCGTATGACGCGAGTCCGCTCGTTCGTTGTGTGCTTCACGCGCACAGTCCGGTGCTGTGGAGGAGCCGGCGGATGCTCCGTCTTCCCGAGACGGACCCTTCCGTTCCCAACGGTACGCCCGAGATGGCCCGGGAGGTGGCACGACTGTACCGGGAGACGGTGCTTCCAGAGCGCCAGATCATGGCCATGGGTGGGCACGAAGATGGAATCCTGGTGCTGGGACGCAGCGCGGAAGATGCGGGCGGCGTTCTCCTCAGGTGGCTCGCCAGAGCCTACGGTGCGGCATGCCGGGAGGATGGCGAAAGCGGCTGCGGGAGCGACCCAACAGGGGACCGATCCGGTGCCTGGAGCGTAGGACCTGACTGATCAACGAATCGTTAGCCCCTGATGGATCACAAAAGACCGGCAAGGAGACAAACGTGCGGACTCTTACCTTCGCGGCCGTTGGTGCCGCTTTCTTCCTGAGCGCGTGCAGTGGCATTTCCACATCGTCCGACTACGATCCGGCGGTGGACTTCACGAAATACTCGACGTTCACCTGGCTCGACACGGATGGCGACGACATCGACGCCATTACGGACTCTCGGATCAAGGGCTCGATCGACGGGGCCCTGGTTGGCAAGGGCTTCCAGAAAGGCGGCGAGGGCGCGGACCTGGCCGTCGGTTACCAGGTGACCTCTGCGGAGCGCCGTTCCTACAACACGGTGAATACCGGCTGGGGTGGCGGCTACGGCTATGGTGGCTACGGCTGGGGCGGCTACGGGATGGGCATGGGCATGAGCACGACGACCGAGAACGTCTGGCAAGAGGGGACCCTGCTCGTCGGCATGTTCGATACCGGGACGAAGAACCTGGTATGGACCGGCACCGCTACCTCGGCGCTAGACCGCGAACCGGTCACCGGAAGAGCGCCAGCAACTGGTCAACGATGCGGTCGACAAGATGTTGAAGGACTTTCCGCCGGGCAGCTGATGTCGAGGCGGCGCTGAACGTACGCGGGCCTTCCCGGTTTCGACCGGGAGGGCTCGCATTGTATCCCGGTCATGTGAGTTCGTCGGCAATATCCGCCAGGGCCCACTCGACCAACGCATCCACTTCCGCACCGTCGGCTTCGAGCGCTCCCCGCGCACGCTCGGCGAGCATTCCCAGGATCTGCGAGAGCACTTCCGCCGCTTCGGCTGTATCTGCTCCGGGCTTCGCGTCGAGGTGGATGTGCCGCCAGTTCTCCGCCACGACCAATACTTCCGCGAGAGCAACCCTCAGCGCCTGGCGCGCTGCGGCGTCGGGGTTCATCGCGTCTTGAATCTCGTGATTTCTCATGTCATCGACCCATACGACATCAGCACACGAGTAGTTGCGCGTTGCCGTGAGTTGGACGAGGTCAGTGATCGGAAAGCGGGTCAAGTTCGCTCGCCTCGATAGTCGGGAGCGTGAACGCTATACTGAGTGGCGGTCGAGGTCTCCGAGCATTCCGCGCGTGGACACCGACCCGGCGATCCCTGGAGCCGGACCATGGCCGATTCCCTGGAGCAACTGCGAGCCTCTTTCGCTGATCGTTACACCCTCGGGCCGGAGATCGGCCGCGGCGGGATGGCCACGGTGTATTCGGCCGAGGATCTCAGGCATCACCGCACCGTGGCGATCAAGGTCCTCCACCCGGAACTCGCCGCCGCCGTCGGCTCCGACCGCTTCGCACGTGAGATCGAGGTCGCGGCTCGACTGAGTCACCCTCACATCGTTCCCCTCTTCGACTCGGGCGAGGTAGCCGGTACTCTGTACTACGTCATGCCTCTCCTTACGGAGGGTTCCCTGCGCGACCGGCTTGATCTAGAGAAGCAGCTCCCGCTGGCTGAGGCTGATCGAATTGTGCACGAGGTGGCGGCAGCGCTGGATGCCGCCCACGAAGCAGGGGTGATTCACAGGGATATCAAGCCGGCAAATATCATGTTCTCCGGTGGGGAGGCTGTCGTCGCCGACTTCGGGGTGGCGACGGCCGTCGCGGTCACAGAAACCGACGTGCTCACCTCCGCCGGTCTCGCGGTCGGATCGGCTCACTACATGAGTCCGGAACAGGGTGCGGGAGTCCGAGACCTCGACGCCCGGAGCGACGTCTTCGCCCTAGGCTGTATCGCCCACGAAGTTCTTGCCGGGTCACGGCCTTTCGACGGTCCGACGCCACAGGCCATACAAGCGCGTAAGATGGCCGGCGATGTCCAGGGCCTCCGTGTGGTCAGAGAAGCGGTTCCTCGCGCCGCTGAGCAGGCAATCCGGACGGCGTTGTCACCGACCCCGGCGGATCGATACAGGACTGCGGGCGATTTCGCGGCTGCCTTGCGAGCTGCCATTCAATTCCCGACGGGGGATGTGTATCCGGCTGAGGTCGCCGGTGGGGTCACCGGGCGCCTGAGACTGAGGCTCCTGACGATCGGCGGGGCGATTGCAGCCGCACTGGCCATCTGGCAGTTCGGCCTGGGCGGCCTCCCGGGCACGGTACGACCCGCCGCTGCCAGCTTCTTCCAGGAGCGGGACCGCGTCGTGGTCCGCGATTTCGACAACCAGACGGACGATCCGAGTCTCGGCCTGACCGTGCGCCAGGCGGTAATCACCGACCTGCACCAGTCGCCGCACGTCAACGTCGTCGATTACGCGCAGCTCGGGCCCGTCTTTCAGCGAATGCAAATTCCGGACACGACGCGGCTTTCGGCGGGAACGGCACTGGAGGTGGCTCGACGCGAGGGATTTCCCGCGGTCATCGGGGGGACCGTAGCATCGGTCGGCGAGCGTTATCTGCTGACTGCCGAGATCGTGGAAACGAGTACGGGCGAGGTCGTGGTCGGTGTGCGAGAGACCGCAGGTGATGTGCAGGAAATCCTCGAGGCTGTCGAGCGACTGTCACGTCTTCTTCGTCGACATCTCGGTGAGTCGTTGGGAAGCCTGCGGCGGAGCCGGCCGCTGCCCGAGGTTTCGACGACCTCCCTGGCCGCCCTCGGCCTGTACGCCCAGGCGTTGGATGAGACGAGAGGCGCCCGTCCGGTGGCGGCCATCCCATTGCTGGAGCGAGCGGTGCAGCTGGATACCGGTTTCGCAGCGGCGTACACGGCGATGGCGACCGTCTACGGGAACCACGGACAGATGGTGCAGGCCCAGGACGCCATGGATCGCGCCTATGCGATGAGCGAGCGGCTACCTGATCGCGAGCGGTATCGGACGCGAGCGAGCTATCACCGCCAGGCCGCCAACCCCGACTCGTCTGCTTACTACTACGAGCTTCTCGTACGGATTGAGCCTGACAACTCAGCTGCGATCAACAACCTTGGAGACCTGTACGAGGACCTGGGCCGATACGAAGAGGCTCTCGAGATGTACAGGCGCAGCCTCGACATCAATCCGGAATCAGCGATTCCGTACTACAACCTGATGAGCGCGGCCAGGACCCTGGGTCTACACGCCCTGGCCGACTCGGGGTTGGCCATGCTGAGCCAGAGGTACCCGGGTTCGTTCTACGAGCTCGCCGGCGAGGGTCTGAACGCCTACTACGCGGGGAACTTCGATGCGTTGGACGCTCCGGCGCGCATGCTCGTCGAGAGATATCCGGGTTTCGCGGCCGGCACCGCCCACAGATACCTCGCGGCGACCGCGGCACACCGGGGACACACGCGTCACGCCCTGGCGCTGGCGGACTCAGCCATGGCGAGCTACGCGGCCATTGACGCCGGGTTCATGATCGGAACGAGCTTGGCGACCAAGATGATCGTCGCATGGGCGGGTGAGCAAATGGACCTCGTGGTCCCCGATATCGACCGGACCCTGGCCGAGCCTGAGGCGGGGGCCGTACGGTGGGAGCACGCCAGGCTGGCGATCGTGGCACTCGGCTACTCACTGGCGGGTCGTTACGAGGCTGCCGAAGCTCTCCTCCCACGACTCGATTCGCTTGCGGCCACGGGCGCGACGTTCCCGATCGACGGCAACGCGCGAGCGCTGCTGGCACTCGCCGAGGGTGATTCCGAAGCGGCGCTGGAGCATCTCGAACGGGCCCGCGTCAGGGACTTCGGCGTCGTGCGGGTCTTGTCCCGAATCCTGACAGGCGACTCCCATGCGGCCTCGGGAAGGCCGGAGCGTGCGGTCGAGGCTTACGAACGAATGCTGACCAGCTACCGGGTCAACTGGCGTGACTCGGATCTATGGGCCCCGCTTCTGCCCCTGGCGCACGAGCGATTGGGCGACGCCCACCTCGCAATGGCGGACACCGCGAGAGCGATCGAACACCTGGAGGCGTTTGCCGAGATGTGGGAGGACGCTGACGCCGAATTGCAGCCACGCGTGACCGCGGCCCGCGCACGAGCCGTGGAGCTCAGAGCCGGGGCGAAAGATTGAGCCGCCGGGCGTAAAGCTCCGGCTCTCCCTACTTTCCGCTCGCTGCCTCCCGCATGAGTGCCCGCGCGATCACGAGCCGCTGGATCTGGTTCGTGCCCTCGTAGATCTGGGTGATCTTGGCGTCCCGCATGTACTTCTCGATCGGATAGTCCTTGCAGTATCCGTAGCCTCCGAACAGCTGCACGCAGTCCGTCGTGACCTTCATGGCGACGTCGGTGGCCAACAGCTTACACATCGCCGACATCCGGGTGATGTTCTTGACGCCCGCGTCGATGGTCCGGGCCGCCGCGTGCACCAATTGACGGGCGCCCTCGATCTGCGTCGCCATGTCCGCCAGCATCCACTGGACACCCTGGAACGAGCTGATCGACTGTCCGAACTGCTTGCGGTTGTGCGTGTACTCGAGCGTCAGATCAAGCGCTCCCTGCGCCAGGCCGACGGCCTGGGCGGCCACTCCGGGCCGAGCCCTGTCGAGCGTGATCATCGCGTGCTTGAATCCCCGGCCTTCCTGGCCGCCGAGCAGGTTGTCCGCCGGTATGCGGCAGTTCTCCAGGTGGATCTCCACCACGGGCACGCAGCGGATGCCCATCTTGTCTTCGTGCTTGCCGACGCTGTAGCCGGGGGTGTCCTTGTCGACCACGAAGGCGGACACGCCCCTGGCGCCTCGGCCCTCCTCTGTAACGGCGAAGATCGTATTGTAGCTTGCCACCGAGCCGCCTGTATTCCACTTCTTCTCACCGTTCAGGACGTACTCGTCTCCGTCCTTTTCGGCCCGGGTGGTCATGCCGCCCGCGTCCGAACCCGCGTCCTTCTCCGACAGGCCGAACGCGACCAGTTTGTCCCCCGCCGCTATCCCGGGCAGCCAGCGCTCCTTCTGTTCGTCCGTCCCGCCGACCAGGATCGGGAAAGACCCCAGGGCGTTGACGGCGAACCCGACGCCCATGCCGCCGCAGGCGCGCGAGAACTCTTCGACCACCATGCACAGGTCGAGGACGCCGCCGCCCATGCCGCCGTACTCCTCGGGAATCCACACGCCCGACAGGCCTGCGTCGCGGATCGCGTGCTGCACCTCCCACGGATAGGCCTGCTCGACGTCGTACTTCGCCGCTACCGGCCGCATGACCGTTTCGGCCAGCTCGCGAGCACGGTTCCTCAGTTCGACCTGCTGCGGTGTGTAGAGTTCCTCGATCATGGTCTCACTCTTGGTTCTGTTTGAGGCCCGGGGAAGGGCGCCATGTCATTGCGTCCGGACCCGTTACATCGGCGGCCGAACGACGGTCGAGACAGACCAGGTATGATAATGAGGTGCCCTCGTCGGCGCATATGTCAGCGGCACACGCGCCCTGGCTTCACGTACGGCGTCATGTCGCCTCAGCGGCGTCGCGGGCGCCCCCGGCGGCCGCGCGTGAGAGCGGAACGCTCAGGCCCCGGTATCTCGTCCTCCTCGATGATCGCGGGGGCGATGTGGGCGTCGGGCGGAGCGGAACTCGGCTCGAAGCCCTCCACGAACTCCCGCGGGATGGCCTCGCCAGTCAGCGTCTCGATCTGCCGAAGGGCCTGCCAATCGTTGGGAGCGACGAGAGTGTACGCTTCACCCGTTGCATCACCGCGGGCGGTACGACCCACCCGGTGCACGTAATCGCGTGGATCTTCAGGCGCGTCGAAGTTGATCACGTGTTCGATGCCCCGGATGTCCAGACCGCGCGCGGCGACGTTCGTCGCCACCAGAATCCGCTTCTCCGACTCGCGGAACGCCTTGAGGTTGCGATCGCGTTCCCTCTGCGGCATCGCGCCGTGCATCCCGGCGACCGGAAGGCCACGCTTCTCCAGATACCCGGTCAGGTAACCGGCCGTATCGCGTGTACGCGTGAAGACGAGGACCTGGCCCGTGGTCCACTTGCCGAGAATGTGGAGCAGGAGTTCGTGCTTCTTGGGCCAATCCACCGGATAGACGACCTGCCGGATGCCATCGGCGGCGGACTCGAGGCCGACGTTCACGCGCTCGGCATCGCGCATAAGATCCGTGGCGAGGCCCGTGATTCCATTCGGCATCGTCGCAGAAAACAGAAGGGTCTGCCGCTCTCTGGGCGTGTTCGCGACGATTTCCTTGACGTCGTCGATGAACCCCATGTCGAGCATTCTGTCCGCCTCGTCGATGACCAGGACCTCGATGTACGCGAGTTTCACGATACCCTTGCGCACGTAATCGAGGAGACGGCCCGGCGTGGCGATCAGGACGTCGCAGCCGAACTTGAGCTCGGCGATCTCCGGACCCATGCGGGTCCCCCCATGAACCACGACCACCTCGAGCGACGAGGTGGCCCCGTACCGCCGCACCGCTTCACCGATCTGCTGTGCCAATTCACGGGTCGGGGTGATGACCAGGCCCCGCGGAAACCCATGCTGTGCCCCATCCGCCAACCTCTGGATCATGGGAAGCGTGAACGCGGCCGTCTTTCCCGTTCCGGTGTGTGCGGTTCCGAGGACATCCGTTCCGGCCAGTGCCAGCGGGATGCCGAGGCGCTGAATTTCCGTCGGCTGGTTATAGCCGACGTTGACGAGTGCCTCTACGAGCAGGGGGGAAAGACCGAGTGCGGCAAACGGGGCTCCGGGGTCTGCTACGGCGTCCAGATCGGGCGACGCCTTCGAGTCCGCTTCTTCTGTACTGATGAGTCTAGCCTCTCGTCGATTCGTTGTCGGCGTCCCGTTGACGCCGCCCCGGAAAGAGACACCGATGAACCCGCAACGGCAAGTTTTCAGGGCGCTTCGCGGCCGGGCAGATGCGCCGCACACCGGGCAAACGGGAAACACTCGCGTGCTCCGTGCGAGACGCAATGTTGGTGGAAGATCGACAGAACTGAGGAAGAGGCCGCTCAGGGCGCGAGGAAGCAACCGAAGCCGAAGACCACGACATCCTGTCACAATTTTCTTTACGAACGCGCAACGATGTCCCGACGTGCGGCTCATTGAATAGCGTCCCAACCTAACCGAAGTGCCCATTTGCCACTCTATTGTGACAAATACGGTACGATGGTACTATTCCTGCTCAGTAAATGTACCCAAGCTGAAGTAATACCGAATCCAACAGCGCGGCCCCGTGGGCCGCTACTGAGGCCGCCCCCCCCGGGGCACGTACAAGGAGCGCGGACGCATGAACCTTTTTAAGAAGTTCCTCCTCAGCGCAGCGATGGTCGGCCTCGTTGCCGGTCTGGGCGCTTGCGGCGATGACGACCCGAGCCCGTGCGTGACGGCATCGGTAACGGTTGCGCCAGGCACGGCGACGATCGACATCGGCGGCACGCAGCAGCTGGCTGGAGCGGCGTTGGATGCTTCGGGCAA
Organism: uncultured Gemmatimonadales bacterium; assembly: GCA_963807645.1. Classification (GTDB taxonomy): domain Bacteria; phylum Gemmatimonadota; class Gemmatimonadetes; order Palauibacterales; family Palauibacteraceae; genus Benthicola. The sequence continues at coordinate 426,729 of CAWECO010000001.1, forward strand.
TGCTTGCGGCACACTGGCCTGGGCGAGCGATGACGCGGCCGTGGCCACGGTTAGCTCCACGGGCCTCGTCACTGGTGTGGCCGCCGGTACGGCCAACATCACGGCGACTGCGGGTGGTCAGACGGGAACCTCGACGATCACCGTGAACGCGGCGAACGGCGCCCCGACGATCACGATGACCGCTCCGGCTGGCGGCGCAGCAGCGCTTCCGGGTGGCGTGGTCACCATCGAGTGGACCGCGACGGATGACGTCGGTGTGACCGGCGTCGACCTGAGCTATACGGCGACCGGCGTAGAACCGACAGCGATCGCCTCCGACGTCCAGGGCATGACCTACGATTGGACCACCCCGAGCGAGGCCCTGTACGGGGTCGTCATCAAGGGTGTGGCCAAGGATGCCGCTGGCCTTACGGGGGAAGACGAGACTGCGGACGTGTTCGCCGTGGTTCAGTTCTCCGAGCGCGGCTACGTCATGGGCTCGACCTGCGGCGACTGCCATCCCACCTACTTCGACGAGGTGTTCAACAATTCGGGACACCCGTACAAGCTGAACAAGGTGGTGGACGGAGTGCCGCGGGTCTATCCGAACGGTCCTGGCGTTCCGAACCCGCCGGTCGGCCTCACGTGGGCGGACGTGACCTATGTCATCGGTGGCTACGGCTGGAAGGCCCGGTTCCTGGACCTGGACGGTTACATCTACACACCGGTTACGGGTGAGAACCAGTGGAACCTGCTCCCCAGTACCTGGACCGACTACAATCCGAACGGCCTGCAGACACTCCCGTACAACTGCGGCAGTTGTCATACGACGGGCTGGCTGCTTTCCGACGATGGTGATGCTACGAACAACCAGGATGGACTGGCGGGCCTCGTGGGCACGTTCGAGGAGCAGGGCATAAGCTGCGAGCAGTGCCACGGCCCGGGCGTCGATCACGTGTCTTCGGGAGCCTCGCTCACGACGGACACGTCAGATGAGTTCTGTGGAAGCTGCCACAACCGTGGCGGAATCGGCGCTGCCATTCCGGCCAGCGGCGGTTTCATCCGCCACCACGAGCAGTACAACGAGTTTGCCAATTCGGCACACTCCACCACGGGAATAACCGGCTGCAACGACTGCCACGATCCGCACCTCGGGACGCGGTACGACAAGGGTGGCTTCATTCTGAGCTGCGCGGGCTGCCACCCGACCCAGGCGGCCGCTAACGCCCACCTGGTGGCCATCGAGGGCGACAACGATAGCGATGCGGCCTGCATCACCTGCCACATGAGCCAGGCGACGAAGTCGGCGGTGGCCGACGCGGCCAATCCGAACTTCGTGGGCGACGTGAAGACGCACATCTTCACGATCAATCCGGGCGAGTTCAACAAGGACTACTTCTTCAGCGCGGACCTTCTGACTGTCGAGACGGCGGCTGAAGGGGTGACACTGGACTTCGTCTGCTACCAGTGCCACACCGACCCGGTGACTCTCACTGGCGGCGGAGCGAGCCAGAAGACGCTTGCCGAGCTGTCCGCGAAGGCGACTGGCATTCACGACTAGTAAGGTGCGGGAGGGGGCCCAGCCGGAGCCTGCCTCTCCCAATCCGGCGCGGTGACAAGCACGAAGGCCGGTCCCATTCCAGGGGCCGGCCTTTTGCTTTGACAGGTATTCTCCGCCAGCGGGCGGCAGGACGGTTGAAGTCGTAGATTTCCCGCATACGAAATGTGACTCGGCACTTCGCTTTCTGTCTATGAGAGCGAGAGGTCCGGGCGACAAAGTCTTCCGATGGCCTTGGAATCCTCATGGAGGTCAATCATGAAGCACAGGGTGTTATTGGCAGCGGCAGGCGTGGTATTTGTATCGGTGCCGCTTCAAGCCCAGCAACCGTTTCCGTCTAGCGTCCCTTCGAATCAGAGGGACGCCGAGCCGGGGGCCGTTGTCCAGGCCGATCAGGAAACGCCGCAGGAAATCCAGCGTGCTCAGCACTATCGGCTCGCTCTGGACGAGTTCCTGGTGCTGGTTCCGATCCGGAGCCAGGACGATATCCGGGCGAACATCGAATCAAGCCGGCGAGACGAAGCGCGAGCGGTTGAAGAGAAGCGCAGCGCTGAGGAACTGGAGCGCCTGGCCCGGGATCAGCTCGAGGCTCAGAAGCGGGAAATCGACGCGATCAAGGCACGCCTCAAAGTCGCTAAGAACGATGACCGTGAAGCGGACGAGGTGGTGCTCGAGTCCGACAAGAAGCTCGCCGAGGGAGCCAAAGAGCTGCTCGAGAAGCGCCGTGAGCTGCGACGCAAGGAGATCAGCGCGTGGGACAACGCCCTGAAACTGGCAGTCTCGACCAGGAAGGCGGCCGAGCTCGAGTTGGAGCTGGCGAAGGCCCGCGACCAGCTCAGAGACCGTGTATCGAGTCTTGGGGCTGAAACCCGTACCCTCGAGCGCCGGGTGAACGAACTCGAAAAGCGGACCCTGGAAGCACAGAAGGACCGCGCCGAACTGCGCGCGAAGGTGGCACAATCGGAGCGCGATGTCGTGAACAGCCGCCTCCAACTTCTCAAGACTCGCACCAAGATCGAGGCGGGAGACTAAAGCGTCGCTCGCCGGTTCTGTAGCCCACACGCTAAGGGGCGGGCCGTGCTGCACGGTCCGCCCCTTCTTCGTACCCTGGCCGCTCGCGCCGCTGTCAGATCACGGCTCTATTGCTTCACCACATCGTCGAGGAAGACCGCATTGGGGACCGCCACCAACCGGTCGGCCTGCCGGATCAGTGTCTGCGTCGGGGTGACCGATTCGAGGATGCCTCTTTCGCCTCGCATTTCGATCTCCTCCCCGATCGCGAACGTCTTACGCGCGTAGAAGCCCGCGATGATGTTTCGCGTGATATCCCGCGAACCGAGCCCAAACGACAACCCGAACGCGATGGCGAGACCCGCGATGGCGCCCATGGAGACGAGCTGGATCATCTCCGTGTCGATCTTGAGCTGGGAGAGGGCCATGATTCCGAGGACGAAGAACAGGACGCCGGAGACCAGTTGACCCAGGGTGGATGCGAAGTCGATCCCGGAGCTGTCGGCCGCGTCGGACACGGCTCTGCCCGCGAACTGCGCGGCGGCGCTTCCCAGGATCAGGATGAGAAGCGCCGCGACGATGTTGGGCAGGTAGTTGGTGAAAGCCCCGATCGCGTCCGAAATGGCGGCGAGCCCCAACGCATCCGCCGCGGTCTTGGCGAACAGGATCAACAGGAGGTAGTAGACGAGTCGCGGCAGGAACTGGCTGAGCTCCCGGCGAACGCCAATTCGCTTGAGGAATCGATCGATTCCCGCGCGCGTCAGGACCTGGTCGAACTTCAGACGTGTCAGAACCGACCGCAGCACCCACTCGACGATCTTGGCGGCAACCAGGGCCAGGACCAGGAGAAGCAGGCCGAGTGCCACCCGCGGTGTCCAGGCGACCAGGGTCTCGACCATCGACCCGAAGGCCGCGGAGAGTTGATCCAGGATCGAGCCGTTCATTCGTCACCGTGTCTTTCTCTGTTGGAGTCGGCGCCCAGCGACAGGGCCAGCCCCAGGTATTCGAGCACAATGCGGATCGGGGCCATCCAGAGGTAGCCCAGGAGGTCGCCTGCGAAGCTCCTGCGTTGGATCGATCGCTGCACGCGTTCCTCGAAGCCATCGGAGGGTTCCTCCGACAATTCCGCGAGTTCCACGATCGGTTCACTGGCCATGGGCTCGTTCCCTTCGGCGCGCGGCCCCGGTCGAGTGCAAGACGATCACTCTGCGTCCTCCCGGACTCCATACAGGGCCCGAAACGCTTCCCGTCCTCGCTTCACCCGCATCTTCGCGGCGGAGAGGCTGACCCCGAGTTCTTCGGCGATATCCTGGTAGCTCAATCCGTCCATGTCTCGCAGGATAAGGGGAATCCTCATGTTCTCCGGCAGGGCGTCGAGCACGGCCCGAATACGGGCGCGCTTCGAGAGTCGGTCCAGCCCGCTCAGGCCGGTCGGCTCCACGCGGACGCGATCGCTCGCGCTTACTCCCGGATCGTCCACGTCCACGAACGACCGGCTGCTTCTCTTCTTGAGGAAGTTGATGCAATGGTTCGCCTTGATTCGCTTGACCCAGGTCTCGAACGACGACCTTCCCTCGAACCGCTTCAGACCGAAGAACGCCTTGACGAATACGTCTTGCGCGAGATCCTCGGCGTCCGTCGGGCTGCCGCTCATGTAACGGCAGTTCGTATTCACCGACTCCCTGTAGCGTCTTACCAGTTCCGCGAACGCGCGCATGTCCCCGGCCGGAGCATTCTTCGCCTCCAGCACCAGGTCCGCGTCCGAGGCCTTTGCACGGCTTGTATCGAGCATGTATTCGACCTGAACCCTCTGACAACCGGTCGGTGAACCGGTCACATTCCGGCTTACCTTGTTGAAGATGTGACTTTTCCCGTCCCTCCCTGTCAATGGAAGCGACGTACAAGTCCCGGATTTTCCGGGATTCCATCACCTGTTTCGGAGGAAGTGCCATGAAGCTCGCGTGCGTGCTGGCGGTACTCGTGCCGGCGGCTTTCTGTCTTACGACGCCGGTTCAGGCCCAGGACGACCTGGGACGCGGCGGGGTGGAGATCAACGCTTTCTACGGCGTCCTGAACGGTATCGGGACCCCGGAATTCGAAGAGGATCCGGTGCCGTGGAGCCTGGACAACAACCAGTACTTCGGGGGCCGCCTCGGATATGTCTTCCGTAACGGGCTCGGTCTCGAAGGTTTCTTCGGCTACCTGGATTCGCAGATCCAGGGCTCGCCGTTCAATCGTCAGAACGCCACCGCGACCAACTGGGGCGGTGACCTGACCTACACGTTCAATATCGAGCGGAATTTCCAGTTGGCATTGCTGGCAGGTGCCGGGTCGCAGAACTGGAGCCTCGACATCCCGGATCTCGAGTCCGAAAGCGCATTCGCGTTCAACTACGGAGCCGCCTTGAAGGTCTTCTTCACGAGGGCCTTCGCCATGCGGCTCGACTGGCGCAACTATCATTCGCCGGACGGACTCAAGGACACCCGTGCCGCCCTCAATCCCGAGGGTGCGTAGCTTGACGACAAGACCCTGAGCACGACCGAGTACACGATCGGCGCGTCGCTATTCCTGGGTGGTCCCAAGGACTCAGATCGCGATGGCGTCACCGACAGTCGTGACGCGTGCCCGAACACACCGCGCGGAGTGGACGTGGATGCGACCGGGTGTGCGTTCGATTACGACGGAGACGGTGTGGCGGCCTACCTTGACACGTGTCCCGATACTCCTGCCGGGGCGACGGTAGACGGAAGCGGATGTCCGGCTGACAGCGACTCCGATGGCGTGCTCGACGGAATCGACCAGTGTGCGGACACCCCCGCCGGCGCCGAAGTGGACGACCGCGGCTGCCCGACCGACCGGGATGGCGATGGCATCTTCGTCGGGATCGACCTGTGCCCCAACACGCCCGCTGGCGTCCGAGTGGACGCTACCGGTTGTCCGTTGGACACGGACGCTGACGGCGTGTTCGACGGAATCGACCAGTGTCCGGACACCCCTGCCGGCGCCGAAGTGGATTCTGTCGGCTGCACGGTCGTGCAGGCCGGCATCGCGGCGGGATTGCTGGTCCTGGACAACGTGGAATTCGAGTTCAACAGCGCGGACATCACGCCCGCGACGCTGGCCACCCTGAACGAAGTCGGGCAGGCTTTGACCACACGGCCCGAGGCGAGCGTGGAGATCCAGGGGCACACCGACGCCGTCGGCGCCGCTGGGTACAACATGCAGCTGAGTCAGCGTCGGGCCGATGCGGTCAGGGACTATCTCCTGGCAAACTTCGACCTCAACGCGAATCAACTCACGGCGAAGGGTTTCGGCGAAGCTGACCCGATCGCTTCGAACGACACGGACGCGGGAAGGGCTCGCAATCGCCGGGTCCAGTTCGTGATCGAGGACTAGAGCACAGGTAGCCGAGGGGCCCGGGCGACCGGGCCCCTCATTTCATCCATCTCATCAAAGGACCGCACTGATGGCGATTGCAAAGCACATCGAACTCACTACCGATTCGACCGTCAGCTTCGAGGCCGCGATTCAGGAAGGACTGGAGCGTGCTTCAAAGACGGTGGACGGGATCCGCAGTGCCTGGGTGAAAGACCAGCAGGTGATGGTCGAGAACGGACGGGTGAGCCTGTACCGCGTGAACCTGAAGGTGACGTTCGTCCTGCAGGACTGACGATGAGAGTGCGAGCGGCGAGGTCCGCCCGAAGGGGCCGGGCCTCAGCCGCCCCGTGCCACCAGGTAACGGAGTCGCGCTACCAGCATGCCAATGGCCACATCGTTCTTGCCGCCCTCCGGCACGATGATGTGAGCGTGTCGCCGGCTTGGCGCCACGAACTCGAGATGCATCGGCCGCACCGTCTGCTGGTATTGTCGGACTACCGACTCCACCGTTCTGCCCCGCTTCTTCGTGTCGCGTCCGAGTCGCCGGATGAATCGGATGTCCGAGTCCGTGTCCACGAATATGCGGATGTCCATCAGGTCCCGAAGCTCCGGGTCGGCGAGCACGAGAATTCCGTCGATGATGATCAGGGGCCGCGGCTCGACCCGCCGAGTAGCGGGAAGCCTTCGATGCACGGTGAAGTCGTACTCCGGCACATCGACCGTCTGTCCGGCGAGGAGCAGGCGCACGTGCTCCGCCATCAACGAGGTTTCGAGACTGTCCGGGTGATCGTAGTTGATCGCCGCCCGCTGTTCGAGCGTCAGGTCGGGGTTGTCGCGATAGTAGGAGTCGTGGTGGAGCAGGCTGGCAGAGGTGGGATCCAGACCTTCGAGAAGCCGTTTGACCACCGTGGTCTTTCCGGAGCCGCTTCCCCCGGCCACTCCAACGACGAGAGGCCGCCGCGTGGCAGCGCTCTCCGATCGCGGGACCGACCCCTGATTACCGGACGTCGATTCCGGCGGTGGGGATGCTGCGTCGATCTTCGTCTGCCCCAATGGAAAACCTCCAACTCGCGGGGATCAAGTCAGCAGACGGACGATAACAGGGGCGGCGGCTCTGCGCTAAGATCTCGGACGCTCATCGTAGCCAAGCCGGCGGCGGCAAGCAGGATCAACCGTGTGGGGCGTCGGCCCTGTACGACGAGGGCAACAGCCGAACTCGCACGTGAGCCTCGGGCGTCAGCTTCAATCTCTCGGCGATATCGCTGGGTGCCACGAGAGCCCAGCGTTCCCGTGGTTCGACTCGCCGCTGGACCGCCTCCTCCTCGGTCGTGCCCACGACTCCGAAGGCCAGGGACCTTTCCTCGATGATCGCGGGACACACGGCAATGAAGCCCATGTGTTCGCCGATGTCCGCCACTTTCTTACCGACGAACTGCGGCAGGCTCATGATCATCGGTTCCGGCGGGGCGATCGGATGGTCGGCTTTGCCGAGCAGGGTGGGTCTGAGAAGGCCGACCCGCCAGTGCGTCCAGAAGTCCGGGCCAAAGAGGGTGGCAATCCACCAGGCCGCCCGGTCCGACGCCGCCGCATCGAGGGTCATGCCCACGGACACCGAACCCCGGATCTCTCCCAGCGTGTCGATTCCGAGCGCGTCTCTCTCCCATCCATACATGCAGAAACCTCCCAAGTTCGACGGATCATGGTCTCACCGTATACTATCAGGATGAGTTGTGCCCTGGATGTCCCTTGCCGGAGAGCGCGCGAGTGAACGACCTGTTTCCAGCGGATCTGCTGACCATTCTGGACCTGAAGCTGTTCACCCTGGGGAACACCGATGTGACGGTGGCGACGATGGCGACGGCGGCGATCATCGTGTTGGTGACGTTCGCCATCACCTGGCTCCTGGGGCGGTGGCTGACCCGGGTCGCCGCGAGCCGCGATGTGCAGGGCGCCGGATCGATCGCGGTGACGGAACGGCTGGTCCACTACGGAATTCTCATCGCCGGGTTTGGTCTCGCTCTTCACACGCTCGGAATCGACCTGACCGCGCTCTTCGCTGCCGGTGCCCTGTTCGCCATCGCGATCGGCTTCGCGATGCAGAACATTGCCCAGAACTTCGTTTCGGGGGTTATTCTACTGTTCGAACGCAGCATCAAGCCGGGCGACGTCGTCGAAGTGGACGGCCGGCGCATCACGATCAAGCAGCTGGGTATCCGTTCCACGCTGGCCCGCGCGCTCAACGAGGAAGACCTGATTATCCCCAATTCCGTCCTCGTCCAGTCGACGGTGACGAACTATACGCTGAAGGACACCCTGTACCGTATCGATGGCACGGTGGGAGTCGTGTACTCCTCGGATATGCACGCAGTGAAGGAGTCGCTGCTGCGCGCGGCCGAGTCCGTTTCGTGGCGTTCGCCGGGCCTGGAGCCGAGGATCCTCATGCGGGAATTCGGCTCGTCGAGCGTCGACTTCATGGTCTCCGTGTGGACGAATGATCCGTGGGACCTGCGCCGGCAGCGGTCGATCCTGAATGAGGCGATCTGGTGGGCCTTGCAGGAAGACGGAATCACGATCGCGTTTCCGCAGCTGGATGTTCACTTCGATCCTCCGGTCGAACGAGCGCTGGAGTCGATTCCTCAGACGGGAGGATGAGACGGTGACAGAGAACCACCCTGACCGGTACCGGCTTCCACACCGTCGGTCGCGCCTCCGGTTCCACCGGCGCAAGGCGCCGGCGGGTTCTTCTCCTGGCACCCTGGTGTCCGATCCCGGTTCATCTCCGGCCGAGATCCGGGCCATGGCCTACGGACCGGACAGGCTGGAGGAGGCGGAGATCTCGAGGCCCGAGGAGATTCGAGAACTCGTCGGGTCACACCCGGTCCTGTGGATCAACGTCAACGGCGTGGGCGATCCCGAGGTGCTCAGGAAGGTCGGTGAGGTTTTCGACGTTCATAGCCTCGTGCTCGAGGATGCGGTGAACATGGGGCAGCGAGCGAAGGTCGAGGCCTTTGGCGATCAACTGTTCATCGTCGTCCGCATGCCGCTTCCGGGCCACGCGGGAACCGAGCAGGTGAGCATGCTGCTCGGCAAGGGGTTTCTGCTGACGATGCAAGAGGAAGCGGGCGATTGCTTCGACCCGGTCAGAGAGCGGATTCGGCACGGTTCCGGCCGGATACGCTCGCGCGCTCCGGACTATCTGGCGTATGCGTTGATCGATGCGGTCGTGGACGGCTATTTCCCGGTGTTGGAGGCGCTGGGCGACGAATTGGACGCGCTGGAGGATGAAGTGTTCGGCGAGCCCGACCGGGACACGTTGGCGCGCCTGCACGCCTTGAAGAGGGATCTGGTGAATCTCCGCAAGGCGATCTGGCCGCACCGTGACATGCTCGCGATCATGCAGCGCGAGGCGGACCACCTCATCGAGGAGGATACTCAGAAGTACTTGCGGGACGCCTACGACCACGTGGTCCGGATCATAGATCTGACCGAGGCGCTCAGGGATGTTGCGAGCGACCTGATGAACACCTACCTGACGATGGTCAGCAACCGGATGAACGAGGTGATGAAGGTGCTGACGATAGTGGCCACCACGTTCATTCCGCTCAGCTTCATTGCGGGGTTGTACGGGATGAACTTCGACCCATCGGCATCGCGCTGGAACATGCCCGAGCTCGGCTGGGCCTTCGGATATCCCGCGGCCCTGCTTTTGATGCTGGCGGTGGCGGTGGGGATGTTCCTGTTCGTGAGAAGCCGGCGTTGGTTGTAAGCCGTTCCAGGTCGCCGAGGGTCCTCCGCGCAGCGGCGGCCCTCGGGTCGGTGCTAGCCGCCTGGGTGGCGGTGGACAGCGCGGCAGGCGGTGGGCTGGCAAGCGGTGCCGCTGACGACCTGAGCTTCCTGCTGCTGTGGCCGCTACCCTTTGCCGTCGCGTCGGCCTTCCTGGGGTGGTACGCCGTGCGAGGCGGTCGAGAGGACGTCGGAGGTGCCGCCCGGCACGGATGCGTGGGCGGTGCGCTGGTCGGCGGCGGGGTCTTCCTGGTTCTCTTCGCGAGCCCTCTGCTTCTTCCCTGGGATGCGCTGAGCGGAGCGGTGGCCGCGTTCCTGTATGCTCCGCTGGCCTCGGTCGTGGGGCTTCTCATCGGGATCGTCACGTCCCGGAGGAGAAAGCGGCGCTCGTAGGAGCGCCGCTTCTTCCCGTGCGTGTGCGACCCGCGGCGCCCGCCCTACTCTACGATCTGAACCGCCAACACAAGCGGTCCCGTGGTCGGTCCTCCTCCACCCAGTTGTCCCTGGATGGATGCGATGTACGCATACGTACTCTGCTGGCCCGGCGGGCCCGGCGGACCGGGGATCACGAATACGCCCATGAAGTCAGCGATCTGGAAATTCGATCCCGGCCCCTGCTTCGTGTACGTTTCCGGATTGAACATGGGAATGGCGCGCAGTCGCGGTGAGACGGGAAACGCGGATCCCTTGACGCATTTGCAGCCGTCATCCCAGTAAGCGCTCGGGTCCCGGGCGATCAAGTCGTTGAACGCCTTCTGGATACTCTGCACGTTGCCGTTCTTGTCCGTCACCCAGTCGCCTACTCCCCAGGGCTTGCTCAGCTCCGGGCACCTGAGGACCTGCTCGCGCAGCGTCTTCGCTCCACCGCCTCCCGTCGGATACCACAGGTACCACCAGCCCGCCTCGAAGCGGTTGCTGTCGGGAATCGTGTCGCCCGGACTGGTTCCGTCGTTCTTGTGACTCGCACCCTGTGACGGTTTCAGGGTGATCAACCGGCCGAGATCGTCCGTGGTGTAACCGACCGAGCCGCCGTCGTACTTGTCTCCGTCGTCCGGGTCCCATGTATCGTTGACGTCCGCCGGCGTTCCATCGGCTTCCCGCCAACGGTCCGCGATTGCCACCGGAAGGAGGCAGTCGACGGCATCGGCCGGGCGGGCGATGGCCGCTGCCATGGCCCGGATGTCGACCTCGTCGACACCCAGCATGCGCGCGAAGAAGGTCGCGATCGGGCTGCCCCGGTTGACGGTTCGGTGGACGGTCACACGCACCTTGGACTCGTCGAGCATGACCTCGACGTCTTCGGGGAGCACGACCGTCGAATCGCCGCGAATGTCGTTCTTCGCCGCAAACGCGATGGCTTCCGACCGGGCCGCTGCCTCGCTGTACGGGCTCTGAATCAAGGCGGAGGCGCCGGCGTGAGCCGCCATATCGGCGGTGCGCTGCGCCTCGGTGCGGGCGGTGACCAGGAGACCGACGTCTACGGCCAGGGCCGCTGCGAGCAGGCAAACCACGAGGGACACTGCGAGTAACTGCGAGCGCGGCACCGCGCTCGTCGAGGCGACGGAGAAATCCTGGTGCTGACATGACAGCCTCCCGAGAGAGCAACGGGTACGGGCCTGCAGGGGGGCCGCGCAGAAGATCCGTTCAACGGGTGGCAGAGCGGGACTCCGGCCGGGCCGGGGCAGGGGCACTCCGTGTCTGCCATTCCAGTATACATGAACCGCCGAGGAATGAGGAGTCGTGCGGCCCCCTCAGGACCGCCGCCCCAGGCTCTCATCCCTTCGCTCGGCCCACCCTGCCGCTATATTGACGTCCGAGTATCACCGCACCGTCACCTCCATGGAGAGCGCGAATGAGCCAGGCTATTCGCCGGATCGCCATCAATACCGGGGGCGGAGACGCGCCAGGCCTCAATGCCGTAATCCGCAGCGTCGTGCTGTCGGCGTTGCAACGCGGCTGGGAGTGTCTCGGCATCCGAGATGGGTACAACGGTCTCATGACCCCGGATGCCTACCCCGATGGTGGGATCATGAATCTCACGCGCGAATCCGTGCGCGGGATCACTCACCTGGGGGGTACGATCCTCGGGACCACCAACCGGGGGAATCCGATCGCTTATCCGACCCTGGGAGACGACGGGCAGTGGTACGAGCGTGACCGGTCGGACGAACTCGTGGAGAAGCTGAACGCGTTGGGAACGGATGCGCTGGTGGCGATCGGAGGCGACGGGTCTCTGGGGATCGCGAACGTCCTGTCCCAGAAGGGTGTTCGAGTGGTCGGCGTGCCGAAGACGATCGACAACGACCTGGCCGAGACCGTCGTGACATTCGGGTTCGACACCGCGGTGAGCTTCGCCGCCGAGTGCGTGGACCGTCTGCACTCGACCGCCGAGGCGCACGACAGGGTGATGGTGGTCGAGGTGATGGGCCGCTATGCCGGTTGGATCGCCCTTCATGCAGGGGTCGCGGGGACCGCCGACGCCGTCCTGATCCCCGAGATCCCGTATGACATCGAGAAGGTGGCTGAGCGGGTGACGCTGCGTGCGAAGCGGGGCCGCGACTTCGCGATCATCGTGGTCGCGGAAGGGGCCCACGCCGTCGATGGTCAGCGGTCGATAGTGGGCAAGACGATCGGCCAGCAGGAGCGCCTGGGCGGGATCGGCCATCAGGTCGCCGGGCAGCTTGCGGATCTGACGGGGAAGGAGACACGGGCCGTGGTTCTCGGGCACCTGCTTCGCGGCGGAAGCCCGACCACGCGCGATCGCCTGCTGGCCCTCAGATTCGGATCGGCCGCCGTACGGGGGATCGCGGAGGGGTGCTTCGGCTGTATGGTGGCCCTCGATCCGCCGACCGTTCGCTACGTGCCCCTGTCGAGCGCGATCGCGCGCATGAAGACCGTGCCGCTGGACTGCGACACGATGCTGACGGCCCGCGAACTGGGGATCAGCTTCGGCGATTGAGCCTAAGGCCGCACCACGCCCACCATCGAGGCGCGGTCCTGCGACGTTCCGTCTCCGATCTGGCCGGCGTAGTTGGCGCCGCCGCAGAACGCCCAGCCCTCGTTGGTCACGCCGCAGAGATGCTCTGCGCCCAGCCCTAGGTTGCGGAAACGAATGCCGGACTCCACGCGGACCGGTCCGTCGGTGGGGCCTTCCCACAACCCACCGCGGATGGTCCCGCCCCAGCACCAGGCCTCACCTGAGGCGGTCAGTCCGCAGGCGTAGGCGGGAGCGCTCGGCAGGGTGAACGCGCCTCCGGCGCCGTAGATCCTACGAAGTTCCGGCAGACCATCGACTTCGACGGGGACGACCTGGCTCGGAAGAGTCGGATCGCCCAGCTCACCATTCCGGTTGCTGCCCCAGCACCACGTGGAGCCGCCGGTCGTGATTCCGCACATGAACGCGTCTCCGCCTCCCAGCGTGCGGAACGTGAGACCACCGGCCACCGGCACGGGCGTGAACCGGTTCTCGTTTGAACCGTCCCCGATCTGTCCCTGATCATTGCGCCCCCAGCAGTACATCTGGCCCGATTCCGCCAGCGCACACGACTGGTAATAGCCCGCAACGACGGTCGTGAAGGGTACGGAAGAGGCCACGAGAACGGGCTGAGAGGACTTGTCGATCGGATCGCCGCTGCCCAGGTGCCCGGTGACGTTGTCCCCCCAGCACCAGGCGACTCCCTCGTGGGTCAGCGCGCAGGAATGATCGTGTCCCGCGCTCACCTCGACCCAGAACTGGCTGCCCGGCAGTCGCACGGGTTCCACGATTCCGCGGGTTACCCAGTCCGCGCCTGCCTGCCCTTCGTCGTTCAGACCCCAGCAGTACACGTGCCCGGAGTCGGTGACGCCGCAAGTGTGTCCGGCGCCGGCCTCGATGGCCATGAATCGCTGTCCGCCGGCTACGCGAACGGGCCGATTGCTCGCCGTAAGCGAACCGTCACCCAGCGTGCCCCAGGTGTTGCCTCCCCAGCAGTAAGCCGTGCCGGCCGGGGTGAGGCCGCAGGAATGGAAATACCCGGTGGTCACCGACTGGAATTCGATGGCGCCGGCGGGGGCCTCGGGGCCGGTGAAGTCGTCGCCTCCACAGCCCGAGAATCCGACCACGGAGACGGCAACGGCCAGAGCGGACAGGGTTGGACTTCGCGGCGGTTCACGCATTCGTATTCTCACTCTCCGTTGCCCTGGGCTCCGTCGCCTCAACGCTCCCAAACCCCTGCGATTCGCGAAAGATCCGCCTCGGCGTGTTAGGTTCACACGCATGAGAGGAGCTCTTGCGTCGATGACAGGCGGCGTCGCTGCCGCGTTCGGGTCACTGCTGTGTTGCACCGGACCGCTGGTCCTGGCTTCGGCGGGCATGTCCGGCGCCGCGTTGGCCGGGTTCCTGCCCTATCGGCCCTTCTTCGTCGTGGCGGCGATCGGACTGCTGTGGCTGGCCTTCCACCTGGTGGACCGGGAGGAAGCCGCGGCGTGCGAAGCAGGAGCCGTTTGCGCCTCCCCGGCGACCCGGAAGAAGGTCAGGCGTCTGCTGTGGATATCGGCCGGGGTTTCGTTCGTGTTCCTGTCATCGCCGCTGTGGGCCCGCTTCGTGTTCATGGGATGACGGAAGCTGCTATCTTCCGTCAGCGTCAGGAACTCGTGGTCGTTCTTCCTCGCCTGGGCCGGGTTCTGGTTCCGTGAGTTTGCCCGTCGAGCGAGCGAGGTTCAGATTCCGCGCGCACGAGAAAGCGAATGCTGGCATGCAGCCGCCAGCGAACACAACACGGAGAAGTGCCGATGAAGAAGATATTCGTATTCCTCGCTCTCCTGCTTGCGGCGAATACCGCTTATGGCCAGGAGCAGTATGTCGAACTCTTGAGGTCCGATATCAAGACCCAGAAGGTTGCCGTGATGACCGAGGCCATGGCGCTGGATGAGGCGCAATCGGAGCCGTTCTGGCAGATCTATCGCGACTACGACTACGAGCTGTCCCTCATCGTCGATCAGCGTATCGCTCTCATCAAGGACTACGCGGCGAGCTTCAGCAACATGACCGAGGACAAGGCGGCCGACCTTGCCAAGACGAGCTTCAAGGTGGAGAGCAGCCGCAGCAAGCTGCGCGAGAAGTACTACAAGAAGTTCGCCAAGGAGATTTCCCCGCTGGTAGGGGCCCGCTGGCTCATGCTCGAGCGGACGATCAACAATCTCATGGATCTGCAGATCGCGGCGGAAATGCCCCTGATCCAGGAGGGCTGGGAGGCGCCTCCGGCGCCTGAGGGCAGGTAGTCTAAGCCGGAGCCGCATGGCTGGAGTCGCAGGCGAGGGGGCCGTCCCACGGGCGGCCCCTTCTCATCATCCCCGGAACAGGCTCCGCAATACGAAACCGACGTTGGCGGGTCGTTCGGCGAGCCTGCGCATGTACCACGGGAACCAGTACGCGCCGTAGCTGATCAGGACTCGCATACGGTATCCGGTCTCCGCCAGCCGAGCCTGCAGGTCTCGTTCGATCCCGTACAACATCTGGAACTCGTAAGTCTCGCGCGGACACTTCATGTCCGCCGCCCGGCGGTTGATCTCGGCGATCATGTGCGCGTCGTGCGTGCCGAACGATACCTTCGCCGTTCCGTCGCGCGCCGCTTCGAGCAGGGTCCCGGACAGGCGCAGGTAGCTGGCGTCGACGTCGGACTTCTTCGGGTAGGCGAGAGCGGCCGGCTCCTTGTACGCCCCCTTCACGAGCCGGATCATTGGCGCGCAATCCAGCAGAGCCTCGAGGTCCGTGTCGGTCCGATAGAGGTAGGACTGGAGGCAGATCCCGACGTTGTCGTGCTCCGCCCGCAGCACCCGGTACAGATCGAGCGTCGGGTCGCAGTAGGCCGTGGATTCCATGTCCACGGCCACCATCCGCCCCTGCCGGGCGGCAGCGGAAGCGAGGGCCTGGAGATTACTGGCGGCGACGTCGAAGCCGACGTCGAGCCCGAGATGAGTCGGTTTGACCGAAATGTCCGCGTCGAGACCGGTCGTCGCCGCGCGCGCGAGAAGTGCTGCGAGCTCATCCGCCACGGTCGCGGCCGCTGCCGCGTCGTCCACGTTCTCGCCGAGAAGCGTGAGGATCGCGGTGATTCCCCTCTCGGCCAGGGAGCCGGCCGCCCGAAGGGCATCGTCCATGGATTCGCCGGGCATGAACCGGGACGTAGCTCGTCGCACGAAGCGCCTTCGGGACAGCTGGTCCGCCAGCCATCGACTGTCGGATCCCTTGAGAAGCATCGCCCGGGCGAGTCCCACGCGCGCGGTCTCCGGTCATCAGGGTGAGCGTAACGTCACGAAGCCTTCAGTACGGAACCCCAATGTGTTCGAGGCGCGGGACGCGGGCAACGCGGGAGCCACCGGATGTGCAGGCCCATGGGGCGTCCCGTATGTTCGGGCGGCGAACCGAGGCTGCCTGCCCCGAACCGGTTCCAGCACGATCGGAGACCTGATGGCGTCGCGTACCCCGGCAAAGATGGGCATGTGGATGGCCGCCGCCCTGGTGGTCGGGAACATGATCGGTTCGGGCGTGTTCCTCCTGCCTGCCTCGCTCGGGTCGTTCGGGGGAATCAGCCTGCTCGGGTGGGGATTCACCTGCGCAGGCGCCATGCTGCTGGCCCTCGTATTCGCGCGCCTCAGCCGCCTCGTACCGCGAGCCGGTGGTCCGTACGCCTTCTCGCGAGCCGGCTTCGGTGACTTCGCCGGCTTCCTGGTCGGCTGGGGTTACTGGATCTCGATCTGGGTCGCGAACGCGGCGCTCGCGGTCGCCTTCACGAGCTACCTGTCGTGGTTCTGGCCGGCCCTGGCCACGGATCGGGTCCTGGCATCGGCCATCGGTATCGGTGCGATCTGGCTCCTGACCTGGGTCAACGTGCGCGGTGTCCGTACGGCCGGTTCGGTCCAGGTCGTGACCACGATCCTCAAGCTGGCTCCGCTGGTGGCCGTCGGGACGCTCGGCCTGCTCTACCTGGATCCCGCGAACTTCCGCCCGTTCAACACCAGCGGAGAGGGGACTTTCCCCGCGATCACGGCGGCCGCGACCCTGACCCTGTGGGCCTTCCTCGGTTTCGAGTCCGCCACCGTGCCTGCCGAGGAGGTCGTGGACCCGGAGCGCACGATTCCGCGTGCCACCATCCTGGGCACCGTTCTCGCCGCCGTGGTCTACGTGTTGGGGACCACCGCCGTGATGGGCGTGATCCCGGCCGCCGAGCTCACGGGCTCGAACGCTCCGTTCGCCGATGCGGCGAGCCGGATGTGGGGCGGCTGGACCGCGCCGGCGGTAGCGGCGGGGGCGATGATCTCGGCTTTCGGCGCCCTGAACGGGTGGATCCTGCTTCAAGGTCGTATTCCGTGGGCCGCCGCCCGCGACGGGATATTTCCGGCTGTCCTCGGCCGGACGTCGAAGCGCGGCACGCCGGCCTTCGCGCTCGTGTTCTCGAGCGTCCTGGTGACCGGTCTCATGATGCTGAACTCGAGCGAGACTCTCGTGGACCAGTTCACGTTCGTCATCCTGCTGGCGACACTGACCGCCCTTCTCCCCTATGCCATATGCGCGCTCGCCGAGATCATGATCTACGCACGCGATCGCGAGAGATTCGAAGGACAGCGGCTCACCGGAGCCATCGTCACGGCCCTGCTCGGGTTCGCGTACGCCATGTGGGCGATCGCGGGCGCGGGCCAGGAAACCGTCTACTGGGGGCTCATTCTGCTGTTTTCGGGCCTTCCAATGTACGTGTGGGTCGTGTGGCGACGGGGCTCCCGGCCTCCGTTCGAACCGATGAGGTGAATTCATGAGCTCGCTGGGACAGTCCGACACCCGGACCATGCGCCGGGTTCTTGCTGAAGCACGCGCGCGACGCCTTCGTCGATCAGCCGACCCTGGACGAGGCCTGGGAGAGGCTCGGGTACACGGCCCGTCCGGATTTCGCGGCCGCCGTCTCGGAGTACGACGCGTTTCTTGCGCTCCTCCGGGACCTGGGGGCAGACGTGGTCATGGCCCCTTCCGATCCTGAGACGGGACCCGATTCCATTTACGTGCGGGACGCGAGCGTCGTGTGCGATCGCGGCGCCATCCTGTGCAACATGGGGAAACCGGCACGGGACACGGAGCCGACGGCTGCCGAGAGAGCGCTGCGTGAAGCCGACGTGCCGGTTGTCGGACGAATCTCGGGCCCGGGCACCGTGGAGGGGGGCGACGTGGCCTGGATCGACCAGCGAAACGTGGCGGTGGGCCTCGGCTACCGCACGAACGCCGAGGGAATCCGACAGCTGCGCAGCCTGCTCGGTGGCGAAGTGGACCGCGTGATTCCGGTACCCCTGCCTCACTGGCATGGACCGGGCGACGTGTTTCACCTGATGTCGATGTTACAGCCCCGTGGACCGGGACCTGGCCGTGGTCTACTCGCCGCTTCTTCCGGTTCCCTTTCGCCAGCACCTCCTCAAGAACGGGTGCGAACTCGTCGAAGTGCCGGACGAGGAGTTCGAAAGCATGGGTTGCAACGTCCTGGCCGTGGGACCGCGGCGGTGCGTGGCCCTGGAAGGAAACCCGGTCACACGCCGGCGACTCGAAGCGGCGGGGGCGGAAGTGCACACGTACAGGGGTCGTGAGATCAGCACCAAAGGGGGTGGGGGTCCGACCTGTCTCACCCGGCCGATCACGCGCGACGAATGACGACCATCCGAGAAGGAGCCGGTACCATGAACGGGAGACTGAATCTCGTGCTCGCGGTCGCGCTGGTCGCGCTCGCAGGGGCGGCGTGCGACGACGGCGCTGCAGATGCCGGCGAGCCGCCAGCCGCGGTCGACAAGGAGATCCTGGTGGCCCATTTCGTCTCGGATTGCGTGGGCGTTGGGCCGCAGCAGTGCCTGAACGTGCGCGAGAGCGCGGACGCAGACTGGACGTTGTGGTACGACCCGATCCATGGATTCGAGCATGAAGCGGGGTACGAGTACCGGCTGATGGTCCGCGAAACCGTCGTGGAGAGACCCGCCGGCTGATGCTTCTTCGCTCCGCTGGACACTGGTCGAAGTCCTGGAGAAGACTCCCGTGGCAGCGGGCGAGAGTGACGCGAACCCGATGCTGCGACCCTGGGCTCTCGAAGCCTTTGGGCCAGCGGCCGACCTCGGAGACGAGGCGACGGCGGAGCTCGTTCGGGCGGCGCTGGCGTCGCTCCCGGAAAACGGCCCGGTCACCCTCGGCCTGAGAGAAGAAGGTCGCGTCGGCGGGTTCGACGGTTGTAATCGGTACTTCGGCGATTTCGTGATCGAGAACGGACACCAGATCGTCCAGGGCCCGAAGGGCGCCACTCTCATGGCGTGTCCCGATGGCCGGATGGATCTCGAGCAGGCATTCCTCCGGAACCTGGATTCCGCGACACGAGTCTTCCTGCGCGGTGACCGCCTGGAGCTGGAGAACGACGCGGGTGTCCTGATGGCATTCGCTACATGGGAATACGCCGAGTGAGGGCCGTGCGAACGTTCGCGGCAGGCCTGGCGGTCGTCGCTCCTGACTGCGGGGCCGGCACGCGCGCAGGACTCCGGTTCGCTGCATGCCCGGATCGATAGCCTCGCCGCCGATGTCGCGGAGCGACGTCGTCGCCTGGCGGCGCGATATTCACGAGAACCCGGAGCTCGGGAACCGGGAGTTCCGCACCGCGGATATGGTCGCGAACCATCTCCGATCACTCGGCCTCGACGAGGTACGCACCGACGTGGCGCATACGGGGGTCGTGGGCGTGCTCCGAGGCGGCCAGCCGGGCCCCGTGGTGGGGCTGCGAGCCGACATGGACGCTCTGCCGGTCACCGAACTCGCCGACGTGTCCTTCGCCTCGACCGTCACCACCGAATACAACGGCCAGCAAGTAGGCGTCATGCATGCCTGCGGACACGACGCTCACACCGCCGCCCTCATGGGCGCCGCCAGCGTGCTGGCCGGGATGCGCGAGGAATTGGCAGGGACGGTGGTGTTCCTGTTCCAACCCGCCGAGGAAGGTGCGCCGGCAGGCGAAGAGGGCGGGGCCGAGCTGATGATCGCCGAGGGGGCAGTCGAAGGGCCGAGGCCCGACGCCTATTTCGGACTGCACACCTCACCGTTTCCGACCGGGCTGATCGGATGGCGATCCGGCGGGATCATGGCGAGCGCCGACGAGTTCACGATCACCGTGATCGGCAAGCAGACGCACGGCGCGGCGCCGGAAATGGGCGTGGACCCGATCGTCGTGGCCTCGCAGATCGTCCTGGCCCTCCAGACGATCCCGAGCCGCCAGGTGGCGGCGACCGACCCGGTCGTGGTCACGGTCGGGAAGATCCAGGGGGGCGTTCGGTTCAACATCATCCCGGACACGGTGACGTTGGACGGGACGATCCGCACGCACGACCCGGCGGTGCAGGACGAAGTCCACGAGCGCATCCGCCGCACGGCCGAAGGCATCGCCGAGAGCGCCGGGGCCACGGCCGAGGTCGAGATTCGCCGCTTCTACCCGGTCACGTACAACGACCCCGGCCTGACCGCAGCGTCGCTCGAGAGCCTGCGCCGGGTCGTCAGCGAGCCAGGCCTGATTCAGATCCCGCCGCTCATGGTCGCGGAAGACTTCTCGTTCTTCGCCCAGGAGGCTCCCGGCTTCTACTTCATGCTCGGAGTCAACGCGCCAGGGGTGGCTTTCGGCGAGGCCGCCTCGAACCACTCGCCCTACTTCTATGTGAACGAGGACGCGCTCGAAATCGGTGTCCGGGCCATGGTCACGCTGGCGGTGGACTACCTGGGGCGGGGCACGGACTGACCACGAATTCAGGTGTAGATGGCGAAGGCCGCTGGCGGGTGAGCCAGAGCCTCAGGGGCCGGCAGTGAGAGATGCTCCCGTCCAGCCTTGAAAAGCCCACAGCCGGTAGTCGGCCGTCACGCCGCCGTCGCGTTTCCTCTGCAACGGCCCGATCTCGGCAGTCGATTCGAACCTGCCGCCGAGGTCTGCGACGATCTGACGGGCCCACCCGTCGTCGATGTCCACGAAGACCAGGCAATCTCCGGTACTCGCCATATCCTGGAAGCCGGGCCAGAGGTCGTACTGGTTGGAGCGTCGCCGGATGTTGAGCGAGGTTACCGCCGGATGATCTGGCAAGTGGAATGCCAGCTGCGACGCCTCCTGGTATCGGTTCGTGGCCACGTAGACCGCGGGACAGGCGGCGGCAAGCATCTGCGTGCGAGCGTCGCCGGTCACTTCCGCCAGCCGTTCCCATCCGTGACCCTGAGCGATCGGGTCGCGTCGGGCGTCGATGGGAAGTGCGGGCACGAGGGCCTGGACGTAGATCACGGCCACCAGCCCTGCGCCGAGCCCCAGCCCCCACTTCAGCCACCGCTGCCCGCGATCCCGCCAGGTCGCCGCACCCAGAAGAACCACCCCCGCCACGTAGGCCGGCGCCGGCCAGTTGGGTTCGACGTGTCTCCTGAGCGCGCTCATCGCGAACGTGCCAAACACCACGAGGGCGATTCCGGCCAAAACCGTGCGGCGCTCATCGCCCTCGCCTCGCACTCCAACGCGCAGGGAAACCACCACCGCGATTCCCATGAGCGCGAACAGGATCGGCGAAACCAGGCCGAGCTGTCCGCCCAGGTACTCCAGGACCCGATTCAGCGAATCGAGTCCTTGCCTGAGGAGTCCGGCGTCCGACCCGGCGCCCCCGAGACCATGGTCCAGTTGAAACGCGAACGACGGCCAGCCGAGCTGGGCGTTCCACATGATCACCGGGGAGAAAGCAGCCAGCCCAAGCCCGACCCCGATCCAGGGACCGGGAGTCAGGAGACGGCGCCGAAGACGCGGGTCCAGGACGAAGCCGAGTGCGACCCCGGCAGGCAGCAGTACGGCCGTGTACTTGGACAGCAGCGCCGCTCCGAGTGCCAGGCCGGCAGCACACCACCAGGCGATCTCGGACATGCTGCCCGGTTCCTTCTCCACGGCCCGAACGAGCGCCAGGGTCCCGACGGCGAAGGCGGCCAGCAGAGGAGCGTCCGGCGTCGCGAGGAGCAGGCCGGCAGCGGCCATCGGCATGACGGCCAGGGCGAGGGCGGCGATCAACGCGGCCCTCCCGCCGACGAGCCGGCGCGCGATCGAGACCGCCGCGAGCGAGCCCAGGAGACTCAAGAGAACGGATCCAAAGCGCACGCCGATGCGCGTTTCGCCGAACAGCGCCGTACCGAACGCGATGACCGCCGCGACAGCCGGGGGGTGATCGAAGTACGACGGCGCCGGCCGGCGCGACCACTCCCAGTAGTACGTTTCGTCCGGGAGAAGCGGGACCAGGCCTGCCATGACCAGGCGCCCGACGACGGCCGCCAGGACCACGCCGAGGGCGAGACGCCAGAACCGGACGTCGTCCGCCCGTGTCACTTCTCTTCCAGCGCTTCGGCCGCTGCCGCGAGTCCGGCCGCCGCGTCCAGCTCGATTCCCTGCCGGGCAAGACCGTCCGCCAGGGCCGGCAGCAGGTTCAGCACGTTGCGGGGCTGCGCCGAGTGACCCATACAGCCGATACGGATGATCTTGCCGGCCAGGTCGCCGAGTCCCCCGGCGATTTCGATTCCATGGGTGACGAGGATGTGTCGGCACAGGGCCTTCCCGTCCACGCCCTCCGGAATTCGCACTGCGTTCAGGCTGGGGAGCCAGAAAGCGTCCTCCGGGTTCATCCGGAGGCCCATCGCCTCGACCCCTGCCTTCAGCGCCCCGGCGATATGGAGATGCCGGGCCCAGCGTTCCTCGATCCCCTCCTCGGCGACCAGTCGCAGCGCCTCACGCAGGCCGTAGATGGCCGTGATCGGCGCCGTGTGGTGGTAGGAGCGGTCGTCCCCCCAGTAGCTCTCGAGCAGGCCGACGTCGAGGTACCAGCTGCGTACCATTTCGCTTCGGGCGCGGACCTTGTCGAATGCCCGATCGTTCAGCGTGAGCGGACTGGCGCCCGGCGGACAGGACAGGCACTTCTGGCCGCCCGAGTAGGCGACGTCAATGTCCCAGTCGTCGACCCGAAGCTCGACGCCGCCAAGCGAGGTCACGGTATCGGCGATCACGAACGCGTCGTGCTCGTGCGCGATCGCCGTGAGCGCGGCCACGTTCGGCTGCAGAGCCCCGGTGCTCGTCTCAGCGTGGACGAAGCCGAACACCCGCGGCCGGTGCTCCTGGAACGCCGACCGTACGTCCTCGGGGTCCAGGGGTTCACCCCAGGGGGCATCGACGTGAACGACCCGGCCACCGGCGCGCCGGGCCATGCTGTCCATGCGGGCGCCGAAGTAACCGTTGGTCGGCACGAGGACCACGTCGCCCGGCTCGACCATGTTGGCGAATGCGGCTTCCATGGCCGCCGAGCCCGTCCCGCTTACCGGGATCGTCCATCGATTGTCGGTCTGGAACGTGTATCGGAGAAGCGCCTGCACTTCCTGCATGATCTCGATGAACGCCGGATCGAGATGTCCGATGAGCGGCGTGCTCATGGCTCGCAGGACGCGCGGGTGTACATCGCTCGGTCCCGGGCCCATCAGGATCCGATCCGGGGGATTCAGGGCTCCGACTTCGGGTCTGTGCATGCCTCAGCCTCCGGCCGCTTCCAGCCTTTCGGCCGGAATGGACACGCGTATCACGCCCCGGAAGTCACCCACCGAATAGTCCGTGGCCAGATCGGCCGGGTATCGCTCGTCCAGAATCGCCTGGACCGCGGGATCGATCTCCGCCGAGGTGCCATGGCAGCCGAGGCATGGCGGCGCGACGGTCAGCGGTCGATAGAACCTGTACTCGTCGCGGCTCGCTTTCTGTACCCACGGACCGGGTAGCTCTCCAGTCTCCGCCAGGACCGTTTCGTAGTATCGCAGCGCTTCGGTTTCGTCTTCATCGGGAGCGTTGGCCGAATTGCGGTACTTCATACTGGTGCGCTTCAGGTCGAGTCCCATCTGGTTCGCGACTCCTGACGTCAGCTCGATGGCGCTGGTGGAGCAGAACTCGATCGCGCTGACGGGTCCGCCCTGCTGCATCGCCCCCGTGAGTCGGGTGACGAGAGTCCCCAGGAGAGCTTCGGAGGCCGGTCCCCCCATGTCCAGAACCATCGCCTCGATTTCAGGACTCACCGCTTCCTCGTTACCCATGCCGCAGGCCGCGACGGCCAGGACCAGGAATAGCGCGCGTACACTACTCACCCATCGTTCCATTCCCGAGTCTCCCTGTTGAACGCTTGCCGAAAACTCCATGAAGATCTTGCACCCTGCGGAAAAGTGCCACCTTGCCCGATGTGCCATCCCCTGCACCCGCAATTTCGGGTTATTTTCGGCTACCGCGATATCTCACCGGTATCGATTCCTGTAACTGACTTTATTCGCATGCTATTGAAAGGATAGAAAACTCCAGTGCGATCACCCGGTCCATGACACCAGGACGTCCTGGCCCAGCAATCCGCGGCTGGTCCGTGAATTGCGCTTCCACCCTGCGTACGAATGAGGTGCCGGTGGCACCCGATGAATCACCAATAGCTACCAACGGATCGCATGAACCGGATTCGCACAGGTAATCAGAGAGGCTTTACGCTCGTCGAGCTGTTGATCGGACTCACGATCATGAGTGTCGTCGGGCTGATTGCCAACACTTCATTCCGGAACTTCAGGGAGCGCACGATCCTGAACCGGGCCGCACAGGTCGTGGCGGCGGACGCCGCGATGACGCGGACGTACGCGATTCGAAATCGTGCCAACGTCTCGCTGGTCGCCGACGAATCGAACCAGAGGTACGAGATCCGGGATGCAGCGGGCAACGTCCTTAAGACGCGATGGTTCGATGCGGATTCCGATATCCGACTCGGTTCGTTGGACATCATCAACACCGGCGACTCTCTGACCTTCAACTCCCGCGGAATGCTGGTTTCGGCCTTCGGCATCATCGACATCGGAACAGATTCCGGCTCCAAGCGAGTGATCGTCAACGGGCTCGGACGCCACCAGGTCATCAACAATTGAGGTCCGAACGATGACGATGCGTTCGCGGGTGAAGGATAGTCTCAGCGACGAAAGCGGTTTTGGACTTGTCGAAACGTTGATCGCACTCACGATTCTAGTGATCGGTCTGGTTGCTGTGAGCGGGCTCAGTCTCGCATCGGCCGACCAGGCGCGGATCGCCAACTGGCGCTCACAGCAGGCCTCGGCCGCCCAGATCGTGCTCGAGGGCATCGAGAGAGACGGGTGGTGGGGTGCTGCCAGCGGCGTCGATACAGTCAGCGTGGCCGGTCACGACATCCCCGTGCAGGTCGCAGTCTCGAGCGTGGCCAAGCGCGTGCGACAGGTGACGATCGTCGTCGCCGGAATCGGAGAAGCCGACACGGTCGTCTACAGGACCCGGTTGTACAAGCCGCTTCCACTGCCGGATCCGCCACCTGGTCCATGAGGAGAACTCGGCAGTGAATCGAATGAACGCGCAGAACGGGTTCACGCTCGTCGAAGCACTGGTCGCCATGGTGATCAGCGGAGTTGTGGCATCCGCCCTGCTGTCGCTGATGTTGGGGCAGAGCCGCTTTTACGAGCAGACGGACGACCAGCTCTGGGCGGAGCAGACCAACCGCGCGACGTTCGACCTCGTGTCGTCCGAGCTGCGAATGGCTTCGGCGGAGGATCTTCTCGCCGCCGAATCCGATTCCGTGGCGGTGCGATTCGACATCATGCGCGCCATCGTTTGTGATTCTACGGCGGCGGACGCAGCGGTCCTCATGGTCTATGACACCGTAGCCGCCTGGGGATTGGACGGAGGTTTCGTCGGAACCGCCTACACGGACCCGTACGTAGAGGCCTTCGAGTACGCGGACGGCTTTCTGCCCACTACGGTCTCCACGGGGTCCGGCCCCAAGGCCACGTGTGTCGCGAATGGAGCGCCAGGAACCAATCCCGACAACACGTACGCGGAACTCTCGGGATGGAGCGGAGACTTCGCCTCTGGAGTGCCCGACCTGGGATCGATGGTGAGGTTCTACAGCCGTCTTTCCTACCACTTCGCGCCATCCACGTTCTTCACGTCGCGAACGGCCCTGTGGCGCGGAGCCCAGGAGCTGGTAGGACCCTTCGAGAACGATGCCGTATTCAGGTACGTGATGGATGACGGGAGCGTCAAGAACAGCGTAGCCGCGGCTAAGTTCGATGAGGTAGTGGCGATTCGGCTGATCGTCACCGCGGTCGGGGACGGAGCCAACCGCTACTCGGTCGAGCGGGATCTGCAGTTCGACATTCCATTCCGCAACTGAAGAGCTGGAGCCCGGCCCAGCCGCCAGACCCCTCTTCCACGACGGCTGCAACGACAGCTTCCTGGCCGACCCCGCGTCTGCTCACTCCCCGCACAAACAACATCCGCCCTCCACGGGGACCTCTCTGAGAAGGCATGGGTCCGACCTTGCCGGCCGGACAGCCATGATGGGGAACAGGCTCGCGCCACGCGCACCAGGAGCGAAGTTCGGTCTGTGGGGAGGCAGCAGCGGACGGCGTCCAGTCAAGATCGCGCTGGACGCCGTCCGCGTGAGAGAACGACTTATCCCGGCGGGCTTCCTACTGCCAGCGCTCGGCCCAGCTACCCGGAATCTCTGAGAGTCCGCCGAACGCCGACTTCATGGCCATCTTCATCTTGCACGAGTCATAGAGGAACTTCTTGTTGCCGTTGCCGAGGTCGGAGGCCGGTACCGTCTCCCCCAGCAGCTCGTTGAGACCGGTGATCGTCGTGCCCGCCACCGTCTGGAACCCGTTGCTGGTCAGGTAGCCACCCACGAGCACCACGCCATCCCACTCGAACGCTCCGTTCATGTCCAGATTGTCCTCCACGATCAGCACGCCGCGGCCACTTTCACCCGGTCCTAGGGTGACGTTGCCGGTGACGTAGACCACGGGCCATTCATCGGCGGGCAGCGAGGCGAAGTTGGGCCAGGCGTCCGAGGGAATCTCGTAATCCGGAACCAGGAGACCTTCGTTGACGATCGCGTCCCACGGCACTCCCGTAGACTCGAGCAGGTCGATCGAAGACGCCGCCTCGAGGACATCGGGATCGCCTTCCGGCACCAGAGCGCCCCCAGACTGCACATAGCCCGAGGGCGGCACCGCCACGCCGGCCACGTCGGGCTTCGGGGAGTTCGGGCAATTCGGGTCCCCTCCCGAGGCGTCGTCCACCCCCGAAAGCTCTCCCGCATTCCCGGTCTTGAGAAGCCCCTTGCCCGCCGCGAACGCCCCCTTTGCGACGATCGAGCCTTCGCTGTAGATGGCGAGCCGCGAGATCGTTCGGGAGGCGGTTCCGCCCTCAGGCGGGGTATACGTGGACACGGACCGCACCCTGTACAGAACTCGGTCCTCGGGCAGGTCCAGGATCTTCTCACCCTGCACGATGGCCGACCCGACGGCGTACGTGAAGGTGTCAGTGCTCGTGGCATGTTCCTTCGTTCCGAGGTACTGCTGCAGGCCCGCGTCCGCCACGTAGAACGCGTTCGTGCCGGCTTCGTGGTTCTCGCTGGCCCGCAACTCCGTCTCGGTCATGACCATTCCGGCGGCCGCGAGGGCCGTAAGACCGACGAGCGCAACGAGGACGATCATCAACGTCGACCCTCGCTCGTTTCGAACGGCTCCCCGCGTCTTCGTCATTCTGTGTGGCGTCCTCATTATGTCCTCACACTCCTCTGGACCTTGTCTCGTGTCCGCGAGACGCAACTCACCGGCCCATACCGTTGCAACCTCGAGGCCAAAGGAAGTTCGCCACTGCCGAAGTTCGTAACTCTATGAACCGAAGTCTCTTGAGAGTTTCATCTTCGTGAGGTGTGTGGAGTTCGTGCGACAGTCGTGACGGCAGGAATCACCCTGATTCGCCACGTTTTGCATGAGTTCGGCTTGTGGAGCCATTGGCCCGGAAATCGGCTCCGCGGATACGTTGGCGCCGTTCCGGGTATGCGGTGAGGTCGCATCCCTGTCCCGCCATGACGCGATCGCGGGACCTGGGCGGAACCGGCATCACGAAAAGGGTCAGACATGAAGCGCATTGGATTCGGGTTCGGAGCCGGACGGATTGCGTCCATCGGAATCATCGCCGCTGTGCTGAGCGTCTCGGCTGAATCCCTGGCCGCCCAGGAATCAACGGAGGCGGAGCAGGGCGTCGTGGCGTGTGCTCCCGCTTCCGCATGTCGACCTGTGGTATCACGGTCTCGCCGTGACCGGCTTCGAGGGCTCGGGTCCCGACCCGCTGTATGATCCCTCGTACCGGGCCCGGGTCCGCGAGGTGAAAGGAAGGCCTGGGCGTATACCCGTCGGCCCTGGACAGGGGGTCTCCGGGATTCGCGGCGGCCTTCCAGGCGGACAGCGCCTTCGAGCTCCTGCACTTCGTGCCCCTGTACTTCGCGTCGGCCGGACCGGACCGCATGCTGAGCGCGCTGACCCAGGTCGCCGAGACGGGCAACGCCACGGTGGACGATCCGGCGGCCCAGTTCGGGGCGGGGATCGTGGCGCAGCTTCTTCCCGAGGAGAGGCAGCGCGACGTTCTCCTCGAGTTCACGCGCGCCCTCTCCGAGGAGTGGGCGACGTGGTTCGAGGACGCCTGGACCCGATCGGTGATGGACCGCAGAGTGGATTTGGCAGCCCTGCAGTCGGTGTGGGACCAGCGCTTTGCCGGGCCGCTGAGGCCCTACCTGGAGCGCCACCAGCTGGACCAGGGAGCCCTGATCGTGTCACCGCAGGTGGGTTGGAGGGCCGGGTCTTCTCGGGCTCTCCGGCGGACCGGACGGACAACCTGGTGGTGGTGCACCTTCCACCACCCGGGGACCGACTGGAAGCTACCCTTCACTACGCTGTGCGCGAGCTGTGTTTCCCCTCTGCTCGCCTGGCGATGGAGGCGGCGGGGCCGATGCCCATGGATCGACTCGCCGCTTCGGCTCGCTCGACCCGCGCCGCCGTACGGTGCGGCGATCTGCTTCTCGAGCGCGTCGCCCCGGACGAGGCGGCGGCCTACCGCCGCTCGTTCGTTCCCGCGACGGCTGCGGCGTCCGACGAGGCGACTCGAGAGGCGTTCTACGTGGCGTATCCACTGGATGCGGGCCTGGAGGCCTCCCTGCGAGCCGAGATCAGATCGATCGACATGAATTGAGGTCGTTTCCCGCCAGGCCTGTCCGGGAGACAATCTGTCCCGGACGAGCTTCTCGATTCAACCGCGATCGAGACAGGCCGACTCGACCCGCGCCTGAAACGTTGTGTTTCCGTCCTGTAACTTCCTGTAACGAAACGTAATAGGACTTTCGGTACCGCGGGTCCGCGCGGTGCCAAACCTGCAATTCCGCTGGCGCTGATACACGGCCCGGCGCGATACATGCCGGGCATGGAGGCTGCGGTTCCAGGACCGGCGGGAATGCGCTTCCCTCGCACGGCAGCTTCGGTCCCGTCAGAGCCGCGGCACCATATGAACCAGGCGGGACGACCCGCCATGGATGGAGGATCCAAAATGATGCGTCGCGTGTTTGCGGGACTGCTGGTGAGCGGCGTTCTGCTGTTCGCCGGAGTGACCCCGGCCCGGGCGACGGACGGCCACTTCCTGCACGGAGTGGGCGCCGTCAACAACGCCATGGGTGGCGCAGGCGTAGCCGCGCCGGTCAGCATTCTCGGCACGTTCTACCTGAACCCCGCGGGCCTGATCGCCTTCGATGGCCTCCGCGTGGAGTTCAGCTTCGAGATGTTCAAGCCGGATCGGACCGTCGCCAGCGAGATCCCGGGCTTCGGTTCAGGCTCGACGGTCAGCAAGAGCGAGTTCACGCCGATCCCGGCCATGGGCTTCAGCTACAAGATCAACGACAAGTGGGCCGTCGGTCTCGGCGGACTCGGCATCGGCGGCTTCGGCGTCGACTACCAGCAGGACAACACGAACCCCGTGCTCGGGCCGCGTCCGCTCGGCTTCGGCCAGGTGTTCAGCAGCTACTCGCTGCTGAAGTTCACGCCGGCCGTGGCCTTCGCGCCGTCCGAGAACATCTCGCTCGGCTTCTCGGCGAACGTGGCCTGGGCGACCCTGACCGTGGATCCGGCACCGTTCGCCTCACCGGCTGTCACCAACCCCGGTCCGCCGCCCGACGCGTACTACTCGCGCGCCACGGGCACCGACGGTTCCTTCGGCTTCGGCTTCCAGGCCGGGCTGCTGTGGAACGTGAAGGACAACTTCTCGCTCGGCGCTTCCTACTCGAGCCCGCTCAAGTTCGACGACTTCAAGTGGAACTCGATGTGGGAGAACCCGAACACTCCGCCGAGCCCTCAATGGGCTTCGGGACGTTCCGCGAGCTCCAGTTCGCTCTCGACATGCCCGGGTTGGGGTAGCGTGGGCCTCGGCTGGAACCCGACTCCGGCTCTCACCGTGGCGGCGGACTTCCGCTACTACTGGTACGAGAGCACCGAAGGCTTCAAGCTCGACAATCCGGAGCAGCCGTTCGACCAGTTCGGTGCCGTCCAGGGCTTCGGTTGGGAGAACATCTGGGCCCTCGCGACCGGTCTCCAGTACGAGCTGAACGACACGTGGATCATGCGGGGCGGCTACAACTACGCGCAGAACCCGGTTCCCGACGGACTCAGCTTCATCAACATTCCGGCGCCGGCGATCGTGCAGCACCACGCGACGCTCGGGCTGAGCGTCTGGGTGACCGAGTCGATCGCGCTCGACTTCTCGTACTACAAGGCGTTCGAGAACAGTGGAACGGGCCCGCTGTTCGGCGCGCCGGACGGCTCGACCGTCACGAACACGCTGTCCGAGAGCGCGTTCTCGCTGGGCTTCACGTTCGACACGAAGTAGGAACAGGCGAGGCCGGTGGCGCGAGCTGCGGCTCGGCCGCCGGTCCGTCAAAGAGATACGCGGGAATAGATCGGCAACGCGGGGGGCGCTGAGTCGGAGCCGTCCAGGCTTCGGACCCCCGCGTTTCGCATGCACGGCCCGGCGGGAGGTATCCCGCGCAAACGGACGCAAGGAGCTGGTGACATGTACGCACGACTGACCCGGGCCCTGGTCGCTGGCCTGTTGACCCTCGCGCTGGTCTCGACCGTTGCCGGTCCGGAGACGGCAGTCGCACAGGAGGGCGAATACGGTGTCTATCTGAAGCTGGTGGAGAACGCGCCGGGCGGATTCGACGCCGTTGTCGCGACCCTGCGCGAAAGCGTGGAGGCCGCCGGCTGGACGATCCTCACGGACTACGATATGGGAGTTCCCGAGAAGAACTGCTCGTACCGTGCTCACGGCATAGCCGCCGTCAGTGACGCGTACGTCAGCCGGGTTCTGTCGTACGGACCCCGCGCGGCGTTCGCCCTGCCCATCAGGTTCGGAGTATACGAGGATGAAGCGGGCGTTCATGTGGCCGCGTTCAACCCTCTGTCTCTCAATCGCACGATCATTTCGGAGACGGACTTCGCAGGGGGTTCCGCGGTTGCGGTGGCGGCGCTGCAGGAAGTCGTGGCTCCGTTCGATGGCTATCTCGTCGATTCGCAGTACGGGCAGATGCGAGACGAAGGGCTGATCAAGAAGACCATGGGCCTGATCGCCGGCGGTGCCTTCGACGGAAAGATCGAGGAAGCGGCGTCCGTGGATGTCGAAGAGTACGGCGGTCTTCTCGCGACGGCCGAGCACCTGTACGCCGGCCTCGAGGACGCGGCGGATGACTACGATTGGCAAATGCGCCCAATGTACCTGCTCGATCTGAGCGACCAGGGTGTCGTGATGATCGGAGTGACCTCCTCGGCGATGGAAGCGAAGGCTTTCGACATCGTGAAGGAAGGCACGGACGAGACTCGCGAGGACTTCGCATGCCCCGGAATCGCCTACGCCGCGGCCTTCCCGCTCGAACTGGTGCTCGTGGAAGAGGACGGTGAGGTCAAGGTCCTGATCATCGACGCCATGTTTCGCATGAAGATGTACTTCGAGGACGCAGGAAAGATGAAGTTCGCCGCGAACATGAAGATGCCGCCGTCCCTCGAGGGAGAGATGCGCGACAAGATCGAAGACAGCCTTTACTGAGCCTGGCGGAGGAACGCATGCGTATACATAGAACCACACCGATGCTGGTCCTGGCCGCCGCCGTCCTGCTGACGGGGGCCACCCGGGCGCAGGCTCAGAACGGTCACTTCCGGCAGGGAGTTGGCGCGGTCAACTCGGCCATGGGAGGCGCGGGTACCGCGACGACCCAGAGCCTGCTCGGGACGCTGTATCTGAATCCGGCCGCGCTGGTCGGTTACGATGGCGCGCGCGCGGAATTCAGTATCGATTTCCTCAGGCCGAACCACACGGTCGAGACGGGCGCCAGCAGCGTTGAAGGTGCTGACGTTAGGGCCCTGTTTCCGTCCGTCGCGGTGGCCTCGCCCGTCAGCGACCGGGTGTCCCTCGGGCTTGGCGCGTACCAGGTGGGCGGATTCCAGACGAGCTACGCGGGTACACTGAACGGTGCGTCGTTCGTCGCAGCCTCCGACTACAGCGCCATTCGGATCACTCCCAGTGTCGCATTCGCGGTGACGGACGCGATCTGGCTGGGCGGCTCGCTGCTGTTCGACTGCACGTCCTTCATGCAGGATCCGGTGCTCGTGGGCCAGCCGACGGGCGGTTCGTATCCAAACGCCGTGGGAGGCAACAGCCAGCCCGGTTTTGGCTTCCAGGCCGGCCTGGTGTGGAACGTGAACGACGTCGTGGCTCTCGGGGCGTCGTACGCTTCGAAGACGGGAGTGAGCGAGTACACGCTGCCGTCGACCGTCGCCGATCCGGGTTCTCCGTCGTTCGGGGACCTGCAGGAGGTGAACTTCACGCTCGAGAGCCCTGCGATGCTGGCCGCGGGCCTGTCCATGACACCATTGCCCAGCCTGCTGCTCGCGGCAGACGTGCGCTACCTGTTCTATGAGGACGCGGCAGGATTCAAAGCGGGCGAGACCACGTTTGATTCCAGCGACGCCCTGGCCGGATTCGGCTGGCAGAACGTCTTCGTCTTCAACATCGGCGCCGAATACTCGGCGAGCGACAAGGTTGCCCTTCGGGTCGGATATAATCACGGCGACTCGGCGATCACGAATGAGCTGGCGTCGGTCAGTCTGACAACACCAGGCGTCGTGCAGGATCACGCGTCGTTCGGCATCGGGTGGCAGCCAACGCGCCGGTTTCGGATCGATGCCGGTTACACCGTGGGCTTCGAGAACTCGGTCACCGGACCGGTCCTGACGCCCGGTGGCGCCCTGCCTGAAAGTGTGACCCTGAAGTCGGGCAGCAACGCCTTCCAGCTGGCCTTCGCGCTGGGGACGCGCGGCTTCTGAGCCCGTACGCCCCCGGCGGATTTCTGGTTGCCGGGGGCGTAAAATGGGGTGCCTCAATCAGTTAGAATGTGTTGATTTCACGGGGCAGACTGTGGCTTGTGCGCCACAGTTGGCAAGGTCCCCTCGAGACCCCTATCATCGGTATAACTACCTGTCAAAACAGGGGTTGAGTTCGAGGTCGTCAGAGCGATTTGATCGGACGACCTCTTGCATCTCGTCAGCGTCTGTTCGTGACCACCGTGCCCTGCCCGTCTGATCTCCAAGCGAGGGCCGGACCACTCGAGTCGAGGAGGCTTCACATGAGAGGCTACAAGGTCCTTGCAATTGGCCTGTCAGCCGTCGTCGCGCTCACGTTCGCCGCGTGCGATGACAAACCGACGGAGCCGGAGCAGCAGGCTCAGTTCAAGCCGGACAAGCTGGGCAACGGGTATCCCGCGACGCAGTTCGACTACAAGCTCAACATCATCGGCGTTCCGCGGGACAAGACGGCCGACATGGACAACAACAACGGCCGGCGGATCTTCGTCCAGTTGTTCGGTGGTGGCGAGGTCACCGACCCGGGTCGGAAGAACAACCAACTCAAGGGCAAAGACGAGAACAAGATCTACCTGTGCAACAGCACGAACGGCGAGAACGACTACAACAAGGACGAGCGCTGCAACGACTGGAACACTTCCAACCCGGATAGGGACTTCGGCGTGATCGACGCGAACGCCACGGACAGCAATGGCGCGCTGTTCGCGCTGCCGGACCCGTGCGCGGATGCGGACCCGACGACCGACTGCACACCGACGTACGCAATCTGGGCGAGGGCCCGGGCCGGATCCGGCTCCGCAACCATCACGACGTGCGCTGAGGAGACCTACGATCAGGCCGAGTACGACATCTCGGTGCGGCGACAACGGCGTGACGCTGAGCAAGCAGACGTCGTTCAAGGCGGTCAACGTGAGCGAAAACCTGCTCTCCATGTCGATCTACGTAGATCCTGACACCGATTCTGACCTGTCGGTGTGCGTGGGCGGGGACGCCGACGATATGGATGGCATCATCGACCAGCCGGAAGAGAACTTCGATATCTATCTTTTCGACAATTGCTTCCAGAACTACTTCTGGAACTATGACAACAACGGCCTGAAGAACCTCGAGCTGCGGTTCTACAAGGACTGATAAGCCGTCCCCAAGTTGGCACTGAGGCCCGTCCCGGATTGCCCGGGGCGGGCCTCAGTGCATTTCACTTCCATTGTAACAACCAGGCCTGCCCCTATTCCGCCCCCGCCATCGCCAGCTCCGAGCAGTCCTCACTGTCCAACGCCAGTTCCTCCATCGGCGGGCAGAAGCAATCCCGCACCATCTCGTCGTCCGTCATGTGCAACTCCCACCACTTGGCCGCTCGCACACGCGTCCAGGGAGTCGGGTCCGGAACGGCTCGCAGCGCATCTTCCAACTCCGCAATCGACTGAAACCGGTCATCCTGCTCCTTCTCGAGGCACTTCATCACCACGTCGTCCAACTCCGATGGGATCGGGACCTCGCAGATCTCGGAGGGACGGGCGGGAACCGTCTTCACGTGATCGATCATCAGCGCGACCGCCGAATCGGCCGTGAACGGGGGGCGTCCCGTGAGCATCCAGTAGGCTACCGCGCCGAAGGCGTAGATGTCCGACCGCGGTCCCACCCCGGCAGTTCCGTAAACGGTCTCCGGGGACAGGTATCGCGGCGTTCCGAACACCACGCCCGTCTTCGTGAGATCCGACGGTGTATCGGCTCCCTCGATCCGCTTGGCGAGTCCGAAGTCCAGCACCTTCACGAAGTCGTACAATCCTCCACGCATGGTGAGAAACACGTTGGACGGCTTCAGGTCCCGGTGAACGATCCCGCGCGAATGGGCCTCGGCCAGGGGGCCGGTCACCTGCAGAAGCAGAAAGAGAACCCGGCTCGCGGGGATCGGTCCGAAGCGCTCTACGAATCGTTCGAGGTCCATTCCCTCGAGGTACTCCATAGCGTAGTAGAACGTGTCCTCGGCCGCCCGCCCGAAGTCGAATATCGTGATGGTGTTGGGGTGTGACAGGCTCGATGACAGCCTCACCTCGCGCTCGAAGCGCGCCAGAGCGGTCTGGTCCACACCACCCGCCGCCTTCAGGACCTTCACCGCGCTGGGCCGGCACATGAGGGCGTGCTCGGCCACGTGCACCCTCCCCATGCCTCCTTCACCGATTTCCTTGTGCAGCACGTAGTTGCCCAGCCGCTGGGCCCGGAAGGCCGTCTTTCGCAACCCGTACAATGTGTGGGTTACGAACACCGACGTGAGGCCGAGGAGAAGCGTCCCGACGCCGTTCATCAGCAGTTGCTGGCCGAACCCTCGGGCCTCGTTGACCGCCCAGAACTCGCGGATTTCGGGAACGAGGGTAAATGCGAACACGGGCGGCAGAACGGCGGCGAGGAAGGCGACGGCAGCGAGCACTGCCTGGTAGCTGAGCCGCCACGGGATGAAGGCGGCGGGAATGAACAGCGCCAGTCCGATTTCGAAGCCTGGAATCATGTCGGGCTCCGTGAAGGCGACCTGCACCAGGGACGCGACCACGTTGGCGGCAATGACGATGAACACCGTGACTTGGAGAGCCTTCAATCCCGGCCGGAGGGCGTACAGGTACGCCAGCCCAAGACCGAACGAGGCCGGGTACAGCAGGTCGAGGTAGTTCTTCCATTCCCACGCGACGTATTCGGTCACCGGCTCGGCCATGGGAACGAAGAGGGTCACCAGCCACATCAGGACATTGATGGCCAGCCCGATGCCCAGAACGAGACGAGTGCGCTGCCACAGCTGATCGTGCTGTTCCCGCTCGAACGCCGATCCCAACTGCGTCGTGCTCAAGCCCAGGGACCGACCGATTCGCATGTCGGTTTTGGCGGCTCGCGCCGTTCCCCGTCGGCTGCCGTCCGTCCGTCTCTACGTCCGCCACGCGCGCCTCCGATTCATGGATCCCACGAATGTATATTGGGTAACGTTGAAAGCGGCCACATCCACCCGGTCATCCCATCGGGCATTTCGTGTGTCAAATAGGGAAAGGGTAGTGCACGGGTCGGGGTTCTCGCTGGTTACCCCCCGTCACTGGAATAGCTTGTCCTCCGAGGGGTTCTAATACCCGGGAGCGGATTCACACTATCGCCGAGTATCGATGAACTGGTTCGAACGGCTGCGTGACAGGCACATCTTCAGGACCGCCTTCATCTACCTGGGCGGCGCCTGGGCCTCCATGGAAGCGATCGGCTTCTTCGTGGACAACTACGGTTGGTCCAGGACGGTGCTGGACGTGGCCGTGCTGCTCATCGTGCTCGGTTTTCCGGCCGCCCTGATCATCGCCTGGTACCACGGCGAGAGTGGAAAGCAGCAGGTGCAGCGGACCGAGGCCTCGCTCCTTCTGACGCTCGCCGTGCTGGCGGCGATCGGCACGTTCAGGCTGAGCACGGCCGCCGAGAATCCCGCGGAATCAGATCGGCTCGGCATCGGATGCGATCCCGGCGGCGACGATCGACCTGGGCGAACGATCGGTGGCGGTGCTGCCGTTCGTGAACAGCACCGGCGTGGACAGTCTCGACTGGCTCGGGCCCGGCATGTCGGACATGCTCACCACGAACCTGGCGCAGACGGGCGCCCTGCGAGTCGTGAGTCCGCAGCGCCTGTTCGAGTTGCTCCGGCAGGAGGGGCACGCGGAGACGGACGAGATCCCGCAGGAACGAGCCATGGACATCGCGGCCCGATCCGGGGCCCGGACCATGGTGCACGGGTCCATTCTCGGTACGGCCGACGACATGGCGCTGGACGCTCAGCTCATCGACCTGAGTGACGGGACGATCATCGCCGCCGAGCGGGCCCGGGGATCGGATGTCTTCGCCCTGGCGGATACGGTCGCCGAACGCCTTGCGAGCACGCTCACGCGCGGCGTGGAGTACCAGACTGGCGGCGGCTCCGGAGAAGTCTCCCATGGAGCTCACCGGCGACATGGACAAGTTCCGCGAGTACCAGGCCGGGGTGCGCACGGCGTGGAGACCAGCTGGACAGCGACAGTCTCGGAGATCCGCTACCACCTCGTGGACATGCTGGAGATGATGCCGGGTCGCGAAGACGAAGCCCGCAGGGTGCTCGAGGAGATCATCCAGATTGCGCCCGACGAGGCGAGGGCCGTGGGACACCTCGCCCGAATCGCGATCGTGCAGGGAGATGACGGCAGCGGCCGACAGCCTGATCGTGCGCTACGCGGGCCTGGAGAAGGACGAGTTCAAGGTGCACGCGGGCTCGGGCCAGTTGTTCGAGCGTGCGGCCCGGTTCGAAGAGGCCCGCGATTCGTACCGTCAGGCCCTGCGGGTCGAGCCCGACAACACAATGCTGCTGGATCTGCTCGCCCGGACCTATCTGCGGGCCAACGATCCAGCGGGAGCCCGAGTCGAGATGGAGGCGTTCACGTCCAGCTCGATCCCAACGATCGAATCCGAGGCGCACCTGCTGATCGGGGACGCCTGGGCGTGGGAGGGACAGTTCGCGGAAGCCCGGGCCGCCTACGGGCGAGCGGCCGCCGTGGGTGAGCGAGAGGCCCTTCCGGATCTGGAGGCGGCGGGCCGGGAGAGTTCGCTCTGGGTGGACGCGTTGCTCGATCCCGAGGTCGGAGTGTCCCGGATCAACCGTTCCGTGTGGACCCTGCTCGACCTGGGCAGGGGCGAGACCGCCCTGAACCTCGTCGAAGCCGCTGACCGCCTCTACGTGAGGGATTCCGACCGGCTCTATCCTGTTGAGTTCCACACCATTCTGTATCTGAAGGGTCGTGTGTACGAGTTGCTGGGCAAGCCGCGGGCGGCGATGGCCGCATACGGGAAGCTCTTGAAGGACTGGGGCGACGTGTTGGGCGAGATCCCGCGCATGTCGGACGCGGCAGAGCGGATGTCGGCCATTCAAGCAGAGTGGGTCGACAAGGGCGGGCGTATGCCGCCACCGCCGGGAGGCGCCAGGCGTCCCGGCGACCCCCGCGCGGAGGCGGGAGTGTCTTCCGGGTCCGAGGCTACTCCGCGGCCTTAGCCTCGCCCGCCTTCGGGCATGAGCCAGCGCCGCCCGAACGCCCTCCGCTCAGAGGACCATTTCCCTCCCAGCGCAACCGAATGTTGTTGCACAGGCAACTGAGGCGGCCGATATTGGTGCACATGGCCAAAGACAAGAAACGAAAGAAGGACCGCTGAGGCGCACGGTCTGCTGCAAACGGGTCGGGCGGACGACGCTCCCGCCTGGCTGATCCAGCGAACGGCCCGTCTCCTCCGAGTTCTATTCTTGCGGCTGGTCCAGGAAGAGGCCGGGTTAGACGTGACCCCGGAAATGTGGACGGTCCTGACCCGGCTCGTGGCCCGGGACGGCCAGTACCAGTCCGAGCTCGCCGCGAGCCACCTATCGCGACCGTCCCAACATGAGCCGGATCCTGGCCGGGATGGAACAGCGCGAACTGGTATTCCGGCGTCCCGATGCGGAAGACCGGCGAAAGACGCGGATCTACCTGACTCCCAAGGCTCGTGAAGTTGTGGCGGCAACAGCCCCGGTGGCCATGCGCACGCGCGATCGGTTGTACGAGGGTCTGAAGAAGAAAGAGTTGAAGGCTCTGCGTCGGGCCCTGCGGATCGTCGAGGCGAATACGCTGGCCGTGCTTGAACGACCTGGAAGACGAAACGCCGCCCGACTAGAGGCGGCGCTTCGTCTTAATACGCAGGTAGCCCGCCGCGGATCGAGCCGCCGCGGTCAGCCTCCGCTCTTCAGGTGGATCGAGCCGTTCACGGTCTCCATCTCGAGCTCTCGGCCACCGCTGCCGATCGTCCCCTTCATGTTCTTCATCGAGAAACGTCCCTTCACGGTGAGCGGGAAATCAGTCTCCATCCCTCCGTTGACCGTGGCCGCCGAAACGTCTGTGTTCGAGCCACTCGGCAGGCTGACGGTGATGCTTCCATTCACCGTGTTGAAGCTCATCGTGCCGTCCCAGTCCGCTCGCCCCATCGAGGCCTGAATCGAACCGTTCACCGTCGTGGCTTTCGCGAGTCCGCCGGTGGAGAGCTCGATGTCTCCATTGACCGTAGTGGCCACCACATCGGCACCCAGGCCGCCGGCTTCGATTTCACCGTTTACGGTCGTCGCCACGAGGCGCACACCCGCCGGGACCTGCACGGTGAAGCTCACGCTCACGTCGTTGTTCTGCGTCGAGAGCCGCCCCCCGTCTCCGGGAGCACACTCGTTCTTCTTGCCCCTACCGTCCGGGTACACCGCGCAAATCGTCACCCCGCCCGAGTGCTCCACCACCTCGATTCGCACGTCCGCCGGATCGTCCTTGTTCCCCTTCTTCACCGCGGACACGACGACCTGGCCGCCCGAGGAACCGCGTGGCCTTGATGCCGCCGTTGACGCCCTTGATCTCGATGGCGTCTCCGCGATCGACGGCCCCCTGCCAGTCCCAGTCCTGCGTTTCTTGCACACCGGGGGTCGACTCGAAAAGGTCGCCCGCCATGGGTGTCTCCAGCGAGCCCGCCACCGTGACCAGGCCCGCCGCCGCGAGCGCCATTGCCCCTATCGTCTTCATCATCAACTCCCTCGTTTATTACTGTCTGAGCGAGATCGTGCCGTCAAACGCCGACAGCTCCACGAGCGCCTTACCCGTCCCCAGCGTGAACGAGATCCGCTTCTTGCCGAAATCGCCTTCGAGCTCGACGGCGAAATCGGTGTCGAGGTCTCCGCTGAAGGTGTCGATCGAAATCCGGGCATTCGCTCCGTCGGGTATCAGCACATCCAGGTCACCATCGTGGGTCGACAGGACATACCGCCCACCGTCCTTGATCGTCCCTACGTACCCGATGTCACCGTCTACCGAGTTGACGCTCACGTTGTCCGAGTCAATGCCCTCGAGGGTCACGTCACCGTCCA
The DNA here is from genome assembly GCA_963807645.1 of uncultured Gemmatimonadales bacterium. GTDB lineage: Bacteria > Gemmatimonadota > Gemmatimonadetes > Palauibacterales > Palauibacteraceae > Benthicola. The sequence goes on from CAWECO010000001.1 coordinate 466,659, forward strand.
CGGCCGTCACGGCAATGGCCCCATCGGACCCCGAGACCGATACGTCTCCGTCTACCGCGTTGATGGCGATCTTGCCCGAGGCGCCGGACAGCGTCACATCGCCGTCCACCGAATTCAGGGCGACGTTACCGGAGCCGCCCACGAGGAAGATACTTCCCTCCACGGTGCTCACGGTCACGTCTCCGGCGGAACCCTCGATGGACACTTCCAGCGAAACCCCGGTCATCTCCAGGGCCATGCCGCGCGGAATGGAGAACTCCAGCTCACCGTACATCGGCTCACCCCACTCACCCTTGGTGGCCACGTGAATGGTCCCACCGGACTGGCGGATGTCGAGCCGGCCCTCGTCTTCGTCGTAGTCCGCGACCACGCGCATCTCGGCGCGATCCCAGCCCGTCACGTTGACGATGCCCTCGAGCTGGTTCACCTCGAGGCGGCTCGCGTCACCCACGGCGAAAGTGGTGTCGGCTTGCTGCGCGGGTGCCAATGCGGCCAGCATGGCCGCTGTCACGTGCGCTATCATGAATCCCTCCCCTTCTCCCCGTTCACCGCGGACCGCCCGTCCACGGGTTCGTTTCGAGTCTTATGAGCTGGCCAGCATGGCCGCCTGCTGCAGGACCCGGAGTTTCCGCGTCCTGGCATCGGCCAGGTGTCGGTTCAGGTAAACGCTCGCCGGATCTTCCTCGAGTGCCTTCTGAGCGCGCGCGATCGCCCGGTCAATCGTGGCCAGGCTTCCTTCCAGGGCCTCTACCGTCTTCGGGTCCAGCCGGTCACGCCCGACCTGCAGCTGTTCCTCGAGGCTCTCGATCGTCGCTTCGTATGAAAATGCCGGCGCCGCCCCCCGGGAGCGGACACGAAGCCCGCCTCGGGCGCTGGAGCCATGGCGACCTCCGGGCCTGCCTGCCCGCCACCCGGCGCGCTCATCGCCACCCACACGCTCGCGCTGCCCAGAACGAGCAGCGCGACCGCCGCCGCCGCGAGCTGAGGAATGGTGAACGAAAAGCGCCGATCGCCAGGTCTCGCTCTCGCCAGCGGAACCACGCCGACTTCTTGGCTCGCCGTGATGCGCGCCACGATACCCGGCCACAGGTCGGCGGCGGGAGAACGCCGCGGCAGCGAACGTGCGGCGTCCCGCACCGACCGAAGTTCCTCCAGGACCTGGCGGAGCTCGGCGTCCCCTTCCAGGGCCGCTTCGAGCCTCGCCAGCTCGTCCCCGGACATGTCGCCGTCCAGGTAGTCCGTGAGTCTTTCCGTCCAGTCGGTCATCGGTCGTCTCTTCTCTGCGTCTCTTGGTGTAGCGTCAGCGCGGACTCTTGCCGCATACGATTCGATCCTGGAAGTCTGCCGATGGTTGGAAGGCTTCCAGGCCCGGGCTCAGGGGCTCAGGTAGTTCCGCATCAGCATTCGGGCCCGATGGAGCTGCGCTTTGGTCGTTCCGGTGGTCACCCCGAGCATCTCTGCGATCTCACGGTGTTTGAATCCCTCTACGTCGTGCAGCACGAAGACCTCACGTGCTCTCTCCGGCAGTCGCCTCATCCCGGCCTCGAACTCGGCTCCGATCGCGGCCCTCGGCTCGGCCCCGGAGGTGCGCTCCAGGACCGCTTCCGCATCCGGGTGATAGCGTTCGCGCCGGATCCCGAGCTTCTTCCTGCGCCCGAGAACGAGATTCACGGTCACGCGGTGCAGCCAGGTGCTGAAGGCCGAGTCGCCCCGAAACGTGCTCAGCTTGCTCCATACGCGAACGAAGACATCCTGCGTGACCTCGTCGGCCAATTCGGGTTCGAGCATCCGGGAAACGAGAGAATGAACCCGGGCGACGTGCCGTCGATACAGGCGCTCGAACGCGGCCACGTCGCCGCCCGCCGCGAGGCGGACGTCGTCGAGGTCGTGATGCGCGGCGCTGCCATCGTCGCCGGGTTTCATGGCCAGAGCGATACTCGCGTTCATCGGGAGGATTGGACGGGCCCAGCAAAGGAATGGTTGAAACGGCCGAGTTGCGCAATGTCCGCCTCGATCGGCATAACGTCTCGCTACTCTCGCGGGGATGCGAATGACGATTTCGGTCTGGTATCACACCTTCGGCTGCAAGGCCAACCAGTACGACACCGAGCGAATGCGCCAGGAGCTCGAGAGCCGCGGTGCGTCGACCCTCGACGCACCGGACGCGGCGACGGTCGCGGTGCTTGAACACGTGCACGGTCACCGACCAGGCGGACCTCTCCGCGCGCCGCCTGATCCGCAAGCTGGGGCGCCGCCATCCCGATCTGCGCATCGTGGTCGCCGGGTGCTCATCGGCCCTCAAGGCCGACGAGTACGCAGCCATGCCGGAGGTGGATGGCGTGGTGGCGGGCCAGGATCCGGTCGCGGTTGCCACTGGAGGTGGCCCCGGAGTCGGCTCTCGCGGCCGGGGACCAGGAGCCGATCGGGGGCGTCCTGCTGAGGACGAACCGTCGCGGAAGCCGCGGTTGGATGAAGATCCAGGACGGGTGTGACCGGAAGTGCTCCTTCTGCGCGACCCGGATCGCGCGCGGTGTCAGCCGTTCCCGCCCGCTGGACGAACTGGTGGCCGAGGCCCGCCTTCTCTCGCGAGAGTCACGCGGAGCTCGTGCTCACGGGCATTCATATCGGTCACTACGGTCTCGATCTCGGGTCCCGGGACGCACCCTTTCGGCCTGTGCCGGAGTCTTCTGGACCGGGTGCCCGGCGTGCGATTCCGGCTCGGCTCGATCGAAGCCACGGAGATCGACGACGACCTCGTGGAGCTGCTCGCCCACTCGGACGGGTCTCCTGGCCCCGCATCTTCACGTGCCCCTCCAGAGCGGCAGCGACGAGGTGCTCCGCCGCATGCGCAGGTGGCACACGCGAGAGCAATACCGGCGCCGGGTCCTCGAAATCGCGGATCGTGTCCAACCCCTCGGACTGGGCGCGGACATCATCGTCGGCTTCCCCGGCGAGACGGATGCCGACCACGACCTGACGCGTTCGCTGGTCGCAGAGCTTCCCTACACGTACCTGCATGTGTTTCCGTACTCGGTCCGGGAGGGGACCCATGCCGCGGATCTGCCGGGCCGGGTTCCAACCGCCGTGGCGGCCGGCCGATCGCGAGAACTGCGCGAACTCGGGGTCGAGAAGGGCTCCGCCCATGCCGGGAGGCGTGCTGGATCCGAGGCCCTCGTGGCGGTGGAAACGGATGAAGTCGGACTCACCGGGGACTACCTCAGAGTAAGGGTCGTCGGCCCGGTGGAGCCGGGGACCCTGGTCCGGGCCACCCTCTCCGGCCCGGCGGCCGACCTTCGGGTCTCGACGGGGGCCACGGGACGCTCGGCCCTCCCCCTGCTCGCCGCCTCCACGACGTAAGATCGGGCCGCGATCTGCAACAGTTGCAGGTCGATGCGATCAGATGCCAGTTCGACAGCCGCGCACAATGCGCCGTTCGCTTGGCCAGCCTCCGCAAGCTGATCTCCCCCAAGTCCAATGAAGTCAAGGCGTTGACTCCCAGCCATCTCTGGATTTCCAGTTCGTCGGCGATAGCGAACGATCTGGCCCGGGTCCTGCCCTCTACGAGCGTCGACCGTCGTCCACCGTGCGCGGACGCTGCTACGGCAGAGAGGATCGAACATGACGAAGCGCAATCGGGCCCATCTGCCAATCCCTGCGCTGGGGACTCGCACTCGGGCTGACGCTGGTCCTGGCCATCGGGTCGCCGGCCCGCCTGCAGGCTCAGGACATCTCCGAATCTCTGAGCAGTCTGAACGAGGAGAACGGGAAACTGTACATAGGCCCGCTGTCTCAGGGGCTCGCGGCAGCGCTGAACTCAGGCTTCTACCACACGGCGGACGTTCATGACGTGCTCGGCTTCGACGCGGGCTTTCGGGTGATGGGCTCTTTCGTGCCCAACGACCTGGACACCTTTCAGCCCGTTCTGCCGGACACGATCACGGTCGAGGGCCGCTTCTTCTCCGCTCCCTATGGCCCGGCTGGCAGTTCGGGTCTGTCTCCGACCGTGACCGGTGTGGGGGATGGCATCGTGCTGGTCCCGCAGGGTGAATTCAGAGACTCTCTGCTCGCCCTGGGCGAGGACCCGGCCGATTGGGCGGTTCAATTCCCGGAGGGCTTCGACATTCCGGTCGCGCCCTACGCGGCGATACAGGGAGCACTCGGCATACCCCTGGGCACGGAACTGGTGCTTCGCTTCATCCCGAGCTTCACCCCGAGCGACGACGTCGGATCGATCAGCATGATCGGTGGAGCGATCAAGCATTCGCTGGACCAGTGGATCTGGGACGCGCCGCCGCTCAATCTGGCCGTCGCCTTCGGTTTCCAGCACTTCAAGGTCGGCGACTACCTGGACGCCAATTCCACCCAGTTGTCACTGATCGCGAGCAAGAAGCTGTCGGTGGTCACGCTCTACGGGGCCGGGACACTCGAGAACGCCAACCTGGACATCTCGTACGAGTTCGAGCCGGACATCGTCGCGGACGTCCCGGTCGAGCTCCAGAAGATCGAATTCAGGCAGGAAACCCCGAACGACGTGACCTTCAAGCTCGGCGCGACCCTGGCCCTCGGTCCCGTCGGCCTCAACGCCGAGTATACGGTGGCATCGCGAGATGTCTTCACGGCCGCGCTGATCTTCGGGACGTTCTGAGGTCTGAGGTCCTTGCCTCGGGAAATTCACCCCGGGGATGCTCCCGTGTCGCCTGTCGTTGCGGTACCTTGATCGCGTTACCCACTGGCGCCGCAGGTCCCGACGACCGGAGGCGACGCGATGAAAGCGATGGTCCTCGAGCGGCTCTCACCTGTAACCGACAGGCCGCTGCGATTCGTCGAGCTACCGGATCCAGAACCAGGTGCCGGCGAGATCCGCGTCCAGGTTCGCGCCTGCGGCGTCTGCCGCACTGATCTTCACGTGGTCGAAGGAGACCTCCCGGAGCACACCCTCCCCATCATTCCGGGTCACCAGATCGTCGGCGTCGTGGACGCGCTTGGCCCGGGGACGGGCCTGTTCTCCGAAGGAGACCGCGTCGGAATCGCCTGGCTTCGCGGCACGTGCGGCGAGTGTCCGTGCTGCCATCGCGGGGACGAGAACCTGTGCCCGGAGTCCCGCTACACGGGCTACCACGAGCACGGCGGCTACGCGGAACTCGCCGTAGTGCCCGCGAAGTTCGCGTACCCTATCCCCGACGAATTCGAAGACATGCAGGCGGCGCCGCTCCTGTGCGCCGGGATCATCGGGTACCGGGCGCTGCAGCGCGCGGAGGTACCCCCGCGCGGCCGCCTCGCACTGTACGGCTTCGGCTCGTCGGCGAGCGTCGTCATTCAGATCGCCATCCACCGGGGGTACGAAGTGCACGTGGTCACGCGCGGCGAGAGCCACCGCCGGCTGGCACGGGAGATGGGGGCGCACTGGGTGGGCGAGGCCGGTGAAACGCCCCCGGTGGCCATGGACAGCGCGATCATCTTCGCCCCGGCCGGAGAGATCGTACCGGACGCGCTCCGCGCGCTGCGCAACGGCGGAACGCTTGCGATGGCCGGGATCTACATGACGCCGATTCCCACGCTGGACTACGAGCAGCACCTCTTCCACGAGAAGAACCTGCGCAGCGTGGAAGCCAACACGCGCGAGGATGGACGGAATCTGATTCGTGAAGCGTCGGAAGTGCCGGTACGGGCGCGGGTGACGCCGTTCCGGCTCGAGGATGCCAACGAAGCCCTGATCCGGCTGAAGAGCGACCAGATCGATGGGAGCGCCGTCCTGCTGATGCGGTGACGTCAGTCAGCGCCAGCGCGCTCCAGCCGTGCCTCCCAGATCAGCCGGCTGACGTCGGCGGCAGCGGCACGTGTTATCGCCTCGTCCTCCACACCGCGGGTGAGAATGACCAGCACGTAGGGCGATCCGTCAGGGGGAAGCACGATCCCACCATCGTGATCGACGGCGGTGATCCAGCCCGTCTTGTGCGCGACCGGCACGCCGGCCGGGAGTCCCGCGGGAATCGCGTCGTTGAATTCCTGGCCCAGGAGGATGTCGAGCATCTGGCTGGTGGACGACGGGCTGGCTGCGCTGCCCTGGCCGAGGGCCGTATACAGCTCGAGCAGACCCCGAGCCGACGTCGTGTTGTTGAGACCGTTCCGGTAGGCCGGGATGTCCTCCACGCCCCGCCGCACCTTCATTCCCTGCGCCCCGAAACCGGCCAACATCGACGCGATCGAGTCGGGGTCGGCGATCTCGACCAGGAGATTGGTGGCCAGATTGGAGGATCGCCGGATCATCAAGTCGATGAGCTCGCGCGGAGTGACCGCGGATCCTAAACGTGCGTACAGCGTCGAATCGCTATCGTCGTCCGGCGACAGTGAGTACGAGCTTCCGTCGTAGATGCTCGTGAAGTCGTTCCGCACTTCGATCCGCTCATCCAGTTCGAGCTGGCCGGCATCGGCCATCCGGAACAGGCGCACCATCACCGGCACCTTCATCATGCTGGCCGCATGGAACTCGCCGTCGGGCCGCAGCAGGATCTCATGACCGGTCTCCAGGTCCCGGTACGCGACACCGTACTCGGCGCCAGTAGCGGCCAGGCGATCGGAGATGGCTGCCGCCAGGTCCGCTCCGGTCGACCGATCATCGCCTTGCGTCCAGGTCTCGAAGAAGCCGGATCCCGATTCCTCGAGCGCGATCCCGAGGAGGCGGCCCGACACGGATGCCGAGCCCCGCATCTGATGGAAAAGGGCCCCATCGGTGTCTCGAGGCGTGACCCGGGCGTGGTCTATGAGCACGCGAACCACCAGGCTGTCCCCGGCACGACCTGCTCGAAGCGTGAAGGAGCGGGGCGAGGGACTGTGCCCGTCGCGCGGCTCACCGACCGGCCACTCGTACCGGATGCTCTGCACGGGCAGAACGCCCCGGAGCCCGAGGCTGTCGACGGCGAAGAGAAAACGGTTGGCGGCCTGACCCGGGTGCGTCTGATCCGAGAAGTCGGCACGCTGCACGCCGCCGTACAAGATGGAGAGGTCGCCCGCATGGGCGACCCCCCAGTCCCAGGTCACCTGCCTCCAGACACCCCAATTGTGATCATGATAGGCGGAGGCGCCTTCGAGGTCCGAGCACATGCCGGCCACGCACAGTGATCCCGCCACGGAACCCCGGAGCACAGGCACCACGTACCCGGAGGTGAATTCACCGGGGGACACGTCCACCCGGGGCAGATACCTCCGCGGCTCGGGGCGGAGCCGTAAGGAGACCACCAGGCTGTCGCCCCTGCCGTCCGCTGCAGGCACGCGCGTCCTGACCGAGTACGTGCCGTCCGGTCCCACCCGTACCGCCGAAGAACCGAGCTCCACGTCGGGTCGTTCGACCGAGAACTGGACATCGCTCGCGTCGAAGCGTCCCTCGAACCGTCGTTCACCCCCGTCGCGGCGCACGAGGTTGGCCAGGAGCTGCCCGCCCCACTCCCCCGAGTCAAAACGTCCACCGACGAGGAACGTCAGGTACAACCAGTAGGACTCGTCAGGGGCGAGGACGTTGAAATAGTGCCACTCCGCCCATGTCGAATCGGATGCCGCGTCGCCCGTTGGAAGGTGGAAGCCGTCGATCTCGGCCAGTCGCGTCGAATCGGAAGGCAGCATCCACCGGGTGTCCGATTCGACATCTTCCCACGCTCCCGTGACGAGTACGGGCGACACGCCGAGCGCCGCCGAGCGACTGGGAATCTGCCCTCTCGCGGCCACCGCGATTGTCGTGTCTCCCACGTCCAGGTACAGCAAAGCATCGTCGATCCAGGGCGCCACCGCGAGCACCCGCTCGCTGAAGCGCGGTCCCGAAAGCACTTCGCGATACAAGTACGGAGCCTGGTCGATCGTGAAGTAGAGAGAACTGACCCCACCCGTCTTCAGCGTCTCCAGGTCGATCCCGGCGGGCACCACGACCAGATCGCCGCCACCCAGCAGGTCCCGATCGCGAGACTGCTCCACCAATGCATCGCCGATGGACAGCAGTGCGACCGTGACGCCGACTCCCAGCCCATAACCGAGAAGGAGGAGAAGCGACCGGCCGGGTCGCTGAGCCAGGGACTGCCAGACGAGGCGTCCGATCACTCCCGGACCCTCCCATCCACCAGAGTGAGGCGTTTCTTCGCGCCCGCGGCCAGCTTCAGATCGTGAGTCGCTACGGCTATCGACGTTCCATCCTCATTGAGCGACTGGAACAGCTCGAGCATTTCACCCGAGGTAGTCTGGTCCAGCTCTCCGGTGGGTTCGTCCGCGAGCAGCAGCGAGGGCCGGTTCGCCAGCGCACGGGCGACGGCCACGCGCTGCCTTTGTCCGCCGGAGATCTCCCCGGGCCGGTGGCGCATCCGGTTCGCGAGGCCTACCCGTTCGAGAAGTTCCACGGCTCGGTTCCGGCGATCCCGTCTGGAGACCCCGGCTTCCGCCATGGGCAGTTCGACATTCTCCGCGGCTGTCAGCATGGGCAGCAGATGGAAGCGCTGAAAGACGAGGCCCACATGCTCCAGCCTGAAGCGGGCTCGCTGCGGGTCGCTCATCGAGGTCACGTCGGTACCGTCCAGGTAGATCGTTCCGCCAGTCGGCGTGTCCACGGCTCCAAGCAAGTGCAGCAGGGTCGATTTTCCCGAACCGCTGGGGCCGACGATCGCCAGGAAATCGCCGGCCTGAATCTCGAGCGAGACGCCACGAACCGCCTGAATGAGGTCGCCTTTCAGCCTGTACTCCCGCGTGACCTCGCGAGCCTCGACGAGTGCATCCTCCCGCCGCACGGTCCCCGTCACGGTTCCTCCCGGTGCAGTGTGGTCGCGATGGGTGCGTTCATGGCCCGTGTGGCGGGTACGAGGGCCGCCAGCACGCCCGCCGTGATCACGCCTGCGGCCGCCAGTGCCACGCGCGCCGGCTCGAGTACGAAGAAACGAATAGCCGCCGGCAGGCCGGGAAAATCGGACAGGATGCTCTCCAGTCGGCCGGCCACGAGCAGACCCAGAGCGAGGCCGATAGCCGCGGCGGCGAGACTGAGAAGAAGACTCTCCAGGGCGAACGCCGCCACGAGCGATCGCCGGGAGATACCGATGGCCCGGAGAGCCGCGATGGTGCCGTACCGGTCGTTGATCGATATGGCCATGATCGTTCCGATCAGAAGGGTCGTGACGATGAGGCTCACGGTTCCGAGAATCACGGCCAGCTGGCGGAAGTACGACAGCCGCTGCGCGGCCCTCTCCACCAGCTGTCCGACCGAGGAAATCTCCAGTCCCGGGAAGCGGGATCGAAGCTTCACGACGACGTCCTCCGGGTTCGCGCCCTGCGAGAGACGCACCATCATGAGCGATGCCTGGTCGGGCTGACCGGTGATCCCTGCCAGTGTGCCGAGACTGACCGCCGCCGATCGCTCGCCGACCGAGGAATACAGAAAGTCGGCAACCCCCACGATCGTGAATCGGCCGCTTCGGCTTCTCGCATCGGCAAAGCTGCCGGGGGCACGGAGCGTCATCGTGTCACCGATCGCCAGTCCGAGGCCGGCGAGTTCGCGGTCGATCACGATTCCAGTTTCACCGGGCGCCGCAGACGCCGGCTCCCCGCCCAGCTCCAGCCTGTAGATTCCCTGGTCGGCAGGATCCACGCCGAGGACGAACACTCTTGGGCTGTCCGTTCCTTCGAGGAGCAGGTTGGCGCCGAGCACAGGCGCCACCCCGTCGATGTCCTCCAGTCTCTGCATGCCGTCCCGCACGTCCTGTAGACCCGCAATCGTCGCCCCGGTATCGAACGGGAGCGTGCCGGCGGGAGCGACGCGCAGCTCGTATCCCGCCGTGGTCAGCAGACTCTCGAAACTCGAATTGAGCCCTCCACCCAGCATCAGCATGTCGAGGAGCATGGCGCACGCCACGGCGACCCCGAGGATGGCCAGCCCGGACCGGATCGGGTGCCGCAGCAGCTCACGGGCGGAATACCGCAGGATCAACACCGGGCCACGTCCTTCACCGGCCCACCTCCTCGAGCGGGTCCACCTGCAGGAGCCGGACAGCCCCGACGGCGCCGGCGACCAGCCCGAGCGATATAGCCAGGACCAGACCGATCCAGACCGTTTCGCTGGTGACGATCGAGAACTCGAGAGTGGTCTGGTAGGCTCGCTGATAGAAACCGTTGATCAAGCGCGAAGCCAGGCTCCCGATCCCGATGCCCAGGATTCCGCCGATGACGGCCACGAGTGCCGCCTCCAGGATGAGCCAGGAGAGCAGTGTGTTCCGTGATACTCCCACCAGCCGAAGGGCCGCCACCTGCGAGCGTCTCTCCTGGACCTTGAGAGTCATGATGCAGGCCAGGAACACCCCACCGGCCGTGATCGTGATGATTCCTATCGCCCTGTGGAAGCGACGGACGACCTCGAACGTGGTGGATGCGCGGGCCGCCACGACCTCGGCTGGGAGAACCCTCGTTCCCGGCATAAGCGCCGACAGGCCCCGGGCGACTTCGTCAGCTCCGGCGGGATCCACAAGACGGATGGAGAACCGGTCGACTTCGTCCTTCCGCCCGGCGATGGCGGCCACGTCGGGCAGCCGCATGATGATACGTGGACGCTCTCGAGCCAGCTCCGCCGGGTCGGCATCGGGTTCGTAGACGCCGGCGACCGTCCCGAGGCAGCCAGGGCCTCCTGCGACCGCGCCGACCGCCACTGAATCTCCCGGCTCCAGCCCGTATTCGGTGGCCAGGTTTCCGCTCGATCAGAATGGACGACACGGGCGGGCAAAGGGGCGGACGAACTTCCTGCGACCGCAATCCGCCGACGCCCGTGATCGTCAGGAGTGCGAAGACGGCCCGAAGACGCCCGGAAACTCTGATCCTCGCGCCACGGGTCAGGATCTTCGCGTCAACAGACAGGTATTGTCTCAAAGTCCTCTCGGGTGCCGAAGTTTGCTTCGCGGATTCGTCCCGACCATCCTGAGTGTCCGACTGTACACGACTTCGGAGCGGATGAGCCTTGGCGCGCAATCCGGACATTATACGACACAGAACAACCGCCACGGCCGGTTGTCGGGGTCCGCGGCGCGGCCGGTCTCGCTTTCCGGCCCGAGACCTGTCGTTGCTCCTCGTCATCGCGTGCCTGTTCTGGGGAACCGGCGCTGCGTGGCACCATTCGCACACCGACGGACCATCGCAAGTGGCGAGCTGCGCCCTGTGCGTGGCGGCTGACACCGCCGCGGCGGACCGAGCCGATGCGCCGGTATTGGTTGCGCCCAATCCCGACTCGCCGGTGCCGGAAGCGCACGTCGAGCCCTCGTGCTGTTCGAGGGTCGAGGTCCGGTCCGAGCGAGCGCGCTCACCCCCCCTCTGAGCCTGTCAAGATTCTTTCGGCGGGTTACCGTAAATTGAATACGGCCTGCCGGCATCATGGCACGCTCGGAGGTTTGATGATCCCGATCCATAGAATCCGTTCCTTCACCAGGTGGAAACCTGTGGCACTCCTCGTCGCAGGCCTGCTGGCATGCGGCGACCCCACCGTGGCCGTGGCCCAGCAAGCGACGGCCTCGCTTCGGGGCCGCGTAGTCACCCCGGCCGGTCAACCGGCGGCGGGCGCCGAGATCCGGGTCGTCGGCCTGGGGCGGCACGTGGATGCCGACGTCGATGGCCGATTCCGTATCGAGGTTCCCGCGGGCAGCTACGTCCTCGAAGTCTACAGTCCTCGCTTCGGCCGGGCCGTCGAGCGGATTACCGCCGCGGCGGGCGCGGATCTGGAGCTCGCGATCCGACTCGAGCCTGTCTTCCATGCGGAGCCTATCATCGCGAGCGTCGGGCCCGAGGCCCGCATCCAGACGGAGCTCTACCAGGTCACGGACGTCCTCGTCGGGCGGGAGCTGGTGGAGAAGGGCCGCAACTCCATCGGAGAGACGCTGGCCGAGCAGCCGGGAGTAACGTCCACCTACTACGGCCCGGGGTCCAGCCGGCCGGTGATCCGAGGTCTGCAGGGTGACCGGGTCCGGGTGCTGGAGTCCGGCGTGAGCAGCGGTGACGTCTCGGCGAGCGGACCGGACCACGCCGTGGCCGTGGAGCCGATGCTGGCCGGACAGATCGAGATCATCCGCGGTCCTTCGACACTCCTGTACGGGAGCTCGGCAATCGGTGGCGCCGTCAACATGATCGACGCGCGAATTCCTCGTGAGAAGTCGATCCATGTCCTCACGGGCCATGCCCAGGTGCAGGGAGCCACGGTGAGCGATGAGCTGAACGGGGGCGCTTCGCTCAACGGGACGGTCGGTTCGTTCGGGTGGCACGCGAGCGGGCTTCTCCGGAACACGGACGACTACCGGATTCCCGGCCCTGCGGTCGCACTCCCGGCGCAGGAGCCGGGCGAGGATCACTCGGACCTCGGCTTCCTGCCGAATAGTGCGCTCGAGACGAGGACAGGCTCCCTCGGAGCATCGTGGGTGGGTTCCGCCGGTTACCTGGGAGCGGCGGTCACAGGCTATGGCACGAAATACGGTGTTCCGGGGCACGAGCATGGCGAGGAGGAACCGCCGCCGGCTCCGGGCGAAGAACAAGAGCACGGAGTGCAGATCGACCTGGATCAGACCCGATTCGACGTGGAGGGAGCCTGGAACTTCGGCGGCAACCTGGTGCGTGCAGCGAAACTCAGGGCGGGTTACGCGGACTACCAGCACCGGGAACTCGAAGGCGACGAAGTGGGCACGCAGTTCGACAACAGCGAGTTCGAGGGTCGATTGGAGGCCACGCATGCGCCGCTCGGACCGGTGAGCGGCACCCTGGGTGCCCAGTACGGAAAACGCGAAGTGAGCGCCGAAGGCCTCGAGGCGTTTCTTCCCGATACCAAGACCGGCGCGCTGGCCCTGTTCCTGTACGAGGAGATCCCGATCGATGGCTTCAAGTTCGGGGTCGGCGCTCGCTGGGAGGGCAACGATCACGACGTGGTCGACGGCCGCAGCCAGAGTAGCGACGGATTTTCGGGTTCGCTGGGAATCAACTGGTCCGCCAGTGAATCGGTGACCCTCACCGCCGCGGCTGCCCGGTCGACCAAGCTTCCTACCGCGGAAGAGCTCTTCTCCGACGGGCCGCACGCCGCGACACGACTGTACGAAGTCGGTGATCCCGATCTGGTGAACGAGATTGGCCACAGCGTCGACGCGGCGCTGATCGTCACGGAAGGTCCGGTAACCGGACAGGTGGCTGGTTACGTGAACTCGTTCGACGACTTCATCATCATCGTGCCGACGGATTCGACGGTCGGCGGGTTCGTGGTCGCCGAATACGGGCAGGCGGACGCCCGGTTCTACGGCTTCGAACTGAGTCTCAAGGTCTCGATTCTGCACCGTCCCGGTAATCATCTGGCCCTTACCGGGTTCAGCGACTACGTGCGCGCCGAGGCTACCGGCGCCGACGAACCTCTCCCGTTCATTCCGCCGCTTCGCTGGGGTGGAGGGGCGCTGTGGGAGGTCAATCGCTGGCGGGCCGCCCTCGACGTACGCCGCACGGCGGAGCAGACCCGGGTCGCGGACTTCGAGACTCCGACGCCTGGATACACCTTCCTCAACGCGTCTGTCAGTTACTCGTTCTTCACCGGCAGCGTGGTGCATCAGGTCACCCTGCGAGGCACGAATCTGACGGACCAGGAAGCGCGGAACCACGTCTCGCTTCTCAAGGACATCGCGCCGCTCCCGGGCCGCGACGTACGCCTCACGTACCGCCTGATGTTCTAGTCGGGGCACTCGATTCAGGCCCGTGAATTGACGAGAGGTTGATTCCGGGCCTCAGAGTGGTATGATTAATGCCTCGATCGTAGGCACGATGCGCCGAGAGGCGATCGTGATCGAGCCGACCCGCGGCTCCGCCGGGGATCCCCCTCAGGTCCGTCGGGTTTTAACGGTAGCCCCATGCTGCTTCTGTTTCGATCCTCAAGGTCGCGGCGGCGGACGGTGTGGCTGTTTGTATCCCTGACCTGCGGGCATCCTCGTGGGTCGATCAGCAAATGAACGGAATGGAAGTGACGAACGAAGGAACCCTCGGGGTGCTGGACGTCCTCGGCGGAAAGTCGGGGTTCATCCGGCGGCAGCACATGAGCTATACGCCCAGCGATGAAGACATTTACGTCGGGCAACGCCTGATCCACAAACACAAGCTGCGCTCGGGCGATGAGATCGCGGGCGAGGTCGGCAACCCGCCAGGAAGCGGTAAGAGCCCGCCTCTCAAACGCGTGTTCTCCGTCAACGGCGTCCCCATCGAGGAGCTGGGTCACCGCCGCGACTTCAAGCGACTCTCGGCACAGCACCCCAAAGAGCAACTCAAGCTGGAATGCGGACTCACCCGCCGAGGAGAGCCGGATCCCACCAACCGGATCATCGACCTGTTCTGTCCGCTCGGAAAAGGGCAGAGAGCCATGATCGTGGCACCATCCAAGGCCGGGAAGACCTTTGTCCTGCAGGCGATCGCCGAGGGCATCGTGAAGAACTACCCGGAATCCTCGGTCTTCATCCTGCTGGTGGATGAGCGTCCCGAGGAGGTGACCGAGATGGAGGCATGTGGCTATGGCGAGGTGGTGGCGTCGAGCTTCGACTACCCGGCCGAGCGGCACGTGCAGGTCGCCGAGATCACCCTGGAGCGCGCCCGCCGCCGGGCCGAGATGGGCCAGGACGTAGTGATCATCCTCGATTCGATCACACGGCTGGCGCGGGCGTACAACACGGTCGAGGAAGGAACTGGCCGCACGCTGTCCGGCGGACTCGACTCCGGCGCTCTCGACAAGCCAAAGCGCTTCCTCGGCAGCGCCCGCTATATCGCTCCGGATGAGGGCGGAGGCTCCTTGACGATCATCGCCACTGCGCTGGTGGATACGGGTTCCCGCATGGACCAGGTGATCTTCGAAGAGTTCAAGGGAACGGGAAACAGTGAGCTGGTTTTGAGCCGTGAACTCGCAGACCGACGGATCTTCCCCGCGATCGACCTCAACGCGAGCGCGACCCGGCGCGAGGAGCTGTTGCTATCGGACGCAGCCCTGACCGCGTCTCACGCGATGCGGCGGGAGCTGAGTGGGCACTCGGAGGTCGACGCCATGGGGGAGGTCCTGGGTATCATGAAGCGGACCGCCAGCAACGCGGTGCTTCTCGACAAGATCGCGGCACGCATCTAGCATACGCAACTTCAATTCGATGACCCGGCGAGGAGGCCGCTGTCCGTTGCCTTCCGCCGGGTCGTGCGTCGAGGGGCCGTTGCAGGTCGAGGTCCCCAGCCGCCGATGAACCGAGCCAGGGCGAAGCGCGCATGAGCGACAGGGTTGAAACCGAGCTCCCGACACGAATCGCAGGCCTCCAGGGTCTCGCGAACAATCTTTGGTGGACCTGGCACCAGGACGCTCGGGGGCTGTTCCAGCGCCTCGATCTGACCCTGTGGGCCCTGTCCGGGAAGAACGCCGTCGAGGTGTTGCGGCGGGTGGGCGCCGATCGGTTGGCGGAGGCAGCGCGAGATCCGCTGTTCCTGCGCGAGTACGACGCGGTGATGGCGGAACTGAACGCGGTTCTCGAGCAGCGACGGAGCTGGTACCGGGAGACACACGGTGATCTGGCCGCAGGCGGGATCGCCTACTTCTGCGCCGAGTTCGGCGTACATGCGTCCATTCCCATCTATTCCGGGGGACTCGGCATCCTGGCGGGAGACCACTTCAAGGAGGCCAGCGATCTGGGAATCCCCCTCGTCGGCGTCGGCCTGTTCTACCAGAAGGGCTACTTCCGTCAGCGCATGACGGAAGACGGACGTCAGCTGGCGATCGAGGAGCCGTTCGACGCCGACTCCATGGCCATCCGCAAGGTGATGGGCAACGGCGAAGAGGGTGCGCACGCTTCCGTTACCCTCGACGGGCGCGTCGTCCACCTCGGCGTGTGGGAGATGCTGATCGGAAGATCCTCCATCTACCTGATGGACACGGATATCGAGGCGAACCACCCGGAAGACCGGAAGCTCTCGCACCAGCTGTACTCCGGCGACAACGAGATGCGTCTGCGACAGGAGATCGTCCTCGGCATCGGGGGGGTTCGGGTGCTTCGGGCGCTCAATATTCACCCCGACGTCTGGCACGCCAACGAGGGGCACGCTGCCTTCATGACGTTGGAGAGGTATCGTGAGTACGTGGAAGATGGACTGTCCGGCGAGGAAGCACGTCGGCGGGTGTCCGAATCCACCGTGTTCACGACCCACACGCCGGTCGCCGCGGGACACGACGCCTTTTCGCTCGACCGCATGGACCGGTACTTCAACGACTACCTGGAGCGCCTGGGCCTGTCTCGCGAGGCGCTGTTTGCGCTTGGACGCCACCCTCACGACGACGGCCGCTTCCACATGTCTACGTTGGCCATCCGAATGTCGGATGCCCGAAACGGCGTGTCCGAGCGTCATGGTGAAGTGGCCAGGCGGATGTGGAGGTCAATGTGGCCGGAGGCTGCGAGTGACGAGGAGGTGCCCATCGGGCACGTCACGAACGGGGTGCACATTCCCTCCTGGGTCTCACCCCCTTTCCGGAATCTGTATCACCGGTATCTGGGTCCGGACTGGGAGCTGCAGCACGACGATCCGGCGCTGTGGGAGCGCGCGCTCGATCTTCCCGATCACCTGGTCTGGGAGGCGCACAAGAAGTGTCGTGGACGCCTGTTCACCGAGCTGCGCATGCGGGCCCGTGGGCGCTGGACAGATGGTGAGTCGGCTCCCAGCCAGGTCGTGGCCGCCGGCACTTTGCTCGGTCCGAGGACCCTGACGATCGGGTTCGCCCGCCGGTTCGCGACCTACAAGCGTGCCACCCTGCTGTTCAAGGACATCGAGCGCCTGCAGGCCATTCTTCTCGATCCGTGGCAGCCGGTCCAGATCGTCATGGCCGGCAAGGCACACCCGGCCGACGCGCCGGGCCAGGCAGCTTCTCGCCGAGGTGTACCGCATGGCATCGGATCCGGCTTTCGCGGGCCGTATCGCATTCGTCGAGAACTACGAGATGAACATCGCACGTGAACTCGTCTCCGGCGTGGACGTGTGGCTGAACACGCCCAGACCGCCGATGGAGGCGAGCGGAACGAGCGGCCAGAAGGCGGCGATCAATGGCGTTCCTCACCTGTCGACGCTGGACGGATGGTGGGCCGAGGGATTCACCCGCCTCAACGGCTGGGCGATCGGCGAGGACCTGGGTGGTGAAACACCCGAGGACTGGGCGAAGGCTGATGAAGAAGACGCTGAATCGCTGTACCGGGTGATCGAGGAAGAAATTAGACCCCTCTACTATGCGCGCGACGCGGACGGCGTACCCCGGGGCTGGGTGCGCATGATGAAGCAGGCGATCCGCACGGGTGGGGCCCGGTTTACGGCCCGACGCATGCTGAAGGATTACACGGAGCGGTACTACGTGCCGGCAGCCAGCCGTGTCGCGGAACGGGCGTCGGACTAGCCGAGTTCCTTCTTGATTTGATCGCGGATTCGGGCCTCGATCCGAGTGGCGAAATGGACGATTCGCCACGCGGTGGCCTCCATCAGCCGCAGTTCGCGGCGATCGGGCTCGGATCGCTTCAGGATCCTGCGGTAGCTCCGCATCTTGGTCACAGGCTCGACCCCGCGGAACATCCCCAGCGCGTCCATCGCCTGCTCCCACACACCGAAGAACTCCTCCAGTTCGGCGGCCGTCGCCGGGGGCGCCTGGTCTCGAATCTTGCCCGACAGGTCACGCTCGTCGAGGTCGAACGACTCGGCGCACCGCCTGCCGCACCTCGTACAGGATGACCATCGCGGCCTGACCGAGGTTGAGGCTCGGATGATCGGGGTTCGTGGGGATGCACACGGATTCGTGGCAGCGGTCGAGGATCTCGTTGGGAAGCCCTCGATCTTCGCGCCCGAACACGAGTGCGATGTCCCCTTCCGCGCTCCGGGACACCAGCTTCTCGGCCGCGGCCGCCGGCTCACTCCACACCTGCTTGCTGGCTCTCCGCCTGGCGGTCATGGCCACGACCCGAACGACATCAGCGACGGCTTCGTCGAACTCGTCGAACAGCTCGGCAGCATCGACGATCTCGTGAGTGTCGTGGGCGATTCCGGTGACGCGGTAGGCGTTGAAGACTGCGGGCGAAACGAGGCGGAGCCGGGTGAGACCCATGTTCTTCATCGCGCGCACCACGAGCGCGATGTTCACGAGGTCCTGCGGTTGGTACAGGACAACCACGAAACGGGCCAATGCCGCTCGGCCCGCCTGCGTGTCGATCGCTTCCGGTACGCTGGAGTCCGGTTGGATCGAATCCGGGGAGTCGGCGTCTGCGGGGGTCACGCTCTCGAGGCCGTCTACTCCTCTTCGGCCCGCTTCGCTTCGAGATGCGGGGAGCCCTTGAACTTGCGGCCCTTCCGCGGTCTCAGCGCCGGATAACCGGTCTCTCCGCATTCCGGACAGGTCTCGGTGTAGGCTCCAATGTCCGCGCCGCACACGGCACAACCGACATGTCCTTCGCCGGCCTCGTACGACAACGCCTTGCCACACTTCTGGCACGTCTGATCGAACTGCGCCCATCTCGGCGCCGCACTCGGGGCATGTAGAAACTTTGGTCACGCGTTCGCTCCTGACTGGCAGTGACGGGGCCGGATCCGACCGCGGATCGCCGGCCGGAGTGACGGGCCAAGCTACATGCACACGGCCGTTTCGTGCCAGTATCGGACGCTCACTTGCTGGCGCGGACGTCGTCCCGCGGATATCGTTGGCCGCCGCCCGCCGAGAGACCCGGCCCGGAGAGACACCACTTGAGCAGTTCGGAACGCCCTGAGAACTACACGTTCGCGGACGGAGTCAAGCAGCCGCTGACGTACAAGAAGCTCGGACCCAAGGTTTGGGTCCTGGGCGGAATCATGGTCGTGACCGCGATCGTGACGCTGGTGCTCATCCTCCAGGAGTTTTCGTCCAACAGTTATCTGTACCTGCTGTTCTACGCGATCCCGGCCAATAGCGCGGTTTCGGTGTTCCCACACGAGCCGGTCGTGATCTACTTCGGGTCGAACGGCAACGTGTGGTACACGGCAGTGGCCGCGAGCATCGGCACCTTGATCGCAGGGTTCCTCGATCACTCGGTGTTCGTGCCGGTGATGAATCTGCAGTCACTGGCCGGGTACAAGGACAAAGGCTGGTATCAGAAGATCGCGCGTCTGTTTATGAAGTACCCCTTCCTCGTGATCCTCGTGACCGGTTTCACGCCGATTCCGTTCTTTCCGTTCAAGTTTCTGGCTTTTTCGGTCCACTATCCCCTGTGGAAATACCTGGGCGCCCTCCTTACGGGTCGCTTTCCCCGATACGTGATGCTGGCGTGGTTGGGAAGCCTGTTCGATATACCGACATGGGCGCTGTTCGCCTTCTTCGGTGTGGTCATCGCGGTGTACGCGTTCAAGGCCATCCCGAAGGCCGTAGGCTATGTGCGCGAGCGTCGTGCGGATCCCTCGGACGGCGGGAACGAATAGGTCGATCAAGGGTCACAGGCGGCCGTATGGGGAGTCCCGGGCGGTGGGCGCTTCCTTGATCAGGGCCCGGCTCTGGGCGACATTGGCGCACCTTCAGTATCTAAAGAAGTGATCCAGGGGGAAGTGTATGAACATATCCGGAGCCATGGCGGCCAGGATGCTGGCACGTGGTTTTCAGAACAAGCTGCAGAACAAGCCTCTCTCGATTTCGTTCGAAGTGACCCACAGCTGCACGGCCAACTGCTGGCACTGCAACTGGGGTGGCCCGATCAAGGAGACGCGGCTGTCGGCGGACGAGTACGCGGCGATCCAGAAGGAGCTCCGTCCGGTCGTCTCGCACGTGTCGGGCGGCGAACCGCTGGCCCGTGGCGATGTCTACGAGATCGTGGAAAAGCTCGCGAACCCGGGCAAACTTCCGTTCATGATCGTGGTCAGCAACGCTTCGAACCTGAACGAAGAGCGATTCCGGAAGCTGCAGAAGGCCGGGATGGATCAGCTTTCGATTTCGCTGGATTTTCCAGACGAGCGGCATGACGAGTTCCGGCGCATTCCGGGTCTCTTCGACAAGATGTCGAAGACGCTTCCGGAGCTCGCGAAGAACTCCGAGAAGGACGACATCCTGCTGAACGTCTGCATCACGAACTGGAACTACCAGGATCTCCCGGGTCTGGTGAAGAAGGCCAAGGAGTGGGGACTGCCGATCAACTTCTCGGTGTACAGTCACCTTCGGGTGCAGGACCGCACCGGCCTCATCGACGGGAACGGCGGCGGCGACCTGCTGAAGCAGAAGATCGAGGAGGTCATCGACCTTCGGAACCAGGGTTACCCGGTGTACACCTCGCCCCGTGTGCTCTGGAAGTTCTACCGTTTCATGACCGAGGGCGGTATCCCGGGTTGCCAGGCAGGCAGCAAGTTTCTGGTCATCAACCCGGATGGACGCATGACGCCGTGCGCGATGGTCATGGCCTACTTCAACACGCAGGAGGACATGCTTGAGAACTTCACCAAGCAGAACACCTGCGAGGCCTGCTACATCGCGACGCGTGCCAACACGGAGAAGACCTTCAAGGAGTTCCTGGAGGACAACGGACCGATCCTGAAGCAGTTGGTCCAGCCGTGGAAGTGGGGGAGCTGACGGCCGTCCGTGGTGCCGACCGATCGAGGATTCAGTGGCCAGATCGAGAGGCCTGACCGCTATGGTTCATTCTGCCAGCTCAGCGGATGAGAGTTGGTTGACGAAGGTCGCGAATTCAGGTAGTATCGTCGCCGTGCGGAGCCAGCCCTCGGGCGGCTCCGTTTTGTGCCTCGCGGGCATAGCTCAGCTGGTAGAGCGCAACCTTGCCAAGGTTGAGGTCGCCGGTTCGAATCCGGTTGCCCGCTTGCACAACGAAGGATCACTGGGGCGGTAGCTCAGCTGGCTAGAGCGCTGCGTTCACATCGCAGAAGTCGGGGGTTCGAGTCCCTCTCGCCCCATTTGGCAAAGTCCACGCGGTAGTTGGCTTTGCGGGCGTAGCTCAGTTGGTAGAGCGTCAGCTTCCCAAGCTGAAGGTCGCCGGTTCGAGACCGGTCGCCCGCTTCGCCCGGCGGTGGATGCGATGGTTGAGTACAGTAGGACATTGCGGGTGTAGCTCAGTTGGTAGAGCGTCAGCCTTCCAAGCTGAAGGTCGCCGGTTCGACCCCGGTCGCCCGCTTGAGAGCCCGATTCGTCGGGCTCTTCCTTTATCTACGCGAATGTCTGCCTACCCACGGAGGAGAACGATGAGAACAAGATCATTGCTGGCCCCTGCGGTGCTCCTCAGCACGATCCTGTCTGCCTGCACCGTCCCGGCAACCGACGAAGCGCCAGCCGTGGCTGAAGATGTCCCGGTCTCTGCCGAAGCGCCCGAGTATTTCCTGCTGCGGCCTGAGGTTGAGAAGGCCTACGGCTACACGCATGCTGTGAAGATCGGCGATGACGTCAAGATCTCAGGTGCCGTGAGCATGGACGAGCAGGGCAACCCGACGGCCGTCGGGGACCTGGAACAGCAGATGAAGAATGCCTACTCCGATCTTGAGAGGGTCCTCGCGCACTACGGCCTTACCTTCGACGACGTGATCGTTGAGAACGTGTTCACCACCGACATGGCGAAGTTCCTCGAGGTCGCCGCGTACCGCAGCTCCATATACACGGAACAGTTTCCGACTGGCTCATGGCTCGAGGTCAAGGGCCTGGCCCTGCCCGAGTTCCTGATCGAGATCGAACTGGAGGCGCACCGGTCCCGGTAGGGTTCGGTCGGGTGGGTGCTATCCGATATCAGATTGTGGTAAAGACTGCGGGCCAGCGTATGCGTTCGGGGCGGCGGTTCGCTCTAGAGTGATGGGAGCAACCGGATCAGACGGACGTCCCGGCTTTGACACGCAAACTGGAGCACACATGCCGCAGCGTCTGATTCGAAGCCTGGCAATCGTGGCCGTAGCTCTTGGGATCCTGTTCGCCGGACGGACGATCGGCCTTTCTGAGCCGGTACTGGTCGGTGTGATAGTGGTTCTGGCCTTGTCCACCCGCACATTCTTTCGCGGCCGCTAGCCGGTACTCTCGGCCCCTTTCAGATCGGCACCCTGCCGGGTACTATTCCCGCCTGTCTCACGACCTCTTGAATTCGGACTTGAAAGAGGATCCGATGGGCGAGTTCTTCGTATCGAATCGGGACCAGTCTGTCCGCATGTTCCGGAGCGATCTGCTGGAGCGCACGACCTACGTGTACCCGTGGGTTCCGCACCTGATCTACGTTCCGATCGTCATCGTACTCCTATGGATTAGCCCGCTCGGTCTGGCCGCCAGCGTGCTTTACTTCGCCATCGGCCTGCTGATCTGGACGTTCATCGAATACCTGCTGCACCGGTTCGCGTTTCACGCGCCCGACGAGATCATGAAGGAGACCCACGAGGTTTCAGCCGGACTGGAGCTGGACGAGCCGGTGATCCCGGCGCTGCCGACGCTTCGCCATGTGATCTACTTCATCTTCCACGGAGTGCACCACGAGTACCCGAGTGATTCCATGCGGTT
The DNA here is from genome assembly GCA_963807645.1 of uncultured Gemmatimonadales bacterium. Taxonomy (GTDB): domain Bacteria; phylum Gemmatimonadota; class Gemmatimonadetes; order Palauibacterales; family Palauibacteraceae; genus Benthicola. The sequence goes on from CAWECO010000001.1 coordinate 489,163, forward strand.
GGTGATGCCTCCAGTCGCAAGCCTCCCCATGGGGCTGGTGGCCTGGGTGATCTTCTCGATGATTCTCGGCGGTAACGTGGCCCCGGTGTTCGCCGGATTGTTGGTGGGCTACCTGATCTACGACACGACCCATTTTGTCCTGCATCACAAGTCTCCGCCCACGGCGTTCGGAAAGCTGATCAAGAAGGCGCACATGCGGCACCACTTCCTGGATCCGGACGAGGACTACGGCGTCAGCTCACCGCTCTGGGACATCGTCTTCAGGACGTACGGCGGAAAGAAAACCGCCGCGAGTTCGTAGACTCTCTCCAGCAGCCGAGCGCCCGTGGCGGCACCGATGCACCGAAAGGCGCGGTTCTGGCCACCCTCCGAGTCGCCACCTTCAACATCGAGGAGCTCAGCACGGCTCAGCTGACAGCCGACCCGCGTGCCATAGCATTGGGCCGCGATGCTCATGGCGATTTGCCCTCGTCCGCTGCGAGGGCGATTCTCCTGCCACGCAACCTCGCACGGGCGGATCGCCGCTCGTGAGCCTTGATAACCGGAGCTCCCGATGTCCAAGCCCGCGCGCCTTGTAGGATTCGTTCTGGTTCTCGCAGCAGGCGCCGCCCTAGCCATGCCCGTCTCCGGTCCCAGGAATCGGCTGCCGAGCCGGGAACGGCGAACAGGGCAGCGTCATCCTCTTCCACCCCGACGGCATGGGAGTGAACACCTGGGGCGCGGTGCGCATGATGACCGTGGGTCCCGACGGCCGGCTCAACTGGGACAGCTCCCCCACATGGCGGTCTACACGGGTCACATGAAGGATCGGCTTACCTCCACGTCGCATGGCGGTGCCACGACGCACGCCTACGGCGTCAAGGTGCTGGCCGACAGTTACGGGATGGACGGCAACGGAGCCGCTTCGGGCGGCGTCCGGGTTCGACGGGAGCATTCTCCAGGAGGCGCAGGCGGCCGGCCTGGCGGTGGGCATGGTGAACAGCGGGACGATCACGGAGCCTGGCTCCGGGGTCTTCGCCGCGAGCCACCCGGAGCGCTACGCGCACGAGGCGATCGCGCTGCAGATCTTCGAGTCCGGGGCCGAGGTCATCCTGGGCGGGGGCGAGAAGTATCTTCGTTCCCGAAGGAGTCGAGGGCGTGTACGGTCCCGGAGCCCGGAAGGACGGACGAGACCTGATCGCCGAGGCGCGTCGAGAGCGGGTACACGGTGGTGCGGACGCGCGAGGAGCTTCTCTCTCTTCCGGACACGGTCATGAAGGTGCTCGGCCTGTTCGCGCTCTACCACACGTTCAACGATCAGCCGGAAGAACGCCTGCTGGAGAAGGGGCTGGTGGCCTGGCCCGAGGAAGCTCCGACGATCGCCGAGATGACACAGGTCGCGCTCGACGTGCTGTCACGCAGCGGCCGACGGTTCTTCCTGGTCTCGGAGGAAGAGGGATCGGACAACATGTCCAACGCCAACAACGCCATGGGAGAGATCATGGCGGGCCAGCGGGCGGACGAGGCGATCGGCGCGATCCAGGCGTTCATCGCCGACAATCCGAACACGTTGATGGTCATGACCTCGGACAGCGATGCGGGCGGAATGCAGGTGTTCGGCCAGCCGTTCCCCGCCGATACCGCTCCGGCCCGCGCGACGAACGGGGCGCCGATGGACGGCGTCGAGGGCACGAACGGCAGGCTCTTTCTGGCCGCTCCGGATGCCAACGGCGTTCGGCACCCCTTCACCATCATGTGGGCACAGTACCACGATGTGAGCGGCGGCATCCTGATGAAGGCCGACGGCCTGGGCGCGGAGCAGGTCCACGGGACGATGGACAATACGGATGTCTACCGGGTCATGTACTCGGTGCTGTTCGGCCCTCTCCCGGCGCCGAGGACTGACCGTGACCGAGCAGGCCGCCGTTCTCCTCGCTCTCCTGTTGGTGGGGCACTTCCTCGGCGACTTCACGCCGCTGGCGACCGCGCGAATGCAGGAAGCGAAGCTCAGCGGGACGCCGATCGGGCCGATCGCGCTTCACGCACTGATCCACGCGGTGCTCGTGGGGTCGCGGTGGTCGCGATCGTACGTCCGGTTCCGATGCTCATCCTGGCGGCCGTGGCGATCGAGTTCTGGACGCACCTGGGCGTCGACTGGTTCCGCGGGAAGATGAGCGTCCGGCGCCCGGCACTGGGGGATCCGAATCAACGCGTCTTCTGGACGGCCCTCGGACTGGACCAGCTGGCGCACGCACTGGTGCTGGTGGGAATCGCGTTTCTGGCCCTGCTGTAGGGCGCACTGGTATCAGGCCCGCGCCTCGGTCCCGGCGGCGGGTCACTTCCAGGAAGCCGCACGGACACACTTCGACGCACTTCCCGCATTCCTCGCACTGATCCAGGGTCAGCGTGAAGTAGACGCCCGGTCCGACCTCCTCGAGCTTCGTGAAGCAGCCCGGCGTGCAGAACATCGAGCACTGCTCGCACCCGAAGCACGATCCGCACGAGAAGCAGCGGCTGGCCTCGGCGAGGAATTGTTCCTCGGTGATCGTGCCGGTGACCTCGGCCCCGCCCATTGCAACGCGCTCGGCTCCGGCGAGCTTGGGCGCGTGGGCGGCAGGCGTCTCGGGCTTGAAGTCCAGCATGACCTGGTCGGGCCCGATCCGGTCCGCCCGTCGATCCGGCGGTCGCCTTCACCTCGGCCGGAGACAGTTCGCGCAGCCGCGCGTGCAGCTCCTCGGCCGCCCGGCGGCCCTGCACGATCGCGTCACCGGCGATCCCGAGGCCGAGCGCGTCGCCCCCGGCGAGGATCCCGTCGTCCGCCCGCGTCGGTCAGGAGCCAGCTGCCGTCCCGGTCGAGGGCCTCGAAGCCCTCGAGGATCGGGGCCTGCGAGACGGCCGCGATCACGCAGTCGGCGCGATCGAGTAGTCGGATCCGGGATCGGGATCGGACGCCGCCGCCCCGACTCGTCCGGCTCTCCGAGCTCCATGCGGCAGGCCACCAGCTCGGCCAGTCTTCCGTTCGGGAGTCTCTCGATCCGGACGGGCGCCGCGAGCAGCACGAGCTCGATGCCCTCCTCGAGCGCGTCGTCGATCTCCTCGGCGATCGCCGGCATCTCGTCCCGCGACCGCCGGTACAGGATCGTGACCTCCGCCCCGGTTCGCCGGGCGGTCCGCGCCGCGTCGACCGCCGTGTTGCCGCCGCCGACCACGACCACGCGGCCGCCCAGATCGACCGGCTCTCCGCAGTTGACGCGCGCCAGGTAGTCCGTGCCCGTCCAGACCGACGGACCTTCCTCGCCCGGTATTCCCAGGCCGCGGCCCATCTGGGCGCCGATGCCGAGATACACGGTGGCGTGCCGGCACTGCAGCTCCTCGAGCGAAATGTCCCGTCCGACGCCCGTGTTCAGCTGCAGCTCGACGCCGAGGTCGAGGATACGCTCGATCTCCGCGTCGAGAACGCGGGCGGAAGCCGGTAGTCGGGGATGCCGTACCGCAGCATGCCCCCGGCCTGCTCCCTGCCCTCGTACACGGTGACGCGGTAGCCGCGGCGGGCCATCTGATAGGCGAACGACAGTCCGGACGGTCCGGCTCCGACGACTCCGATCCACTCTTCCCCGGGCCCTCGTCGACCCGTGCCAGCGGCACGCCGGCGTCGATCGCCCAGTCACCGAGAAACCGCTCCATCGCGTTGATGGCCAGCGGCTCGTCCAGCTCCGACCGATTGCAGTGCTCCTCGCACGGGTGCGGGCACACGCGTCCCAGCACGCTGGGGAACGGGTTCACGTCGGCGATCATGCGCCACGCGCGCGTGTACGCTTCCTCGCGCGACAGTCCCGTCTTCTCGCGCTGCGCGACCGTGCCGATCCAGCCCCGGATGTCGCCGCAGTTCGGACAGCCGGTCTGGCACGGCGCCGTCTTCTCGACCTGCTGCGGCCGGTAGGCCGGCGTGAGTCGCTGGAAACGTCGACCGATTCGTGCTCCCCTTCGCGGGTCCGTCGCTCACGATCGGACCGCCTCGCGGCCGGCGAGCCCGGCGTTCAGGTCACGGATCCGGTGCGACATCGTCTGGAGGAGGTTCACCGCGAGCAGCGGATCCTCCTTGATGCGCCGGAGCAGCGTCTTCTTGTCCACCTTCAGGACGCGGGCCTCGCCGCTGGCCCGGACGGTCGCCGAACGGATCTCCTTCTCGAACACGGCCATCTCGCCGAAGAAGTCGCCCGTCTCGAGAAAGGCCAGGTGCTGCTCGCCCGCGTCGCGTGGTCTGGACGACCTCGACCCGGCCGGACTGGACCACGTACATGCAGTCTCCCACGTCGCCCTGCCGGACGATGTCCTCGCCGTCCGCGTAGATCTTGCCGAGCGCGCCCTTCCCCATGGTCAGGCCACCTTTCCGTTTCCATTCGACGGCCGGACGCCCGGCCGCGAGATTCAGCGCCATGTTGCCCAGGAACCCCGGGTGCAGCGTCCCCTGCAGGATCTCTTTGTACGGCGCGCTGCCGGTGAACATGTTCCACAGCAGGGAGCTCATGTGCGGGGAGCGTCGGATTCGCCTGTTCCCGGCTGCGCCATCCGCAGGATCCCGCGGCGCGAGATCTTCGACATCTTGAGAAAGGTCGTCGTGCCGAAGATCACCTTGCCGATCGCGTTGTCGTGCGCGATCCCGCGGCAGGTCGGCCAGTAGTGCTTCTCGAACGCCTCCGCCGATACGCCCTGGAAGACGGCCGTGGAAGCGGCCGCCTTCGCCGTCCGGAAGGCGGCCCCGATCCCGTCCTTGTACAGGCGGGTGACGCCGCTGTCTCCGATCATGACGACCCGGTCGCCGTAGGGCCGCTTCGTCGCGCCCATGTTGATCAGCGGAGAGCAGCTGCACACGCACGGCGTGGCATCGGTGGGGAAGCACTGCCTGGACCACCGGGTCGCTGGAGGAAGGCGTGCACCAGCTCCTGGTCCAGCTCGTCGCCCAGCATCACCACGGTGACGAACTCGCCCTTCGGGATGATGGCGGCGAACTCGAGGCGCGGGATGGTCAGCAGGAACACGTGCATCGAGTTGCCGAGCACCCGGAGCACTTCCTCGGGCGTCGAGCGGAACTCGCAGATGTAGGTGCGGGTCGTCTTCGGCGGCTCGAACGCCTGCCGGGAGGTCTTCCAGCAGCTTGAGGAAGTTGCTGTTCACACCGCTGGCCACGGTCACCAGGTCGTAGCCCTCGGCCTCTCCGTCGGCTCCCATGAGCCACGGGCGATCGTCGCGCCACTCGACGTCGGTGATGAGCCGGCGGACGATCCGGGCGCCCCGCTCGATGGCCATGCCCTGCAGGTAGCCGTCGAAGCTGTCCCACGGGCTGTCGCCGCCCTCGCGCGGGCCGTTGCCCCGGTACAGCGCGGCGATGCGCTGCTCGCCCGACGGGACTCTGGATGGCCACGCTGCCCACGTCCATGTGCACCACGTAGGACTCGATGCCGCGCTGCACGACTTCGGGCGGCAGGTTGATTCCCTCGGCGGCCAGGATCTGGACCAGGGACTCGGAGACGATGCCGCCGCAGTGATTGCACCCCGCGGGTCCGCAGCGCCTGAACGACCGGGGCTCGTAGATGTCGACCTCGATGTCGAGGTCGATCGCCTCGGCCATCTTGAGCAGGAAGAAGGTGAAGAACGAACCGGCGGGACCGCCGCCGATGACGGCGACACGCGATCCGTCCTTCAGGGTGAGATCCGATCCCTCGTCAACGACGAGGGAAGAGAACGAGTCCGCTACGGACGTCTGCGAGGAGAGCCTCATCTCCGCACCCTTTGGCTGGGGCTGTAAGGGTGTAGTCTACGGGCTCGAAGGCCCGATGTCTAACTTCCCAGACCGTGTCGTTCGACGGCGAGATATCCCGAATGCATAGGCTCGCGGATCGAGATAGACGCTCCGCAGACCGTCGTGTGGGGCCTGGCCGACTGCGAGTACGACACTCACCTGGGTCCCCTGGGGGGAGCCCTGGATTCTGTCCTTGTTTCTCACCTGGTTCGCAGGGAAATGCGGGAAGGACTCAAGGGACTGAAACGGCACGCCGAGGCAGACGCGATGAAGGCTTCCGGAGTCGCCCCGGACGTCCTCATGCTAATAGAATCAACGACACTTCGCGGCCCACAACCTGAGTGAAGGTCGTCCACCCGACACCCCCCGGAGGGAACGGATGGAACGCAGGCTCGCCGCCATCTTCGCACTCGACATGGTCGGCTACTCCCGCCTCATGGAGTCCGATGAGGCAGAGCACACACTCTCGTCACAAGTCCCTGCGCAACGACCTGATCGAGCCCACCATCCGGCGCCATAACGGTCGGGTGGTGAAAAGTACCGGCGACGGGCTGCTGGTCGAGTTCGCGAGCGCGGTGGACGCCGTCCAGTGCGCGGTGGAGATCCAGCGGGGCATGGCAGCGCGGTCAGCCGATGAACCTGCCGACCGCCGCATCCAGTTCCGAATCGGGATCAACGTCGGCGACATCGTCGCCGAGGACGGCGACATTCTTCGGGGACGGCGTCAACGTGGCGGCCCGGATCGAGTCGCTGGCCGATCCCGGCGGGATCTTCGTTTCGGACAGCGCCTACCACCAGGTCCACAACAAGGTCGAAGCTGGGATTCGAGGACCTGGGGCTCCACCAGGTCAAGAACCTCGCGCAGCCGGTCCACGTGTACCGGGTGCTGCTGGACTCCGCGGCTCCGGGCACGTCACCCGGGCGCCGCGAGCTTCAAGCAGCGCAAGGTGGTCCAGTGGACGGTGGCCTACTTCGCGGCGGCGTGGCTGTCGCTGGAGCTGTTCGACCTGGTCGCCGAGCAGTTCCTGTGGCCGATCTGGGTCCGGCAGGGCGCGACGGTGGTCCTGCTGTTCGGCCTGCTCGTCACGCTGGTCCTCGCCTGGTATCACGGCGAACGGGGCCGACAGAAGGTCGGGGCCGGCGAGCTCGCTCTGCTCGCCGTGCTTCTGGCCCTGGCGGGCGGAAGCGTCTGGATGCTGAAGAGCCGAAGCGATCCCTCGGTGAGCGCGAACGCCAGCGTGGGATTCTCGTTTCGAGCGGACCCGTTGCCCGAACATTCGGTCGCCGTGCTCCCGTGCACCAACCTGAGCGGTGACGAGGGCCAGGAGCACTTCGCCGACGGACTGGCGGCCGAGCTGATCACCCGGCTGTCGGCCGTGAGCGGAGCTCCGGGTTCCGTCGCAGACCTCGTCTTTCACGTTCAAGGGACAGAACGCCACGATTGAACAGGTCGCGTCGGCGCTCCGTGTCCGGAACGTTCTCGAATGCGGCGTCACGGGCGACGGGACCCGGCTCCGGGTCTCCACCCGGCTCGTGGACGCCGAGACTGGCTACACGCTCTGGAGCCAGGCGTACGACCGGGAGGCGTCGACCTGCTGGACGTGCAGCAGGAGATCGCGCAGGCGGTGGTCGGGAGACTCCAGGTGGAGCTGCAGGGGAACGAGGCGGACCGGCTGACGCGCAGCTGGACGGAGGATCCCCAGGCCTACGACCATTTCCTGCGCGGGATCCAGTACCAGCTGCGGGCGCCGACCGCCGACAACGTGGCGGCAGGCATCGGGCAGTTCGAACGGGCGATCGAGCTCGATCCGACGTTCGGGCGGGCCTACGCGCGGCTGGCCGTGCAGCAGATCGTGGTCGGCAACATGATGCTCGGGTCCCCGGCGAGGCGTATTCCGAAGCCGAACGGCTCGCCGGGCAGGCGATCGAACTGGATGGCGAGCTGTTCGAGGCCTATTGGGCGCTGGGTTGGGCGGAGCTCGTGTTCCGGCACAGGTGGGAGAAGGCACGCGAGCATTTCCAGCGCACCATCGCGCTGGCCCCCGGCGAGTGGGCCGGGTACCACAGCCTCGGAATGGCCGAGGGGACGCTCGGGCGACTTCGAGCCGGCCATGGAAGCGGCGCGGATCGCTTTCGACCTGGATCCGCTGGCATACTGGCCAGCGCTGGGGCTGAGGACCGCGCATCTCAGGCTGCGGGACTACGACGCGGCCGTGCGGCAGCTCGAAGCCCAGGTCGAAGTGCAGCCGGACGACCCGTGGTCGCGGGCTGCCTGGGCGAGCTGCTGGCCCGCCTCGGCCGGGGGGAGGAGGCGGAGCGGTACCTGGTAGAGGCGGAAGCTCTGGCTCCGGAAGACCGAGTGCTCCTGATCGGGACGGCCGAGGCGCGAGCGATCGCCGGCGACACGGCGCAGGTGCTGGCACTGATGGAGTCGTTCGAGCGATCGATCGAGACCAGCCGCATCGGGTCGCGGCGAGCCTGGCCTTCCCGTATGCCGAGCTCGAGAGACGGGACGAGGCCATGCGCTGGCTGACCGAGGCAGTCGCGAACTACGATTCGATCGTCATGTATCTGTGGGACGCGGCGTTCGACAGCCTGCGCGGTGACCCGCGGTTCGCGACATTCATCCGCGAGCTGGGCCTCCCGGAAGAGGTGTATCTGGGACCACGCACCCCGACGCAGAACTGATGCACCGGAGATAGCGATGGAACGCAGGCTCGCCGCCATATTCGCACTCGACATGGTCGGGTACTCGCGCCTCATGGAAGGCGACGAGGCCGGGACCCTGTCGCGCCAGAAGACCTACCGCACTGAGCTGATCGATCCCTCGATCGCGAATCACCACGGACGCGTCGTCAAAGGCACGGGCGACGGGCTGCTGGCCGAGTTCGCGAGCGCCGTGGACGCGGTGGAGTGCGCGGCCGAGATCCAGCGCGCCATGCCGGACCTCGAGAAGGACGTCCCGTCGGAGCGGAAGATCCAGTTCCGGATCGGGATCAACGTCGGAGACATCGTCGCCGCCGAAGACGGCGACATCTACGGCGAGGGCGTCAACGTCGCGGCCCGCATCGAGTCCCTGGCCGACCACGGCGGTGTCTTCGTCTCCGGAAGCGCCTTCAGCCAGGTCAAGGGCAAGGTCGAGCTCGGCTTCGAGGACATGGGGCCGCACACGGTCAAGAACATCGACGAGCCGGTGCACGTCTACCGGGTGCTGCTGGATCCCGGAGCCGCCGGCTCGATTCCGGGCCAGACGCAAGAAGAGCGGCCTGAAGCGCCAGCTGCTGCGCCGGCGCGTTCCGCACTTCGTTGGTCTGTACCTGGTGGGCTCCTGGGCCTTCCTCGAGTTCACGGACTGGGCGGTCAATCAGTTCACCCTGTCGCCTGTCGTCGGGACGTTCGTGCTTTCGCTGCTGCTGCTTCTCCTGCCGACGGTGGTGTGGCTCGCGTGGCACCACGGTGCGCGGGGTCCGGACGGGTGGAAGCGGGCCGACGCCTTCTTCGTGGCCGCCAACCTGGTCCTCGCCGCCGGCATCCTGTTCGGCCTCGGCGGCATCGAGATCGGCGAACCTCACGACGAGGAACCCGGAAGGCCGGGCGGCGCGGCAGACCCGGGCCTCGGCTCTGGAGGCGCTGGAGGATACGGAGGATCCGCGTCACATAGCCGTACTCTACTTCGAGCCGCGCAGTCCGGACGAGGAAGTGCCGTACCTGGCCGCGGGACTCACGGAAGCGCTGATCAACGAGCTCAGCACGGTCGACGCTCTGAGCGTGACCTCGCGAAACGGCTCGGCGCTGTTCCGGGGCGCGGTGCGTTCCCACCGACAGCATCGGGAGGGTTCTCGAGGTCGGTACCATCGTGGACGGAACGGTGGCGCTTTCGGAGGGCCAGGTCCGGGTGGAGGTGGCGCTGGTTCGCGCGGCTACCGGAGAGGCGATCCGTCGCCAGCAGCTCGTTCGGCCTCGCGCCGAGATGTTCGAGCTGCAGGATGAGCTGGCGACTCAGGTAGCGCTGTTTCTGCGCGAGATGCTGGGCGAAGAGGTAGAGCTGATCGAGCGGCAGAGTGGGGCCGAGAATGTCGAGGCATGGGAGCTCCTCCAACGCGCACGAGCGCAGAGTGACCTGGCCACCGAGCTGGCCGATGCGGGAGACGAGTCCGCCTGGGAGCGGATGGTGGCTGCGGACTCGTTGCTGGCGCTGGCGGAAGAAAGGGCGCCGGAGTGGGTCGAGCCGACGGTGAGACGCGGTTGGCTGGCGTACCAGCAGTCGCGGTGGTTGGGCTCCACCGACCAGGATGCAGGCGGGTGCGTGGATCGAGACTGGGCTCGGTCACGCCGACATCGCACTCCAGCTCGATCCGGAGAACCCAGGGGCATTGGAGCTCAGGGGTACGCTCAGGTACTGGAAGTGGCTTCTGGACCTCGAGCCCGAGTCCGAGGCCGCGGAACAACTGTTCGCGGACGCGGAGGCGGATCTCCGACGGGCGATCGTCTCGAACGCCAGCCAGGCCGGGGCGTGGGCCGCTCTCAGCCACCTGGTCCTCAACAAGGGAGCGACGGCCGAGGGCAAGATGGCCGCGACCGAGGCCTATGAAGCCGATGCCTATTTGAGGAATGCCGACCTCATCCTGTGGCGTCTCTTCTCGACCTCCTACGATCTCGCGGATCTCACCGACGCCACTTATTGGTGCGAGGAACTGAACTCTCGCTTCCCCAACGAGCAGCGAGGGGTCGAGTGTCGACTCTGGCAGATGACGATGCACGAGTCCGAAACCGATATCGATCTGGCCTGGGAGCTGGCCGACGCTTACGTGGCCATGAGTGGTCCCCAGACCGTCGAGCTCGACCGACGATGGGCCGGGATGGCCGTTGCGGCAGTGATCGCCAGGGCCGGGCGAGTGGACAGCGCTCGCGTCGTGGCGAGACGGTCCCGCGGCAACGCCGACATCGATCCCATCGGACCTGGTCTACGTCGAGGCGTTCGTCCATACGCTCCTCGGCGACAACGAGAAGGCGCTCGATCTGCTGACGGAGTACATGGCGGTCGCCGGCCAGGATCCGTCGGAGATCGACTTCTGGTGGTTCGACGCGCTAGAGGAAGAACCGCGGTATCGAACGCTGGCGGGGTTGGGGTAGCGGGTCTAAGGGGCGGCTCGTCTGAGCCGCCCCGCCTCGTGTTTGTGGAACCGCTAACGATTCGAACGCCCCGTATCTTCCTACTGGGGAACTTCGAAAAAGACGCTAACGGCCAGATCTTCAGTCATCTCGATCCGGCAGTCAAACCGATCTCCAGGCAATTCGCAGGCGTCACCCCAGATGATCTCTCCGGTTTCGCCTTCTTCAAAGGTTGCAGTCAGATCTACGCGCGCATCGGTCTGGATTCCTCCGATGATGCACGGGGAAGTGGTGCTGGTGCAATTGAACGAGCTGATGAAGAATTCGCCAACGGAGACTTGACCACTCACCGAATGGGTGCCCACGTTCTGCGCAATAGTCAGCGTCAGCGTCTGACCGGTCTCCGTGTCGCCCGGATCCACCGGCGCGAAGTGGCTGAACGCAGTTTCCGCGTCCGCCGAGTCCCCTGCCCGCGAAATACATAGCGTTCAGCGGCTGAATGTCGAGGAGTTGGTTCGCTACGGGTTCGAGCACGCGACCGGCGAAGATTAGCCATGCCGGAGTCGCAGACGATATCACCACGCCCCCCGGTGGTGCGGGCGGACCCGATAAGCTCCAGCTTCCGAGCAGTCTAGGGGCGAATCCCCGTCTGGTAGCCGCGGAAGAAGCTCGGATAGCCCATCTCCCAAATCGTGTCCGATCACTAGGTCCGCGAAGTCTACTGGCTCGGGAAGCGGTTCGACCACGCACATCCAGAACTCCACTCCCGGACCACCTTCCCGGGGATCGACAGTGCTCGTGAAGTTGTACGCCTCGGCGTAGTTCTGGTATCCGAAGACGGGAAAATCGGGGACTCCGAAGACAGGGTCGGGCAACCGGTAGAACGTGATCGTCACCGGACCCGAACCTGCCGGGAACGCCCCTGGATCCGCGACAAGTGCGGCCTCATCGTTGTTCGCGAGAACGATCCCCCCGGCGGCCGGATCGATCTGTCCGTAGCCGCCGCCGGGCAGGAACGCCTCCGGAGGAAGCTCGCCACCGGGGAGGTCGACGCCTGCCAACTCGAACACCTCGGTCATCAGCGCCGCCGCTCCCTCTTCCGTCGTCGGCGGGCCGCGATCCGCACGGGTCCACGAGACGGTTCGGCAGTTTGCTGGTCCACGAGCGCGGCCAACTGCCAGGCCTTCGTCGCAGCCCGCTGCCGTATCGACCGTACCGGGCATTTCGGCGAACCTGGCGCACCAGACTAACCGCGATGATCTGGCCGTCGAACACCCGGAACAGCGCTCGCGCCTTCCCCTCGGGGCGGAGAGCGTCGAAGTACTGCTCGCACCCCGGGAACTGGAAATTGAAGTCGGGTTCAACGGCTTCTTCGGCGGTCTCCTCAGGCTCCGGTCGCCTGCTCATCCGTACACGCCACGAACAGAATTCCGACCATCGCCAGCAGTCCAAACAGCAAGAACATCTTCCTCATAAGAGCCTCCTTGTGCCGCCGGGCCGAGGGGGCAAGGACCCGTGCAGGGCCTGTCTCGATCAGCGATTTGGGGGGTAACGGTCCTCGCGAATCGGGAAACTCTGTCCCGCGCGAGGGCTGATGCGTCCCGATGTCAGGACGGAGGGGGTCGACCACGTGGCGGGAGCCACGCGCGCACAGCCCTCAAGGCGGTCTGGTGGAGGCATGTATCTGCCTTTCCACTACCTAGGGGCACCGGGGGTCGGCGAAATAATGCACCGACAACGGCACCGGAGTGACGAGGACCGCTGAATATCTATGTAAAATGGAGCCGCAACAGGCAAAAATCGTGCAGGAGGCGTACCAGAATCAGGGCGTATCGGAGATTGGCGGACTGTTGCGCGGATGCTACAGGGGTCCGAAGGCCACTACTCCTTCCAGGTCGGCGCCTCGCCGTTCGCCAGCTCGACCACCGCCCGAACCGCCACGTCCGCCACCGCCGCCATGTGATCCGGATCGGCCAGCTCGGATTCGTCGTCCGGCGTGTGGTACTCGGCGTGCCCGCCGTACGAGGAGAGCGTGTGCGCGGGAATGCCCATGGCGGGCGAACGCGATGTTGTCGCTGCGCTCGTAGTAGTTCTGCTCCGGGGTGCGGATCGGGATCGATCGGGCAGGCCGGCGGCCACCAGGATCTCGCCCATCGTCGTGCGCTCGAAGCCGGTCAGCCAGGCGCGTCCCGGGCCGACTGCCGGGTCCGGGCGCGCGATCATCTCAATGTTGAGGTTGGCCACGGTCTGATCCAGTGGCACCGGCGGGTCCGTGATGTACCAGCGGGTGCCCAGCAGGCCCATCTCCTCGCCGGTGACGGCGGCGAACACGATGCTGCGAGCAGGGGGCGTGTCGGCGGCCGCCAGCGTCTCCGCGATCCAGATCAGGGCCGCGGTGCCGGAGGCGTCGTCATCCGCTCCGTTGTAGATCGAGTCGCCGTCCACCGGTCGTCCGATGCCGACGTGATCGTAGTGCGCCGTCACCAGGATGTACTCGTCCCGTCAGCTCGGGGTCGGAGCCCGGCAGGATCCCCGACGATGTTCGCTTCCTTGATCCGGCCGTCCGGCGGGAGCGTGTCCCAGGCGGCCCAGCTCTCGAGAAGTCTCGGTCGCACGCGGCCACGAGCGCCCGGCCGTCAGGCTCATCGGCACCAGCTGGTAGAACCCGCTGTCGCCCGCCGCCTCGAGGCCGGCTGCCGCGGAAGCGTCCCTCGATGAATCGGGCGGCACGCGCCGTACCCGGCGGTGCCGGTACGTCGGCCCTCCATCGAATCGGCCGCCAGGATCTCCATGTACTCGTAGGCGCTGGCGGTCCGGTGGCCTCCGGGGTCTCGGGCCGAGCGCTCACCGCATCCGGTGAACGAGGCGACGGAGGCGACAGCGAGGCAGACCAGCGTCACGCGAGACCGCATGCGGATCTCCGATAGAGCAGGGTCGAACGGAGGTACGTCTCTGTCGGGGCAACCTGCTACATGGGGCGTCTGCTGGAACAGCGAGTGCTGGGCCATGGGGGTGACGCGAGCGCCGGCCGAGAATCCTCGCAGCACGATCGGGCCGCTCCACCGTTCGCCCTCCGACGACGACCCGGTCTGCCGGCTCACGGCTCACGACGACCATCAACTGATGCCAGTCCGTCGCGCTCGTCAGCGCACCGGTGGGATCGACTGTGCCAATGCTCACGATGCGATCCAGGGTCGGGGTGGTGAGCCACACGCGGTACGACTCGCCCTCGACCTCGGGGAGTCCCGCTACTTCGACCGTCAGGTCGTACTGCACCCGTCCGTCTTCGTCCACGGACACCCCGTACGGAGACCACGGCTGCTTGAGGTAGGCCATCCCGGACGCTCCCTCGTTCCCCATGGTCGGGAAGAGCGGAAACTGGTCCGGAAATGCGGCCGGTGGGGAGCCTGCAGCCGGCGGCCCCGCCAGCATGAACCACAGCAGGAGCGACGGCCCCACGCCCATGAGCGTGAAGCCGCCTCTCCGGCTGAGGATCGATCCTCTCACGGTACGCAGCCTACGGAACCAGGCCCTGCGGGCCGTGATCCCAGTCCTGCACGCTCGAGATGTTCGGCATCCCGTGGTCCGATCCGTGCCATCCGTCGAACCCGTCCATCTTCATGAGCGACAGGCCGGTGACCATGTCGCTGACCACGATCAGGCCGTCGTAGTTGCGGACGTCGATTCCGAACGCGCCGTTGAAGTCGCTCTCCCCGACCGGGTTGCCGGTGGTGAGGCCGAGATCGTTGGCCAGGCCCGCCTTCTCCGGCCCGAAGTAGGTGTCGAAGTAGGCGACGCCCTCCGGGTTCTCGGGATCGCTGATGTCGAAGATGTCGATCCCGTCCTTGTACGAGGACACGAACACGTACGGGTAGCGCATCTCGTTGTTGTGCGAGAGCGCCTCGTAGTTGCGGGTCCAGGCGCTCATCTCGGACGTGATCCGCTCCTGGCCTCCGTGGATCCCCTGCTCGAGGTCGTAGATGCGGATCGGCGAGTATTTGTACTCGGTCTGTCCCACGCCGATCTTCGCGTCCGGGGTCGCCGTCAGCGTGTGCGCGAGCGTGACGCCCATGACGCCCACGATCGACGTGATCAGCTCGGGGTTGGCCGGGTCGGTGATGTCGTAGATGTAGTATCCGTCGAGCCCCGAACCGTACAGGATGTCGCGCTCACCGATCGGGTCCCACGCCACGTAGAAGTCGTGGTAGCCGACCATCGAGCCGAACGGCGAGTCCATGGCCGTCGACGGCCACGGCACCTGCCCGATGAATCCGTAGTCCTCGGCCCCGTTCAGGAAGGCCGACAGGTCGTACAGGTTCGCGTGCGGCCCGCTCGTGGTGGCCACCAGGATCGGCGTCCCCGACGAGTGCTTGTAGGCCCAGATGTTGTGGAAGCCCGTGGGCGTGTCCGGCGCGCGGATGCGACCCACTTCCTTCACGGTGGAGGCGTCCGGGAGTCCGGTGACGTCGAACACCACGGCGCCCAGGTCCGTGTCCGGTCCGCCGAAGAACTGCAGGGACTGGATGACGTAGTAGCGGCCGTCGTGCTTGAAGTACTTGGTGTCCATCCCGCCGAGCCCGATGTGCAGCTCCGGGTCCTCGATGCGCCACTGGTACAGGAGCTCCGGGTTGGCCGGGTCCTCGATCGACACGATGTCCATGCCCTTGGTGGGGCCGAGGACGCGGGCCAGGTACGCGTACGGGCGGCCCGGCTCCTGCTCGACCTCCACGTCCGTGTAGCTGATCTCGAGGCCGTCGCCCGCGTGGTGCTGGCCGATGACCGTCATGTTCTCGGTGCCGGGATTGTCGGGCGTGCCCTGCGCGAACGCCGGCCGGGCGCCGCCAGGACCAGCAGCGATGCCGCGGCCGAGACGCCGATCCATCCAAACCTCTTCATCCTCATTCCCATCCTCCGTGAGGGGGTCCAGGGCCCGCGCGCCGAGGCGCACGGGCCGCGACAAACGTGCCGTCAGCCCCCTGGCTCGACGGCGAACGCCATCATCATTCCGGCCTCCAGGTGCTCCGCGATGTGACAGTGGAGCATCCATTGGCCGGGGTTCGTCACTTCCAGCAGCAGGTCCACGGTCGCGCCCACCGGGAGCAGGGCCGTGTCCTTCCACGCCAGGTTCTCGTTCGGCACGCCGTCACGCGACAGCACCAGGAAGCGCTGTCCGTGCAGGTGCACCGGGTGGTTCATGGGGTGGAACGCCTCGGGGTCGTTGCGCAGACGGATCTTCACCACGTCACCGACCTTGAAGCGCCAGTCGATGTCCATGTTCTCCGCGCCGGTATCGAGGTCGCGAAGGATCCAGCTGCACCTCTTTCGAGGTCGAGAGCCAGTTCATGTGCGACATGACGTCGGTGAACTCGACCGGGGACCGGTACACCGTGTCGATCGCGATGAACTGCATCACCTGGACGGGCAGGTCGTGAATGTCCACCGTCAGCAGGAGCTCACGGTCCACCGGCGCGTCCACGTACTTCCGGTACGGCTCCACCTCGTTCCGCACGTCCTCGATCACGTGCAGAGCGCGGAAGGTCTCGCCCCGGTCGGGCGCGGCGACTTCCTCCGAAACGCGGACGACTCCGAGTGTATCCTCGGCGGAGAAGAACTCCCCCCGCATGTGATTCAGGCCGGTGATCCGGTTCGAGATCGTGTACTCGCCGGGCTCCTCGAACATCACCTCGACCACGTAGCGCTGCGCCGGCGCGATCGCGACGCTGCGCACGAACATCTCCTTCTCGAACCGGCCGATGTCCGCGCCCACCAGCTTCATGGGAGCGCCGCCGAACGAGAGGTTGAAGGTGCGCGTGTTGGAGACGTTGGTGAGGTAGAAGCGGACCACCTCGCCGGTCCTGGCGTCGAGCTCGTAGCTCTGCTCGCCGTTCACCAGGAGGACGTTCCCGAACCGGCCCATGATCGAGAAGTTGCCGGCCTCCCGTCCGAACGGGACGAGTTCGCGTCCCTCGATCAGGATGTCGTCGAGCGTCACGACCTGCTCGGAGTGAACCGGGTCCTCGTATGGCTCGCGGTCCGGCCGCACGAGCATGTTGCCGTACAGCCCGAGGTCCTGCTGGATGTCCTCGCGCACGTGCGGGTGGTACCAGTAGATGCCGTCGTCCGGAAAGCGGATCGTGTAGTCGAACGTCTCGCCGGGCTGGACGGCGTCCTGCGTCAGGCCGGGCACGCCGTCGAACCGGTTGTCGAGCCGGAGCCCGTGCCAGTGCACGGTGGTCTCCATGTCGATCCGGTTCGTGAACCGGACGTGCACTTCGGCGCCCTGCTTCACCCGGATCAGGGGGCCCGGGATCTGCTGGTTGAACGCGTACATCACGAACGTCTCGCCGGCCACCATCTTCCGGACCAGGGAGGCTTCGAGGGCGAGCGTGTCGCCGTTCGCCAGGTCCACGATCTCCCGCGGTCCGGCCATGGGCAGGGTGCCAGGGTCGATCCCCTCGCCCGGCAGGAACTCCGCTCACCGACGGCCGGAGGCTCTTCGCGCCCGGCAGCATCGGGTTCCGGATCATGGGCATGATCATGGAGGCCGAGGGCATGACGGGAATGTCGCCCTCGGTCCCGTGATGCATGTGGTCCATTTCCTGGGCCCGGGAGGGAGGCGCGACGACCAGGGCGCTGACCAGGAGCAAGCACAGAACGGCGCACAGCCGGGACACGGCGCGCGCTCTGCACGTGGTTCACGGGCGCCAAGTGCGCCCTCGCCTAATTTCGGTCATGTCGTGTCAGCCTCGGAGCTGGCGTATCGTCACAGGGGTGCTGAGACGGTCGCCCATCCTAAACGAACGGACCGAGAACTGTCTACCGACGATGCGTGCACGCGTATTAGGTTGCGCTCAACTGGGAGGTTGAGATGACGTCCCGATCGGCCGCTCCGATTGCGGCGACCACGCTGCTGATGCTCGCGCTGTTTGCCGGATGCGCGGCTGAAACCTCGGATCCGTCCAATGCGATGACGGCCCCCAACGTCGTCATCATCTTTCTCGATGACGTGGGCTACGGTGACCTCGGCACGTACGGACACCCCACCATCCGCACCCCGCACATGGATCGGATGGCGGCCGAGGGCGTCAAGCTCACGGGCTTCTACGCAGCGGCGCCCTCCTGCTCGCCGTCTCGCGCAGGCCTTCTCACCGGACGGTATCCGGTGCGTGCGGGCATTCTGTGGGCGCTCGGACCCGAAGAGGAGAACGGGCTCCCGGCCGACGAATGGACGCTGGCCGAGGCCTTGAAGGAACGCGGCTACCGCACGTCGGCCGTCGGGAAGTGGCACCTCGGAAGCTGGCCCGGGCTTCTGCCCACCGAACACGGATTCGATTCGTTCTTCGGCCTGCTGTACAGCAACGACATGATCCGCCCGTGGGTGAACACGGACCGGCCGCTGGAGCTGTACAGGGATACCGAGGCCATCGAACACCCGGTCGACCAGGCGACGCTCACCCGCCGCTACACGGAGGAGTCCGTCCGCTTCATCGAGGCATCGGCTGCCCGCGACGAGCCGTTCTTCCTCTACCTGGCGCATTCGATGGCGCACGTCCCTCTCTACCGTTCCCCTGAGTTCGAGGGCCGCAGCGCAGGCGGCAAGTACGGGGACGTGATCGAGGAGCTGGACTGGAGCGTGGGCCGGATCCTGGAGACGCTCGAGGCGGCGGGCCTTTCCGAGAACACGTTCGTCTTTCTCACCAGCGACAACGGGCCGTGGGCCGAGATGCCCGATCGCATGTTCAGCGAGGGACACATCCAGCCCTGGGACGCCGGCACCGCCGGGCCCCTGCGAGGTTCGAAGGCGTCGACCTGGGAAGGTGGCCTGCGGGTACCGGCGATCGCCTGGTGGCCGGGTCGGCTTCCCGCGGGTCGCTCGTCCCCTGAACTCGGGACCGTCATGGATCTGTTCCCGACGATCGCCACCCTGGCGGGCAGCGCAGCCGCTCCCGACCGGCCGTTCGACGGTCGGGACATCATGCCGTGGCTCGAGGGCGTCGAGCCTTCGCCCAACGAGCTGTTCTTCTACGTGAATCCGGGCGTGGTGCGTGGCGTGCGGGACACGCGTTGGAAGCTCCTGGTGCGGCGTCCGTCTCCGGAAGAAGACCTGCGAGCCGAGCTGTACGACCTCGAGTCCGATCCGTACGAGCGGTTCGACGTCGCCGCGGACCATGCGGATGTGGTCGAGAGACTGCGAGGGGAGATGACGAGGTTCGCGGAGGAAAGCGGGGCGCGACTGGAGACTGACGACTAGAGGTCTATCTCTCCGCTGATGAAGTCGGGAATCTCGACGTCGGCGACGCTTCCATAACGGGTTCGGACGGCCTGGATGCCGTTGGCTTCGCCCACGATGCTCAGGCGGTCTCCTGCCCGAAGTTCGGTACCGCCGCCAGGGATTAGAATCTCACCGTCCCGTCGCACCAGGGCCACCAGCGTGCCGTGCGGCCACCGTACGTCCTTCAGTGCCATCCCGATCAGCTGGGACGAGGGTCCGTGCCCGGAGAGGTAGAGAGACATGAAGCGCTCGTCCCGGAGCACGGCTTCACGGAAGTCCACCGGATCCTCGGCCGCCAGCCAGGCGTCCATGAAGTCATCATCGTCCGCCCGTCCAGCGATTCCAGCGAGCAAGCGGAGGTGCTGCCCCGGGTTTTCTTCCGGGCTGGCCAGGAAGAATATGGCGTGGATCAAAGTGCCATGCCGTTCGTCCGAAAATTGGTCTCCGACTTCGACGGTGAGTCCGCTCAGCGAACGAGCGAGTACCATCTCGGGCGCCGTCACGCCGGGCACCCGCAGGTGGGGCAACGCCGTCCCGTGCGAGACTGGTGTGGCGCCGGTCTGCGTGCCGTGAAGAAACCCCTCGGCCAGTTGCTCGGCGCCGACCGGGAGACGCTGGGCAAGGCGGGAGGCGGCCCGCCGAGTGGCTTCCTCGAACGTCTCCCCTTCCGCGAGCTCCAGCGTGAAGGCGCGGGCCACCACCTCGTCGAAGGCGTCCTCGGCCCGGACCCCCTTCTCCTTCAGGATTCCCCGAAGCTCAGGATCGAGACCCTCGAACCGGCCTCGCCCCAGGCGCTCGAACCAGTGAAGAAGCGCGCCGCTCCGTACCACCCGGTCGCGGGCGTACTGGAAGTACCAGACGAGGCACAGGCCCACGAGACCGATCGCGAACAAGATGGGGGTCGTGCCCATTACCGCGATCAAGACGGCGGGTGCCAGGAGGCCCACTACCTGCACCCATGGATATCCGGGTGATCGGAAGCCCGGGTCGTAGGCCTCGATTCGGCTCTCCCTCATCACGATCACGGCGAGGTTGACCAGCGCGAAGATCAGTAGCTGGAACGTGCTGGCGAGCTTGGCCACGCTCAGCACGTTCAGGGTTGAGATGGCCAATACCATCAGGGCCCCGGTGGCCAGCAGTGCGAGCGTCGGTGTCTTGAATCGCCCGAGCTTTGCAAACCGCGGGCTGATCAGGTTGTCGCGGGCCATGGCCAGCGGGTAGCGGGATGCCGCCAGGATGCCCGCGTTTCCCGCAGCGGCGAGTCCGGCCAGGACCGGCACGATGATCAGGCCGAGGGCGACTGGCCGGGGGATCCAATCGAAGAGCACGAGTCCGGCCGTAGCGATCGGCGTCAGGTCGCCGTGCAGGACATCCGGGTCGATGACCGCAACCATGATGAAGACGCCCACCACGTAGACGGCCGAGGCCGTGAGCAGCGCCAGTACCATTCCCAGGGGGAGATTGCGGTCCGGCTGCTTCACCTCCTCCGAGATGCTGGCCACCTTCGTGAGGCCCGCATAGGAGATGAACACCAGCCCGATCGTCGCGAACAGACCCCCCGCCCCGTGCGAAAAGAACGGACTGAAGCGCGTTTCCCTCATCACCTGGGGACTTTCGCCTCCGGCCAGGTTAAACAGTCCCTGGACCGTGAACACCGCCAGAAAGCCGAGCACAGCGATCACCAGGAAACGCTGCAGTCCGCTGGATTCTCTTGCTCCGACCACGTTCACCAGCACGAAGATGACCGTCAGCCCTATGGCCACGGACTTCATGGGGAAGTCGGCGACCAGTGCCAGGTAGGCTCCCATACCGATCAGGGCGAAGGCACTCTTGAGTACCAAAACGATCCACGTACCGAGTCCGCCGACCGTCCCCACCATCGGCCCCAGGCTGCGGTCGAGGAAGTAGTACGTGCCTCCGGCCCGGGGCATCGCCGTCGCCAGTTCCGCCTTGGACAGCATGGCGGGTAAGACCAACAGGCCGGCGAGGAAATAGGCAAGGATCACGGATGGCCCGGTCTTCGCGGCCGCGAGTCCCGGGAGGAGGAAGAATCCGGAGCTCAGCATCGGACCCAGGGCAATTACGTACACGTCGAGCAGGCCAAGCTCTTTCTTCAGACGCTGGCCTTCGCTCGCTGCCATGCGGTCTCCTGCCTGCTCTGAATAGTCCCCGGGCGAATGCCGGTGGCTGAGACAAGCTGATCGCGGGGGATGCCACCCGCTTGCGCGCGCACATGAAATGTAGGAAGAAGCCTGGCTTCCCGCTCAACCGTGTCGGATCTGACTTCCGGGGCGGCCTCCAGCCTGATTTCTAGTGCCAGGTCGCTCCGACCGTGAACAGGAGCAGGCTGGCGCCGTCCCCCTCGGTGCCGGTGTAGACGAAGTCGAGGGCAGGCGTCAGGAAGAAGTTGCGGGCCAGCTGGATGTCCATGCCGAGACCGGCCCCGAGGCCGATGCCGCCCTGTTCGTCCGTGACCGTGGCGGTCAGGTCGTCGAACGGTATTTCGAATTCGACCGAGCGGCCCGAGAATCCGGCTCCACCCTTCAGGTAGAAGCCACCCTTCGGACTCGGGAAATACATGGCCGTAAACATCAGGGCGCCGCGCCCGATCTGGACGCCGTCCTGGTCGGTGCCCCACCCGATCATTTCGCCCCCGAGCAAGAGCTGCTGACTGGGGCTGCCACCCATCCGCAGGAAGCCGGCTCCGCCGAACTTGGAGTCACCGTTCCACGCGTCGTCTCCGAAAGCCGAACCGCCGCCGAATCCGAAACTGATCCAGTATCCCTCGTGCACGGCGCTTCTTTGGGCCTGCACCGGGGCGGCGAGCAGTAACAGTGCCGCGGCAGAAAACATGCTTCCGACTATACGCATCTTCATGATCATGCTCCGTGGGGAGTGGCGCCGGACGCCACGGTTACGTGAGTTCTCCGGTATCGTACCGAAGCTACCCCCTCTGCCAGGGCCCGTTCCGGGGAAGGCGCGCGCTCATGCCGGCGCTCGACCCGACGTGAGGCCAAAGTGTCACACATCGCGACAGCTCGGCATTCACCGGCGGATAGCCCCCCTTTTTGTCAGGTATTGTCCAGGATTCTCGATCCTGCAACGCCGCACGTCCTATCCAGTTACGAAGGCACCCGCGAAAGCGGGTTTCTGCATATTCCGACCGGCTCGAAAAGCACGTTTCTTGCAAGGAAATCAGGGTTACAAGGGCAGAAGGGTTGTCCACGACCCCCCATCGCTCCGGCGACTGTCCCACGGTAGAAAGACCGCTGCCAGCGGCGGCCAGACTCACGAAGCGATATGCGAGGGGGGCGTGAGCTGGTTTGTCGCTGGCGGTATTTTTTTGCCACCTGCACGGCTTGACGTTAGGGTAGAGTGTGCCGTCCGCTGGACGTCGATTCCCGGAAGGAGGAGCCCCGATGAGTCTTCGGAACCCCCCGCTGTTCTTCGCCCTGCCGGCCGTTCTCTTGCTCCTCATGGCGTGCAGCGATCGATCCACGCCGGAAGACGAGGTGGACACCGTGAGCAGTGAGTATCCGCGAGAGGTCCTGCAAGCCCACATGAAGGACCACTTCTTCAAGGCTACGGAGATGCAGGTCGCCGTGATCAACGGTGATCTGGCGGCCGTGAGAGAGCCCGCCGAGTGGATGGCCGAGCACGCCAACTCGGCCGCCATGCCGACGGAGTGGGAGCCGCACGCCCAGGCCATGCACTCGTTCGCCCTGCAAGCCGCCGAGGCGTCGGACCTCGCAAGAGCTGCGCAGGCAACGGCGGCGATGGGCGCGGCATGCGGCAACTGCCACCTGGCCCTGGGTGCGGAAGTCGGGTTCGCCGTGGATGCGGCTCCGCCGGCCGGCGAGGGCGCGGGTCCACACATGGCGAGGCACGCTTGGGCATCCGGCCGCATGTGGGAGGGTCTCGTCGCCCCATCTGGCGTGGTGTGGGATGGAGGCGCGGAAGTACTGGCCGAGGCGCCGCTGGCTCCGGCGGAGTTGTCAGCCGACCTCGAAGTGCTGGCCGAGGTGTCGGAAATGGAGAGCCAGGTCCACGCGATGGGCGCCGAAGCCGTTGGTCTTGCCGTTCAGGAGGACCGGGCACGTCTGTACGGCCAATTCCTGGCCACCTGCGCCGCCTGCCACGACAAGACGGCCAGGGACGACATCTAGGGCCGAAGCGGCTATTTCCTTTGGGCCCCGGGGCGTGGTGGACGTCCCGGGGCCTTCGCATGTCCGCCTCTTTTAAATGTCATGTCAATATGATATTTTTTCGCCCTCTGGATGCTCCGATCACAGACAACCGGGTACTACCGGAGGCCGCATGATCTCCAGGAACCGCATAATGCTGGCCCTGCTGCTGACTGCGCTGCCCACGACGGCGGTCGCGCAGGAGGTCGACCTGAAGTTCGGCGGGCAGGTACGGCCCCGCTTCGAGTTCATGGATCCGCTCGCGTTGCCCGACGGGGATGCCGAGACCTTCACGTCGATGCGGACCCGATTGGATCTACGTGCCAGCATGGATGACAACCTGGCGGCGTTCATCCAGATCCAGGACGTGCGACTGTGGGGTTCCGAGGGCAACACGCTCGGCGATTTCTCGGCCAACGGCCTCGATATCCACCAGGCCTACATCGATCTGGGCGAGGCTGTGGACGGCGGGTTTCTGGGTCGTTTCGGGCGGCAGGAAGTGAACTTCGGGGGTCAGCGCCTCATCGGTTCCGTGAATTGGACGCAGCAAGCGCGGTCGTTCGATGGGATCCGGGTCGGCTCCGGTGGCAGCGTCGGGGCCATCAATGTCTTCGCGGCCAAGCTGGCGGACTCCCAGGCGGGTGACGTCGATGTCGAAGCCGACCTGGTCTCCGCCTACGGCACCTGGGACATCTCCGGGACCCAGGACCTGGACCTGTACTGGATCTACGATCACGGCGAAGACAGCGAAGCGGATCCGGGCGATCAAAGAACGAACCGGCACACGGCAGGGGCTCGCTGGGTCGGAAACGTGTCCGGCTTCACCTACAGGGCGGAGGGATCCTACCAGGGTGGCACGCTACTGGGCACGGACGTGTCAGCGTTCATGTTCGGCGGCCGCCTCGCGCGCGGCTTCGCGGGCAAGGGCAGCGTCACGCTGTGGTACGACTACCTGTCCGGAGATGGGGACCTGGGTGACGACAAGCTCAAGGTGTTCGACACGCTGTTCGCCACGAACCACAAGTTCTACGGCTTCGCGGACCTGTTCCTGAACATCCCCCTGCACACGGGCGGCCGCGGGCTGCAGGACATCGCGGTCAAGGGCACGTACCGGTTCCATCCCGCCTGGCTCGTTCGCCTGGACGTCCACTCGTTCCACATGGCGGACAAGGGACCACTTACCTCAGGCCATTTCGGCGAAGAAATCGACCTCGTCGCGAGCTGGAGATACAACCAGTACCTGAACCTCAGCGCCGGTGTCAGCTATGTCTTCCAGAACGACGGGTGGGCCGAGATCGGTCGCCTGGCGAAGGACCTGGGCTGGGTCTATCTGATGCTCGACGCGAAGTTCTAGCGAGAGCGGGATTGAGATACCTCTAGAAAGCCCCGGGCCGATGGTCGGTCCGGGGCTTCGTTCATCGAGGGTCTCAGGTGCCGTGCTTGACCCGCTTTGAGAGGATCTCCCAGCGCGCGGCCACCTGGCCCTGAATCAACACCACCTGCTCGTCGGTCAGATGCTTGAAGCGCGCCTGGCGTCGGATGTACTCCTCGATCGAGCCACCGGGGTGGTCGACCGTGAATCGCCAGTCGGCTCCGTTCTCCACCTCCAGCAGCGGGAAGACGCGCCGCTCGACCGCCATGCGCGCCAGTTCGATCGTCTCGTCGTTCTGGGTCTTCCACCCCGGAGGGCAGGGAGCCAGGATGTGGATGAAACGGGTCCCGCGGATCGTGCGCGCCTTCTTCACCTTCTCCACCAGGTCCACCGGGTAGGCCACGGAGGCCGTGGCGGCGTACGGAATCCGGTGCGCCGCCATGATGGCCATGATGTCCTTCTTGGGCTGGTGCTCCGGGTCGCTGGTCGGAGTCGTGGTGGTCCAGGCCCCCCACGGTGTCGCAGAAGAGCGCTGCACCCCGGTGTTCATGTAGGCTTCGTTGTCGTAGCAGAAATAGATGAAGTCCTCGTTCCGCTCGGCGGCTCCCGACAGCGCCTGCAGCCCGATGTCGAACGTGCCGCCGTCACCGGCCCACGCGATCACGGTCGTCTCGGTGTCGCCACGGGCCACGAGCCCCGCCTTGATGCCGGACGCCACGGCCGCGCCCGTCTCGAAAGCCGTGTGAAACAGGGGTACCCGGAGAGACGATTGCGGCCACGGCCCTGCGATGATGCTCCAGCAGCACGCCGGGAGCACCACCATCGTTTCGGGGCCCAGCGCCTTCAGCACCAGGTTCATGGCGATGGGCGCCGCGCAGCCGGGACACGCGAGGTGCCCCGAAGCCAGCAGCTCGTCCCTGGGAATGTGCCTGTTTGATGATGGTCTGGCTCATAGCTCCACCCCCACCCACAGGTCCTCGCGCTCTGGCTGGTCCTTCGAGCGGGTGTTGTCGATGATGTCGTTGATCACACCCGGAGTGACGTCGCGGCCGCCGAGTCCGAGTACGTACCCGAACAGGTTGGGTCGGTCCTCGGGCGGAACGTCGTACAGCGCCGAGCGGATTTCCTCGGCGAAGATCCCCCCGTGTCCGGGCGAGATGTTCCGGTCGAGCACCGCCACCCGGTCCACGCCGCCCAGGTGGCCGCGCAACTCGTCGGTCGGGAAGGGCCGGAACATCTTGACCTTGAGCAGGCCCACCTTCTCGCCGCCCGCGCGCCGCTCGTCCACCACCGTGCGTGCCGTCGAGGTGATGGTTCCGGAAGTGACCAGCAGCAGGTCCGCGTCCTCGGTCCGGTAGGCCTCTACGGCCCCGTACCTGCGGCCCGTGATCGCCTCCCACTCGTCCTCGACCGTCCGGAACACGTCGTGCGCCTCGCGCATGGCCTCCTGCTGCTGCCACCGCATCTCGGTGTAGGCGTCGGGTCTGACCAGGGCGCCGAACGCGTGCGGGTCGCTGGTGTCCATCTTGTACTTCGCGTCGCGCCGCGGAAGGAAACGGTCCACGTCCTCCTGTTCGGTGACGTCCACCGGTTCGGAGGTGTGCGACAGGAAGAAGGCGTCGAGCACCAGCATCACGGGGAGGTTCACCGTCTCGGCCAGCTTGAACGACTGGATCGTGGTGTCGAACACCTCCTGGTTCGTCTCGCAGTACAACTGGATCCACCCGGTGTCGCGCTGCGACAGGCTGTCGTTCTGATCGGTCCAGATGGTCCACCCGGGGGCCATGGCCCGGTTCACGTTGGCCATGACCACGGGCAGGCGTCCGCCTGCCGCCCAGTGCAGCATCTCGTGCATCAGCGCGAGACCCTGCGCCGAGGTCGCCGTGAACGTGCGGGTGCCCGCGATCGAGCCACCGATGCAAGCGGCCATCGCCGAGTGCTCGGATTCGACCTTGATGTACTGGGCCGGCAGGCTGCCGTCGGCCACCATGTCCGACAGCGCCTCGACGATCTGGGTCTGCGGCGTGATCGGATAGGCGGAAATGACCTCCACGCGGGAGCGCAGAACGCCCCACGACACCGCGTGGTTGCCGATCATGACCTTCTTCATATGCCCTCCCGCGTCATCGTGACGGCTCCGCGGGGGCATTCGGCGGCGCAGAGGCCGCATCCCTTACAGTATCGCATGTCTATCTCGAATCCTCCGTCTTCGCGGCGGGATATCGCCATGTCGGGACAGAAGATCAGGCACAGTTCGCAGCGGTTGCAGACGCCGCAGTTCAGGCAGCGCTCCGCTTCCTCGATGGCTTCCTTCTGGCTGAGTCCGAAGTTGGTCTCGCCAAAAGCTGACCGCAGGTCGATCGCATCGTGGAAATGGTCTTCGTGTCGCGGGGCCTTATGGAAGTGATTCGGGTTCATCTGGTCCCAGGTCACCGTCTGGTTGACGGGCGCCTCGCGCGGGATCGGGTCCTCGTCCTCCGTATAGCGGAGGGCGCTGACGTTGCCGCCGCCGAACCGGAGATCGTCGAGCGGGACTTCCCCGACGTCTTCGCCGGCCTTCTCACGCAGGAAGTGGTCGATACCGATGGCGGCCCGCTTGCCGGCACCCAGCGCGTCGGCCACGGAGCGCGGCATGTCCACCACATCGCCGCCCGCGAACACGGGGGCGGAGGTGCTTTCGCCGAGCGCATCCACCTCTACCAAGTCCCCATGTCGTGCCGACTTCATCGGGGAGGAACGACAGGTCACAATCTTCGCCGATCGCCGTGAGCACCGTGTCGGCTGTGGCCGTGAAGACATCTCCATCGATGGGAACCGGGCGCCGGCGACCGGAGTCGTCCGGCTCGCCGAGCTCCATGCGCTGGCAGATGATGCCGGCGAACTCTCCTCCTTCCATCGCGACGCTTATCGGGGCCGCGAGGAACTCGAACTCCACGCCTTCCTGCTTCGCCTCCCGCACCTCCTGCGGAATGGCCGGCATCTCGCGCGGCGTCCGCCGGTACAACACCGTGACGTCTGCTCCCAGGCGGAGCGCGGAACGAGCGCAGTCCATGGCCGTGTTGCCGCCGCCGACGACGATCACGCGTTCGCCGAGGTCCGGGCGCCCGCCGGCGTTGACCTCCTTCAGGAACTCGAGTCCGGGCCGGATCGCCGACACGCTTTCGGCTCCCTCGATCCGGGAGTCCTTGCCCAGGTGCGCGCCCGGGGCCACGAACACGGCGTCGAACCCATCGACCTCGGTCCACGGCACGTCCGTCCCCACGCGCGTGGAGGTCCGGAGGTCGATTCCCGCCGCCTGGATCCGCTCGATCTGCCGGTCCAGGATGGCGCGCGGCAGCCGGTATTCGGGGATGCCGAGCCTCAGCATTCCGCCGGCTTCGGCCGCTGCCTCGAAGACCGTCACCCCATAGCCCATTCGAGTCAGGAAGCACGCGCAGGACAGGCCCGCGGGGCCTGAGCCGATCACGGCCACGGTTTCCGTCCGCGTGCGCTCGGGAGCAGGCGGCGGCGGCGCGGCGAGGATCATGTCTCCCAGCCGGCGCTCGACCGAGTGGATGGCCACCGCTTCATCGAGAGACGCCCGATTGCAGCTGTCTTCGCACGGGTGGTGGCACACACGGCCGGTGACCGCCGGCATCGGATTCTCGCGGACCAGCAGGTCGGCCGCTTCCTGCAGCCGACCCTGCCCGATCAGGTACATGTAACCCTCGATGTCGATTCCGACGGGGCACCCGGCGTTGCACGGCGCCACGCGGTCTTCGTACCGGGGCATGATGTACTTCCAGGACCCGGTCGGGTTGACCAGGGTCGAGGTCTCGCTGATCGCGATCGGAGGGATGTTGCGACCCGTGTCGTGAGGCTTCGTCACGTCGCGCTCAGACATGCGACACCTCCCTCGGGGCGGAGGAGCGGACGGCACCGAACGCCTCCACGGCCGCCTCGTAGTTGGCCTCGCGCTTGACCGGCACCTCGTCGTCGATCGCCGCCTTCACGGACTCCAGGCCGATGAGCCCGAACTCGGCCGCGAACGCGCCCACGATGGCCGTGTTCACGATCGGTTGGGTCTTCGTGCCGAGGCCGTGCCGGATGGCGATCCCGCTGGCATCGATCGTCGCCACCCGGAAGTTATCGAGGAGCTTGGCATACTCCTCCGGGGCCTTCTCGGTGTTGATCAGGATCGTGCCGCCCGGCTTGAGACCGGCGGTCACATCGATGGCGTCGATCAGCGTCGGATCGAGAACGATCAGGTCGTCCGGCGCGGTAATCTCGCACCGCAGGCGGATGGGATCGTCATCGAGGCGAAGGAATGCCGTGACGGGCGCGCCCCGCCGCTCTACCCCGAAAGCCGGGAACGACTGGACCCACTCGCCTTCCCGGAAAAGAGCTACGGCCAGCAGCTTGGAGGCGATGACCGTGCCCTGTCCTCCGCGGCCGTGTATTCGAAGCTCACGCATGTAGCGGCTCCTCTACAGGGAGGAGGAGAGCGCCGCGAATCGACGAAGTGACCAGTCGTGGTTTTGGGGGGCCAAAACGTCCCAGAATCGCCGGAACCGCTCATCCCACGGCGGGCCCTCGGTGCCCGCATTTCCCTGCCGAAACGTGATGTCTCCCGCGAACCGCTGCTTTGCGGCGGTGTCGCGGTCGAGACGCACACTCGCGCCTCTACGCACGACATTTGCAAGAAGTGTGCGTCACCGAGGGGACGATACGTCGGCCCGATCACGCGCCCGGCACGAGGGAGACCGCCCATGATCGATCGGAGAACGGACCGCCCGTACAGCGACGATCCGTACAGCGATATCCCCTGCGACAGCAACCGGAATCTGCGAGCTGGTGGAGCGGCGAGGGGCGCCGAGGGTCCCCTGTGCGCGGAAGCGCAGGCGGACGGAGTCCCATGTTACGAGCTCGGACGCGACTGCCAGACCTGCGAGCAGGCGTATCTCTCCTGGGCAGATCAACCGAACGACCAGTAAGCGCCTGCGATCTCGCCGATATCGACGGGCGGCGGGCGATTTCCTCGCCGCGCGTTCCCTCCCGGCCGAAGCTCCAAGTCACTATGCCGCATTGGCATACCTGCGTATCTACGCTCACTTGTCTACTTCTTGACCGCTTTCGGGGTATACTTGAAGTAAGACTTACCGTTTCTCCCCCCCGGAGGAGGGACACCATGAACATCGGACGCATCACGCTGGCGCTTGCCCTTACTGCGGTGGCCGGCCTCGCCACGGGCGAGTTGCGGGCGCAGGAGTTCGATGCGCCCCCGGCGCCGTCGTCGGCGACCGATCCGGCTTTCTCGGCGGAAAACGGTCCCTGCTTCTACAACGCCTATTCGTGGATGCTGCGGGGGCAGCTGAACCAGACCCTGATTGCCGCGGAGATGCAGGACCTGGCGGGCGGCGGCACGAGTCCCGGATCGGGTTGCCTGGGTCACTACGCGGTGACCGATGCAGACGTGTACGGCCCGTGGGCGTACATGTTGAGCGATGGGATTCCCCGGCCCGAACGCGTCTCGCAGAAGAAGGTGAAGGCCGTCTGGGAAGCCAGCCGCAAGGCAGAGGAGGAGGCGCGCCTGGGGCACGTCCGGGTTCCGACGATTGGTGACGGACACGGCTCGGACGCGGCCATGGCCTCACAGACGCTGGTGCTGAGAGCGGCGCCACGGCCGGACACCCCCTACGTACAACGGCATTCCGATCGTCGAGCGAGGCCGGTCGTGGGAGAGGTTCGAGACCACGGACGGAAGCCGTGTGTGGAGAGAGGTACCGCAGGGGAGCCCCTACGGTAATCGAGCGGGTTTGCGGACGCCGGCTGGGCGTGCGTTCCCGACCTCGAATCGGGCCGATCGACAAATCCAGTTCGAAGAAGGTGTGCGCCCGGCTCCGCGCTCATTTCCGCGGACACCCGCCGCATCGAGCGGCTCGAGCCAATCTCCATCCAGCGCTTCGTCTCCGTCTTCTTCCTCGAGCGGCAGGCTCGAGTCGCCGCGGCGAGGAAATAAGAACAAGCAGTAGGCGTTCCCGGCCCTCCCGGGCTCAAAGTCCATACGGCGGCTCCGGACCATCTCCGGGGCCGCCGCTTTCGTTTCGGGCACCATTCGTCCACTTCCGACGTTGCTCACGAAGGATGCGGGGCCCAGGGCTCCGTCCAGTCACGGCCGCGCAGGGGGTGCGGCGACAAGGGAAATGGAGAGGGAGATGGAGACTGCCCGGGTGCTTCTGGAGGGATACGGATATTGGCTACTGCTGGGTGTGGGGTTCGCCGAGTTCGCGGGCCTGCCGATCGCGAGCGTTCCGGTGCTGATCGTCGCGGGTGCCGCAGCGGCTGAAGGCGCGCTGAGCCTTCCGGCCGCAGCCCTCATGGCCGCGGCAGGCGGACTCACAGCCGACGCCGGGTGGTTCGCGTTGTCCCGCTGGCGTGGCCAGCGCCTCGTAGACACGGTGTGCAACCTGAGCTCCAACCCGAGGTCCTGTGTGATCACGATCGCCGGTCGGGTGGAGATGATCGGACCGGCACTCGTGCTTCCTTCGAAATTCGTCCCGGGGACCGGCAACCTGGTGGCGGCCTCGGCCGGCCTGACCAGACTGCGGCCGGTCGTTTTCCTGGCGTCGGATACTGTAGCGCTCGCGCTGTGGGCCACGGCCTACCTCGGGACTCGGCTACGTGCTGGAGGCACAAGTCGCCTCCGCCGTGAACTGGGTGGCTGGATTCACCGGTACCGCGGCGACCGTAGCGGGTGCCCTAATCCTGGCCGCTATCGTCTGGCGATTCGTGCGCGCCGGCATGCATCGGGAGGCGCACCGGCAAGCGCTGGCGCCGCTGGACCTATCCGGCCCGATCATGGCGCTCGACGCGGACGCGGCCTAGGCGCGCCCGATTGGACGAAGGACCCACTTTGGGCCTAACATCACCGGCCCAAAGCCCACGATCCGAGGAGGCGCATGCAAGGAGTTGCGGTCGCGTCCAGCACCAAGCTGGCGGCCGATGCCGGAGCGATCGTCGCCGATGCCGGCGGCAACGCCGTAGACGCGGCGGTGGCAGCGGCGTTCGTGTCGATCACGACCGAGCCGGCGATATGCTCTCTCGGAGCCGGGGGATTCCTCACGATCTGGCCGCCGGGGGGCGATCCCGTGACGATCGATGGCTACATCGAGATGCCGGGCCGTGGCCTGCCCCCGGAGCGCTTTGGCGGAGGAAGGCGGGACGTGTGGATCGGGTACGGCGGTGGCCTGGACCTGACCGTCGGCCACGGGTCGGTCGGGACACCCGGGGGCGTGGCGGCCCTGTCCGTCGCGTCGCAACGCTACGGGCGTCTGCCGTGGGCCGAGGTGGTTGAACCGGCGTACCAGGACGTGAAGAACGGGTTCGCGCTATCGCTGGCCTCGTACACCTACCTGCAGCACGCCGCCGAGAAGGTGTTCGGGTGGAACGAACAGAGCCACCGGGCCCTGCACCATGCGGATGGCAGGCTCAGGCGACCGGGCGAGACCATCTGGATCGAGGAGCTGGCGCACACGCTGCGCCGCATCGCCGACTACGGGGCGGAGGAGTTCTACGTCGGTGAGACGGCTCGCCTCATCGCCGCCGACATGAAGGAACACGGCGGCGTCCTCACGCTGGACGATCTTGCCACTTACGAGCCGGTCGTCCGCAGCCCACTGGTGACGGGCGTGGACAAGTGGCGGGTGGCGACCAACCCGCCACCGGCGCTCGGGGGTTCTGCGCTCACCGCCATGCTCCTGCTGATGCAGAACGAGCCCGTGGACCGGTGGGGCGCCCACGAGGTAGCCTGGCTGGCCCGCGTCCAGGAGGGCGTGCTCGACTACCGGATCGAGAACCTGGACCTGAGCGATGACCTCGCGCGGGACCTGGAGAAGCTCCTGGACGACGCCCGCATGGGAGAGCTCAAGCGCTGGGTATCCTCGCCCTCGACCGTGCACACATCGGCCGTGGACGCGGACGGATTGGCGTGCAGCGTCACCATGTCCGCCGGATACGGGTCGGGCGTGATGCCGCCTGGCACGGGGGCGTGGATGAACAACTGCCTGGGCGAGCATGAGCTCAACCGGCGTGGTTATCACGGGTGGCCTCCGGGCACCCGCCTGCCTTCGAACATGGCTCCCACGGTGGCCCGGCATGAAGACGGAGCGGTGATCTCCATAGGGTCGCCAGGCGCGGATCGGATCACGACGGCCATCCTGCAGGTGCTGGTGAATCACCTGCACCTGGGGATGACCCTCTCCGAGGCGGTGGGGCACGCGCGCCTGCACGTCGAGAACCACGGTGGCGACAAGGTAGCCGCCTGCGAGCCCGGTCTGCCGATCGAGGAGCTTCGTATTCCGGCCCGCCGGTTTGACAGCCTGGACATGTATTTTGGCGGGGTGGGCGCCGTGAAGCTCAACGTGGACGGGACCTTCGAAGTGGCGGCGGATCCGAGGCGGGGCGGCGGGACGACGATTGGGGGCCGCTGAGCCCCGCTTTCCGATCTATACGCCGAAGACGACGGGAAGCAGGAGGTACGCTGCCACCGTGATCAGTACGGCGAACAGCGCGTTGAGCCAGATACCTGCCCGCACCATGTCCTCCATCCCAACGGCCCCGCTCCCGTAGACGATCGCATTCGGTGGGGTGGCCACCGGCAGCATGAAGGCGCCGCTGGCTGCCAGAGCCGCCGGGACCGCCAGAAGCAGGGGGTCCCGGCCCAGGCCGAGCGCGACGCCACCGAGCACCGGTAGGAAGGTGGCGGCGGTGGCCGTGTTGCTCGTGAGCTCGGTGAGCAGGATCACGACGATGACGATGGCCAGCATAAGGAGTGGAAGCGGCCAGTGCGTGAGGGCACCCATGCCGGCCCCAAGCCATGCACTGAGTCCGGAGGTCTCGACGGCGGCGGCCAGGCTCAGCCCACCCCCGAACAGGATCAGGATTCCCCACGGCGTCTCGCGGGCCAGTCTCCAGTCGAGCAAACGCCGGCCGCCGGGTTCGCCCGACGGAGCTATGAACAGGACGAGCGCCGCGGTCATGGCGATGCCGGCGTCCGAGAGTCCGACCAGCCAGGCGACGTGCTCAACGAGTAGTGGCCGGGTCATCCAGGCCAGGGCGGTGAGGATGAACGCCGCCGCGACGCGCTTTTCGGCGCTCGACATCGAACCCAGGGCATGGGCCTCCCGGTCCACCAGGTCCCGTCCGCCCGGCAGCTCGCGGCTCCGGATCGGAAACGCGACCCGCGTGAGCACCACGAAGCACAGGGGAAGACCCACCAGCACCAGGGGCACACCGAGCAGCATCCATTCCGCGAACCCAATCGTCACCC
Source organism: uncultured Gemmatimonadales bacterium (assembly GCA_963807645.1). Lineage (GTDB taxonomy): Bacteria > Gemmatimonadota > Gemmatimonadetes > Palauibacterales > Palauibacteraceae > Benthicola. The sequence goes on from CAWECO010000001.1 coordinate 523,189, forward strand.
CGTAGCTCTCGAGCATGAATCCGGCGAGGAAAGCGTTGGGTGGTGTGCCGATCAGTGTACCTATTCCGCCGATGCTGCACGCGTAGGCGATTCCCAGCATGAGGGCGGTGCCAAAGTTACGTCGCTCTTCTCCGTCCCCTTCCGGCATCAACGCTACCAGCGACAGTCCGATCGGCAGCATCATGAGGGCGGTGGCGGTGTTGCTGACCCACATGCTGAGGAAGGCGCAGCTGGCCATGACGCCGGCGATGATCGAGCGTGGCCGGGCGCCCAGCAGCTGAATGCTCGACAGTGCGATGCGACGCGGCAGCCCGGTGGCCTCCATGGCGCGGGCGATCAGGAACCCGCCCAGGAACAGATAGATGATCGGGTTGGCGAAAGGCGCCGCGGCGCCGCGTATGTCCGCCACGCCGAGCAGCGGGAACAGGGCCAGCGGAAGGAGCGCCGTGGCGGGGATCGGGATCGCTTCGGTGACCCACCACGTCGCCATGAGTACGCCCGTGGCGGCCACGCGCCAGGCCGACGCGTCCAAGCCCGCCGGTGCGGGCAGAATCAGCATGAGGAGGAACAGGACGCCGCCGAGAGCCAGGCCCACTCGGGCCCGCGCGGACGGGCCTCCCCGGGTGTCTTGGGTCACGGCGCAAACATAACGTCCTCGACAACACGGCGAGAGTCCGTTAGCCTTTTCCGGCCATGCATCCTCTCTTCTCGCGCTTCTCGCGCGGCAGCGCCAGACCGATGGACCCCGGAGTAGGTGGTGGTCCGCCGCCGGCGCAGGAGGTCCTGGTGTCACGGGGCGCCGGGCTAGGCACCTTCGGCGGCGTGTTCACGCCCTCGATCCTCACGATCCTGGGCGTCATCATGTACCTCAGGTTCGGCTGGGTCGTCGGCAACGTCGGCCTGACCGGGGCCCTCCTGATCGTCACGATCTCCACGCTGATCACGTTCCTCACCGCTCTCTCCATCTCCGAGATCGCGACGGATCAGCGTGTGCGGGTGGGCGGCGCGTACTACATGATCAGCCGCTCTCTGGGCATCGAGACCGGCGGGGCGGTGGGCATTCCGCTGTTCTTCGCCCAGGCCCTTTCGGTGGCCCTGTACACGATCGGTTTCGCCGAGTCGGTGAAGAACGTGTTCCCGCAGGTGGACGAGCGCCTCGTGGGGCTGCTGACGACCGTAGCCGTGGCCCTGCTCGCCCTGAAATCGGCGCGAGCGGCCATTCGGGCCCAGTACTTCATCATGGGAGCGATCGGGCTGTCGCTCGTTTCGTTCTTCCTCGGGAGTGCGGTCGGCCCCGCCGACACCGTGACCGTGCCGCTGGCCGACGTTCCGCGCGAGGATTTCTGGGTGGTGTTCGCCGTGTTCTTCCCCGCCGTCACGGGGATCATGGCGGGGGTAAACATGTCCGGCGACCTCAAGGACCCCGGCAAATCGATCCCGAAGGGGACGATGGCCGCCGTGCTCGTGGGCTACGCCATCTACATGATCCTGCCCGTCTTCCTGGCCATGCGGGCCGATCACAACCAGTTGATCGCGGAGCCCCTGATCATGCGGCGCATGGCCCTGTGGGGCGATGCGATCATACTGGGAGTGTGGGGCGCGACCCTGTCGAGCGCGGTGGGAAGCATCATGGGAGCTCCGCGCGTGCTGCAGGCGCTGGCCCGCGACGGGGTGCTTCCGAATTCCCTGCGTTGGCTGGGACGGGGGAGCGGACCCGAGGACACGCCGAGGGCCGGGACGGCGGTGACCCTGGGCATCGCCCTGGCCGCCGTGATGCTCGGGAATCTGAACCTCATCGCCCCCGTGCTCACGATGTTCTTCCTCACCACGTACGGGGTCCTGAACGTGGCCGCCGGTCTGGAGCGCCTGCTCGGCAGCCCCTCGTTCCGGCCTCGCTTCCGGGTGCCGTGGTACCTGTCGGCTCTCGGGGCCGTGGGCTGCGGCAGCGTGATGTTCCTGGTGAACCCGGTGGCCACGGTGATCGCCGTCGTCATCGTGCTCGGGATCTACATTTGGCTGGAGCGCCGCGAGCTGCAGAGCGCGTGGGGCGACGTGCGGCGAGGAATCTGGATGGCCCTGACGCGGGCCGGTCTCCTGCGCCTGCGCGCGACCCGCGATCCGAAGAACTGGCGCCCGCACCTGCTCGTGCTGTCGGGCTCACCGACCCGGCGCTGGTACTTGATCCAGTTCGCCGACTGGCTGTCACATCGGCGGGCCCTGGTCACCGTATCGAGCGTGATCACCGACGCGAGCGTGACGCTGGACCGGCAGCGGGCGATGGAGACCACCATCCACGACTACCTGGGCCGCCGCGGGATCGAGGCGCTGATCCGCCTGATCCGGGCCCCGGACCCGTTCGAGGGAGCCGAGCGCCTCGTCGAGGCCTACGGTCTCGGCGAGCTGTCGCCCAACACGTACCTGGTGGGGGACAGCGAGGTCCCCGAGCACCGTGACGCGTACTGCCGGATGATCGCCCGCTTCCACGAGGGACGCCGCAACGTGGTGATTCTGCACCACAACGAGGACCTGCGGTTCGGCCGCCGGGACCGGATCGACGTGTGGTGGGGAGGTCTGAAGCGGAACGGTGGCCTCATGCTCACGCTGGCCTACCTCCTCCAGACGAGCGTGGACTGGAGAGGGGCCGACCTGCGCGTGAAGATGGTGGTGCCGACGCCGGAAGCGGCGGCCGGAGCGCGACCCAACCTGGAGGCCATCGTCCGGAGCATGCGCAGCCGGGTGACCGCCGAGGTGCTGGTGTCCGATGGCCGGCCATTCGTAGACATCATGAATGACTCATCGCGCGGCGCCGACTTCATTATGCTCGGAATGCGAGAGCCGGACGCCGATTTCCAGGTCTACTACGAGAGAATGCGCGACATGGTCGAAGGGATGCCGACCGCGGCCTTTGTGCTTGCGGCCGAGGACATGCCATTCGGGGACATCGTGGTCACCCTGGAGGACGACTGAACCGCTCCTGAATCAGGGCCTCGTCTACAGCGACAGCGGATTCCAGCCGAGGAACTGGGCGCCGAAGCCGAGGGCGGCGAGGGCGATTCCGACGGCCAGGAAGATCCAGCCGATGACGTCGTCCCGGTTCAGGCCGAGGACGATCAGGATCACTCCGGTGACGCCGATTCCCAGCAGCCAGCCCGATTCCAGCCATTCGCCGACGAGAGAATTCGGTTCCCTGAGGCCCATTCGCTGTCCTCTATTCGGGCTCGCGTCGAGCGGGTAGGACCGGTCGGGAGTTGATTCCCGACCGGTCTGGCCCGTCTGGTTTCCTGCCCTAGTCTACGATCGGCGTACCGAATTCGACCAGTTGTTGCTCGACCTGCGCGCGGTCACCGGTGACCACGAGTAGCATGTCCTCGGCCCGAATGTAGTCGCGCACGATGCGCTGCACCTCTTCGGGCGTGACCGCGTAGATGCGGTCCACGTAGGTCTCGAGGTAGTCGTCCGGCAGACCATGCAGCCGCATGTAGGCGAGCTGTCCCACGATCCCGCCCCGGCTCGAGTTCTGGAGCACGAAGATGCCGGCGAGGTAGTTCTGGATTCCAAGGAGCTCTTCCTCCGATGGTGGCTCGTTCTGCAGCCGCTCGATCTCGTAGAAGATCTCGTCCAGCGAGGCGCCGGTCACCGCCGTCGTGACGTCGGCCATCTCGACCCAGTAAGCGTCGCGGTAGCGTGAGGACACCTGGCTGTACGGTGAGTACGTGTAGCCCTTGTCCTCGCGGATGTTGGCCGTGATCCGGGACGCGAACGAGCCGCCCAGCAGGGCGTCCGTGACCTGAAGGGCCACGAAGTCCTCGTGGGACGGGTCGATGGTCGGTAGACCCACCTGGATGGTCGACTGGGGCGCGCCCGGACGATCCACGATGTGCACCGCGCGGCCTGTCACGGGCTCGGGGATGTCCAGGACGGGCGGCGCACCTTCCTTCCAGCCCCCGAACGCCTTCCCGATCGCATCGCGCATCGCGGCCTCGTCGAACATCCCGGTGACATACAGGTGGGAGCGCGCGGCCCCGAAGTGGGCATCGTAGAACCCGCGGACCTGATCCAGCGTGTAGCCCTGAAGCTGCTCCTCGGTGGGATACAGTCGCCCGTACGGATGGTCCGGGTACATCGCGGCTCGGAAACGCTCCTGTGTCAGTGACTGTGCCCGCGTTCGGGAGATGCTGACCTGCCGCACCCGATCGCCCCGAAGGCGTTCCAACTCGGATTCGGGGAAGGCGGGGTTCAGCGTCACGTCCGCGATCAGGGCCACCAGGTCGGGTCCGTACTCGGCGAGCACCTGACCTGTGACATTCGACTGGTCCAGGCCGATACCGATATTCACCGAGCCACCCATGCTGGCCGCCTCACGCGCGATGTCCTCCGCGCTGCGGGTGGTCGTGCCCTCCTTCATCAAGTCGCCCATCAGGTCCGCGAGCCACACCTGGTCGGCGGTCTCGTCGATGTTGCCAGTACGGATCACGAGCCGTACCGCAGTCTTGGGAACCTTGCCGTATGGCACCATGGTCACGCCGAGCCCGTTGGGCAGTTCGAACTCCGTGGCCTCGGCAAGCTGGAAGTCCTTCGGCTCTCCGCCGGCAGGCGGCGTCTCCTGCGCGATTGCCGTCCCCGCGCCCACTACCACGGCGAGTCCGCCCAGCAGGGCGGCGAGCTGTGTCATCATCGCTCTCATCGTCCCGCCTCCTTATCGCGAGCCGGCGCCGGCCGCTGCGCCACCTTCGGCAGCTCCGGGCTCGACCGTGAGAATCGTCCGGTTCGTGGGCCGCAGGTATTCCTGGGCCGTCTGCAGAATGAGCTCGGGCGTCACCGCCTCGAACTCCGCCTCGATCCGGTTGATGCGCGACGGGTCGTCATCGAACAGGGCGAACGAAGCCAGCAGGTCCGCGCGTCCGAAACCGAACAGGCCTTCCATCGAATTGAGCAGGCTGGAGCGCAGCTTGGTCCGCGCCCGCGTGAGTGTCTCCTCATCCACCGGCTCGGTGCGAATCCGCTCGACGACCTCGTCCGCCGCGGCGAGGATCTGGTCGGCGTTTGCGTCCGCGTCGTGGAACAGAGATACGGTCCACAGCATGGGCCCGGCGTAATTGTACATGTTGCCCAGGTCGTTCATGCTGCCGCCCACACCGGCCGTGAAACCGTCCTCCTGGACGAGCCGCTGGAACAGCCACGAGTCCTCGCCCTGGACCAGGATCTGGTCGATCAGCCCGAAAGCCCAGTACTCGGGTGAATTCCTCTCGGGCGTGTGATACGCGAAGGCGAGAGCCGGTCGCGGAGCCAGGGCGTCTACCTTGCTCGAGCGTTTCTCCTCTTCCTGCCGGGGCTCGCTGATGTCGAACTCCGGCACTTCAGGTCCGGCCGCGATCGGTCCGAAATACTGCTCGATCCAACCCCGAGCCTCGGCCGGGTCGAAATCGCCGACCACGGCCAGCGCCGCGTTGTTGGGAGCGTAGAACGTTCCAAAGAAGTCCTGCACATCCTCGAGAGTAGCCGCCTCGAGATCCGACAGCTCACCGTAGAAGTTGTGTGCGTTGTACCAGTTGGTGTTGGCCAGTTGGGGCATGTCCAGCCACGGGAAACCCCCGTACGGCTGGTTCAGCACGTTCACCTTCACCTCGTTCGAGACCACGCCCTGCTGGTTCGTGAGGTTCTCCTGGGTGATCGCGAGACCCTTCATCCGGTCTGCCTCAGCCCACAGCATCGTCTCGAGCTTGTGAGCCGGGACGATCTCGAAGTAGTTGGTGAAGTCCATCCGGGTGGATCCGTTCAGGACCCCGCCGTTCTCCTGCACGAGCTTGACGAACTCCATCTTCCCGAGGTTCTCGGAGCCCTGGAACATCATGTGCTCGAACAGGTGTGCGAACCCTGTCCGGTCACGGGGCTCGAGACGAAGGCCGACATTGTAGTAGACGGCCACCGTCGCGATGGGAGCCGTGTCGTCGGGTGAAAGAACCACCCGCAGGCCGTTGTCGAGCGTGTAGTACTCGACCGGGATGTTGAACCCGGTATCCAGCCCGGTGGTGGTGTCGTCCGCCGGCTGGCAGGCGGCCAGGGCCAGCGCGGCGATCGCTGCCACACAGGCCCGCATTCTGATCCTTCGCATTCGAGGTTCCTCCCCCTGCAAGAATCGAGAAGCCGCCCCAGGACCTGAGGTGGGGCGGCCGAACTGTTGCACGTCTATACGAACACGCGAGGGGGAAGTGTCGCGTATTCGGAGCGAGATTACCAGCGCACCAGTGCACCGCCCCATGTGAAGCCGGAGCCGAAGGCGGTGAAGCCCACCAGGTCACCCCGCTGGACGCGGCCTTCGCCCACGCACTCGTGCAGCGCGATCGGGATACTGGCGGCCGTCGTGTTTCCGTAGCGCTGGATGTTGAGGTACATCTTGTCCTCGGGCAGCCCGAGCGATTTCTGCACCACCTGCGCAATTCGCATGTTCGCCTGGTGCGGAATGACCATATCCAGCTCATCGACCGTATGGTCGGCCATATCGAGAACCTCGTGCAGGACTTGCGGCATCCTCTTGACCGCGTGCTTGAACACGTCACGACCCTCCATGAACGGTCGCGTAAGTCCCTCGTCGATCATCGCCTTCGTGACGAACGGCTTATTCACGCAGGAAGGCGCCGGACCCCACAGCTTCTCGGCGTGTCGTCCGTCGGCGTGGGTGCGCACGCCGAGCACACCGCGTCCGTCTTCCTCGGTGGGGCCCAGGATCGCCACGCCGGCCCCATCCCCGAAAAGGACGGCCGTGTCGCGGCCTTCGGTCGAGAGGATGATGCCGGAGGAGTGTACCTCGGTGCCGACCAGGAGGATGCGTCGATACTGGCCCGTCTTGATAAAGGCATCCGCCACTTCGAGGCCGTACAGGAAGCCGGTACACTGAGTGCGGATGTCGAGGCAGGGAACATCAGTCACGCCCAGTTTTCGCTGCAGAAACACACCGGTGCCGGGGAAGAAATGATCGGGGCTGATCGTCGCGAGGACGATGCAGTCGATCTCATCCGCCTCCATGCCGGCCGCCTCCAGCGCCCGCTCGGTGGCGACCTTCGCCATGTCTGATCCGCCCTCGTCCTCCGCGGCCCAGCGGCGCTCCTCGATCCCCGAGCGCTGCCGGATCCACTCGTCCGAGGTATCCATCATGCCCTCGAGTTCGTGGTTGGTGACGACTCGTTCGGGTACGTACATGCCGGTGGCAATGAACTCGGTGCGGACCATGGCTGGCTCGGCCTCCGGGGGTTGAGGTTAGCACAACAATGTACGCGATCGCGTCGAGAGGGCGAACGGGGAGTAGGAAGCAGCACGGCTTGATTCCCACCTGACCGCCGCTCGGCACGTTCATCTCGCCACGCGGGCACGCGCTCGCGCAAGCCATGGAGGTGAACGATGCTGCGCTCGATCCTGATGACTCTCGCGACGGTATTCTGCATGGGGCTGTTGATGGGCATGTCGGACTGTGGGACCGAGCCCAGCCGCTCGTCATGCTCGGACCACAGCCACTGTGCGGGAAGCTACTGCGCTTCAGATGGCTACTGTTCAGTCGGTTGAGGCAAAGCGAAAGAGCAATTCGAATTCCCTCGTCCTCCTCGAGGGAAATGGAGGCTTTCGCTCTGCCGTCAACTTCGCGTAATTGGGTGAAGCGATGCGGCGTGCCGTTGAGGCACCCGCCATTCAGCCAACCCCTGGCCTCGAGGCAATACCATGGGCTCCACGTATCAATCCATCGTCATCGATGCCCCGCCCCAGCAGGTATGGGAAGCGATCCGCAATTTCCACGATGCAAGCTGGGCCCCGAATGTCATCACGTCGCTGGAAACGGTGGGCCAGGCATCCGGGGACCAGGTCGGAGCCGGCCGGGTTCTGAACGGTGTCTTTCACGAGACACTTCGGGAGTTGGACGAGGCGGGTCACGCGTTCTCGTACACGATCGACGAGGGGCCTTCCCCGATCTCCAGCGCCGAGATCAGCGATTACGTGGGCCGGGTGGAGGTCAAGGCGAGCCCGGATGGCGCCGGTTCACTGGTCGAGTGGACATCCAGCTGGCAGAACAACGACGAGGCCGGCTACGAGTTCTGCCACCCGATCTACATGGCGCTGCTCGGCGACATGAAAGCGAGTCTCGAGGGTTAGGCTCGCCTGTGCGGCTAGAGCCGGATCACGGATGCCTGACTGACATCGCGACCCGCCAGCCGCCTCCGAGGTCCGGCCCGAGGGACAGCGCCGAAACAGGGACGGTCTCCCACTTTTCGGTCTTCACGAGCACTCCGACGATAGCGCCGATCCCTGCGCCGAGAGCGGCTCCGGTGAGGAAGCCCATGGCGGCGGCCTGGCCGGTGGAGTAGCCAGAGGCACAAAACGTGTCGTTCGAAGAACACTCCGAGCCGCCGTCAATCAGTCCCAGGGCAAGTCCCGTCAGCCCACCGATGGCGGTGCCATCAGATGGCTCCTCGGCCCGCATTGGCCCGCTTGCCGGTGCTGACCTCAATCTTCTGAACATTCTCCAGTGGTACTTCCACCACCTCTCCGGAAGCGTTGACCCGGAGAGTTCCCTTCCCGGTGGTCTCCATCGACCCTTCGATTCGATCCGGTAGAACGAACGGTGCGGTCACACGCACCCGCGTGCCCGGTTCGATCGCAGGCGTGGTGGGAGCCGGTTCCACTTCCTGCGAGTAGAGCGCGGCGGGGGCGAGGGTCGAGCACGGCAGGACCACCACAGCCCAGGCCATGCAGGCGGGGACCATTCTCATCGCGACCTCCGGGAAAGGCTGGGGCGCCGTATGTCAGGAAGCTATGCGAATAGTGCCGTGAGCCCCTCACTGGGGCAACCTGGCGCCAGGCCTATTGCCCGGTCCTCGGCGGGCGACCGTCGAGCCACCTCGACGTGATCAGCAGCCCGAAGCCAGCGACCAGGAAGACGACCAGGAAGGCCAATCCGATGGGGATGAACTCGAACCAGTCTTGGCGAGGGTACTTCGCCACGAGGAAATCGGCCACGATCGACAGCCCGATCCATACCGGAAGGCCGAAGAGGGCGATCACCAGCCAGAAAACGCCCAGCTGCACCGGGTGCCAGCTCCTTACGTTCATCCTTCCAGCATAGTCAAAACGCTCAATAAGAATGGAAGGATCCACGCATGGGGAAGTCTCCGCTGCCGCGGTGACAGCGGAGACCGATCCCAGGGCGATCAGTTGATCGGTCTTCCCGCCGTCGCCGCGCGGCCATCCCTACTGGAATCAGCAACAGTGCCCCTCCGAGGCCCATCGCGGCTTCGCCGAACGTGACCGCGCGGAACGGGCTCTCGCCCTGAGCTTCGGTCATCGCCACAGCCGTCCGCAGCATCGACTCGACGTCACGGTCGTTGGCGGCCCGTGGCCAGTTGCCCTCGCGGCTGCGCGGCACCTTTACGAACGAGATTTCCTGGTTGCCGCCGGCCAGAGCGGCGAGGATCGAGACCTCGGCTCTGGAGACGCCGTCGGTGCCGTGGATCGCGAGCACCCAGTTACCCTCCCCGGGGATCTGACCCCAGGCAGCCCAAACGCCTTCGTCACCGACCGCCGTGAACTTCAGGGGCAGCGACACGCGCTCCCCGTCCACGATACCCTCGGCCGTCCCCTCGACGGGAAACTGACCCTGATGCTCATGATGGTAGATGCGCACCAGTGCCAGTGCCCCCCGCGTTTCCTTGTCCAGCCGGTTGGGGGGGTACTCGATGCTGATCCAGGGCGGTCCGGCCATCGCAATCGTGGCCGCCACGAGGAACGGGACCGTGGCCAGGATCGCCGGCCGGGCAAAGGTCTTCAGCTCTCTCCATCTCATCGTCATCCTCCTGTCGGGGGGTCCATCGTGGGGCGATCCGGCGGCCTCCGCCGTCGGGTTCCCGCCGCCTCCGCGCTACGGAGTTGTGATGCCGCCGCCCCGGGGGATTGTTTGAACGGGCCTGACATCCGGCCTGTCCACGGCCCCGCGGCCCGAAGGGCCGATCCCTGGGAGCTACCGGCTCTTGCGTCCCGGCGTGCCGGGGCCCAAACAATTCACGTGTCCCCGATGTCCTAACGCCGAGAGAACGGACCACCGCCGTGCCGGAGGAGAGGGACCCCATAGGCCCAGCCGAGCAGGCACAGGCTCCGCAGTCCGGGGAGGACGGGTCTCTCGTCCGCCGCGCGCAGGGCGGTGACGCGCGGGCTTTCGAGGAGCTGTACCGGACGCACGTGGATCGGGTGTATGCGCTCTGCCTGCGCATGAGCGCCGATCGGGAGCGGGCGGAACAACTGACGCAGGACACGTTCGTGCGATGCTGGGAGAAGCTGGGCACTTTCCGGGGAGAGAGCCTGTTTTCTTCGTGGCTCTACCGGATGGCGGTGAATGTGGTCCTGAATGACCAGAGGTCGAGGAAGCGTAGGCACTTGAGGCTGGAATCGACGGGCGACCTGGGCAAGTATGGGCGGGCGGCTCCGGAGGGGAGGACGGAGGAGCGGATCGACGTGGAGAGGGCCCTGGCGGGCCTTCCGGAAGCCGCCCGGACCGCCCTGGTGCTGTATGGAATCGAAGGATACAAGTACCGCGAGATCGCCGAGATGACGGGACTCGCGGAGGGCACGGTGAAGGCGCAGATCCACAGGGCGAGGAAGCTCCTGCAGGAGGCGCTGCACGGGGACGACGAGGGGACGGAAGAATCATGACGGACCATAGAGACATTGGAGGCCTGCCAGGCGTTGGTAGCCCTGGGACGGAGGATGACCTCCTCGGGCCCAAGCTGCGCGCCTTATTGGGCACCCTACCGAAGGAACTGCCGCCTGAGAGAGATCTCACCGAGGAGATCGCGGCGCAGACCTGGGACAGCCGCGAGAGGCTGCCAGGGGCGGGCCTTATAGATGCATCAGCAACTAAAAGACCGCGAGGAAGTTCACCCTGGTGGAGTGGGCAGGGACTGAAGCTAGCCGCGGCCGCTGTGGCTTTGATCGCTATCACTTCGACAGTCACGACGGTGTTGGTCCGCGATCGTACAGCCAATGACGATGCATCTGCAACAGTTGCAGATGCAGCGATTAGTGAAAGCCCCGCGTCCTCGGAAGCGAGCTTTGTCCGCGACATGGACGTCGAGAACCAGTACGCCTCCGCGATTTCGGATATGATAGCGGCGCTCGAGGCCAATCGAGACCAGCTTCCCCCTGAGACCGTGCAGCTGATCGAAGAGAACCTGCAGGTCATCGATGAGGCGATCCGCATTCGCTGGCCGCCCTGGAGTCGGCCCCGCAGAGCCTGCCGCTGCAGCAGGCACTGATGACTTCGTACGAAAGAAAGCTGGACTTCCTGCGGCAGGCAGCCGCGATTACGGCAGAAGGCTGATATGACGATCACACGCTCGATCTTCGCGGCAACGCTACTGGCCCTGGCCGTGCCGCTCGCGGCCGTAGCCCAGACTCGAGTGGACAACCGCCACGCGGTGAAATCCGACTCGTACATTCGGATCTATATGGAGACCGAGGGCACGATCCGGATCGCCGGGTGGTCGAAGGACAGCGTGGCGTTCAGCGGGACGGCGGACGCGAGCCTTCCCGAGCTCGATTTCGGCATAGCCAAGGAGGGGAAGGCGGCCAAGGGCGGCATCTGGACCGACAAGAAGGGCAAGGGCGCCGTGGACCTCGACATCTCTGTTCCCGAGGGGGCGACGGTGTGGGTGAAGACCACCGGCGCCTCCGTCGAGATCGACGAGGTGAGCGGGGGAGTGGACGTCTACACGGTGACCGGAAACGTCACGTTCGCCGGGAGTCCCAAGCAGTTGTACGCCGAGTCGATGGGCGGCGAGGTCTCGATCACCGGTGAGTCCAGGTCGATCAGGGCCAAGACGGGCAAGGGACCGATCACCTTCCGCGGCTCGGTCGAGGACGTGACCCTGGTCACAGTGGGCGGCAAGATCACCGTGAGCGGTCCGCGCCTCAGGCAGGGCCACTTCGAGAGCGTGACCGGCGACATCGTGTTCGACGGTGCTCTCGAGCCCGGCAGCTCGGTGGGATTCCAGACCCACAGCGGCCGGGTGGAGATGACCCTGCCGCGCGATGCGGGGGCGGACTGCGTGGTGACCACCATCGAGGGCGACGTGCAGGTGGACTTCGACGTGCCCGAAGCCCTGGCGCGGGACGGCGCGCAGGGTCCGGAGAAGGAGTTCACGATCGGGGATGGCGGAGCCAACGTGACGATCCAGACGTTCGACGGTGCCGTGGCGATCCGGAGGCGCTAGAGGGGCCGCCGCGATAGCAGAGCAGAGCTGCGAAAGCCCGCCATCGAGCGGGCTTTCGTGTTTGCGGGACGGGGTGGTATGTCCCGCCCGGTCTACGGCCCGCTACGCAGCGTAACGTCTCCGGTCACCGTAGTCAGCGAGAGCAGGTTTCCTCCCGAGCCCAGCGCGGCTTCCCAGATTCCCGGCAATGTCTCCGTGAGCGGAAAGTCGGAGGAAATGCTACCCGTGACGAAAGACGCCCGGATATCCGCGTTGGTGTCGGCCGGTATGCGGACTGCCACCCCACCGGAGACGGTCGAGAAGACGAGGTTCCGATCGGGGTCACTCTCGCCGATCGTCACATCGATATTCCCGGACACCGTCTGGGCTTCGGCGATCGTCGTGGTGCTGATGTCCGCATTGCCCGACACCATGTATGCGAATGCGTCGCTCTCGAGGCCCGACGCGGTCACGTTGCCCGCGATGGTGCGGCCGACGAAATCGACACCGGCCGGGACTCCAACGGAGAACGTGACCTCGACGTCGTTATCGTTGTTGCTCAGGAGCCCGTCCAGTCCCGGCGCGCACACGTTGGGCGGCCGTCCCGCGGCGTTCGGATACATCGCACAGATTGTGACACCGCCCGCATGCTCCAGGACCTCGATCGTCACCGTGGCCGGATCGTCCTGATCGCCTTCCTTCAGGGCGTACACTTCGACCTGATCGCCCGTGGCCAGCGATGCCGTGATGCTCCCGCTGACGCCCTTGATCTCGATCGCCAGGCCCTGCGCGACCTGGCCGCTCCACTCGAAGTCGGCGTCACCGGGCCCCGGCCCGGTGGGATCATCGTCGTCCCCGCACGCCGCCAGCGCGGCGGCGAGAACCAGGGCCGATACACGCGTGACAACTCTGCCCATCTTCAGCATGGTCGCCTCCCTTCAGCGAGCCGTAAGCTTTCCGTCCCCAGCGGCAGCCGACAATCTCACCATACAGGAAACTTCCTAAGGCGGGTACCCGACGGATCGCTTTCCTCTCGGTCCCGTTGCTATTCTTGGGATTGTTCGGTCAGATAGGGCACTCGAAACTCTGAGGATTCATGCCCGAGAAGACCTGCGAGCACCTGTCCCAGGCCGTCGAAGGAGTCACGCCCTCGGACGAGGGGTGCACCGAGTGCCTGGATTCGGGAGGACAGTGGGTGCACCTCGAGGATGTGTATGGTGTGCGGCCACGTGGGTTGCTGCGACTCTTCTCCCGGCAGGCACGCCACCCGCCATTTCGTCGAGACGGGCCATAACGTGATGCAGTCCTTCGAGCCGGGCGACACCTGGGGCTGGTGCTACGAGCACGAGCGCTATCTGGGGCCCTTCGAGTCCGCGTGCGCTAGGCGGCCCGGGCGGACTCGTTGAGCGGGCCCCGCCCGGCCCGTACGTTGCAGCCATGATCCGACGAATCAGCCTGGCACTCGTTCTCCTGATGCGTCCTCGCTCCCGCGAGGGCGGTACTCGCGCAGGACGCGCCGCAGGCCGGACGAAGCGGCCGAGGCGGAGGAGAAGCCGAAGGAGCCCTTCTACGCGTCACCCTACCTGCCGCTCGATCGCTGGGAATACCCGATCCTCGACTACTGGGTGTCGGCCGGCCTGATCCACTCGCTGTCACCGATCGTGAAGCCGTGGCGCCGCATGGATATCGCCCGCGCGCTGGTCGGTCCTGGACGAGTCGAGACTGGGAGGGGCGAGAAGGGGTGGCTGGCTCGCCTGCGCGCGTCGTTCGCGCCCGAGCTCCAGCAGCTCGCTGGACCGCCCGGCCAGGCGGTGAATGTGGGCCTGGAGCTGGCGGCCGGGGCCGAACTCGCGAGCCAGACGCACCGCGATCCTCTCAGGCCGGAGCTCGAAGGGGAGTTCTCCGACGACGAAGCTTCTGGAGGACTTCCGCCTCGACCTGGACGGAGCGGCCGGTCCGGTAGCCGGCGCCTTCCGCGTCCAGCGGCACGGGATCTACCGGAACGATGCTCAGTATCCGGACGGCCGGGTCGTGCCGAAGCTCGACAACCCGTTCGGGGGCGAGATGTCGGTCCGGGTCGAGGAAGGGTACCTCGAGTTCCAGAGCCGGTACGCGCGCATCGGCTTCGGGAGCATGTACCGGAATTGGGGTCTCCCGAACCTCGATGGCTTCTTGCGATCGGACTACGCCTACAGCCAGGAGGAAGTCTCGTATCGGGTCGGGACCGACCGGATCTACCTGGTGGGGATGTTTGCCAGCTACGGAGACTACGGGACGGATACCACGCACTACGTGGCCGTTCACCGACTCGAGATTCGCCCGATCGACGAGCTGCTGATCTCGGTCTCCGAGTCGAGCGTCCATGGCGGTCCGGGACAATCGCTCAGCTGGAAGCTGATCAACCCCGTGGGGATCTGGCAGATCGCGCGCACGGATGGAGACCCTCCCTACAACAAGCTGGGTCAGGTGGACGTTTGGTGGCGGACGGGGGTCGGCTTCAACGTGTACGGGAGCCTGCTGGCGGATGCCACGAACGACAACGGGTCGTGCTGCCAAATGGGAGGCAGCCTGGGGGTCGAGGTCCCGCGTCTCGCCCCGGGTCTTCTGCTGCGCGCCAACTTCAGCGCCCTGCAGAGCCTCGCCTACACGCCCAACAACCTGGAAGAAGAACCGGGTATGGGAACGCTACACGGTCGAGCAGATCGGGATTGGCTGGGACAAGGCCGACCTCTACCTGTTCTCGCTCGAGGCCGAGTGGTTTCCCACCGCCGGGCTGTGGCTTCGCCCGAAGCTCGACGTGCAGGTCCGGGGAGCGTTCGACATTCGGGACGATCGCCCTCCCCTTGAGGCTTACGCAGATTGGCCGCGGATCCTGGTGGGGGACGCAGAGACCACGGTGCGGCCGGCACTGGAGGGCCGTTGGCGCAGCGAGTGGCGCTGGCCGCTCGAGGTGGACTGGGACGTCGGCGTGAACTTCATCTCTGACTATGCCAACCAACCGGGCGACAACCGGACGGAGTTCGTCGGAAACATCGCCGTCCGGCTGCGCACTCCGCGCTGGGATTTCGGTCTGAACTAGGAACGTCAGGATGGTTTGGAGGGGCCCGTGTCGCCGGGCCCCTCCGTGATGCCGGCGAGCACTAGTTCAACGGACAGTTCTGCTCGTTGAAGTCCGCCAGCATGTTCTTCGTGGAACTGTAGGAGTTCGAGGTCAGGGCGCCGTTCACCGCGTCGATCACCTGCCCGGTCGTCAGGTCGTAGCTCACGGTGGATGAGCTGAGAAGCGCGGCCACGGCATGCCGTCCAAGAGCGTTCAGGCCCCCGCCTCGCAGCTTCAACGCCTGGAGCAGCGTCTTGTTGCAGATCGACCCGGACTCCGGCCTCTGGAGACTGTCACCCCCTCCGCATGCCGTGAACACGGAGCCGAACGAATCCCCCGTGTTGTACGCGCTCGGCCAGCTGTCGAAATGGTGCGACTGCTTCCAGTAACCCGGCGTGCAGCCCTCGCCGCCGCCGGCCTGACAGACTTCGAGGTTGTCGAAGCCGCCGGATGTGCCCTGTGGGAGGACGAGCTTGATCGTATTCGTGAGCGACGCGGCGAGCCCGCTCTTGACCTCGACCATGCCATCGCCCGTGAGGCTCGCGGTGGCAACGGTTCCACCGTCCACCTGCACATAGGCTGGTGTTTCGTCTTCGTCGGTGTCGACGAATGTGACGCTCTCCAGCGTCAGCCCTGTTAGCGGGCCGAATCCAGTGATCGTGATCTCGCCACCAAATCGGCTGTCGCCATCGGTCGTGAATCCGAGCGGGTCCTCGATGATGATGATGTTGTCCAGCGGTGCGCACGCCGTGCACAGGCCCGTTACCTGGAGGTCCTTGTCCTCAGTGGGCACGGTCGAGTCGGTGTCGAACGCCTTGGCCGGATGGCTGACCAGTGATCCACCCGTATCGGCCGTCCAGCGCTCGCTCGACACGGTCAGGGTGGTGGAAAAGACGGAGAGTACCGCGCCGTCAATCGAGGCCCCGTGATCGAAGCCTTCGAAATCGATCGTGGCGCAACGGGCGCCGTCCGCGGCGGCGAAGTTGGAGCCAAGCGACGCCGGCTCGCTCATCGTGCTGTTGTCGACCGGCTCGGTGGGAACGCCATCACAGCCGGCGAGGAAAGCGAGCCCGAAGAACGCGACAACCATGAGGATACGACTACTTCGCGACATGCGACCTCCACGCGAGTGGGGGAGGTGAACGGCGGCTTCGAGCCGCCTGTGGAAACCACTTCTAGTATACATGAAAGGCGGTGTGTTGTGGAGGGCTGAAATGCCCGGTCTACCCGATCAGCAGGCTCGCCCCACCGACGGCGATGATCACCAGTCCCACGAACACCTTGAGACCGATGGCCACGGCACGCCCGAACAGGGCTCCCACGCTGGCGCGAGCCGCTCCGGCGGTATGCCGCGTCTGGTGCCAGGTGAGGACGAAAGCGCCCGCGACCGTGCCCAGAAGCGCCCCGATCAACGATCCGATGACCGGGACGGGTGTCCCGATCAGCGCTCCGGCCAGTCCACCGACCACCGCGCCCCAGAACGTGCGGCTCGTGCCCCCGTAGCGAGCCGTCATCCGGCCCATCGCGACGAATTCCAGGAACTCGGCAAGGCCGCCTAGCAGGACTAGCACGAAGAAGATCCACGGCGACACCATGCCTCCGATCACGCCGAGGAACAGGATCGCGATCATCACCCACACGCCCGGGAGGCCCAGCGGGATGAGGAACAGGGACAGGATCATCGCGGCGAGGCCGATCCACGCCAGGGCTGAAGTTTCCATGACCGGTCTTACGGGAGGCGGGGCGGCCGGGATTCAGGAATCGGGTAACGGGATCTTCGCACGGGACTTGCACGGTTCTTCGCAATCCGGGACCCTGCCTGACAGGGACTATCCCCGCAAAACGGCGTAGAACGCTTGTTTCCTGCGCTTTCGGCCGTCTTCGACCCGGGAGTGCCGGTGGGGCGGATTGCGCGCCGACAGGCAAAGAATGCGTGACCGTTTTGCAGGAAATCGATCCTCGGACGGACGAGCGAACATGCGGTTCAAAGCACGATTCCAGTGGCCAGGCCGCGTCGCGATCCTCGCGGCGGGCTTCTTCGCGATCCACGCCGGGCCCGGCGGTGAAACAGCGGGTCCCGTCGAGGCGGGGGCCCAGGAGGCCTCGGTCTCCGGCCGACTCACGAGCATCTGGGAGGATCCCCTTCCGGAGCGTGGTACGCCGCGTCTGCGCCATTTCCTGTCCCGCAGCGACGGCGAGCTGGTGGCCCTGCGCGTCACGGAAGGGCAGCTGCGCGGTGTCGGCGGCGTCCAGAGCGTGAACGGCCAGTACGTGGAGGTCTCCGGAAGCTGGCGCAGTCCGCGGAGAACCCCCGGCGGCTCTACCGACCGGGAACTCGAGGTCCGCTCGATTCGCTATTCCGTCGATCCACTCGGCGCCTCGCCCCCGCCCCAGGGCGCTCCGATCACCGGGTCGCACCCGTGGGTGACCGTCCTGTGTCGGTTCTCGGACTCTCCGACGACCGAACCGCATCCGCTGTCGTGGTACGAGGGCCTCATGGGAGGAGCTGAGCCTGGCGTGGACCACTACTGGCGCGAGCTCTCGTTCGACCAGGCCAACGTCGCCGGAAGCGGCGCTCTCGGGTGGTACGACCTTCCACAGCCACACGCATACTACGTGAACGATTCGACCGGAGTCGCCAACCTCCAGCTGCTCAAGGAGGACTGCGCGGCCGTGGCAGACGCGGACATCCATTATCCGGATTTCGTCGGGATCAACTTCCAGTTCAACCAGAACCTCGCCGGCTTCTCGTGGGGCGGAAGCTCGAGCCTCAACATCGACGGCACGTTCAAGAACTACCGGATGACGTGGCTGGCGAGTTGGGCCGACCACGTCACGTATACGCACGAAATGGGTCACGGATTCGGACTGCCACACTCGTCGGGACCGTACTCCGCGGTTTACGACTCCAACTGGGACGTGATGAGCGGTTCGTGGACGAACCATGACTCGTTCTGGGGCTGGCTGGCGCCGCACACGATCTCGTACCACAAGAATCTGCTGGGCTGGATTCCGCCTGACCGTATTTACAATGCCACCGAAGGTTCGAGCCAGACGATCACGTTGCACCGCCTGGCCGATCTCGGCGCCGGGGGCGACTACCTGATGGCACGCATTCCTCGCGTCGACGGCACGTACTACACGGTCGAGGCGCGTCGCTCCATCGGGTACGACGTGAACCTGCCCGACGAGGCCGTGATCATGCACCACGTGACGAGCCGGGCGTTCGTCGTGGACCCGGATGGAAACGGCAACCCGGATGACGAAGCCGCACGCTGGAAGGCGGGTGAGACGTTCACGGACGGGGAGAGCGGGATCACCGTCACGATCGATTCCGAAACCGCCGCTGGATACGTGGTTACGATTTCAGTCGTCGATCCCGGACACATAGAGCTGAACCCGACGTCGCTGGCCTTCGCGTCTCAGCAGGGCACCGACCCGGAGGCTCAGACCTTCGTCATTCGCAACACTGGGATCGGCGACCTGCAGTGGACCGCATCGGACGATGCTGTGTGGCTCGACGTGGACGTCTCCACCGGGACGGCCGCCGCGGGCGACTCGTTCGTGGTGACCGCGCTGGTGACCGCGAGCGACCTGCCACCGGGCACCCTGAATGGCACCATCACGGTCGCCGGGAACGCGGATAACTCGCCGCAGACGCTTGCCGTAGGCCTCGAGGTGACGGCCGCCCCGGTGATCACCTTGCTCGCCGAGCCGCTCGATCTCGAGGCAGTGATCGGCATGGACCCGCCGGTCCACGAGATCGTGATTCGGAACGACGGCGGGGAGGAACTGACCTGGACGGGCTCCTCCGACGTCGCCTGGATGAGCTTCGCGCGCGGCTCGGGAACGCTGGCCGCTGGGGCGAGCGAGACTGATACGGTCGCGATCTCGGTCGATGGCCTGGACCTCGGAGACTACGCGGGCACGCTCACCTTCACCGGGAACGCCGCGAACTCGCCACAGGTCCTGGCCGCGAACCTGAGCGTTACGGAGTCGCCGTCGATCGCTCTGGCCGGTACGCTCGAGTTCGAAGCGTACGAAGACGACACGCCGGCTACCGCCGACCTGACGATCACCAACGACGGCGGTGGCACCCTGCATTGGACGGCGGAAGCGGACGAAGACTGGGTGACCCTTTCTCCGGCGGCGGACGATCTCAGCTCCGGCGCCAGCCAGGCCCTCGCGGCCGGCGTGGATGCTTCCGGGCTGGCTGCCGGCACGCACACGGCCGTGATCACGATATCCGGAAACGCCGACGATTCCCCGCAGACTGTGGACGTGCAGTTCGTCGTCATGGCCCGCCCGGTCATGGACCCGGAGGACGTGGCCGACCACCTGATGGGAGTGCGGACGACGCTCGACGCCACCGAACTCGAGTACCTGGATGAGATCGGCAACGCCAACGGCAGCTTCGATGTCGGGGACTTCCGTGCCTGGCTGCAGCAACAGGGAATGATGAGCCGGGTGCGACCGGCCGCTGGAGAGGAGGTGGCCCCATGATGAGGATGCGCGCGACCCTGGTTTCCATCGCGGCTACCGTGCTGATTCTCGGGTGCGGCGGCGACGATGCGACCGGACCTTCACCCCAGCCTCAGCCGCAGCCCGGCGAGCTTCGCGTCACGATGACCGGCAGCTCGGTGGGAGGCGTCGTGTTCACCGTGACGGGCACCGGAATGACCGCCCCGGCGGTTTCCGGCGGCGCCATGCTATACCACGACCTGTCCGGTGAGACCCTGCACGCGGTGGTCACCGCTTCGTCGCTCTCCGGCGAAATCCTCAGGTTCACCGTACCGGATGTCAGACAGGTGGCCGGATACCAGGTCAGCGTGCAGCAGGTGGCCGGCACCTCGAACCAGTCTCTCGCGGCCAGCGCGGTCGCGCTCGCGGTCGTGGAGTAAGCTTTCCATCGGGAGGGGTCGGGACCCGGCCCCTCCTGGATCTTCTTACAGCGGCTTTTCGATCCCGTGACGGCTTCGTGACGCTCGCAAGCGAACATGCAGGCGAACGGAGGAAGTCATGCTGTCGATCATCATCAGCGTTTTGATTCTTGCCTACGTCTTCACTCTGCTGCTCGGAGCGAGTTCCAGCTACGGCGATCTGTACGACCGTCTGTACGGGCCCTCAGGCAGCTTCCCCGCGGTGCGCGGTTCCTGATACGAATCGAGTTCACCGCTCCCGGAGTCCAGCTTGCCAGCGGCGGGCGATGCCTGTGTGCTGTATCTTCAAACACCGAAAAGGTGGTCCATCCAGGCTCCTCCCTCCTGCCTCGACCTGCCGTACAAACCACCCACTGGCGGGAGGTACACGATGCGTGCTCTGACTCTCGCAGCGCTTTTCGGAATCGCGCTGACGCTTCCACCAGGCGCAGCCGCTCATGAGGCCCAGGACGC
The DNA here is from genome assembly GCA_963807645.1 of uncultured Gemmatimonadales bacterium. GTDB lineage: Bacteria > Gemmatimonadota > Gemmatimonadetes > Palauibacterales > Palauibacteraceae > Benthicola. Next base: position 543,909 of record CAWECO010000001.1, read on the forward strand.
CCTGAAGATCGGGACGTTCGACTCCCGAGCCGTGGCGCTGGCCTACTATCGTTCTCCGGGTGTCCTGGACGAGATGGTCGGCGGGATGCGAGAGGCGCGGGAAGAGGCCCTCGCTGCTGGCGATACGGCCAGGGCCGAGGAACTCGACCTGAAGGGTCCATCGCTTCAGCACCTGATGCATCAGCAGGTCTTCAGCACGGGCTCGATCTGCAACCTGCTTCCCGAGTTCGAGGGGAAGCTGGAGCGGATAGCTGTAGAAACGGGTGTTTTAGCGATCGTATCCAAGTGGGAGCTGCCGTATTCCGCGCCGGATCTCGAGATCGTCGACGTGACCGACGAGGTGGTCGCCCTATTCGAAGTGAATGAGCAAATCGCGGCGATGCTGGTGCAGATGCGCGTACAGGACCCCGTGCCACTGGAGGAGATGCTGTACGATCCAGAGCACTGAGTCGAGGGTTGCCGACTGAGGTTCCCGTGTTCATGCGTTTTGGGTAGAGTGGATCGAGGCTGTTACAGCGGCAGGTGGGCAAGGATTCCGCTGCCGTTACCCCCCGACGGGAGGCTTGTATGTTCCGTACATCCGCCGCCGCACTCGCGGCTCTGCTTATGCTTACTTCGACGGCGATGGCCCAGGACAAGGTCATCAAGAGCGCCATGAGTGCCGGACCCGAATCGATCTCGGCCGACGCGACGATCATGGACTGGGAAATGAACGTGGTCCGCGAGGGCACCAACGAATGGACGTGTCTCCCGGACCGCCCCGACACCGAAGGTGAGGATCCGTGGTGCATCACGGGGCCCTGGATGGGCTTTCTCCAGGCGTACATGACGCAAACCGAACCCGAGTACGACGAGATCGGGATTGCGTACATGCTCATGGGCGATGCACCGGTCAGCAACTCGGATCCATATGCTACAGAGCAGACGGGACCCGAGGATTGGGTCATGGACGTTGGCGCCCACATCATGCTCCTGGTGCCCGATCACAGCATGCTGAAGGGACTGTCCACGGATCACCGCAACGGAGGTCCCTGGGTGATGTGGCCGGACACGCCGTACGCCCACGTGATGGTTCCGACCGAGAACCGCTGGGCCAGCGTCAAGAAGGGCTACTGATCCAAAGCGGATGACCGCTTCCCCTTCACGCTAGTCCTCGCTTCGCTGCGGAGACGCGTTCCGGGGAAGCGGATCATTCGCCGGCTGGAGGCCCGCGGTCAGAACACCAGCGCATCGACGAATCGCTCGACCAGGGCCGCCGCGGCCCACGAGACGACCGGGATCAGCAGGTACAGCGCGAAGCGAACGTAGCCGGACGCGCTGATCGGCCAGTCGGGAACCGCTCGAACCAGATCCCGGTAGGAAGCGAGATCCGACAGGTCGCCCGAAGTCCTGTCCTGTCCGCTCTTCAGCACAGTGCGCTGCTCGCGAAGCTTCCCCTCGACCCAATTCAGCTCGGCTGCCTTCGCCTGAGTGATGCGCCGGTGTACCCCCCGCATGGGAAGGGCCAGCGTCAGCCCCGCCCCGAGTAAGATCACGGTTCCGATCAACAGGCCCAGGAATCCGAATCCGGTCTCGGTCAGCACCATGAGTCCGGCGATTGCCACGAAACCCATGAGGAGCAGGGCGTTCTCGAGTCCCTGCCTGGTGAACGGGTGAAGAGGGTCGAGGTCGAACAGGTCGATCGACTTGAGATCGGCGGCCAGGCGTGACATCCGCCGTGAGACCGAGACGATTGCGTAGGCGAGGGCGGCGGACCCCATGGCGAGCAAAGGCCCGAGGGTCCTGTGCCACGCCACCTCCGCGTCCCAGGTGGCTGGGTTCCACAGGTCCTGGGGAACGGGAGGGGCGAGGTAAGGAGTGCCCACGGCGACGGCGAGGCCATGAGCACGACGGCGATCCGGAAGTCGCGAAGGACCCCCGTATACTGTCTTGCAAGGGCCCCGTCCTGAGAGGCCACGGCGAGAGCGGGCCATCGGTCGAGCAGAGTTTCTGAGACGAGAAACCCGAGTAGAAGGACGCCACTGATGGTCAGTCCCAGCCTGAGGGGAGACTCGAGGAACCAACGGAGCCGCCTCACTCGTCAACTCCGGGTTCAGCCGGTACGGACGCCGCGTACCCCTCCAACCTGATCGTCCACGCCCACTGACCCGGGATCTCGCTGGTCGGCACGTCGGACAGGTCGATCCTCACCACTTCACCCCTGTACCTCCACGGCAGCTCGCCCTGCCATCCGAGGAGGGTGATCCGCGTTCCGGCCGGCGGTTCGGGAATCGGAAGATCGAGGTCCCATCCGGCCACTCGAAGGTGATGGCGTACAGGTGGCCGTCCTGCTGGGTGTAGGCCAGGTACTGCCGCATCGACCGGTACGAGGCGGCCAGGCCATCGGCCTCCCGTCCGTCGGCGGCCGAATACAGGTGTTCCTGTGGGATGACCTGGCTCTCAAAGCCCGGACCGGACCACTCCAGCCTGACGGAGGCCATTACCTTCTCTTCCCGGTACTCGACCCGCACCGGCACCCGGAGCCCTCCCACCAGGCGGATCGTGGGGCCCGCCGCGCTGGGCTCGGCATCATCCCACTCATCGACCACGAGCCGGCCGTCTATCCAGGCGCGCACGCCATCATCGGCCGAGGCCGCGAACGTGTAATCACCCGTCTGCGGCGGCTCGAGGTAGCCCCACCACTCGGCCGTGAAATCGTCCTCGCGGATCGGGTGGCCGGGTCCGTTCCTGTTCCAGTAGAAGTCGATCGTGGGGTCAACACGCTCCAGGGTTACCTCGCGGCGCTCACCGGCCTTCCACCACTGGCTGGAGCCGTAGATCGCCGGGCCGTTAATGGCGAGCCAGTCGCCGAGCTGCGTAAGACGCTCCTGCTGTAGGAGCGGGATCTGGCCGTCGGCCTTCGGGCCCACGTTGAGGATCAGCCCGCCCCCACCCGCCACGGCCGCGGCGAAGAAGTGGACGAGGGACTCGGGCGTCATGTACGCGTCCAGCTTCTCGTTTCGGTTGAATCCGAACGAGCGTCCGATGCCCCGGACTTCCGTCCACGGCCGGTCGGTGAGCTCGATACCGGAGCTGTACTCGGGCGTCCGGAAGCCGATGTCGCTGCCTCCGCCCCACCGATCGTTCACGACCGCATCGGGCCCGATCGTGTCGAAGTACCAGCCGATCATGTCGCGGGAGCGGAGCTGCTCGGCCGAGTTCAGCCACTCTCCGTCCGAGAAGATGAGATCGGGGCGGTAGGCTTCGACGACCTCCTTGAACTGGGGGACCATGTGCTCGTCCACGTATGGACCGATGGACTCCGGCGGGATCCGTGTACCACCGGTGAAGCGGGTTCGTCCACTCCCCCAGCGAGTAGTAGAGGCCCATCCGGAGGTCCGCCTCGCGCACCGCGTCGGTGAGATCGCCCACCAGATCCCGCTCCGGGCCGACGTCCACGCTGTTCCAACCGGGCGAGTAGGCGCTCGGCCACAGTGCGTAGCCATCGTGATGCTTCGAGACCAGGACGACGTACCGGGCACCAGCGCGCCGGAACAGCTCGGCCCATTCGTCCGGGTCGAACAGCTCGGCCCTGAAAAGGGGAGCGAAGTCCGCATACTTGAAGTCGTCCCCGAAGTTCTCGCGCATGAAGCGGATCCGCAGGGAGTCACCGACCTGGAGGCCTCGATAGAACCACTCGGCGTAGTCCTCCGGGCCCGAGTAGGCGGGGACGGAGTAGACGCCCCAGTGGATGAAGATCCCGAGCTTGGCGTCAGTGAACCACTCGGGATAGGGCCTTTCGCGAAGCTCTTCCCAGGTGGCGGATTCGTAGCGCGTCTCCTGGGCTGCGCCAGGGGCGACGACGACGAGAGACAGCAGGATGGTCGGAATCCAGGTCAGCCGCTTCAACGCGCCCTCCGGGTGCGGGTCAGGCGTGCAGGTTGCCGCTCTCACGAGGCCCGGTCAAGCGTTCGCCTCACCCCGGGGGTACCGAGGTTCCGTTGCCATATGCCGGCCGACCGCGGATGTTCTCGCCTGGCAACGCGACGTACCCTGAGGCCCCACGGAACAGGAGCTGTCATGCGCCCCACCCGCTCGCTCGAGCATCGCACCCGCTTCGATGCCCCTGCTGGCCGTCATTCTCATCGCACCAACCTTTGCCCTGGGCCAGGAGACGTCCATGTCCGACGCCGACCTCGAGGCCCGCGCGCGGGCTATTCACGAGAGCCTGATCGCGATCGATACGCACGACGACATTTCGTCCAACTTTGCCACACCTGAGTCCGATCCGGGGCAGCGGGAAGGCCGGCAGGTCACGCTTCCGAAGATGCGGGAGGGCGGCCTCGACATGGCGTTCTTCATCGTCTACGTGGGGCAGACCGAGCGCACGCCGGAGAATTACGAGGCCGCGAAGACCGAGGCGATCAAGAAGTTCGACGCGATCCACCGTCTCACGGACGAGATGTACCCGGACGAGATCGGTTTCGCGTGGTCGCCGGATGATGTCGAGCGACTGCATAGCGAGGGCAAGCTGGCAGCCACGATCGGGATCGAGAACGGCTACTCGATCGGCACCGACCTGTCACTGATGGCCGACTACCATGCGCGAGGCGCACGGTACTTCGGGTTGACGCACATCGGACACAACGACCTCGCGGATTCGTCGATCCCCCGCGAGAACCTGGGCGACGCCCAGGAGGAGCACGGCGGCGTCAGCGAGTTCGGGAAGCAGGCCATCGCGGAGGCCAACCGCCTCGGCCTGATGGTGGACGTGTCGCACGCCTCGGGAAAGACGGCTGTGCAGGCGGCCGGTCTATCGCAGGCTCCCATTATTGCTTCCCACTCTGCCGCGCGGGCGCTGGCTGACAGTCCTCGGAACCTCACCGACGATGAGCTCCTGGCGATCCGGGACAACGGCGGCGTGGTCCAGATCGTGGCGTTTGATGGCTACGTGAAGATCCCGTCTCCCGCGAAGCAAGCGGCTCGCCAGGAGTTGCGGGAAAATGCCCCGTTCGAGTCCTGGGGCCAGGCGACTCCTGAGCAGCGAGACGCCTATCGCGAGGCCCGCGCGAAGCTCGACGACCAGTACCCGGGGGCCACGGTCGAGGATTTCGTGAATCACATCGACCATGCCGTTACGCTGATCGGGATCGACCACGTGGGGATCAGCTCGGACTTCGACGGTGGAGGGGGAGTGACCGGTTGGGACGACGCGTCGGAGACCTTCAATGTGACAGTGGAGCTGGTGAAGCGGGGGTACTCGGAAGAGGAAATCCGGAAGATGTGGGGCTGGAACCTGCTGCGGGTGTGGCGCGAGGTGGAGAAAGTGGCGACCGGCCTGCAGGAGGGCTGAGCCGTCGGCCAGTCTTCTTGGCCGGAAAGGCGCCGTCGTCTTACCTTCCCCAGGGTCGCCTCACTTCAAGGAGGTCTACCGTGACGCTCGAGTTCTTCACGTCGTTTCTCGCCTGGTGCACGCTGCTCAACCTCGTCTTCCTGCTCCTCTGGTTCTTCTTCCTCACCGCTGGCGGCGGCTGGGTGCGGCGGATGCATGGAAAGTGGTTCAATTTGACCGACGAGGGCTTCGCTGCCGTCCACTACAAGATGGTGGCGTACTTCAAGCTCCTGTGGGTCATGTTCAACCTCACTCCGTACCTTGTCCTGCGGTTGTTCTTCTGATGGCAAAGGTCCTCGGAATCGGCGGAGTGTTCTTCCGATCGGAAGACCCGGAGAAGCTCGGCGACTGGTACAAGCGATGGCTCGGCGTGCCCATCGAACACCCGTGGGGGGCGTCCTTTCAGCCGGCTGATCTTCCCGGCAGCGCCTTCGGCGTGTGGGCGCCCTTCAAACATGACACGGAGTACTTCGCCCCGGAAAAGTCATTCATGTTCAACCTCGTGGTCGACGATCTGGATGGGGCGCTGGCGCAGGTGAAGGAAGGTGGGGCGGAAGTAGTGGAGAAGATCGAGGAGATGGAGTACGGCCGGTTCGGGTGGTTCATCGATCCCGAGGGCAACAAGGTCGAGCTATGGGAGCCCGGAACCGAATCGTGACGGCTGGGTCTGAACAGTAGTCATTCGCACGTTGGACGTTGGCTCCCTGGCGAAGGGCAGAGAAGTGGTGACCAGAGTGGTGCGCTCATCCTGGGTGATGCCGATCGCCGTGGCATTGCTCACCCTATGGGGCACGGGCTGCTCCTCGGTTTCGTACAGCGAGGACTTCGACCGGGATGTCCGGGTGCGGGCCTCGGGGACGTGGGCCTGGCAGCCCCTGACGGAAGCCCAGCAGGAATCCCTATCGGAGATCAGCCCGTTCCTGCAGCGGCGCATCGAGCGGGCCGTCAGCCAGGAGCTCGACGGGCGCGGATTCAAGCTCGTTTCGGACGGCCCCGCTGATTACCTCGTGTCGGCGTACGCACTTCTACCTGATCGCTCCAGCCGACCATCCGGTAGTTCAACCCTGTCCCGATTCGATGTTCGAGCGCGCCCCCCCCTAACTGTGTCAGTGGGGTTCGGGGTCGGATTCGGTCACCCCTACCGATTCGGTTCCCCGTATGGCTTTGGTGGCTGGGGGGCCGGGTTCTGGCCTGTGCTCAGCTACTGGAATCCGTACTCGTGGTATCTCGGGGCGTCGTGGGGTTGGGGCCGTCCGTACTTCGGCCACCGGGGCTACGGTTGGAGCCCGTTCTTCGGATACGGTATGTACTCACTCGGTGGATACGGGCCACGAGCCGTGATCGGGTCGGGTGACCGCAGTCCTGGTACGCTCGTGATCGACGTGCTTGATGCGGCAAGCGGCGATGTGGTCTGGCAAGGCCTGGCCAAGGGCGCCCTCCTGGACATGCCGCCCGCCGAGGAACTGGACGCCTATATGGACGAGATCGTGCGGCGGACCCTCGCGGGCTTCCCGCCCGGTTGAAAGGGGCTTGATCATGCGGGGAAGAGCGGCGGTGCTGGTCCTTCTCCTGCTCGCGGCGTGCGGTGGTTCGACTGAGCCCGAGCCGGTAATTCCCCTGGAGCGCGAGAGCGCGCATTTCGTTTTCGAGTCCACGAGCGCCGAGGCGACGGCCGCCGAGATGGACGCGGGAATCCAGCTGGCCGAGCAACACTATGCTGCGATCGAGTCACTCGTCGGAGCCAATCGGATACCGGCCGGCAAGGTTACCGTCATTCTGGAGGGCGACTTCCGCCCGGACCGCTCGGGCGGCTACATCGACGATGAAGGCGTCGCGCACCTGTCCCGCTATCGCCTTGACCTCGGCGGCTACTTCGGATCACTGGCGCACGAGATCGCTCACGCCCTCCGATATGGTTACTGGCACCGATTCAGCGTCGGACCGTGGGACAACTTCGGCTACCTCGAAGAGGGCTTCGCGGAGTACGTCGCCATAGCGGTTCACCCTGAGAAGGCCGGCTTCCCGTTCTACGGCTATCCCCCGGACGTTATCACCGCCGAGCGGTTGGTCCGTGGTGACGGCATTCCCCAGCAGGTGATGCGCGATCACCACGAACTCAATACACCGTGCGAGTGGCAGACCTATCCGCTGCGGGCTTCGTGGTTCCGCTACATCGAGGACGAGTACGGCAGGGAGGCCGTCCTATCGATCGCCTACTCCGAGGTGCAGACCACGGATGAGAGGATCGAGGCCGTACTCGGGGCGACGCTCGAGCAGGTAGACGCCGCGTGGGAGGGTTGGCTCCTCGCCCGGTACGCGGCGGTTCCCGGGGCGGCCGAGATCGCCCAGCCCTACTTCGACAGATTCGGGAACCAGCCGATCTGCGAGGCGGGCGAGGACTGGTAGGCACCGTCGCATGCACACGGAGGCCGATCCCTTAGATTAGGTACAGTCTCCGGGCGAGTCAGGCCGTTCCCCTTCCGACGTGACTGCGCCGTACACGGCCCCAACACTTCTGTGGAGGTGCGCCATGCGGTGTCGGGTCATGCTCCTCGCTTTGGCTTCGCCACTCCTGATCGTGTCCACGAGCTCAGCCCAGAACGCGAGCCCCGGCGTCGGATTGCGCCTGTCACCAGGGGTCGGCTTCGCGACGGCGACTTTCGGGGACGATAGCCCCAGGTCGAGCAGTGCCGGTGCGTTCACTCTCGGTGGGTTCCTTCTCATTCCCGTTTCCGGTTCGACGGACATCACGTTCGAGGGTACGTGGAGACCCACGGAACTCTCGAATCCTCATTTCGACGAGTCGTTCAGCTCGGTCTACCTCATGGGTGGCGTAGAGTTCGGCGGTGGCAGCGTGTACGTCCGTCCCTCGCTCGGCGTCGACTTCCAGTATTGGTCGGGGTCAATGGCCGGTGGCGATTCAGGCACGGCGGGGGCGCTCGGGCTCGCCGTAGGCATGGAGAAGCCGATCGGCGCAGGGCCCTTGCACATCGCGCCTGAGGCTGGCCTGAAATTCACGCTGACGAGCGGGCTGAGTTCGTTCCTGCTGGTCTTCTCGTTCGGCATCGGTTGGCGGAGTGGTGGCTGAACGGTAGGGCATTCCCGGGGTTGTCCGCCTGCCGCGGGGTCCCGAAGTTGGCGCACACCCGCTTCGAAGGACGACCGAATGCCCGTGCACCCGCTGACCACCGCGCTCCTCGTGGCTGCGTCCTTCCATGCGGACACGACCCGCCACGAACTCCGCTACGAACAACCGGCGGAGCATTTCGAAGAGACGCTCCTTCTCGGCAATGGCCGGGTCGGAGCCTCGGTCTTCGGGGGTGTGGGCACCGAGCGCATCTACCTGAACGACGCGACGCTGTGGACCGGCGGACCCGTGAATCCCCGGATGAACCCGGAGGCGTTCGAACACCTGCCGGCGGTGCGAGAGGCCCTGGACGCCGGCGACTGGCGGGGCGCGGACAGCCTGGTTCGACAGCTGCAAGGCAGTTTCTCCCAGTCCTACGCCCCGCTCGGCACCCTCTTCCTGGACATGGACCACGGACCGGACGGAGGCGAGGTCGAGGACTACGTCCGCACCCTGGACCTGGCCAGCGCCACGGCGACGATCGAGTACGGGGCAGGGGGCGTCCGCTACCGGCGCCAGGCGTTCGTGTCCCATCCGGACCGCATCATGGCGGTGCGGTTGGTCGCCAGTGAGCCCGGGACTCTGGAGTTCCAGGTCCGATTCGAGAGCCTTCTCCGCTACCAGGTTGATGCGGAAGGCCGGAGACTATCAGTTCGGGGTGAGGCCCCGGTCCACGCGGAACCCAGCTACAGGGGCGACGTCCCGGACGCGATCGTCTACGAGGATGGGCGGGGCACGCGCTTCGCGGTCCTGGTCCGCATCGCGGACACCGACGGAACCGTTATTGCAAGCGGAGATGTCCTGGCCCTGGAGAACGCCTCGTACGCCACTCTCCTGGTCTCGGTGGCCACGAGCTTCAACGGATTCGACCGGGAGCCCGGAACGGACGGTCTCGACGAGGTCGCCATCGCGCGGGAACAGCTCTCGCGGGCGGCCGACCACGACTTCGAGACCCTGCGCGAGCGTCACACGGCGGACTTCAGCTCGTTCTTCGACCGGGTCGCCCTCGACCTGGGGCCGGATCCGGTCCCGGGTCTCGCCACGGACGAGCGCTTGCGTCGCTACACGGATGGGGCGGCGGACCCTTACCTGGAATCCCTGTACTTCCAGTTCGGCCGCTACCTGCTTGATCAGCAGCTCCCGCACGCCCCGGGTGCCCGCCAACCTGCAGGGGATCTGGAACCCGCACCTGCGTCCTCCGTGGAGCAGCAACTACACCACGAACATCAACGTCGAGATGAACTACTGGCCGGCCGAGGTGACCAACCTGTCCGAGATGCACGAGCCGCTTCTCGGATTCATCGAGAACCTGGCGGTGACCGGGAGCGCTTCCGCGGAGACGTTCTGGGGCACTCGCGGGTGGGCGGTCAGCCACAACAGCGACATATGGGCGATGTCGAACCCGGTCGGCGACTTCGGGGAGGGGCACCCGGCGTGGGCTAACTGGAACATGGCCGGCGTGTGGCTGAGCAAGCACCTGTGGGAGCACTATCTCTTCACGCAGGATACCGAATTCCTGAGGCTCCGGGCCTATCCGCTCATGACGGGCGCCGCCCGCTTCGCCCTCGACTGGCTGTTCGAGGACGAAGACGGATTCCTGATCACGGCCCCCTCCACTTCGCCCGAGAACCTGTATCGAACGCCCGAGGGCTACGAGGGCGCCACCACCATCGCGACCACGGCCGACATGGCCATGATCCGCGAGTTGTTCGACGATCTGCTCGCGGCCGGCGAGGTACTGGGCCGGGCCCGGGGCCGGGACCGGGAGTTCCTGGACGAGGTCCTGAACTCCAGGGATCGCCTCGTGCCGTACCAGATCGGAGAGGACGGCAGCCTGCAGGAGTGGTACCACGACTGGGCGGACGCCGATCCGCGGCATCGCCACCAGAGCCACCTGTTCGGGCTCTATCCGGGGACCACGATCGACGTGGAACGAACGCCGGAGTTGGCGGAGGCCGCGAAGGCCGCGCTGGAGATCAAGGGAGACGAATCGACCGGGTGGTCGAAGGCGTGGCGCATCAGCCTGTGGGCACGCCTTCGGGCTGGCTATCGGGCCTACAAGCTGTACCGCGAGCTACTCACCTACGTGCCCCCCGTGGCGGATCCGGGCTACGACGGCGGAGGCGGCACGTATCCCAACCTGATGGACGCTCACCCCCCGTTCCAGATCGACGGGAATTTCGGAGGGACGGCGGGTGTCGCGGAAATGCTTCTGCAGTCACACGCCGGGGAGATCCGGCTTCTGCCCGCGCTGCCCGGCGGCGTGGCTGACCGGAAGCGTCCGGGGCCTCCAGGCTCGAGGCGGCCTGGAGGTGGATATCGAATGGCAAGGGGGACTCCTGCAGTCCGTGATCCTCCGCGCCACGGTGGATGGGGTGCATCTCGTGGCCTGGGGCGGTGGATGGCGGACGGTGACGCTGAAGGCCGGCGAAATGGTGCGGCTCAATGGACGCCTGGAAACGACGCGGTTCAGCGACGGCTGAGTGCAGCGGGTCGATTCGCGACGGCCGTGCGCCACCCGTAGTGAGCGATTACGACGAAGCAGATCACCACCAGCACGAACGAAGCCCGCACCGCCGGGAACGCGACGCTGCCCAGGCTCACCGTATCCAAATCGATGATGGCGCCCTGGAGCGGGGGCATGACCGACCCGCCGAGGATGGCCATGATCAGGCCCGCGGCTCCCAGCTTCGCGTCCTCTCCCACCCCCTGCAGCGCGATTCCATAGATGGTCGGGAACATCAGCGACATGCACGCCGGACTCCCACCAGGCAGTACAACCCCACCATGCCCGGGATGACGATCACGCCGAGAGTCAGCCTCCGCCCGCAAGGGCCAGAGTGAGAAGGAGTCAGGGCCACGTCTTCAACAGTGCACGTGGGGACTGAACCGGCTGGTCACGAACGGATCAGCATCGCGACCATGCGTTGTAGCCCTGCGCCTGCACCTCGGTCAGTCCCAGCTCCATCGTCCCGTAGTGGATGATGAAGGTCCAGCACATGATCTGGGCGCCGCACGTAGAAGAACTGCGCGACGACCCCTTCCACGTAGTCGGCTGTTCCGGGCCAGTCGCCTTAGGGTGGGCTTCACGTCGAGAGACCGGTCCTCTTCTCCGGCTGGCTGGCATCCGGGTGATGGCGATGGCGACGAATACCACGGCGATGACTAGGGCGATCCCCAGGTAGGGGGACTGCCGGAGGACCCCCTGGTCCAGCGCATGGCGGCTGATCGACCGGCTGGCCGGATTCAGCCGGGCCAGGATGAACTGCTGCGCGAGCGAGCATGCCGAGCAGCGAACTCCCATGGGGTTGAACGACTGGGCCAGGTTCAGACGCCGGGTGGCCGTCTCTTCGGACCCCATGGACAGGATGTAGGGGGCGTTCGCGCTGGTACTCGAGGAGAGATGAAGCCCCAGGTGGGATGAAGTAGGCCACCAGGAAGGGCCAGAACACCATCCTCATGCTGCCGGGAATGAACAGGAGCGCGCCGGTCGCGTAGAGCCCGAGGCCACCAGGATGCCCGCTGTACGATCCGCGATGAACAGGGCCGCCGGAAAGGCCATGGCGAAGTAACCGCCGTAGAAGCTGCACCAGCGATCAGTTGCGCGAGTGGCCGCTCTGCGAGAACGCCTTCACCATGGGGTTGGTGATGTCGTTCGCGAATCCCCACAGCGGGAAGAGCAGGGTGACCAGGATGAACGGGAGAAGGATCCAGGAAGGTACCACCTTGCCCGGGCCTTTCGCCCCTTTCATCAAACCCTGAAGTCGGTGTCTGTGGCCGGAGCGCGCCTGGCCGGGGCAGAGCCGCCTCAAGACCACGTACTCGATACCGTGTGCTTCGCAGTACTCGCGCTTCTCGGGGCGATCGCCGTCTTCGTTTACCGCGTAGATGTCCGGTCGGATGATCTCGATTTCCGGCTCGGCGTCCAGCCAGCTCCAGCCCGTGGCGACGATCGCCTGCTTCACGTAGCGAATCGAGCCGACCATGTACCGACGCTCTTCCTCGGGGTACAGGGGGTGACCCTTTCCCTTCAGACGCGATGTTACGGTCACTTCCGACCGTGACGTAGAGGTCTCCCAGTTCGGCGACCTCCTCGAAGAACCGGACGTGTCCGGAGTGGAGCCAATCGTAGCAACCGAGTCACGATGGCCTTCTTCCTGTTCCCGGCCTCGGGAGCCGCGTCGCTCGCCTCGGATTCCGGAAGGCCCTCGAGCTCGGAGTCCGGGATCACGACGTACTCCATGCCCGCGGTGGGTCCATCGACCATGACCACCCGGGATAGCGGATGCGCCTGACGACGATAGCGCCGCTCTTCCTCGGGGAACGCCGGGGGATGACCGGTGAGTCTCTCGACGGCCTCGTCCGAGAGGAGCGAGACCTCGACGGCCCCCATGCGAGCGGCTTCCTGCAAGAAGCGAACGTCCCCGGATCGCAGGTCGTCGAACGCTGCCCTAGGCCGGGTTCAGACCGGGTGCAGGCATGTGGCGTGAAAAGAGCGCTGGCACATGATCCTCGGACGATGACGTACAGGTATCCGCCAGGCATCCGGAGAACCGCCTCCGGAGTACCGGTCCTGGCGTGCGCGGATGCCGGGGAGGTCGAAGGTGCGTGATGGAAGCCGGGGACGATGGACGCAGCACGTCATGGTGTCGCTCAGGCGGCGCCGAGCGCGGTCGCTCGCGCTTCAGGATCGCCTCGTAGCCATCCGCGCTCGATCGCGTCCAGGCGCTCGATCCACTTCGGATGCACAAGGTGCGACCTCTTCGAGCGGATCGTACCCGCGCGGGGCGCTGGTTCACGGGCAGGATGTGGATCACGCCCTGGAGCCAGGCCGCGATCTCCGGATCGTTCGTGGATTCGACGTGGCGCGGAAACACGCCTCCCTCGTGATCGACATCGTAGTCCAGCCTCGAGATTCCGGGATAGACGATGCCCGCCATGTCCTGCGATCCCGAAGGATCGTCCTTGTGACGGTTCTCTTCCTCGTACAACTGCCGGACCAGCTCTGCGGGCGGCCGGTCCGGGAGCCGCCCGCCCCAGAGATTGAAGGCTGTATTCCGGGTGCTCGTGGCGAGCCCGGCGCGCTCCATGAACCAGAACGTCGGTTCTACGCTCACCACGACCATGGACCCGAAGGAATCCGGATTGTGGCGCGACATGAAGGGCTGGTCGATCCACCCGCCGGCCAGGGCGAGCCGGTAGGGCATCCCGCCGATCGGGTTGGATTCGGGGTCACGACGGGTGGTCATCGCGTCAGGCCGACTCGATGATGATGTTGCCATACTGCGTGGTATCCGCGGTGCGGATCAGGCCCACCGCCTGGGGCACGCGCTTCTTGAACTCCACGTGTGGCTGGAATTCGATCTGGCGGGCCAGCAGCTCGCGGTAGGCTGACCGTCGATCCAGGCTCTCCGATCGAGAACTCCCGTCCTGGAGCGCCTTCACGACCTGCAGCACGGTCGGCACGTCATCCACGAGCGAGATGTCCACCGTCTCCATCCGGGGCCAGAAGGGAAAGCCCCGATCCGCGACGACCAGGGTGTTGGTATGCCTGACGCGGCCGATCAGGCCCAGGATCTGGGGATTTAGGATTCCACGCTGAAGCATTGGCTGTTCCTGGTCCCTAGCTGACGGTCCGTTTCCCGGCCTTCCGATCGGCGTACTGTTGCTCGATCCAGGCGTACGTCTTCTCCATTCCCTCTCGAAGCGGGATGCTCGGTTCCCAACCGAGAACCCGCTTGATCATCGTGTTGTCGCTGTCGCGTCCGCCGACCCCGAGAGGGCCTTCGATGTAGTCCCGCTCCAGTTTCACGCCTGCGATCTCCTCGACCAGGGTCGCCAGTCCATTGACGGAGACCGGTTCGGCCGAACCGAGGTTGATGGGCGTCGCGATGAGGTCGTCGCAATGCGTGATCCGGTCGATGCCTCGGACACAGTCGTCGTACACGTGCGCTGAACGATGCGCGGCCGAGATCCGTCGCCCCACGATTCATGCGGCCCGTGCCCAGGTCTGGCCTCGATGACCTTTCGGCAGAACCCGGCGCGCTCTTCCTCCGCCGTCCCACGTGCCGAACGGACCGTACACGGCGTGGAAGCGTGCGATGAACGTCTTCATGCGCGTTCGGCCCAGTACTCCTGGCAGAAGCATCTCCAATAGAGCTTCTCGCGTCGGCCATGGCGGGGTACGGCATCGCCGATTCCTTCAAAGCCCGAGAGCTGGGATCGAGCTGGAGCTGCGTGTTGTACGCGCAGGCGGAAGACGAGAAGAAGTAGCGCTGGAGCACCGGCCTGGTACGCGGCTTCGAGCATGTGCGCCGTGATGAGGACGCTCCGCATGCACTCGACCCGGTAGTGCTCGATGAAGCCCATGCCCCCCATGTCCGCGGCCAGGTTGTAGACTTCGACGGCGCCCTCGCAAGCACGCTCGCAGTTTTCGGGCACGCTCAGGTCGAGGCTCAGGCGCTCGACACCGGGGACGGGCTGGTACCAATCCGGAACGGGCTTCTTGTCGACGGCCCTGATGCGGGTGTGGCCCTTGTCCCGGAAGTACTTCGTGAGGTGCCCCGCGATGAAACCTCCGGCTCCCGCAATGACGATGAGGTCGTCCGGGTGGGCCTCGGTGCTGACTGTACCGGTCACGATCTGCTCCGCTTTGGGTTCGATTCTCGGTCCTCGATTCTAGCTTCCGCCCGGGGGTCCAGCGAGAATCGGGCGTTCGTTCGAGCGCCCCACGAGCCAGGAGGTCACCACGCCTACTCGATCGGGATCCTCTCGCGGGCGGCCACCCACAGCACCTCGTTCAGCGAGGGGTGTCTGAGGAACAGTTCCGCTCCCTTCTGCCGAAGTCTCTCTTCCGTGTACCCCATGACCACGAGGTCGGCCTCCGAGGACTTGGACTGTACGAGCTTGGTGAAGTCGATCTGGTCGTCCGTGCCGATGATCTTGACCTTGCGCGGCGAGACCGGAATGCGGCCTTCGCTGATCATCGTCTGGAGCTCCTCGGTCCGTTCCTTCACCTGCGTCCTGGGGAAAGCGGCGAAGATCTGGAGTTCCGCCTCGTGCCAGTCGGGGTGGCCAAGCAGGATGTAGGACAGGAGGATCATCAGGTTGGCGTTACGGTGATCGTGCCACGTCAGCCATACGTGGATGTTGGCCAGGTTCCCGAAATGGTGGTCTCCGTGCCGCAACACCAGAGAATCCATGTCGGCGGCGCCGGCCAGGAAGACTCCGGACCGGCATTCTTCCACCACCTGCGGATCGTCGTGTTCCGAGAACTCGAAGAGTATGGTGTTGTTTTCCACTCCGGCGATTCCCGGTGCCTGGAGCGTCTGCGCGAGGGCCGATCGCATTGAGGGGCTCACCATGGTGTCGAAGAACACGCCGCTGGGACGCTGCGAAGTGCTCCGGATCAGGCGGTCGAGGACCTTTCGGCTTTCGCCGTACGTCTCCTCGTTCAACAGGCCCTGGATGTAGTGCAGGTAGGTGCCGAAGCCGTAGCGATGGCAAAGCCAGGAGAGCATCCGGATCGGTGCTGAACGATCGAAAGTCCGGCCGGTGATCATGATGATGCTGGGCCGCCACTCGACCGGAGGCGTCTTCTGGAGACGGATCTGCAGGTTGCGGGTCGCCTGCGCCATCACTCCCTGGAAGATCGTGCCGATGCCCTCTTCCGGGTGACCGCCCGTCAGATCCACCATCTTGTAGAGAACCGCCATGACGATGATGGCGGCCACCGCGTACACCGGGTCCATCTGGAACATGAGCAGCAGGCACATGACCGCGCCGAGCAGGCTCAGGTACCACTTGGACCGGAATGCCGGCCGGTAGGAGGGGCGGGCCGCGAAGTGCTCCAGGAAGCTGATCGCACACAGCGACCCGTAGGTGACCATGAAGAACATCGAGATGATCCGGGCCACGAAGTCCACGTTGCCCATCAGAACCACCAGGAGTGCGATCACGCCCGTCAGGAGGGTGGCGTTGCGCGGTTCGTTGGTCTTGCCCAGCCCGGTCGCGAGAAACCGCGAGACGCCTGCTCCCGGCAGAATCCGGTCTGCGGCGAGGGCCTGAAGGGTCCGCGGCGCGACCAGAATCGACCCGATGGCCGACGACAGCGTGGCGGCGGCAAGCCCGATCGGGATGATCGGTGACCAGAGCGCGATGTCGCCCATGACCAGCCGGTTGGTGTCGGCAAGCAGTTCGGTCGGGGCTGAACTCGCGAGCTTCCAGGCAATGAATACGTAGGCGATCATGCCGACCAGCGTGGCCGACAGGATGCCCAGCGGGATCGAGCGACGCGGGTTCGCGAGGTCGCCCGACAGACCGACACCCGCGGTCATCCCGGTGAAGGCCGGGAACACGATGGCGAACACGAAGATGAACGGATCGGGGTTCGAGAGTTCGGATTTCAGGATGGCTTCGGCGCCGATCGCCGCTCCCACCGGCCGCCCGAGGAAGAACATCAGGAGCGATACACCCAGTACGGTCACCACGATCCACAGAGCCGTCACCCCGAGGTTGGCTCCGCGGGTCAGCATCAGCAGCGACCAGCAGCACCAACGCCGGCACCGCGATCAGCCGAAGGTCGAGCGGAAACCCGGTGAGGTTCTCGAAAGCGGGGCCGACCGCCCGGAAGGCCTCCGCGAAGGCGATGATGTAGAAGGCGACCGAGATGGCCTGCGACAGGAACAGGGCGATCCCGATCGACCCGCCGATGGTGGTGCCGAACGACCGGGATATGATGAAGTACTCGCCGCCACCCTCGACGCGCCGGTTGGTGGCGATCTCCGCGATCGCCAGCGCCGTGGGGATCGTGACCGCGTGTCCGAGGAGGATGATCCACAGCGTCCCCAGAAAACCCGTGTGGGCGACGGCGTACCCGAAACGCAGGAAGAGGATCGCGCCGAGTATCGTGCTGACGCTCGCCAGGAATACGGGCGCGGTTCCGAAGCCGTGACCGACCTGACCTTCGCTCGCTGGCGACTGTCGCTGTGTCTGGGGCAGCGCGGACAAGCGATTCCTCCGCTGTTAGAATCGGCTCGGATTAGAATGGTGGGCGCAATATGCGCTCGGTTTCCGAACAAATGGTGGGCCGGCGGGTCGTACCGTCAAGTTGGGGCACCGCTACCTCCGGTCTGTCGAACCGCCCAACATGAGGGTCAGTCGGCGCTTCCATCCCGATGGCTGGCGACCAATCGCCGGATCCTCCCGTCGATCGCTCCGATTCCGATCCACGTTTCCATGGCCAGGAGCGCGGTTCCGATCAGGAGCAGGCCGGCACCGGCGAAGGCGGCGGCGAGGGCGATCGGTCGAGCGGCTCGAAACCCCAGGGATGCGCTGCCCAGTGCGCCGATCATGACGAGCAGTACGGCCGCGGAGGCATAGAGCGCGAGGAGTGCGCGGTGCGCGAGCCGAGCTCGCCGGCCGTGCGTCTCGATCTCTCCCATCAACGCCCCGAGGTCCGTCTCGTGGCCGCCGCCGTGATAGGTTTCCTCGCCCTCCCGCACGCGTCCGAGGATCGACTGAAGGCGCTGGTTCGTCGACAGGACCAGCATAGCGTTCGCCATGAGCAGCACGGCCGGGGTAGCCATGGCCGCCAGCACGGCTTGTGCGTCCATCACGGCGTCTTCAAACATTCTCGGACCTCCTGTCTTACGCTGGCTCTCCCCCCGATTCAATCTCTTCGACGACAAGCTCGGGGTGCGAGCGGGGAACGGCCACCCGGAAAGCGATGAACGGAAACAGAGGGTTGGGAAGCCAGTACAACCAACCTGCGTTTCGCAACGGCGTCTCACCGGGGAGGCGAAGGTCCAGCCAGACATACAGGAACTTGTAAATGCACACTCCGGGGATGTAGTTGGGACGAAACGCGTCCGTCCGGAGGTGCCTGCGATGGATATACAGGTTGCCCTCGAAGGGCGTGATGCCCCAGCCCTTGGGCCCCTCGGCCAACAGTGTGCCGCTTCTTCGATGGCTTATGCGCAGTCGGGTCAACCGGTGCTTTCCTCTCTCGCGCTGCGTGACTCCAGTGACCGAACCACTCACAGGCCGCGCCGGTTCCCCGCCCATGGAGATCGCAAGCGAGGCCGGCGGCTTTCGTAAGCGGACGGTCCGTTCCCGGTGTTTAGGTCGTAGGGCAGGAGAAGTGCCTGGGATGGGGAAGAAAGGGGGCTCGATGTCGGTTCAGAAGTCACCTCCGGCCAGAGCGCGGCATTTGCGCGTCTTTGCGCTCGGTCTCGCTGCCACCCTGCTTGGGGCCTGCGGGGGTTCAACGTCCACCGACCCTCCCGACCCCAACGTCCGCGGCGGCCCGACGAACCCGGCCCGCGATGGCAGTTACACGGAAGCGATCGTCAGCGAGAACGGGATAGCATCGCTAGAGCCCGTGGTTCTCGGCGGTGTCGAGCAGTGGGTACTGATCCGCGGTTACGACGTGTCGAATCCCGTTCTCGTCTTCCTGCACGGGGGGCCGGGCAGCCCCGCGATGCCGTACGCCAGGTTCTCGTTCGGCGGACTGGAGCGGCATTTCACCGTCGTCACCTGGGATCAGAGAGGGTGCGGCAAGTCGTACTACTCAGGACTGAACGCCGCCTCGATCACCTTCGATCGCATGCTCTCCGACACCCGCGAACTGATCCAGATGATGCGAGCCCGCTTCGGGGTCGAGAAGGTCTACCTGATGGGGCTGTCCTGGGGTTCCACCCTGGGGACGCTCACGGCTCGCGACCATCCGGAATGGCTGCACGCGTACATCGGCGTTGGCCAGGTCGTCGATGTCGAGCGCTCGGTACCCGTGGCCCACGCCGCAGCCACGGCACGCGCGATCGAGTTGGGGCGAGACGATGCGATCGCCGCCCTGTCGGCGATTCAAGTCGACCCCGTGGACTGGGACCAGCTCGGCGAGCTAAGCGGCTGGCTCGAGGAGCTGGGGCTCGGTGATATTCACGATGCGTCGCTCATCCCTGGCTTCGTCGCCGAGGCCGGGCCTCTCACCGAGTACACGGCGGCGAACGAGGCCGCTGAGGACGCGTGGCAAGGGCTCTACGACGCCTCGCCACTCCGCATGGACGAGACGTGGTTCCGAACGCTGGACCTGATCAACCAGGTGCCACGCATCGAGGTCCCGGTGTTCTTCCTCGCTGGCCGGCATGACTACAAGACGCCAGGCGTCCTGGCCGCGGAGTACCTGAACGCGCTGGATGCCCCGGCCGGAAAGCAGATGCTCTGGTTCGAGGATTCCGCTCATGTGCCTTTCATCGAGGAGAGGTCGGCGTTCCACTCGTTTATGATCGACACGGTCCTGGCGGAGTCGGGCGGGTGATAAGCGCCTGAGGCATGAAGTCGGTCTTCCGGAGTCGCCTCGAGGCGAGTCGTTCCGTAGAATCAGGCGGCACACCCACAGACTTCAACTCGAGTGGTCAAAATGCTCCCGCCTATTCGCCTTTCCGTCCTTTTCTCCAGTGTTCTCCTGCTGATAGCCGATGGGCTGCTCGGCCAGGTGCCCGACTCGACCTCAACCGTCCAGGGCGTCGAGCTCACCTACGCCGTGGGGGCCGATCTCTCATTCCTGAAATCGGCTGAGGACCGGGGCGTCCAGTTCAAGGAGGACGGAGTCGTCCGTCCGGGTCTGGACATCTTCCGCGATCACGGGTACGACTGGATCCGCCTCCGCCTCTTCCACACTCCGACCGAGCTGCCCAACGACCTCGAATACACGATTGCGCTGGCCCAGGAGGCGAAGGCGCGCGGTTTCAGGTTCCTGCTCGACTACCACTACGCCGACGGTTGGGCCGATCCGGGGAAACAGCCGACGCCGGCGGCCTGGGATACCACCGACATCGACATGCTCGTCGACTCGGTCTTCGCGTACACGAGGAATACCATTCGAGCCTTCCGAGAGGCCGGCGTCATGCCCGAGATGGTTCAGATCGGGAACGAAGTCCGGAACGGGATGATGTGGCCGCTGGGCCGGTTGCCGGAGAACTGGGACCACTTCGCGCGGCTGTTCAAAGCGGGCGTCGACGGCGTCGACGCCGGTCGTGCGCAAGCGCCCAGGCCCCTGATCATGCTCCACTACGACAACGGGGCGGACACGGACGGAGCCAAGGCGTTCTTCGACCGTTTCAACGATTACCAGATTCCCTACGACATCATCGGGTACTCCTACTATCCCTGGTGGCACGGGACCCTGCTCGAGTTGCGAGACAATCTCCTGTCCACGCTCGACAACTACCCGGACAAGGACGTCATCCTGGTGGAGGCGGGTTACCGTCCCTACGTATACCGAGAAGGAGAGTTCAGCGGGCCGCCTCCTTATCCCGAGGACGCTCCGGGAGGGCCCCGTAAGGCGTTCCTCGAGGCGGTGAACGAGACGCTTCTCGGGATCTCCGACCGGCGGATCAAGGGGATCTTCTGGTGGGAGCCGGCCAGCGGCTGCGACCGGGACTACTTCGACGCGGACTGCAACGCACGTCCCGTCATCACGGTGTTCGATCGGTACAAGCGGCAGTAGCGCCATGCGCAAGCGGGTCCTGTTCGTGATCGACGGCCTGAGCGGCGGGGGAGCCGAGCGGATTGTCCTCAGGTTGGCGGGACACATGACCGATCTCGGACACGAGGTCGCCCTCGCGAACCTGCGAGATCACCAGGATCTGCCAATCCCCGAAGGAGTGCAGTTGATCCGGGCGTTCGACACGAGCCCACGGCAACTCCGCAAGATGGGCGAGATCCAGCGGAGGGCCCGGATCCTGGACGAGTACCTGGCCGGCCGCGGTCCGTGGAACCTGGTCGTTTCGACGCTTACGCAGTCGGATCGCATCGTGGCCCGGAGCTCGATAGCCGAAGTCGCCTGGTACCGGGTGGTCAACCCGCTGTCCAGCGAATACCTGGAGGATCAACACGGGCTGACACGACTCCGTCGCCTTCGCCGGCTGCGCGGCACGTACGCCGGCCGCAAAGTGGTCGCGATCTCGGCAGGGGTCGGCACGGACCTGACGGTGAACCTGGGCATCCGGCCGTCGCGCCTCGAGACGATATACAATCCCTTCGATTTCTCCGAGGTTCGTAGGCTGGCGTCAGAGCCGTGTCCCGTGGCCAGCCAGGACTACCTGGTGCACGTGGGCCGATTCGACGAGCAGAAGCGGCATGACCGGCTGCTGGGGGCCTTCGCCAGGAGTGGCTATGAAGGACGGCTCGTGCTGGTAGGGACAGGTACCGATACCGAACAGCGACGGGTCAGGGACCTGATTGCCGGCCTGGATCTGGAGCCGCGCGTCGAGCTGACGGGATTCCAGGCCAACCCGTATCCGTTCATCAAGCATGCCCGGGCGCTCGTTCTCAGCTCGGACTACGAGGGCTTCGGAAGTGTGCTCGTCGAGGCCTTGATCTGTGGCACGCCCGCGGTCAGCACCCGGTGTCCGTCGGGACCGGCGGAAATCCTGACCGGAGACCTGTCCATTGGCCTCGCCGACGTCACGGAGGAGAGTCTGGCAACGGCCATCGATCGAGTGGTCGCGAACCCGCCTGCGATCAAAGAAGCCAGCTACGAGCGCTTCTCGATCGAGTCGATCGGAAAGCAGTACCTCGCGCTGGCTGACTGAACGCGGGTGGGCGGACCGTCACTCGGCGCGCGGTCCCTTGCGATCGGTGGCGCCGTCGTTCTCGAATTGCCTTGAAAGAACGGCATCGAGCCTTCCGCGAAGTTCGCGCATCTGGTCGGAGCCGAGGCGCTGCCCCACGTAGCCCGCCAGGTGGATGCCGGTGATGGTCAGCAGCCCGACTGGCACGACCCAGTAGCCCCACGCGGTCTCGTCCGACGCCTGCTGCACGTAGCCGAGCGTGGCGCCGAAGCAGATTCCGAATACGACAAGGAAGTACAGGAACATGAACCCGGTCCACACGTCCGGCCGGGGCGAGAAGCGTCCACGCAGTGTCGATCCGCTCGGAGCTTCCTCGATTCGGACGCTCAGGCGCGGAGACCACACTCTTCTATCCGCCTCGTCGACCAGGAACTCGGCGTAGTGACCGGCCGCCATGGTGGATTCGCGCAACTCCTGACGGTCGATCCCCTCCCGGATCCTCAGGACGGCCTCATCGGCTGGAAGAGGGAGTTCCAGAGTGAACGTGGGCCGCAGCCGAGAGACATTGACATTCACATCAACAGGGTCGCTCATGGTTCAGATATCGATCCAAGGGAGCCGTCTTGGCAAGCTCCCGCCGGATGGCAAAGGGGAGGTCGGGATCGATGCCCGGCCTCCCCTTCGTCATCCGGTTCGCTACTCGTTCGTCTCCGCCATCGCCTCGTCGATCATCTCCATCAGCTGATCGCGCGTGTACGCGTACGGCTGGTCCTCGTTGAGCTGCACGAGCCTCCGGATGTGGGCCCGGATCGTGAAATCGGCTTCCCCCTGGTTCGGCACGACCATGTACCGGCGCTTCGGATTCTCGGCCGTCAGGAAGTGGAGGTAGGCGGCCGCGACCTCATCCGGCTCCTTGAACTGTGCCCGATCGGCCGGTCCCGGAGAGCACCCGGTCCATTCGGTCCTGCGCCATGGACCCCTCGGACGAGTAGCCCGTCTCGCGCATGCGCTCGACCATGCTCTCCATGATCTCGGACTTGTAGTTCCCGGGTTCGACGACCGCGACTTCCACCCCCAGGGCAGCCATCTCGATCGCCAGCACATCGGTGTAGGCCTCGATGGCGTGCTTGCTCATCGTGTAGGGGCCACCGAGCCCCCACGTACCGATTCCCGATATCGATCCGGTCGTGGCCACGCGTCCCTGGCTCTCGATCAGGAGCGGGGCGAACGCCTTCGTGACCCGGTACGGGCCGTACACGTTCACGTTCATCTGGAAGGCGAGGTCCTCTTCCGTCACTTCGACGAGCGGTGCCATGACGACCACGCCCGCATTATTGATCAGCCCGTAAAGGCCGCGGCCCCCGGCCTGGACCTGCGCCACCGCCGCGTCGATCTCCTCCTGCACGTTCACGTCCAGGCGAACGGCTTCGATGTTGTCGATCGCGTTCAGCGCGTCCATGTCCGCCTGCTTACGGGCGCCGGCGTACACGTGGAAGCCGTGCGCGGCGAGGACCTCAGCGGTTCTCAGTCCAATCCCCGAGCTGGCTCCCGTGATCAGGACCGCGCGGCCCTGGCCGACATCCGTGGTCGCCGGCAACTCAGCGTCCTGCGCCCCCGCCGGAGCGGCGTTGAACATGACGGCCCCGAGGAAGACCCACGTCAGCACCGTCGCCTTGAGGGCGTGGGAGATCGTTTTCATAGATGGCATATCCTTGTTCGGGTTAGACGTTTGCGACGCGCAGGAACGAGTTCAGCCTGCAGCGCGCAACCGGAAGGAATACGTACGAATTGCTCAGAAGTGCCATCACCCATCGGAGAGTCCCGCCGATGCGACCCTGGCTTCACCGATCCTCGTGCACGCTCCCATACCGGGCGCCGATCTCTCGGATGGCCTCGGGATCCCCGACGATACTGAGCCGGTCACCCTCGCGGAGGATCGTGTCGCCCCGCGGCACGATGATGGATACGCCGCGGTGTATCAGCGCGACCAGGCTCCCCTCTGGCAAGTGGATCTCGCTCAGCGCACGGCCGATGAGGGTGGAAGAGGCCGCACCCGCTTGCAAGCCAAGCGAAAGAAACCGTTCGACGCGCAGAATGACTTCCTTGAGTCCCTGCTTGTCGGCAACGGACAGCCACTCATCGAGGAATTCCTCCTGGGCGACCCGGGCGACAATCTCCGCCAGGGTGCGCAGGTGGTTCCCCGGACTCGGCCATGGGCTGACCAGGAAGAACAGGGCGTGGACTTGCTCCCGGTGGGTGCGGTCGGTGAACTGATCACCAGCCGCCACCTGCATTCCCCCCAGGGATCGCATGATCACCATGGACTGCGAGTCGATCTCGGCCAGCCGCAGGTGGGGGAGGGCCGCGAAGCGGAGAACCGGGGTGGCTCCCGTCTTCACGCCGTGCAGGAATCCCGTGGCGAGTCGGTCCGCACTCATCGGCAGGCGCTCCGCCAGGAGCACCGCGGCCTTGCGAGCCGCGTCCTCAAACGTGGCCTCAGACGGCAGGTCCGCGGTAAACGCCCGCCCGATCACCTCGTCGAACGGATCGAGCGCGGGCTGGCCTTCCCCCTGCAGCAAGCCCCGCAGCTCCACCTCCGCTGCATCGTAAGGCCGCCGCGCCAGGCGGTGGAACCAGTGCAGCAGCGCCCCGGCCCGTTGAATTCTCCGCCGAGCGTAGCGGAAGTACCAGACCAGGCACACGGCCACCAGCCCAATGGAGAATCCGATCGGCATGATGCCCATTTCGGCGATGAGCAGAAACGGCACCAGGAGACCTATGAGATGCACCCAGGGATAGAGGGGCGCGCGGAACCCCGGATCGTACGATTCCAGGCCGCTCTCCCGCATCACGATGACCGCGAGGTTCACCAGCGAGAAGATGAGGAGAAGGAACGCGCTGGCCAGCTTGGCGATGGTCAGGACGGGAAGCACCTCGATAGCGAAGACCATCAACAGCTGCCGTCACGAGAATCGAAACGGTCGGCGTCCCGAATCGACCTACGACGGCGAAGAACGGCGAGACGAGCTTGTCCCGTGCCATGGCCAGCGGATAGCGGGACGCTGCCATCAGTCCCGCGTTCGCCGAGGCGGCGAGTCCGGCGAGGGCGGGTAGGGCGACCAGGCCGAGAGCTACTGGACGGGGAAGCCAGCCGAACAGGGCGGTTCCTGCAGTCGCGAAGGGCGTCAGGTCTCCGTGAAAGACCTCCGGAGCGATCGTCGCTGTCATCACGTATACGCCGGCCACATAGATGATCGACGCCGTTGCCAGGCCAAGAAAGATCGCCGCCGGGATGGTACGGTCCGGGTTGTGCACCTCCTCGGCCACGCTGGCCACCTTCAGGGGACCGGCGAACGAGATGAAGACGAGCCCCATCGTCGCGACGAGGCCCTCCACTCCGAGGGACATGAAGGGCTCGAACGCGCCCTCCGCAGCCGGGGGGCGACCGAGCACCGAGACAAGTCCCTGCAGGAGAAACAGGACCAGGAATCCGAGCACAGTGCTGACCAGGACTCGCTGCAGGCCGCCGGTGTGCTTCGCTCCGACCACGTTCACGAGGGCGAAGGCCAGTGTCAGCACGATGGCCACAGTCCGAATCGGAAGATGGACGAAGAGAGCAAGGTACGCCCCCATTCCCACGAGGGCGAAGGCGCTCTTGAGGACGAGCACGAGCCAGGTGCCGAGACCGCCGACGGTCCCCACCATCGGCCCGAGGCTGCGGTCGAGGAAGTAGTAGATTCCGCCTGCCCTGGGCATCGCGGTCGAAAGCTCCGCGATGCTGAGCGCGGCGGGGACGGCAAGCAGACTCGCGAGGAAGTAGGCCAGCACGACGGACGATCCCGTCATCGCAGCGGCAAGGCCAGGGAGCAGGAAGAAGCCGGAGCTGAGCATCGGCCCGAGACCGATCACGTAGACGTCGAAAAGGGTCAGCTCCTTCTCGAGTCGATGACCGGCGGTCGCGGTGGTGGGTCGATCCGCTGGTGGGGCTCCACTGGCCATTCGATTGCGTCCCGTCGGGCGTGGCAAAGTCGAGAACCGGAATCTCCAGGACCAAACTCGCTCAAATCGCGCCGGGCTGCAAAATCGATGGGCCCGTCGGCTTGCCATAGCGTGACATCCCGGCTATCGACACTAAAGAGGATTCGCCGTCGTTCCAAGGACCGTTCCTCATCCCCCAAGACCGCGGTCTGACACCGCGCCTGGAGCAGACGCGTGAACATGACGGACAGTCACCGGATCTACGGAAGCTGGACGCTGGCCGATTGAGTCCCCTCACGAAGGACCACCTGGCCGAGCTCCGCGAGGAGTTGGAAGCGCAGCTCGCGCGACTGATGCGGAGCATCGAGGCCTCGGAAGCGACGCTCGAGCCCGTCGAGCTGGACCAGAGCCGGGTCGGTCGCCTGTCCCGGATGGACGAACTCCAGAATCAGAGCCTGACGCGGAACCTGCACGAACGAGAAGAGATCCGGCTCACTCTGGTCCGGAACGCCCTCGCGCGGATGGAACAAGGTACGTACGGCCTGTGCGCCGCATGTGAGTCGGAGATTCCCTACGAACGCCTGCTGGTGTTCCCGGAGGCGGTCGAGTGCGGGGGCTGCCCTTAATTCCTAGCCAGGAGATGAAGCGGACCGTGGACCGCGATATCTCGGCCTCTGGCTGCGAATCAGCCTTAGTTCCTCCCGCTAGACTCGGCTTGACTTCAACTTTGAAGAGCAACAACGAAGGATTGAGAACATGAATCGGTGCCTGACTAGAGCGAGTGAACATCAGAGGACTTTGATCGTCATTGTGGCGATCTCCGTGTTGTCCCTCGGCTGCGGTCCAGCTGACGACTCACAGCAAGCATCCGCGCTGACGACGAAAGGAGAATCGGCGAATCAGTGCGAGAACCTGGTGGGTGTCCTTGAACGGATCGAGTGCTACGTGAAGCTCGCCACGGACAATGACGATCCTTCCGTGTGCGGCCAATCGTCGCATGAGGGTGTTGAGTATCAGTGCTATGCGATCGTCGCCGAGCGTCAAAGCGATGAAGGCCTATGCGACCTCATTCCGCCACGATCACCGGATCACCAGAAGCTGAGAGACATCTGTATCAGCGATGTCGCCAAGAAGACCGTGAACCCTCTGGCTTGCGACAGGATTCAGACCGCCGGACTGCGGGATAGCTGCTATGCGAAGATCGGCCAGGAAACAGGCAACGCGGAGCTGTGCGAGAAGGTCCAGGATCCCGGCCTCAAGAGCATGTGCAGCGGCGAACCGGTGATGGTGCAGTGATGCCATTGGCTATCCGACTTCGGTCAGTAGCCGGGCGCCGACCCGTACCCTGCTCCGAGACGCAGGAGCACCCCGACGAGGGTGACCAGGACCACCAGAACGGTGACCTGGAAACGCCGGGATCGCCGGAATGTGAACCAGACCAGGTCGGGCAGCCCCAATCGCAGCGTGTTCAGTGCCAGGATCACGGCGTGCAGGAACACTTCAGCCGCCAGTTGACGCCCGTGGGGCGCTTCAGACACCCGAAGTCAATACGACACTCCGGGCGTCCTCTGCACGTAGCTGTCGTCCGTCAGCTGCTTCAGCATGAAGTCTGCGACATCCGCACGGGAGATCTTCCCCTTGATGTCCTTGTCGGCAGGGGTAAAGCCGTGCCGAGAACTCGAACGCGTGCGGCGGAACGCCCGGGAGGGGTTAGAAGAATGACCCCGGCAGGACTCGCTGTCGAGCGAAGCGAGACATTGAGCAGGCGAAGTTTCCGACTACCTGCGGCCTCCGGATTTCCTATCCGGAGACCGTTCAGGACTCACGTAACCAAGAGAGTCTCCGAGCACCGGTTCTCAGAACCGACCCGAACCCAATCTGTCCCAGATATTGTCCGACCAGGGGTTTCACAGATGAAGAAGGCGCGCCAGCGACTCTCGTAACCGGCGCGCCCAGAAGTGATTGGAAGAATGACCCCGGCGCGACTCGAACGCGCGACCTTCGGATTAGGAATCCGACGCTCTATCCTGCTGAGCTACGGGGCCGTATGAAGCGCACGATAATATAGCCGAGGGCCTCTGCCCCGCTACTGAAGTCCCCGGGGCCGTCGAGCTCCGGGGATTCCTGCCAGTTTGACCGCGCGCCGCTCAATCTGACGGACGCGTTCGCACGCAAAACGCCAAATTTGCAGATATCTCCTGCCCAATTCACGGCACGTCCATTGCATTTTCACTGATCGAATCGATAACACGGCGCTCCGCTCACGCACGAGAATTCGAGTGAGCGGTGCCCGGACGAAAGCGAAATCAAACAGGAGGAAGAGATGCATCTCCCGACCCAGAAGAGATCAACCGCCGTACTGCGCCCGTTCCCCGAGCTTCGCTGGGACGCTGACCGGCTGTTCAACGAGATGTTCGGTCGCCCGCAGGTTCGCGTGGCCCCAGGCGGCCCCGAGGCAGACTTTTTCGAGACCGAGAACGAGTTCGTGCTCGAGATGGATCTGCCGGGCTTCACGAACGAGGACGTGGACGTCACCGTAGAGAAAGGCGTTCTTACTATCCATGGGGAGCGCGCCCTGGAGAGCGAGGATGCTGAAGGTACGTATCACCTGCGCGAGCGCTCGTGGGGCAAGTTCTCCCGCAGCTTCTCGATTCCGCACACGATCGAGTCCGGGTCGGTCGACGCCGGATTCCGGAGTGGCGTCCTGACGATCAAGCTTCCCAAGGCCGCCGAGGCCAAGGCCCGGAAGATCGAGATCAAGGGCGAGTAGCGGCACAGGCTGTTTCTGGCAGGAGCGAGAGGGGGTCGGCGAACGCCGGCCCCTATTCGCATCCGGCCAGGAAACGTTTCCGCGGAAACGTCTTTCCGTCTCCCATGGGTGATTTCACTCACTCCCCATCGCACTCTTAACGTACGCCTGCAATTCAACGGACCCTCAACTGCGGTGCGCATCGGCCCTTCACATCAACGCTCGATTTGTTTACGGTGGAGCGAACGAGGCTGGGAGCGCGGGCCCCCGGACCCTCCTCCGGGGCCCGCGCGCAGTGGTGAATTCCCGACATTCAAGAACTGGTTCAGACCGCTCTGGAGCGGTCGTTTCTGCTCCAGCCGAAGGCTGTTTGTGCGTAGGATCTTTGATTCGTTGCTGCTCGCGGTGCCGATGTTCGGCCCCGCTTTTCTATCCCAAGAGGAGAATGAGTAATGCGGAAGTTCTTTACCGCCGTCGGATGTGCAGCCTTGATGCTGCCCCTGCTGCCCGCTACCGGGGTGTCGCAGGAGATGGAGCCGGGTGACCTGGGCATGGTCATGACCGTCGACGTGGCACCGGCCCACCGCATGGCTTACCAGTCTGCGATCGAGAAGCTGAACGAAGCCGCTGCGGCGGCCGGCGTCAGCGATTACGAGTGGCATTTCTGGAGCACCGACACGGGATACGTCCTCTACTACCCGATCGAGAACTTCGCCTACTTCGACGATCCCATGCAGCTGTGGCGCAGTTTCGAGGGCACTGCGGGCCAGGCCGGCCGCGACGAGTTCTTCGCCGCCATGGAGGCGATCCCGGCCCACTCGAGCACGGAAGTCATTGAATCGATCCCCTCGCTCGAGTACTGGCCGGAGGGCTTCTCTGACGTCAACGCCGTCCATCTGCACTACGAGTACCTGGCAGACGGAGCCACGGAGGAAGCGTGGATGGAGAACGCGGCGGCGTGGATCGGCTTCCTGGAAGAGATCGGTTATCCGTACGGGGCGCGTGCCTACCGGACTCGCATCGGCGACGATCGCATGACGTGGGCGTTCTTCGTGCCGGGCATTTCCGAGTTCCATTCCGACGCCAGCTGGGACGACCTGGTGGCGGCGGCCGGTGCGCAGGACAAACTGGATTCGCTGATGGGGAACTGGAACCAGGTCGTAGGCCGCATGGAGCACATGAGCGCCAGCCATGTGCCGAGCATGACCTACGTGTCAGGCGACATGTAGTCCGTCGGTCCGCCCGCTCCACAGGGCGGTCATCAGTTTGGTGGATGCAGAAGGGGCGGCCAAACGAGGCCGCCCCTTTCGCGTTGGGCTTCACACCGCGGTCAGCGCCGCGCTGAGTGTTCTGCGATCAGTCACCCGCAGCGGCGTCGTCCATTGCCGTCGCCGTCGTGCCGAACGTGTAGAACCCGTCCTTGTGGTCGGTGCACCACTCCGTGATGTCGGGTGCGTCGTCTCCCATGGAGCCCACAAAGGCCTGCCAGCCCTCGAGGATGGCCGGGATGTCAACGCCCATGTAGTAGAAGTTGACGTTCCACTCGCCGGCCCAGGCGTGAACGAACATGCCCGCGTCGCTCCACTGCCCGGCGTCCACCACGGCCTGTGCCTTGCCCAGGGTATATGTGTCCCATGCGTCCCGGACTGCACCCACGTCGGTGCACTTCCAGGAACTCATGGCCATTGCCGGGCCTGGGACCTCGGCGTCGGTCTCTGTGCTCTGCGCGAGCTGGTAGAAACCGTCCTTGTGCTCGCTGCAATGCTTCCACAGGTCGAGGCCTCCATCCTCACCGGCTGCCGCCTCGTACGCGGCGTTGCTGGCCGCCTGGCCCTCGATCAGGTGGGCCTCGTTCTCGCCGACGGCCCAGAAGTTGACGTTCCACTCGTCGGCCCAGTCGTGGTAATAGACGCCGGCGGACGCCCAGTGTCCGGCATCGATCGCGGCCTGAGCAGCGGCCACTCCGCCCGCTTCCCAGTCGGCGCCGATCGCGCCCACATCGCCGAAGTCGCACTTCCAGGAGCTGATCATGAGCATCGGGAGCGGAGCCTCCTCACTGCCATCTCCTCCTGTGCGACGACGGCGCCGGGCCAGATAAAGGCCAGCGGCAACAGCAAACATCATGAAACGACGTAGCATTCTTCCTCCTTGCGGATGGGCACGCGCCGGCGGCGCCAACCCGAGGGTCACGGCAGCGCCGGCATCAGTGGAACACCGCTAAACGCGGCGCCCGGGACATCGTTTTGAGCTATTGAGAGTCGGCGCCTCGGAGCACCGTTTGCTCGACAGGTTCTGCGAAAGCCGCTTCCGCCAGCCCGCGGAAAGCGCTACCGAGGCTACCTAAACACCGACAATGGTGTCAATCCCGCCGTTTCTGCGGCTTCGGTCCGGAACCTGCCCTTTATCTTCGAGGTCGCGCCCGCCGCGTGCATCGCGGATGGGCGAAACGAGTGCATCCGCAAGCCGAAGGATATGGAAGCCAAGTCTTTTCAGGATGCGAGGATAGCCGTCGTTGACGATGAGATGGCGAACGTTGAACTCCTGCAGCGAATCCTGCAGATGGATGGGTATGTCAACATTTCAGGCCATACCGATCCCCTTGAATTCCTTGAGTCATGCCGCGTTCTGCCACCCGATCTCGTGCTCCTGGATCTGATGATGCCCGCGGTCAATGGCTTCGAGGTGCTGGAGCGGCTGCGGCACTCGCTGGTCGATTTCGATTATCGTCCCGTCATGATCATCACGTCCGACGACGATCGAGATGCGAAGCGGAAGGCTCTGTCGAGCGGAGCGCGCGACTTCCTGTCGAAACCGGTCAGTCCCGTCGAGGTCAGGCTTCGCGTTGGGAACCTGCTCCACACTCGCTTCCTTCAGCTCGAGTTGCAGAGATACGCCGAACGCCTGGAAGACCGGGTTGCGGCCCGCACGGCGCAGCTCGAGGAAGCCCGCCTGGAAATACTCGAGCGCCTGGCCCTGGCCGCCGAATACCGGGATGACGCCACGGGAGAGCACACGCAGCGGGTCGGGCGCGAATCCGCGGAACTCGCACAGGCCCTGGGACTCCCCCCCGAGGATGTCGAGGACATCCGGCGGGCGGCGCCCCTGCACGACATCGGCAAGATCGCCATGCCGGACAGCATTCTCCTCAAGGAGGGCTCGCTGACGGATGCGGAGATGGAAACGGTGAAGGAACACCCTGCCGTGGGCGCGAGCATCCTCTCGGGAAGCCGCTTTCCCATGCTTCTCATGGCCGAAGAAATCGCGCTCAGTCATCACGAGAGCTGGGACGGAAATGGCTATCCTGCCGGCCTGAGCGGGGAGGAAATCCCTCTGTCCGCGCGAATCGTCAGCATCGTCGACGTATTCGATTCTCTGTCTCACGCCCGCCCCTACAAGCGAGCCTGGACCGAAGAGGAAGCGCTCGACGAGATCGAGCGGCTGGCGGGGACCAAGTTCGATCCCCGAGTGGCCGAAGTGTTCCTGCGCCTGCATGGGCGGCCGAGAACTTCCCAGACGTCTGAGTCGCTCGGGGAGATGGAATGAGAACGCGCTTGCTGGGAGCAAGAATCGCTATGCTCGGTGCCATCGGCTCCCTTGGTGGCTGCGCATCCGCATCTGCCCCAATGGGAGGGACTCGCACCCTCCGACACGTACGCCGCGGCCTTGACCGAATCTAGAGGCCGGTGATCCCGTGGCCGGCCGAGCCAGTCTCGCACAGGTGATGGAAATCTGCGGCACGACGGCACTGGGAGAACGGGCGGCGCTCGCGTTGATCGCGGATGCCCTGGACCCGCGGCACCCCGATCTGGATCTCGCTGCCAGTCTGTCGCATGCCTACTTGAGTCAGCCGTACCGGACTCCCACGGCCGAGCAGCTCGTGACTTCCGCGTACCTGGTCTCGCTCGACGTCGGGGGCAATCTCGACGAGAGTCTGTCGATTCTGCCATCTGGCGAGCCAGGCGAGTTCCCGGCGGAATGCCGGAGCGGCTCCCCTTCTCCCACGGACCGGGGGCCGGTGAACCTTCCGGAGCTGCCGTCGCAGTCCGTGGCCAGTCGCGTGGCGGATCTGCAGCGCTCCGTTGAAGCTCTCGAGGCGGAGCTGGCCCGCGTCCGTGAGACCCTGCGGCCATGAGCGGTCTGCCGGCAACCGGGCTTCCGCACCTCACGGTGCGCGTGCGCCTTCTCGCCTCTGTGGTAGGCATCGCGATACTCCTTGTCGGTCCCGCCCTGTACAGCTTCGGGCGCCTGCAGGCGGTTCGAGACATCGCATTCGAGTTGCACGACCGCCATGCGGCGTCGAGGGCCGCAGTCGGAGAACTTCGAACGTCCCTCGCGGAAGCAGACCGGCTGCAGCGCAGCTACATCATCACCGGGGATTCCGCAGCGCGAACAGAGATGTTCCAAGCGCTCCTCGACGCTCGGGAGAGCTACCGAACGGCGACGAACCCCGGTTATGGACTCTCGAGCTTGCCGCTCGGACTGACGTTGACCGAACTGGACGGAGCGGCGTACGAGATCGATCGGTTGCTGCAGGCCGGTGCAACAGCCGAAGCCAGCCAGTACTTCGGGGAGGCCCGGAATCTGTTCGGCGAGGCTGACGTCGCGATCAGCCTCATGGCCAGCGCGATCGACAGGCAAAGCGCTGAGGCGACGATCAGAGCCGAGACCATCGCATCCGGCGCCGCCACGTCGACGCTTATCGCACTCGCGGGGGCCCTCGCTCTCGCTCTGTTCATCGGGCTCAGCACCACACAGGTGCTGACACGTCCCCTCGAGCGACTCCGGACCGCGATGTCACAAGTGGCTGAAGGCGAATTCGACGGGGACGCCGTGGTCGAATCTGGCCGCAGGGACGAGCTTGGCGACCTGGCCCGCTCCTTCCTCTCGATGACGACCCAACTCTCGGAGTTGAACCGCCTGAAGGCAGAATTCGTCAGCAAGACGAGCCATAATCTGAAGACACCGATCAACGTGATCGGCGGGTATGCCGAGATGCTCGAGGATGGTGTCTACGGTGAGCTTCCCGAGGGGCAGGCGGACGCCGTGCGCGGCATCCGTGAGCAGGTGGACGCGCTAAGCACCCAGGTTCGACAGCTGGTGGACTTGAGCCGGGTGGAGGCGCACGCATTCACCGTCCGCATACAGCCGCTGTACGTCGCCGACCTGCTTCTCGGCGTGCAGCGTTCGTTCGAGGCGCTCGCGCGGCAGCGCAACATCGAGTTCCGGGTCATAACGGATCCCTCCGCGCCGGCGACGATCTTCGGCGACGAGGACAGGCTGCGAAACGAACTGCTTGGAAACCTGCTGGCCAACGCGTTCAAGTTCAGCGATACGGGGGATACGGTCACGGTGCTGGCCAAAGGCTCCGGGGGTCGCCTGGAGTTTCACGTCTCGGACACGGGACTGGGAATCGGTACGGCGGAACTCGACCGGATATTCGATCGCTACTATCAGACGAGCAGCGGGAAGCGTGCCTCCGGATCGGGCCTGGGTCTGGCGATCGCCAAAGAGGTCGTGACCCGACATGGCGGCACGATCACCGCGTCGAGCGAGGAAGGTAAGGGCGCTACGTTCCGCGTCGTCCTTCCGGTCGACGGTACCGGCTCCCGCGAAGGCAACCGACCGGCGTAACCCGCTAGTCCGCCGCTTCCACCCGCACCGCGCAGAACTTGAAACCCGGGATCTTCCCGTAGGGGTCGAGCGCGTCGTAGGTGAGGACGTTGGCCGCCGCCTCCCGGAAGTGGAACGGGATGAACACGCTGCCGGGCAGCAGATTGCTCGCGGCCTGCGCAGTGAGCGTTATCGATCCGCGCCGCGAAGCCACGTGGACCCTGCCTCCGTTCCGCACACCAAGAGCCGCCAGGTCGTCGGGGTGTATCTCGACGCTCGCGTCAGGAGCGATGGCGTGCAGGGCCCGCGATCGCCGGGTCATCGTGCCCGTATGCCAGTGCTCCAGCAGTCGGCCCGTGTTCAGGATGAACGGATACTCCGTCGTCGGGCGGCTCGGCGGCCGGTGTGAACTCCGCGGGGACGAAACGCCCCAGGCCGTCGGGAGTCGGGAACGCGTCGCCGAACAGGACCTGGATGCCGTCCGTCGCGAGGTCGGGGCACGGCCAGAGCTTCCCGGTCTGTCCCAGGTTCTCGTGCGTGAGGCCCGCGTAGGACGGCGCCAGGGACGTCATCTCGTCGAACACGTCCGACGGCGAGTCGTACCGCATCGGGTAGCCGAAAGCCGTCGAGAGCTCGGACACGATCTTCCAGTCCTCGCGCGCCGATCCGGGTGGGTGGAGCGCCTTCCGACCCACCTGTACGCGGCGATCGGTGTTGGTGTACGTGCCGACCTTCTCCATGTGCGTCGTGGCCGGCAGGATGACGTCCGCGAACTCGGCCGTCTCGGTGAGGAAGATGTCCTGCACCACCAGGAAGTCGAGGTTGGCGAGGGCCTTCCGGACCTTGTTCACGTTGGGGTCGGACAGGAACGGGTTCTCGCCCATCATGTACATGCCCTTGATGTCGCCAGACAGCGCCTGTCCCATGATCTCGACCACCGTGAGCCCCGGGTTTGGATCCAGGTCCACGCCCCAGGCGGCCTCGAACTTCGCCCGCACCTCGGGGTCCTGCACGCTCTGGTAGTCCGGGTACACGATCGGAATGAGACCGGCGTCCGAGGCGCCCTGCACGTTGTTCTGGCCGCGCAGCGGATGCAGGCCCGTGCCCGGCTTTCCGACGTTCCCGGTCATCAGCATCAGGGCGATGAGGCAGCGGGCGTTGTCCGTTCCGTGCACGCTCTGGGAGATGCCCATGCCCCAGAACACCATCGCCGTCTTCGCCTTGCCGAACAGGCGGGCGACCCGGCGGATGTCGTCGGCCGGGACGCCGCAGATCTCCGCGGCCATCTCCGGGTCGTACTTCTCCACCAGCGCCTTCAGGTCCTCGAAGTCGCGAGTCCGCTTCCGGATGAACTCGTGATCGACCAGGTCCTCCTCGATCAGGACGTGCATCACCGCGTTGTAGAAGGCGACGTCCGTGCCCGATCGAATCTGGACGAACATCTCGGCGTGGTCGGCCATGTCGATGCGGCGCGGCTCGACCACGATGATCTTCGTCTTTCCTTCCCTGGCCGCCTGCTTCATGAAGGTGGCGGCCACCGGGTGATTGGCGGTCGCGTTGGAGCCCGTGATGAGGGCGACCTCGGCGTTCCCCACGTCGCCGAACACGTTCGTGACCGCGCCCGAGCCGATCCCCTCGAGCAGGGCGGCGACCGACGAGGCATGACACAGGCGGGTGCAGTGGTCGATGTTGTTCGTCCCGAACCCTGCCCGGATCAGCTTCTGAAACAGGTACGCTTCCTCGTTGCTGCACTTGGCGCTCCCGAAGCCCGCCATGGCCGAAGACCCGTGCTGTTCCTTGATCTCACGAAGCCGGCGACCCGCCAGCTCGAGGGCTTCCTCCCACGTGGCCTCGCGGAAGTGGGGCAGCACGTGCTCGTAGTCCACCAGTCCACCGGGGCGCCGGTGCTTCTTCTGATCCGATTCGCCGACCTCCGGCGA
Source organism: uncultured Gemmatimonadales bacterium (assembly GCA_963807645.1). Taxonomy (GTDB): domain Bacteria; phylum Gemmatimonadota; class Gemmatimonadetes; order Palauibacterales; family Palauibacteraceae; genus Benthicola. The sequence continues at coordinate 580,258 of CAWECO010000001.1, forward strand.
CAGCGGCCCTTTCGGATAGGAGTCCTCGCGGCGGATCAGCGGCACGGTCAGTCGCTGCGCGTGGTGCGCGTAGTCGTAGCCGTAGCGCCCCTTCACGCACAGGCGTTCCTCGTTCACCGGGCTGGCGCGCCCGTCCGCGTACAAGACGCGATTCGCGTCCTCGTCCACGTGGTACGTGAGCGCGCAGCCTACCCCGCAGTACGGGCACACCGAGTCCACCTGCTTGAGCTCGGAGCGCGGCCTGGCGGCGGGGGTCATCAGATGGTCCACGAGTTGGACCAGGGAGAGAGCACCCGTCGGACAGACCTTCTCGCACTCGCCGCACGACACGCAGGTGCTGACGCCCATCGGGTCGTCGAGATCGAAACCGATGCGGGTCGTGTAGCCCTTGCCGGTGCGGCCGATCACCCCGTTGACCTGCACGTCGTCGCAGGCCCGGATGCAGCGGTCGCACAGGATGCAGGACTGGTGATCGACCCGGATGACGGGCGAGGACTGGTCGATCGGACGTCCGTTGCCGGCCGGAATCCCCGCCACGGCCGTCGTTCGGTCGCCGTTCGCGCGGGCGGGCGGCCACTCCACTCCGTACTCGGCCGCCAGGGCCAGCAATTCGTCCCCATGCGTCTTGGATCCAGACTCGGAATCCGCCGGGTAGTCGGAGAGCAGAAGCTCGGCGAGGCCCTTCCGGCACGCGTCGATCTTCTCGTTCCGGGTGGTGACCGTCATCCCGTCCGAGGCCTCGCGCACGCAGGACGCCGCGAGCTTCTTCTCGCCCACGTCCACCAGGCACACCCGGCACACGCCGACCGGCGGGAGCCGGGGATCGTGGCACAGGACCGGGATCTCGACCCCGGCCGCGCGCGCCGCTTCCCACATCGTCGTGCCAGCGGGAACCTCGACCTCGCGTCCGTCGACCGTGAGTCGAATGGCCGCAGCCGTCGCAACCGGGTCGCTCATGCTTCGCTCTTCCGAGGCCACACCGACCAGACGATGAATGCCCCCAGGCCGACCGCCATCAGGGCGACGACACGCAGGACGCTGCCGTCCTGGGCGGCCCCCCACTCCGCGATGCCCTGCATGCGTTCCAGGCCGACCACGGGCAGGGCGAGTCCCCCGAGCACGAACAGCGCGCCGAGCACCCGCAGGGTGCGGGGCATTCGCGAGGCGGGCGCGCTCATCCACAGCAGAACTCCGAACGCCACCCGCAGCGCCACGGCTGCCCACAGGCCGCCCCGGGTGAGAAACAGATCGGCAATCTGCGTGAGGCTGAAGGGCTGTACCATCGCCCAGGCCCCGAAGCACATGACGACAACACCCCAACGCGATGACGAACCAGCGGATCTTCACGCGCCACCTCCGTTTCGGGCTCCCGGTACTTCTTCCGGCCAGTGCTTCGCCACCGAGAGCAACGGGTTCAACGCCACGTATCCCAGGCCGCAGATCGAGGTCTCGGTAAGGAGCAGGTTGAGGCGGTCGATCGCGTCCATGTCGATGGGTTCTCCGGTCGCCTCGGCATGCTCGAGCAGGGCCGTGGCCTTCTCGGTCCCGTCCCGGCAGGGTACGCACTTGCCGCACGATTCGTTGCGGAAGAAACGCACGATGTTGGTGGCCAGGGGAAGCAGCGGCGTGCCCTCGGCCACCACCACCAGGGCGCCGGATCCCAGCATGCTGCCGGCTTCCTCCAGGGCCTTGAAGTCCATCGGCGTGTCGACGCGGTCCGGCGGCAGGAAGAGCGACGAAGCGCCGCCCGGCGCGAACGCCTTCAGGGCCCGTCCACCGCTGACGCCACCCGCGATCTCGATCAGCTCGGCGACCGTGGTGCCCGTGGGTATCTCGTATACGCCGGGCTTCTCGACGTGACCGGACACCGCCACGAACTTGAGCCCGGCACACCCGTTCACTCCGTGCGCCATCCACCAGTCCGCGCCTTCGCCGGCGATGGCCGCGGCATGCGCAAACGTCTCGACGTTGTTCATCAGGGTGGGAAGGCCGTACAGGCCCTTTTGCCCCGGGAACGGTGGCTTGTTGCGGGGCTCGCCGCGCCGGTCTTCGAGCGCCTCGAGAAGCGCGGTCTCCTCGCCCAGGATGTAGCCGCCGGGCGAGATGAACACGTCCACGTCGAAGTCGAATCCGCTGCCCAGGATATCGTCGCCCAGCCACCCAATGTCGCGGGCTCGCTCGATCTCCTCCTCCAGGGCGGCCCTGGCGCTGTGCGTACTCGTGCCGCAGGTAGACGATGCCGCGCGCGGCCCCGATCGTGAGACCCGCGAGCATCATCCCCTCGATCACCAGGTAGGGAAGGTCCTCGAGGATCACCCGGTCCTTGAACGTGCCGGGCTCGCTCTCGTCGGCGTTGCACACGACGTACTTCGGAGTGGCGGCTTCGCCGCGCACCAGCTTCCACTTGAGACCGGTGGGGAAGCCGGCTCCGCCCATGCCCCGCAGTCCGCTCTTCTCGAGGTCCGCGATCAGGCGCACGGCGGCCTCGTCTGGATCGTCCTGCGCGAGGGCCATGCGGATGCCCTCGTAGGCACTTTCCCCGTCCCCGTGCGGATCCGTCTTCCACGCCCGGTGTGGCCTGAGCTCGCGTTTCGGTCCGCCCTCTCTGATCACTTCGACCAGAGCGTCCACGTCCGAGGCTCGCACGGGCACACCGTTGATTCGAACCCCGGGGGCCCTCTCGCAGCATCCCGAGGCAGGAAGCTTCTTCGACCTCCACGTCCGACCGATCGGCCAGGGCTGTCCTTCAACCGATCCGCCAGCCCATCGGCTCCCGCCAGGTGGCAGCTCATGTCCCGGCACACGGACACGCCAATCGGCGCCGGGGGCGTCGTGCGGAAGTGAGGATAGAAGGAGACCAGCTCCTGCAAGCGGTACTGGGGCACCGAAAGGCGGACCGCCAGCTCGCGGAGGTCACTCTTTGACAGGTGCCCCCGCTCGGCCTGCAGCACTTCGAGCTCGTGGATCAGGCTCATCAAACCCATTCATAAGGAGAAACCGACAGGCTGCGCGGATTCGATCGAGTCGCAAAGTTAGGAACCGTCGAGCGGGACCACAAACGACGCAACCGTTTCCCAGGATCGTCGTGTCCGATCGATTGAAGGCGCCGGGGACCGTCCCGGTGAAGGCCGAAAGGGCGACGACAGGAAAGCTCGAGCGAGTGGAAGACTCACAGCTTCTTGCCAGGGTGCGAGCGGGGGACCCCGCGGCGGAGCGCGCACTGTACGACGCCCACGTGGACCGGGTCTACCGGCTCGCGTACCGGATGACGGGCGACGACGCGCTGGCCCAGGACTTCACGCAGGAAGCCTTCATTCGGGCCTTCAACAAGCTGCACACGTTTCGGGGCGATTCGGCCCTGTCCACGTGGATGCACACGGTGACGACCTCAGTGGTCCTGAACGGGTTGAGAAAAGTGAAGAAGTTCCGGACGTCGGAAATCGATCTCGAGAAGGCCAGGGCGGTGGCGGGCGAAAAGCCCCGCGCCGAGCCCGACCTCCGCGATCGACTGCCGCAGGCCGTCGACGGTCTGCCCGACGGATACCGGACCGTCTTCGTGATGCACGACGTCGAGGGATACACGCACGACGAGATCGCCGGCGCACTGGGCGTGGCGACCGGCACGTCGAAGGCCCAGCTGTCACGGGCCCGGGCGAAGCTTCGCGTCGAACTCGCGGACTTCGCGGAGGAAGTAGTGGCATGAACGACCAGAATCAGAACGACACGGGAACTCGGCGAGACCGGGACGGACCGCTTCGACGCGGGCGTGGCGAAGGTGGCGAGGGAGACGTATCACACGCCGCCCGAGACTCCGCGCGACGAAATGTGGACCGTGATCCAGGCAGCGCGCGCCGCGGACGTGGTCCCCATCCGGCGCTTCCGGCCCCAGCCCTGGTGGGCGGCGGTCGCCGCGGCGCTGGTGATCGGCGTGGTGCTGGGGCGTGGATCGCTCTTCGGACCGGACGCGGCCACGACGGTGGCGGGAGGGTCCGACGTGCCGGCAGCGGTGGACGGGTGCGACGCCCGGGGGGACCCCGGACGGTGGCGGCAACGTGGTGCCGCGTTCGTATCGGACCGCCGCGGCCCGCCACCTGAACCGGACCGAGGACTTCCTCACGATGTTCCGGGTGGACGCCCGTTCGGATCAGCTGGGGGACGTGGACCTCGGGCCGTGGGCCAAGAGGCTTCTTACCGATACGCGACTGCTGCTTGACTCCCCGGCCGGGGGCGATCCGGAACTCCGGATGCTGCTCAGCGACCTGGAGCTGGTGTTGGCGCAGATCGTCCAGTTGCGGACGGGCGATCCGAACGACGTAGAGATCATCGACGAAGGCCTGGAATCCAGTCAACTGCTGTTCCGGCTCAAGGCCGCCCAGGCGTCCGCGCCGGCGACGGTGAGACTGTAAGAAGCACAATGGAAGAGGAGAGAACGATGTCGAAGAGGATGATGAAGGGATCGGGGGCTCTGCTCTGCCTGGCAGTCCTGCTGTCGCCGGGACGCGCGATCGGGCAGGACGAAGCGCAGGAAACACGGCAGCTGTACGCCCAGCAGATGTACGCACAAGCCATCGCACTGTCCTCGCAGGCGACAGCCGCGGCGGCTCAGTACGACCTGGGCGCCGAAGAGGTGTCCCGGCTCGCGTATCAGGCAGCCGCGATGGCCGACACCATCTATCGAGCGGCGCGGAGGGCCCTGAACGAGTCGCAGTATCGCCGGGCGATCGAGCTGTTCGAGCAGTCGCTCGATGAGGAACCGGAGTACTCGGCCGAAGCGCTGTATTACCAGGCGCTCGCCTACTACCGGATCGGCGGTCGGAGCAACTACGACCAGGCCTATCGCAAGCTGAACGAACAGCTGGCCCGGTACCCGGACGCGGCCTCCAGCGGTGACGCCGAGGAGCTGATGGTCCGGATCGAGAGCGAGCTGGCCCGGCGTGGCGATCCGCAGGCGGCCGAACGGCTGGCCCGCGAGGCGGAGCGGCTCTCGCAGCAGGAAGAGGTCCAGGCACGTGCGCGAGACTGGAGCGCGAGGCACAGCGCGAGCACGAGCATGCCATGCAGGAAAAGGTCTCGCAAGAAGCCGAGATCAAGGCCATGGCGCTGCACGCCCTGATCCAGGCGGATCCGGAGAAGGCGATTCCGTATCTGTCCAGGGTGTTGCAGAACCGGACGCCCGAGACCGCCGAGCTCCGCGAGCAGGCCGTGTTCATCCTCGGCCAGCACGAATCCGACGAGACCCTGGACCTGATGCTGGACGTGGTCCGGAACGACCCGGAGCCCGACGTGAAGGCCCAGGCCGCCTTCTGGCTCACCCAGGTCGACGATCCGCGGGCGATCGATGCCACCATCGCGATCATCGAAGACCCGAACATGGACGAGGACATCAGGGGTCAGGCTGTGTTCGCCCTCGGTCAAACGGACGATCCGCGGGCCGGGCAGGTCCTGCGGGACTACGCGTCGCGTTCGGACGTCGATCCGGAGTTGCGCGGGATGGCGGTTCACGGCCTCGCCCAGCACCCGTCGCCCGAAAATGCGGCGCTCCTGAAGCAGATGTTCAACGAGGTGGACGATATCGAGGTACGGGAGCAGATCCTCTTCGCGCTGAGCCAGATGCCGGGCGCGGTGGACGACGATTGGTTGCTCGCGCTCTTCTCGGACGAGAACGAGGATCCAGAGGTGCGTGAGATGGCCCTGTTCATGGCGGGCCAGAGCGGAAACGTCGACGCCCGCGTCCTGAGCCAGATGTACGACTCGGCCGGCGACGACACCGAGCTGAAGTCGCAGATTCTGTTCACGCTGACCCAGGTCGACAGCGAGGCGGCGTTCGACAAGATGCTCGAGATCGCCCGCAGCGAAGAGCATCCGGAGCTTCGACAGACCGCGATCTTCTGGATTGGCCAGTCGGGCGATCCGCGGGCGCAGGACGTGCTGCTGGAGATCCTGGACCAGTAGAGGCGAAATGACGCGGCGGTCGTCCCGGGTTGGCTCGGAACGCGCGGGCCGCCGCCGGATCTACGGAATCAGCACGCGCGCCGGCCGGGCGGAGCAGTCGATCATCGGACTGCTCTCGGCCGGTGCGTATGTCCCGGGCTGGATGTCCGGCGAAAGGCAGCGGCCCCGGCCCGTCGGGTCGTTGAAACGGGTGGTGCCCGTGCCGAGCTGCCCGAACTCGTTCGATCCCCAGCAGTAGACCTGCCCCTCGGCGGTCCGGGCGCAGGTGTGGTTCGAGCCAGCACTGATTTCGACCACCCGGCCCGACTCCTGGGGGCCGGAAGGGGACCACGCGGCCAGGATGACCACGGCCGCCGTCACGAGTCCCGCCAGGCCCAGTCGCCGTTCCCGAGCCCGAGCCCTCTCCAGCCCCGAAAGTCGCCGCTCCAGTCGTTCCGTTTCCCGATCGATCATGTGTGCCTCCGCGCGTGGTCCCAGTGGGTCAGATCTCGCCCATGAAGTTGATTCCGATCCAGGTCTCGTCCACCGTCCGGAACTGTCCCAAGGAAGACGGTCCGCGGTGGTACTCGAGGTCCAAGTAGAACCGCAATGTCTTAACCCGAAATGCGGCTCCCGCCTTGAGGAGCAGCGCTATCCGCTCGGTGAAGTCATTGGTCTCGAAGTTGGCAGCCGCGAAAGGCGCGATCCGCTTGTCTCCCCATCTCGTCTGGTCCCACTCGGCACCGAAACGGAACGCCCACTTCTCGACCGTGGTGAAGATGACGACCGGGTCTCCCGGCTCCTCCGGCCTGGAGAAATCCTGGCTGCGCCCCAGGTTGATGTCGCCTCCGACGTACAGCCTGAGATCCGAGCCAGGCCGCAGGCCCACGAGGAGCTCGAATCCCTCGCGCGAACTCTGGAAGACCTCCTGGGGATTGTCGTCCAGGTAGTCGTCGCCGAAATGGGAGCTCACGTGCTGGAGGGTCAGGCGAAAATCCCATGACCGGTAGCGAAGCCCCAGGGGGACGCCCACCCGCCAGTCCGTGTCAATCTGCTCCTTCTCCAGCGATTCCAAGAAGAAACGCGACCACACGCCCACTTCAAAGCCGAGGTCGATCGCGGGCCGGCCAGGCGCTTCATCCTGGAATCGGACGACCGGGAGCCGGAAACCGATCGCCACCCTCGCTTCCAGGTGCCGGCCGGCAAAGCTGTCGTCGATGTCGCGCTCGACCGTCATGAGGGCGGCACTGGGACGAATCGCCAGCGGGTAGGCCAACAGCGGCGCTACGACGAATTCACCGGGAAACCAGTCATTCTGCAGCCCGTCGTCGGTGACGTCGTCTCCCGGGCTTTGTTGGGCCAAAAGTGGTCCTGGAAGCAGAAGAAGGAGAGAGACGCAGGCGCACACGCGCTCGATACATTTCATGGTTTGCCCAGAGTTTTCATTCGAATGACCGAACTTCGCTTGTCTGAAGCGCGAAACCTGAAGAAATCCAGGCAGAGGCACAACGCGTGTCCAAAAACCACTGGCGTGTGCGAAGCCGAGTCTTCATGATGTTTCGGGTTGACGGCATCGGCCAACAGTTCCGGGACGGGCTCCCGGAGTCAATAGAACGGCGGGGGAAGATCCGTGACTTACCGAGACCTGGACATCCGCCTCATCCGGGCGCTGCAGAAGGACGCGCGCCGCTCCAACCGACAGCTCGCCGAGGAACTCGGCGTCGCGGCGAGTACCGTGGGGCACCGCCTGAGAGATCTCGAAGAGACCGGCGTGATCCGGGGCTACCGGCCGCTGGTGGATTACCGGGCCCTCGGTCTCGGACTGGTGGCGATTACCCGTATCAAGGCCCGAGGCGAGGCGCTTCCCGTCATCATCAAATCGTTGATTGAGCACCCGCACCTGACACACGTCTACGAGATCACGGGAGAGTTCGACGTGATGGTGGTCGGCCGTTTCGCCGATGAGTCACAGATGAACCGCGAGATCAAGAGCATGCTCGGCCTGCCGGGAATCGAGGGCACCAACACGTCCGTGGTGCTGGATGCGCCGAAAGAGCAGCTCGACGTGGAACTCCCGATCGCGTGACCCCCTCGGCATGTTCCCTGGCGCTCGAGCGCCTCAACGCCGAAGTCGTCGCCTGTGCGCGGTGCCCGCGCCTCGCCCGGTGGCGCGAGGAAGTCGCCCGCACCAAGCGGGCGGCGTACCGGGACGACGAGTACTGGGGACGCCCGGTGCCGTCGTTCGGCGACCCGGAGGCCCGCATCCTCATCGTAGGGCTGGCTCCCGGCGCGCATGGCGCCAACCGCACCGGCCGGATGTTCACGGGCGACCGGTCGGGAGAGTGGCTGTACGGGGCCCTTCACCGGGCCGGTCTCGCCACGCGGGCCGAGTCAGCCTGGCGCGACGACGGCCTGGAGCTCTTGAACGCGTGGCTTACGGCCGCGGTGCGATGCGTGCCTCCCGCCAACAAGCCCACGCCGGCCGAAAGGGAGACCTGCCGGCCGTTTCTCCAGCGCGAGGTCGTTGTGCTGGAGAACCTTCGGGCGATCGTGGCCCTGGGCGGATTTGCCTGGGGCGCGATCCTGCGGGTCCTGCGAGACCTGGGCTACGAGGTACCTTCGCCGAAGCCGAAGTTCGGGCACGGGGCGGAGGCCGAGATCGGTGCGAGGTCGGAAGCGTCAGCGGCGGGCGGCGACCTCGTCGTGGTCGGGTCCTACCACCCGAGCCAGCAGAACACGTTCACCGGCCGGTTGACGCGCGAGATGTTCGACGCGGTGTGGAGCCGGGCCGTGGAGGTCGCCGGCTGAAGGCGCCGGGGTGCCAGGACGATGTGCTCAGCGCCAGCGGAACCGGTCGCTGAGCGCCGCCTCGGCGATGTCGTCCCACGGGTCGTCGGGACTCAGCGGCGCCGCCCGGTAGATCCATGAAAGGCCCACCGGCCCGACGTATTCGTCCACCCGGGCGTAAATCGGGTCCGACAGCACTTCTTCCAGCGAAGCGATCGTGAACCCGTCTTCCTCGAGTCCGTCTATCACGTCTCCGATGTGCCGCGCCGCGATCGCGTTCGCGTGCAGGAGAAGGACGTGGTCTACCTCGCGGCCGAACTTCTCGCGTCCGGCAGCCCGGAAGTGGGCGGCGGCCTCGCGCAGGTGCGCCAGGTATGCCTCGACGACGGCGTCGGCTTCGGCCTCATCGCCGGCCTGCATCGCCAGGTCGTAGGCCCGGGCCAACAGCCACTCGGAGTTGTCGATGGTCACGTGTGCGTTGGCGTACCCCCAGGCCTCCAGGGTACGCGCGACCGAATCACGGACCTGTCGATCGGCGCCCTGGTGAAGCATCGGGTACCGGAACCAGCGGAGCGGCCTGCCGACGATCTCGCTCACCGCCCCGTCGCAGGCCTGCACGTCAGCCAGCCACTCGTCGGTCGCGGTGCGGTTGAGATCCCGGTGAGACGTCGAGTGGTTACCGAGCTCCATGCCCGCGTCCAGCCACTTCCTCAGGATCGGCGCACCTTCGCGGATTCCGCGGCAGGTCACCAGCCCGATGGCCGGAACGCTCCGCGACGCGAGGGTCGCGAGAAGCGTGTCCGTGAGGCCGGCCATCTCGGCCTCGGTAGTAGCCGGGCCCGTTCCACGGCAGGTCGTCGAACGTGATCGCCACGCGAGGGCTCGAACGGGCGGCGGCTTCGTCGAGGGCCTCGGGCAGCCCGACCTGCGACATGGCGATGGCCGAGAAGCCGACCGAGTGAAGTACGACGAGCAGATAAGGCCAGCCGATCGTGAACAGCCTTCCCATCAGTCCTTCCGACCGATCTCCAGCATCCTCTCGACCGAGCGGAGTGCCTTGAGCCGCATTTCTTCCTCGACGAACACCTCGTGCTTCATCTCGGTCAGCGAAGCCAGCGTGTTCTCGAGGGTGATCTTCTTCATGTGCGGGCAGATCGTGCACGGCCGGACGAACTCGAGCTCGGGGTGAGCTTCGGCGACGTTGTCCGACATCGAGCACTCGGTGATCATGATCACGCGGTTCGACGTCGCCTCGTCCAGGTAGTCGATCATCGCCGTCGTCGAGCCCACGAAGTCACATTCGGCGCAGACCTCGGGAGAGCACTCGGGGTGGGCGATCACCTCGATGTCCGGGTATTGCGCCCGGTAGGCCCGGATCTCGTCCACCGTGAACTGCTCGTGCACGATGCAGCGTCCGGCCCACGTGATCACGCTCACGTCCGTCTCATTGGCCACGTTGCGGCCCAGGTACTCGTCGGGCAGAAAGATGACGCGGTCCACGCCCAGTGATTCAACCACGGCGACCGCGTTGGCCGACGTGCAGCAGATGTCGGACTCCGCCTTGATCGACGCGGGCGTGTTGACGTAGGTGACGACCGGCACGCCCGGATAACGCTCCTTCATGAGCCGAACATCGGCGGGCGTAATGCTCTCGGACAGTGAGCAGCCGGCATCGGGATCCGGAATCAGCACCGTTCGGGACGGGTTCAGGATCTTGGCGGTCTCGGCCATGAAGTGGACGCCGCAGAACACGATGACGTCGGCATCCGAGTCCCTGGCGATGATCGAGAGGCCCAGCGAATCGCCGACGAAATCGCTGACTCCATGGAAGATCTCGGGTACCATGTAGTTGTGCCCCAGGATCACCGCGTTCTTTTCCTTCTTGATGCGGTTGATCTCGGCGATCAGCGGGGCGTGCATCTCCCATTCGAAGCGGGGGATGCTACCTTTGACCTTCTCATATATCGGGTCGGTCGCCGCGGCGACCTCATCCGTGAACTCGAGCTTTGTCGTCACGTTTGCCTCCGGTTACGTCTGGCGGCGAGCAGAGTTCGCACAACATACCCGGGTGGGGAAGGATCGTCACGCTTCCCCGGACACGGTCCTGAAAGAGATTCGACGCCCATGAATCGACAGTCGGCTGTGGAGCGGATCGAAACGCTGCGCGAGCTGATCCGCCGCCACGACCACCTGTATTACGTGCTGGACTCCCCGGAGTTGTCGGACGCGGAATACGACGTCCTGTTTCGGGAACTGCGGGAATGGGAAGATAGCTTCCCGGACCTGCGCACGGCCGATTCGCCCACGCAGCGCGTGGGGGGCGCTCCCCTGAGCTCGTTTCCGTCCGTCCAGCACGAAGCGCCGATGTTGAGCCTCGATTCCGACCAGACCGAGGAATCGCTGCGCCGGTTCACGGACCGGGTGGAGCGGGGCCTCGACGATCCGTCGCGCGCGGCCTGGGTGGTGGAGCCGAAACTGGATGGCCTGTCGATCGAACTGGTGTACGAGCACGGCCTCCTGGCCCGGGCTTCCACGCGCGGAGATGGCCTGAGCGGCGAGGGAATCACCGAGAACGCACGTACGATCCGGTCCATTCCGCTGCGGTTGCGGGGTGACGTCCGGCCGGTTCCCTCGCTTCTCGCCGTGCGCGGCGAAGTCATCATCCGCGTGGACGCGTTCGACGACCTGAACGAGCGACTGATCTCGGAGGAGCGGCCACCGTTTGCCAACCCTCGGAACGCGGCTGCCGGCTCCCTGCGTCAGCTCGACCCGGCGATCACGGCGTCCCGCCCGCTCGAGGCGTACGCATACGACGTGCTCGCCAGCTCGGGGCTCGACGTCTCGACGCAGTGGGACACGCTGCAGGCCCTTCGGGACTGGGGATTCCTGGTGAACGACTACTCCGAGCGCGCCGCGGGCCCCGACGAGATCCTCGCCTACCACGCCCGCATCGACGCCGATCGAGAGGACCTCCCGTTCGAGATCGACGGGGTGGTGATCAAGCTGGACGACCTCGCGGCGCGCGAAGAGCTGGGCTTCACGTCGCGTCACCCGCGGTGGGCGTTCGCCTTCAAGTTCCCGCCGCGCGTCGAAGAGACCCGGATCGAGCGTATCCTGGCGAGCGTCGGGCGAACCGGTGTGGTGACGCCCGTGGCGATCATGGAGCCCGTGAACATCGGGGGCGTTACCGTGACCCGGGCCTCGCTGCACAACCGCGAGGAGCTGGCCCGCAAGGACGTGCGTCCGGGCGACCGGGTGCGGGTGCAGCGCGCGGGCGACGTGATCCCGCAGGTGATCGGCCGCGTCGAAGAGGAAGACCGCGAACGCGGTCCCGCCTTCCGCATGCCCGAGGCCTGCCCGTCCTGCGACACGGAGCTGGTGGAGCGCGGACCCTTCACCGTGTGCCCGAACAGCTTCGGCTGCCGGGCGCAGCTCAAAGGCCGCATCCAGTACTTCGGATCGCGCGGGGCGCTGGACATCGAGGGCCTTGGCGAAGAGACCGCCCGCCTGCTGGTGGACGAGGACCTGGTGGAGCGACTTCCGGACCTGCTGGACCTGACGGTCGAGCAGCTCGTCGAGCTGGAGGGTTTCGCGGAGCTCTCGGCCGGCAATCTCGTGGCCGCGATCGGGGCCGCCTGCGAGCCGGAGCTGCACCGTTTCCTGGCGGCGCTGGGGATCCCCGAGGTCGGCGGCGCCGTGTCGCGCTCGCTGGCCCGGCACTTCGGGACGCTGGACGCGATCATGGCCGCGGATGAGGATGCGTTGACGGACGTGGAAGGGGTGGGTCCGATCATGGCGTCGCGGATCGTCGCGTTCTTCGCCGAGCCTCACAACGCCGAGAATATCGCGCGTCTCACGGACCGCATGCGGGTGCAGGCCGCCGAGACGGCTCCGGTCGGGGGGGCGCTCGAGGGGAAGACCTTCGTGTTCACCGGTGGCATGGAGAGCATGAGCCGGGGAGAAGCGAAGAAGAGGGCGGAGGCCCTGGGGGCGAAGGTCACCGGGTCGGTGAGCAAGAAGACCGACTACGTGGTGGCGGGCGCCGACCCGGGCTCCAAGCTGGACAAGGCGAACGATCTCGGGCTCACCGTGCTCGATGAAGACGGGTTCCTGAAGCTGCTCGAGGAGCTGGAGGGCGGGGAATAGCCATGGAGAACATCGAGATCGCCGCCATACTCACGGAGATGGCGACCCTGCTGGAGATCCAGGGCGAGACGAACCCGTTTCGCATCCGGGCCTACCGCAACGCGGTCTACACGATCCAGGAAAGCCCGGACCCGATCCGGAAGCTGGTGGAGGAGGGCGCGGATCTGACCGAGCTGCCGGCGATCGGCAAGGACATGGCCTCCCACATCACGGAGCTCGTGACCACCGGACGGCTGTCGATCCTCGAGGAAGTCTCGAAGGAAGTGCCGCGCTCGCTCGTCGAGCTCACCCGACTCCCGGGCGTGGGACCGAAGAAGGTGCGGAAGCTGTGGGATGAGCTGGACATCACGACGCTCGATGACCTCGCCGCCGCCGCCAGCGCCGGGCAGATCGCGGACCTCGATGGTTTCGGGAAGAAGAGCGAGGAGAAGATCCTCGAGGCGATCGAACGTCACAAGAAGCGCTCCGGCCGGTTCCGGCTCTCGTCCGCCGACGAACTGATCCAGCCGCTGATCGAGTACATGCTGCAGGACGACCGGGTGGAGCGCCTGGAGGTGGCGGGCAGCTACCGGCGCCGCCAGGAAACCGTGGGCGACATCGACCTTCTCGCGATCGCGTCCGATGCCGAGCCCGTGATGGAGCGCTTCACGTCGTATCCGCAGGTTCGCTCCGTCGAGAAGTCGGGCGACACCCGCGGCACGGTGATCCTGAGCTCGGACCTCCAGGTGGACCTCCGCATCCTGCCCGCGGAGAGCTACGGCTCGGCCCTCGTCTACTTCACCGGGAGCAAGGAACACAACGTCGAGCTGCGGAAGCGGGCCCTGCAGCGCGGGCTCAGCGTCTCGGAGTACGGGGTGTTCGAGCTGGCCGAGGAAGGGGAGGGGGAAGAGAGCACCACCGGCCGGGAGCTGGGGAAGCGCGTGGCGGGCGCCACGGAAGAGGAGGTGTACGCGTCGGTGGGCCTTCCGTGGATCACCCCCGAGCTGCGCACGAACCGGGGCGAGCTCGACGCGGCGGAGAAGGGAGAGCTCCCGGCCCTGATCGAGCTCGAGGACATGCGCGGGCGACCTGCAAATGCACTCCACGTGGTCGGACGGGAAGAACACGATCGAGGAGATGCTCACGGCCTGCGCCGCCAAGGGCTACGAGTACGTGGCCCTCACCGACCACTCGAAGGCGCTGGCCATGACGGGCGGGCTCGACGCGGCCAAGCTGCGCGAGCAGTGGAAGGAGATCGACGAAGTCGCGGCGCGCCACCCGGAGATCCGCTTCCTGCGCAGCCAGGAGGTGGACATCCTGGCCGACGGAACGCTCGACACCGAGGACGAGATGCTGGAGCAGCTCGACCTGGTGGTGATCGCCGTGCACTCGCGGTTCGATCTTCCGGCCGCGAAGCAGACCGAGCGCCTGCTGAAGGCGATCCAGCATCCGCTGGCCAACATCGTCGCGCACCCCACCGGGCCGGATCATCAACCGGCGCGATCCGTTCGACTTCGCGCTGGACGAGATCCTGTCGTGCGCCGCCGAGCACGGCGTCGCCATGGAACTGAACGCGCACCCGCATCGCCTGGACCTGAGGGACATCGACCTGATGGCGGCGAAGAAGCGGGGCGTGAAGATCGTGATCAGCACGGACGCGCACTCGATCGCGGATCTCGACCTGATGCCGTACGGGGTGGAGCAGGCCCGGCGGGCGTGGCTCGAGCCGGCCGACGTGCTGAACACGCTGCCGGCGGACGACCTGCTGGCCGCGCTCGGCAAAGGCCTGACCGGCTTGGAGGCGCTATCGAGCCGGTCCGACCCCTACGCACGCCGGGCCGTCATCGGGCTGATCGTGATCGCGACGCTGGTGCGGCTGCGATTCACGTTCGCCACCGAGCTTGGCAACGACGAGGTCTACTACTGGGCCTACGCCGCCTTCCCGGACTGGAGCCACTTCGACCACCCGCCGATGATCGGGCTGGGTGATCCAGTTGTTCACCTTGAACCTGGCCCTCGATTCCGAGGTGTTCATCCGCCTGGCGGCCGTGGTGAGCGCGGCGATCGCGACGTGGCTGATGTACCTGGTCGGCCGTCGGCTCGGGGGCGAGAGGGCGGGGCTGTTCGCCGCCATTCTCCATACGTCGGCCGTGTACGGATCGGTGCTGGCCGGGATCATCATCCTCCCCGACGCTCCCCTGGTGGTGTTCTGGCTCCTGGCCCTGTGGCTGCTGCTGGAGGCACTTCCGGCCGAGACGATCGGGCCACGTGAGCAGCCGACTGGCCCTGCTGGCCGGCGCCGCGATCGGGCTGGCGATCCTCTCCAAGTACCAGGGCGTGTTCATCGGCGTCGGCGCCGTGCTGTACGTGCTGCTGTACGATCGACGCTGGCTGCGACAGCCGGTCCTGTACGGTTCGATGGCGCTCGCCGCGGTCATCGCCTCGCCGATCCTGATCTGGAACCTGAAGAACGACTTCATCTCGTTCACCTACCAGAGCGGCCGGGTGGCGCCGGGGTTGTCCCTGCGGCTCGACTACTTCGGTACCGAGATCGGCGGGCAGATCCTGTATCAGAATCCGCTGACCTGGTTTCTGATCGCGGCGGCAGTGTTCGCGGTCGCGCGCGGAGCGCAGGTCGTGGACCGCGACCGACCTCCGCATCCTTCTTCTGAACGCACTGCCGCTGTGGATCGTGTTCACCGGATTCTCGCTCTTCCGGTCGACGCTGCCGCACTGGACGGGGCCGGCGTACCTGCCCCTGATCGCGCTGGCGGGCGTGTACTGGGCGGGCCGCTTCGACGGCTCGGAGAAGCGAGGTTTCGCGGCCGTTCCGTTTCGCCTCAACGCAGCCATGGTCCTGCTCGTGCTCATGCTGGCGGCGACGACCGTGGCCATCCAGTTCATCCCGCAGGGCTACGGACGGGAGGAGCCGGAGACCCGACGGGGCCAGGGCGACCCGACCATGGACATGTTCGGGATGGATCAGATACGAGCGGGGGTCGGAGTGATCCTCGGGCAGGACGTCTCCAGCGGACCGCATGTCGGCCGACGCGCCGTTGATGTCGTACCGGTGGTTCCCGGCGGCGCATGTCGACTACTACGTGGCCACTCCCCTCGGCCGCCGACTGCTGGCGGCCGGTCCCCTGGACGCGGTGCACAAGTACTGGTGGATCAACCAGCGCCGCGAGCCGCTGGAGGTGGGTGACGACGCGTACTACGTGGCGGTCAGCAACTGGTACTCAGACCCCGACGACAGTTTCGGCCGCCTGTTCGAGTCGATCGAGCCGCCCGATACGATCCGTGTCGAGCGCGAGGGCGCCCACGTGAAGAACGCGTTCGTGTACCGGCTGCGCGGCTACAACGGCGAGCCTCTCGTCACCGGAGTTCCGGCTGAATAGGGCGCCGAGTCTGCGGCGGGCTGTCGGGCCGCGGGCGCGTCGGCGTAGACTGGCGCCCATGAGCGATCGAGATCTGGAGACGACCGCCTGGAGCTGGATCCCCCCGGTGGTCTTCGCGGCGGCCTTCCTGGTCGCTGTGGGTCACGGGCACGAACGAGGCGTGGTTCTACCGGCTCAACGGGTGGAGCGGGGCGACCGGTCCCCAGTTGTGGGCAGGAATCACGATCTTCGGCGATGCGCTGGTCCTCCTGGCCCTGGCACTCCCCATCCTGTGGTACCGGCCGCAGTGGGCCTGGGCGCTGCTCGTGCCGCGATCGTCACCACCGTGGTCACGCACACGATGAAGCCGTGGCTGGCACTTCCGCGCCCGGCCGCGGTCCTCGGAGCCGAGGCGATCACCATCATCGGGCCCGAGCTCAGGGCCAAGGCGATGCCATCGGGACACGCGGCGGCGGCGCTCACCCTGGCCGGCGCGCTGGTTCCGGCCATGAAGAGCCGCGGCGCCCGTGCCGCGGTTCTGTTGTTCATGACGCTCGTCGCCCTGTCGAGGGTCGTGGTCGGGGCGCACTGGCCGATGGACGTGATGGCCGGCGCCCTGATCGGGTGGATGTCCGGTATGATTCGCTCTGCGCCTGATGGGCGACCGGGCCTGGATGACGAACCGGGTGGCCGTCGGAATCCTCGCTCTGGCCTTCGCCGGGTGCGCCGTGGCCCTCTTCTTCGTCCGTACCGGCTATCCGGGCACCTACGGGATCCAGGTGGTGGTCGGGATCGCGTGCATCGGGTTTGCCGCGCTCATCGTCCGTCAGATTCGGGAGCCGATGACGGACGCTTGATCCTGCCGGTCATCCTGCCTCTCATGATGCTGCACGGAATCATCCTCGAACGCGGATCCCGCATATCGCTTCGCCGACAACTCGCCGGCCACCTCGAGTCACGCATCCTCGGCGGGCAGATCGGGCCGGGCCGCAGACTTCCCAGCGTACGACGTGCCGAGGAGTTGCTCGGATTGCATCGGAATACGGTTGCAGCGGCCTACCGTGACCTTGTCCAGGCGGGCCTGGCCCGCACGCGGCCAGGGAGTGGTGTCTACGTGCGAGCGCCCGGTTGTCCCGACATGGGTGCGGCGCTCGTCACCGTCCAGGGGTACCGAGACGTCGGTCTCGATTGCGCCGACGCGGACCTCAGGGCTGTACTCGAGGCCGAACTGCGCGCCCGGTTGGCGGTCCGCGTGCACCGATCGAGCGATACCGGTCGGCAGGTTGGGATCCGATTGGCGCCGGGCGTCGGCTTCCTCACGGCCGTCCGGACGTTGCCGAGGCCTTCCCTGGTCGCCGTGTGCTCCGGAAGCGATCGGGTGCACCGTCTCGCTTCTATCGCCGTGCTGATCCACGGAGGCGAAGGTGTAGCCTATCTGCCTTCGTTTCCGGGGAATCGCGACAGCACGAATCGCGCGAGTCGCCTGGCGACTCTGGTTGCCGCGGACTACGCCGCGCTTGCGTGGGCCAGACACCGCCTACCGGTCGAGGTGGCTCCGCTGCCCCTCATCTCGGCGCTATTCCTGGAGCGAACTGATCCTTCTATCTTCGACGCCACGGGTCGGGCAGCCGTCGCTCCGCCGCGCACGACGGCGCTGGAACGATCCCTGCAAACGAGTGTCGAAGAACCTTGATCCGATGCGGTGAATCGTCTATAATCGGTGCCCGCTGTCGGACGGCGGCATTGGCCCGTGGTGTAATTGGCAACACGCCTGACTCTGGATCAGGAGAGTCCAGGTTCGAACCCTGGCGGGCCAATCGAGGACGCAAGAAGGGGAGCGCTCCGGCGCTCGCTTTTTTGTTTGGCCCCGGAGAAGGTAGTTCCGGGTGCTGACGGAGGAGTGGCCGAGTGGCTAAAGGCGGCGCCCTGCTAAGGCGTTGGGTCCAAAAGGCCCACCAGGGTTCGAATCCCTGCTCCTCCGCTTAGAGTAGATTATGTGGTGGAAGACGGGATTCTCACCGGTGCCTTTGCAGCGATGCCGCAAAGGGCTCTTGCCGCTGACGCGGCTCGAGACGAATCCCTGCTCCTCCGCTGATTCTGGACGGGTGGCCGAGCGGCTGAAGGCGCACGCCTGGAAAGTGTGTTGACATCAAAAGTGTCACGTGGGTTCGAATCCCACCCCGTCCGTACATCCCCAGCCGGATACAGAAGGGCCCGAACGAGCGGCTAGAGCCCGCTTCCCACCGCGTGATGCGGCCCGAATACGAGTAGGACCCCTCGGAGGGGTGGCAGAACGGCAATGCACCGGTCTCGAAAACCGGCGTCCTCACGGACTTCAGGGTTCGAATCCCTGCCCCTCCGCTCCACCCCGCCCCGCAGGGACTTCTCACCCTGCGGGTAGTTCGCTCGCTACACTCGCTCAATGTCTCGTCACTGCGTGACTCGACGGCGAATCCCTGCCCCTCCGCTTTTTCTCCCAACACTTCCACGAAAGCGTGGACTACGCAGAGCAGGTCACCTGAGAGTGACTTGTACCCAAAATGCACCCTGGAACATGACCAATGCGCACCCCCTGGAGGTGGCACGCCACTTGGCAATCGCCCCCCGGCCCCTCCTCGATTATGGGTCCCCTACGCTCTGAAATGATACGGCCGGGCACGCCGACCGGGGCTCTTTCACGTCCGCTGAGGCGTGTCGCAGCTTGGCCACAGTTGACGGAATCGAATCGAGCCCCACTGTCACGTAGTTGTAGTCCCCCCAACCAGCAGCTTCAGCCGGACCCCCCCTCCTGGCCGATGTACCCCTTGGTCCAGGAGGTGCCCGATGCGCAAGCTACAGCTGTTATCAGTATTCCTTCTCGCCCCGAATGGTGGCCTTAGGCGTTTACGCCTGTGATCAGAGCGCTCCCGCAGAGCCGGAGACCAGCGGTCCTGGAATCCACTTGGATGGGGGATCTCTCGACGAGCATGGCTTACGGTGGGAATCCGCTCGTTGGTGGGTGGTGGGCGACGAGCTATGTCGAGGGAAACGACGAGACGCCCGTCGGATACTTACAGTACGTCATGATCCTAACGAGTGACGGAACGTACTCAAACTCCGTTGGCAACGATAACGCTGCTGACCCTGTACTATGCAAAGACCCGCCGCAGACCAGCTGCTCATGGGTTGGCACGTACACTTCCACGCTCACTGAGATCACGGTTGATGACAGCAACCACCCCGATCCAGACCAGAGCCCGATCGATACACACTCGTACGTTCGCTGTGGCGGGAAGCTGATGTTCTTGGACGGCGACGGAAGGCTTGCTTTCCAGAGGATCGGCCCCGGACGGTGAGTCTATCCGGACTCAGCAACCGACAAACACCCAGCGCCCGGTTGTCTCGCCAAGGCTCGAATGCCTGCAGCGGCAAGCCGGGCGCTTCTGCGTTGTTAGCCCGTCGATCCGTGCCCTCACCCTGCCGCGGTGCAAGCGCCTGCGCTTCAGGTCGGCTCGAACCGTTCGGCGAGGTCTCCAGGCCAGTCGGAGCGCGGGATTCCAGCGTCCAGCAGATACCGCGGCAGAGACAGCCGCGCCCTTGAAGACCTTCCGCGTACCAAGGCTTCTATACGAGGTTGATACCTTGGCCAAATACTAACACGTAGAGAATTACCGTAATCGCACCAACAATAATTGTTGGAATATTGCGATCAAAGGACTCAGATAGGATTGCCTTTTTCCTGCTTGGTATCAACGTCAAGAACAGCATGAACATCAGGAAGTTAAATGAATTCCCCATCCCACCCATAACCATGAGCCAACGGGTGTCTGTAGGGACCAAGAATGCTGCTGCTGTGCCTATAATCGAAGCCACCAACCAGGGTGTGATGATTATCTTGGTCTTTTGAACCTTGATGGATTGTTCAGAGGTCATGAACTCATAGTGGTACTTACGCCCGAACCAGAACCCAAAAGCAATCAACCCAATACCGACGATAAGTTCAGCAGTTCTCCACAACCATTGAGGTTCGAGACCGATAAGGAATCTGTGCCAATCCATAGTCTTGTAGATGAACTGTGAAAAGGCGATGTAACACCCGCCCTGGAATGCTGCGTATAGGACGAAAATCCACAGCGCGAATCCGAGCCACTTTTGCCTGTTCTTCATCTTAACGAACCAGACCACAGCCCCGACCATCATAAGGACATTAAGCAACGATCCTGCTGCTGTATTCAATTTGCTTTGCCAGAAGGTGAAACCGCCATCTGGTACGCTATATTTGGCGTGCATGGAATCGAAGTAAGCCAGTTTTCCGCCGTTGATATATGCCGCACCGCCATGCCCAATAACTTCGTGAGGGATGATCAAGACAATCCAGGCGATGGCTGAGATCGCGATTATGGTTGTGATGTCTAGCTTTTTCATTTCAGACCCTTTCCATTTGTCCAGGATTTCCGGTCAGAATGGCGTCCCCAAGTTGACGTTAATCGAACCGCCACGTGTTCGTCGGCTTGCGACCCTGGTTTTGAAATGAGTACGGTTTGCCGATCACATTGCACGCCTCTGGACGGCAAGAGCACCTGCACCCCAAGATGCACCCTGAACATGACCGGTAACGGCCCCCCGACCGGGGCTCTGCGTTTCAGATTGCGGCGCCAGATAGTGATCGCTATGGTTGAAATAGCCGTACGTTGAGACCGTCAAGAGATAGTTTCGGAGAGCGGTCAGCGAGGGTGTTTCCACGGCGTGTTGCCTAACCTGGGGCGTCGCCCGTAGAGACGAGAATCGAGGCCGAGGATACCACGGGGATGACGACCCGAGGCCGTGCTTGTGGACGACAAAGTACATTGGCTTGAGCTGAGCGAGGCCACTCTGAACCCACAGCCAGACTGGGACGCTGCTCCATCCCCAATGGTCCCCATGCTTCTCAGGCAGCACTGGGCCAGGGTAAAGTCGAACCTGTGCGAAATAGCGTAAGTGCGACGCCGGCGTGCCATTTCTAGCGGTCCCGCGGGGTTTCCTGCATGGGCCTTGTCGCTCCTTGTCGGCGCGCTAGTCATGTTAGGCTGCCAAGCGGGCTCGATCGAGTCGCGCGCCCGAACTGCGGACCAGGAAGTGACCGAGTTTCCAGGCATCGGACTGCGATTCACCGTACCCGACGGGTTTATGGTCGGGCGCTTCGCACAGGACTCGATGCCGCCGGAGGCCGTAGAGGCGGGTATCGAGTCACCGTGGAAGAACGCGGTCGTGCTCGCCGAGCCGGATCAGCTCAGCGGATTCTCCATCGACGCTATCGCTGGGCGAGATTCCCGTGGGTCGGGTGGACCGCCCTGCGTCGACGACGTCCGTCCTCGGCAGAGTGATCGAGGCGGACTCGACCTTCGAGATCTCGGCCGGAACGGTGTTTCGGTACCCGGGCTTTCCGGGCCCATACGGGGATCAGGCATTCTACTTCGTGGTGAAGCTGAAGACGAGGACTACGCCGAGGTCGCGGCGCACCGCTTCCTGT
Organism: uncultured Gemmatimonadales bacterium; assembly: GCA_963807645.1. Classification (GTDB taxonomy): domain Bacteria; phylum Gemmatimonadota; class Gemmatimonadetes; order Palauibacterales; family Palauibacteraceae; genus Benthicola. Next base: position 601,966 of record CAWECO010000001.1, read on the forward strand.
TCCGCACCACGGACATGGAGCCCAGCCACTACGACGAGGCGATCCTCTCGATCCTCGGGTCGCTCGAAGTCATTGATTGAGTTGGGCGCAGCCCCCCGGGGTGTCCCGACGGCGCGAACCGCCGTACCCCAGTCTATACCCTGACCATAGGTACTTAGAGGGACTAGAGGGACTTAGAGGGAGAACTCAGTTAGGTCTCGAATGTCTCGCTTCGCTCACAGCGAATCCCCGCCCTCCGCTCGACGCCGGGTAACGGTTAGCGACAGTTGAACCGTCGTGCGGCCAGGCGTAGGTTGCTCCCAGTTTTCGATTCCTCGGCGCACGAAGGGAGGACTCATGGCGTTGCGAAAGCTCCTCGGTCTACTCTGTCTCTTTCCGCGCTCGTCCTGCTTCCCCAGATGGCATTCGCCCAGGAAGTCGACGCTGCTCAGCCCGATGCAGCGGCGATGATCGCCAGTGCGCTCGGCGCCGCGCCCGAGGCGATCACGGCCACGGCCACGGTGACCGACCTTGATGGCAACCTTCTCCATGAGGGCACGAGCGGCTTCACCTGCATGCCGGATGACCCGGGGATCCCCGGTGACGCGCCGATCTGCCTCGACGCGGGCTGGCAGGCATTCATCAGGCGCCTGGATCGACCAGGAGGAGCCACCCGTACTGGAAGAGCCGGCGTTCATCTACGCGCTCAAGGGGGCTGGCCCGCCAGCAACGTCGACCCGTATGCGGATCGGCCGACGGCGGACAACGAGTGGCTCGGCATTCCGGATCCGCACATCGCCGTGCTCGTGACGGACGCCTCGATGCTCGAGAGGGCATCAGCACGGATCCGAACAACGGCGGCCCGTGGATCATGTGGCGCGATACGCCTTATGCCCAGCCTGATGATTCCGGCGGCGCGGAAACAGAGACGGCGGGGTGGTGAAGGGCCCCGAAGCGGGCTCTTCACGCGCACGGGTCGGGTGCTTTCGGTAGCGGCAACCGAGCGTAGGCTCTGTACCCCAGTTTGTACGCTGACTATCGGTACTCAGTGGGACTCAGGACGACTTAGAAGAGAGTTCTCAGCCAAGTCGACAGCGACCGGGCCAATGACAGACGCTTCTCAGCAGCCAGCACTCTCAGAGACCATAGGCCACCTCGCAGCAAGGTGGGCGCAAGCGGACAAACGGATCCTGCGGGAGGTGTTTCCTCTGCTTGCGGAAGGACAGCCTGTGTCAGTAGAACGCATTGTCGCGGCATCCGGGGCTGCCCCATCGAGCGTCGAGGAGGCGCTTGAGTCTGGCCGAGCTGGCCGCGACAGGGAGGGGCGGGTGGTCGAGCTGTCCGGTCTCATGCTGGGTCCGACGAAACATCGGGTTGAGGTCGGTGGCAAAGCGCTCTTCAGTTGCTGTGCATTGCTTGCGCAGCTCGTACCGGCTCTCATCAAGCGGTCGGTTAGGGTGGAGTCAGTCGATCCAGTGAGCCGGCGACTCGTCGTGCTCGATATCACGCCGGAGGGTGTAGCGGCGCTGGGGCCTCCCGAGGCCCTCGGCAGCTTCATCGTAACGGAGCCAAGCGCCGTTGCTGAAGACGTAGGCGCCAACTTCTGCCAACACGTGCATCATTTCACGTCCCCCTCCTCAGCGAGCAAGCTCGCTGCAGCCGACCCGCGACGGTACACGCTGGGAATAGGCCAGCTCCATGCGGCAGCGCGGATGCTGTATCAGGAGGCTTGGGCAGGCTAGATGTCTGGGGGGTGCTTCGCCCGGGGGTCGCGATTACCTCATTGGGGAGGGCCGGGTCGAGCGGGTCGACGTGCGACCAGCATCCACTGACCGCGGCCGCTACCGTTGCGGGCGAACTCCGGGTCATGGTCCAGGACCTCGAAGCCGGCCAACTCGACTTCCCGCTCGACCAGGTCGATGCCAATTTTATGGCTCGCGATCTGACGATCACGCAATGCAGAAGCGTCGGGTGGTACCAGATCTAGTATCACGAGACGTCCACCGGGCTCAAGCGCCCTGTAGATCCGCGCCATCATCGCCTCGTGCTGGGTCATCTCGTGGTACGCGTCCACCACCAGCACCGCGTTCAGCGACTGCTCCGGCAGTCTTGGGTCATCGACCTCGCCGCGAATGACGTCGATGTTCTCGAGGCTCTCATCCTCTGCCAGCCGTCGCAGCCGGGTTAGCTCCCTCTCGCCGATCTCCACGGCGAAGACGCGTCCGTCCGCGCCCACCTGCCGGGCGAGGTGCCTCGTGAAATAGCCTCCGCCCGCCCCGACGTCCGCCACCCGGCTTCCGGTCCCGATGGCGAGCGCAGCGATCACATCCGGCACCCGCTGCCAGGCGTCGCGGTCGCCGCGTTGCGCACCAACCTCGGCTGGCAGGAGGCCGGCGGTTAACAGCAGTATGGCCAGCAGCCGCAAAAAGCGGTGCGGTGCGATCGGCGAATGTCGCATGGTCATTGCCATCCCCAAGTCTGATCTTGCCCTAGGCGACCTTGAATATCTCTCGTTTCCCGCCGCTCACCAGCTCGGTGTACCCGCTCATCGCCTCCCCCAGGCCCGGGCTCTGGCCCGCCCCTCGGTCACTGATTTCCTGCCCGCGCCACACTTGCGTTCCGTTTTTGATTATCTTGAAGGATCCCCCATTCGACGAGGAGAAGATCTATGGACAGGCGCGAGTTCTGCAAGACGTCGATCGCTGCCGGCCTGGTAGCTGGTACGCCCGCGTTTCTCGCTGGCTGCGGAAGACGAGCGGCTACTGATGCGAGCATCGCGGCGGTGTCGCTCGACGGCCTTGAAATAGAACTTGAGAATGCCGCCATCCAGGAGCTCAGCCAGGCGCTGAGCGGACCGCTGATCCTGTCGGGACACCCGGACTACGATCGTGCGCGCACCATTTGGAACGGCATGCACGACAAGCGCCCGGCCCTGATCGTGCGACCGGCAAGCAGCACGGATGTCAGCCATGCCGTGTCGTTCGCGCGGGACCACAACCTGCTACTCGCCGTGCGTGGCGGGGGGCACAGTTGGCCGGGCAAGTCGGTCTGCGATGGCGGCCTTATGATCGACCTGTCACAAATGAGCAGGGTCACGGCCGATCGCGATACTCAGCGTGCTCATGCCCAGGGCGGTGCGCTGCTCGATGCTCTCGACACTACGGCGCTGGAGCAGGGCATGGTCACTACTGCCGGGGTCGTGTCGCACACGGGTGTCGGTGGTTACACCCTCGGTGGGGGCTTCGGGCGCCTCAACCGCAAGTACGGACTCACCGTGGACAACGTGCGCGGGGCCGAGATCGTCACGGCCGACGGCGAGGTGCGCCGGATCAGCGCGGATCGTGAGCCGGACCTCTTCTGGGCGATCCGTGGGGGCGGCGGCAACTTCGGCGTCGTCACGGAGTTCGAATACCAGCTGTATCCGTTTGATCGCAACGTACTGTCCGGCTCGATCGTCTGGCCGATTGAAGACGCGAGAGACGTGCTGGAGTTCTATGCCGAGGCGGCCGCCGGGTATTCCGACGAGATGTACGTCGGTCCCGTCATGGCGCGGAATCCCGACCTCGGCGATGTGATCGTCATGGACGTCGTCTACAACGGCGATCCGACCGCTGGGGAGAAGGAACTTGCGCCACTGCGGGCAGTCGCCACGCCAGTCGTGGATGGCGTGATCGTACAGGACTACATGGTCATGCAGACGATTAACGACGTCGCGTTCGGCCACGGAATCCGCTCGTACGCCAAGAACGGGATGGTCAAGGAATGGTCCCAGGGTCTCGTCGATGCCTTGATCGACGCGTACGATCCGCGCGTCTTCCTGGCGAATCACGTCGCTGGTGGGGCCGTAAAGAGAGTCGGCGAGACCGACACAGCTTTCACTCACCGCAACGCCGAGATCATGCTCGTTTTCGCGAGCGGCTGGCAGGACGCCGAAATGGACGACGAGTTCATCGCCGCGACTCGCGCGTACTACAAGGCGATCGAGCCGTTCATGGGTGGCTACTACGACAACATAGACTTCGATGGAGATGAAGCTGCCGGCAATTATGGACCGGCGTACGCGCGCCTTGCGGAGATCAAGGGTCGGTACGATCCGGGGAACCTGTTCCGACTCAACAGCAACATAGAGCCGGCGGTATAGCCTGTTGCGCCGGCTCGAATGCAATGCAGGCTCAAACGGTAAGCCCGCATCGGCTACCGGGACGAGCAACGCGGTTGGGAAGGAGCGCCTGGATGCCCTCGTCGAGCCAACCCAATAGGGCGGTTACTACCAGGGCGAGTGCGGCCGGCGACCTCACCCGGCCGTCCTGACTGCCTAATGTCTCACGTCGTTCGACGGCGCTCTCCGTTGAACAACGTGTCGTTTGCCGGGTCGAGGAGCAGGAGGTACCGGAGCCAGCTCAGCCGCGTCCTGAGAACTGACGCGCAGCTCGAAACAATGCGCCCCCACCCCATGGCTCCAGAAGTCCGCGGGCGCCCGGCTCGGCGCCCGCGACTCGCGATCGAAGACCGCGCATAGCCTGTACGTATCCTCATCCAGGATGTGATACTCGTACGACCGAGCCGAACCCGGATCCAGAGTTAGTACCTCGGCACGCGCGGACGCTGGAGCGGTACGACCAGACGGTTGTGAGCGGTTTCGTTCGCAACTGACCCGGAGTCTGAGGTCTCGCTATCGAATCCAGCCGGACGTCTTTCGTTGACTCAGCGAGAAGACCGTACCCCTGTCGGCCTACGTGGCCTGGAGCGGCGTTGACGACCGTTCGAGTTTCTCGCCGTCTCACCCAGCCCTTGTGCAACCAACACGATTGCCCATGTTTGTTTCTCGGGGGCAGTGAATTCGCCCGTAGGCACTCATCATCGGAGGTAGCATCATGCCCGTCAGGAAGCCTGCGGCGAAGAAGCCCGCAGCCAGGAAGCCCGCAGCTAAGAAAAAGCCGGCCGCTCGGAAACCCGCCGCCAAGAAGAAGCCGGCGGCCAAGAAGAAGCCGGCCGCTCGGAAACCTGCCGCCAAGAAGAAGCCGGCGGCCAAGAAGAAGCCGGCCGCTCGAGAAGACCCGCCGCCAAGAAGAAGCCGGCGGCCAAGAAGAAGCCGGCCGCTCGGAAGACCCGCCGCCAAGAAGAAGCCGGCGGCCAAGAAGAAGCCGGCCGCTCGGAAACCCGCGGCCAAGAAGAAGCCCGCGGCCAAGAAGAAGCCGGCCGCTCGGAAACCCGCCGCCAAGAAGAAGCCTGCCGCCAAGAAGAAGCCGGCCGCTCGGAAACCCGCCGCCAAGAAGCGTGTGGTCAGAAAGCCAGCAGCCAAGAAGAAGTAGACGCTTGGGGATTTGATTTCGAGCGTTGCTGGAAATCGAAGAGGCGGATCCGGCTCATGTCCGGGTCCGCCTCTTTCGTTGTCTTCGTCACCGTCCGCCGACCACAGTCGATGCGATCCCGCTGTCTCAGGCTAGACGATCGAGCTCCGTCACAACAAGGCTCTACGCGGCTGCCACCCCCGCCAGCCTAGGCTCCGGGATACGGCGCGTCCGCTCCTTGAGTAACGCCATGATCTGTTCCTTGCTGCGCTGGCGGTCGTCGATCGCCACGTAGTGATCGGCGAGCACGTCGTATCGCTTCAGCATCAGGAACACCCAGACCAGGAAGTAGTCCAGCTTCCGGAAGATGATCGCGTCGGCCTCGGCGTACTTCTGAAGCTCATCCTGCAATTCCCGCGGATGCTCCGTCCAGTGCATCGCGGGCTTCCAGTGATGGCTGATGTGATAGCCGTCGTTGAAACAGCGTCGGTTGTACTTCGAGTTGATGCACGTGATGCTGTTCACGTAGCAGTTGTCGGGCCGGCTGGCATCAACGAAGGCGTGCTGCGCCCAGTTCCCGGACATCATGGCCGTGCGGGTGACTACAAGGGTGAACCCGAAGACCAGGAGCGTGGCCTGCCAGCTCACGAATGCCAGGCCGATCACCACGGCGAACCACAGGCCAATGCCGATCCGCCACCGCCGCAGGATCTTGTCCCGGTTCCGGTCCCGCAGATAGATGGCCAGGTCGTGCCCGCCGAGGACGAGGAAATGCCCCAGGTAGTGGATGAAGAAATCCCAGGCGCTGTCGCGCTGCAGGTGCATGGTCGAGCTGAGATCATCATCCAGGTTGTTCTCTGGATGGTGCATGCCCACGTGGTGTGCGAAGTAGCCATTCGGCATATGGCCGAAGGGCATTCCGAGCATGGCGATGAACGGCCAGTCCAACCAGGCGTACTCGACCCGGAAGTACTTCCGGTGCGAGACGTTATGCAGCATCAGGGTATACGGCCCGAGCTGGAAACCGTACCAGGCGATGAACAGCAGCGCATTCACGATGTTGAAGTCGACGTACAACCAGACGATCAGCGCCAGCAGGACCGCGAAGTTGAGGGTTTGGACACGGGCGAAGCGGAGGTCGCGAGGGTCGCGGATCAGTGTGAGGAAGAAACGGTCCAGCGAATTCGAGGGGGGTGGAGCGTGCTTCGGGTCCGTAAACTCGATCGATGTCATCATGACTCCATGGGAAGGCCTTCCTCCTCAAAATACCGGGAAAGTAGAAGATTCAAAAGCGCTCTGGTTTCGGGGACGCGCTGAAGACGGCAACTTGATGCCATGAACCCCATCTTCTCGGTCGGCGCCGGGCCTCTTGTACTTCCCGGGCATTCCCGTCCATCACAGCACGGACCTCGTCAACTGGGGTGCTCCGGCAGAGGAATCGTGAAATCGACGACTAGGACAATTGTGGCTGCAGCATTTCTGGTTGCGATGGTCGGCTGTGAACCGAATTCCACGGCAAGCATGAACAACTACGATCTGTACTTCCTGGGCGGGCAGTCGAACATGGACGGCTATGGCAACGTCGCCGAGCTGACCGACGAGTGGCTTGGGGACGCGGATCGCGTCCTGATCTTCACCGGCCTGACCGCGTTCGACGATGATCCAGGCGGCGGTGTCGGCTTCTGGGAGCCGCTGAGGCCTGGTCATGGGACAGGCTTCCGGACGGATGGGACGGTCAGCGAGCTATCAAACCGATTCGGACCGGAGCTCTCATTCGGCCGGACCATGACAGAGCTCAAGCCACGGTCACGGATCGCCATCATCAAATACTCGCTCGGCGGATCCGGCCTCGCGCCAGGCGTGGGCTACGGCAGTTGGGATCCCGATTACGGCGACGCCGAGGGTCTCAACCAGTATGACCACGCACTGACGGCCATCCGAAACGCCCTGTCGCACGCGGACATCGATGGCGATGGCACCAGCGATCGACTTGTACCGGCGGCCATCGTCTGGATGCAGGGAGAGGCGGATGCCGAGCACAGCCAAGAATCGGCTGACGCCTACGAAGCCAATCTCACCCGGATGATGAGCCTCTTTCGAACCGCGCTCGGCGCCGCAGACCTGCCGGTCGTGATCGGCAAGGTCACCGATTCAGGGATGGCGGACGACGGATCCGTCATGGACTACATCGAAACCGTGCAGCGTGCCCAGCGGGCGTTCACCGATTCCGATCCATGCGCGTCACTCGTAACGGTCACCGAGGAGCTGGGGTACCTGAGCGATGCCTGGCACTACGACACCCAGGGCTTTCTTCGCCTCGGGGCTGCGTTCGCCGAGGCCGCGATGGAGTTGGAATCGACCTGCCGGTAGCCGAGTTAGACCGGGATGAGAAAACGGGCCTCCGCGCCGAAACGCGGAGGCCCGTCCTCAATGCCTTTCTCCTTCCGCGGGTCAACTGCCCGGCGGAAAATCAGCCATCAACTTGCCCACCGCCTCGTCGATGACCTTCTGACGATCCGCTGGAGAGCGGCTCGGATCGAGGTCCGTCGTCGCGGTGCCCGTCCACACGAGGTTCTTGGTACCGGCGTCGAAGATACCCAGGATCAGCGAGCCTTCCTGCCACACGTTCTCGGTAGTAGTGCTCGTTCCCATGCCCATGCCCCAGCCGCCCCAGCCGTAGCCACCGCCCCACCCGGCGTTGACCGTGTTGAACGATCGTCGCTCGGCACTGCTCACCTGGTAGCTGACCGCGACGTCCGGGTTGGACGAGGACTGCGTGAGTCCCTTCGCGGCTAGCGCTGCGTCAACCGACTGGCGTATGCGAGAGCTGGTGATGTTGTCGACCTCACCCTGGCTGTCCACCCAGTCGTACGTCGAGAAAGCCGTGAAGTCGACCTGCGGATCGTAGTCCGTGCTGGTCGAGATTCCGCTGCACGCGCCGACGAGCAGCGCGGCACCGATTCCCATCATAGTCCGAGACCTCATTCAACATCCTCCTGTTTGAAAGCGACGGCACCCACCCCGCGTAACTCTTCAATCCTCCAATATGCCGGTTCATCCGTTCAATGGCGAATCCAGGACGGGCGACCTGACAGCCAATCCCGGGTGGTCGTTGGCAGGTCTGGATCTTGCTTCTCTAGGCCCCGCTCCCTCAGACTCGTCATCCCGGCGAAAGCCGCGATGACGGGCCTTGTCGCCTATTTACATGCTCCGGCCTGTCGCGCCGGGCGGACGCACAGGAGTGCCGATGTGGCGTGAGCGCAACATGAAGACGAGTGCGCTGGTTGTAGCCGGATTGGTTGCCATCGTCTTGTTCGCCGGGTGTTCGCCGGACGGCCCGGGGGCCGGGGTCCCGACCCATCCCAGCGATACCTGGTCGGTCGCTCTCGAGTGGGACGCGCCAACGACCGATGCGGTCGGGCGTCCGCTGAAGGACCTGTCAGGCTATCGTTTGTACTACCGGGAGACCGGGACCGCACCCGGTTCCGAGTCGATGGTCGAGCTGGGTTCCGAGACTCGAGCCAAGGTGGAGGGCCTGTCCGCGGGCGACTACCTGTTCGCCGTCACGGCCTTGGACACCCTGGGCAACGAGAGCGACCTGTCGGATCCACTTCCCGTGGAGGTCGGTCCGTGAGGCCGGTCCGATTCGCTCTCCTGGCCTGGCTCATTCTAACGGCGGGCACGATGGTGAAGCCGCGCGTCGCGTTCGATCCTGGCAAACCGAAGGAACTGAAAGCCGAGGCCCGCGGACCGTACGCGGTGGATCTCGACTGGAAGAATGTCCGTGGTTCCGACGGGTACTACGTGTACCGGGACGGCAATCGGGTCGCTGAGACGAACAGCAGTGACTACCGGGACTTGGGTCTTCAGCCCGCGACCACATACGTCTACCAGGTCAGCGCGTTTGACGACGATGGGGACGAGGGAGACCTGAGCGATGCCGTGCAGGTGACGACCGACGCTCTGCCGAGGCCTTCGCCGCCCGCGGACCTTGTGGCCACCACCGTCGGCCCATATCGGATCGACCTGCAATGGTCTCCATCCGCAAGCGAATCGGGAGTCGCGTTCTACAGGGTCTTCCGGGACGGGAATGAGGTCGCAACCAGCGACGGCACCGCCTACCAGGACTCGGACCTGTCGCCCGAGACGGCTTACGAATACCGGGTGTCAGCGGTGGACCTGCTGGAACAGGAGAGCGACCTCAGCGAGCCGGCTTCTGCCGTGACCGAGATGGAGCCGGGACCCCCGCCCCCTCGGAACCTGGCGGCGGTCGCTCAGAGCGCGATTCAGATCAACCTGTCCTGGAATCCTCCCGCTTCGTCGATCTACCCGGTCCAGGGATACAACGTGGTTCGGGATGGGGAGCCGGTCGGGTTCGTGGTATCGACCGTGTTTGCAGATGCTGGACTGTCCCCGGAGACTGCCTACCGTTACCAGGTATCCAGCGTAGATACGCGAGGGGTCGAAGGGGAGCTGAGCGAAGAAGTGGGGGCCACGACGGACGCAGCGACGGACGTGATTCCGCCGGCTCCTCCCACCGGACTCCGGCTCGTGGGAGGCTGAGCCGGGCGGACACTCGAAAGGTGTCTGCCTACCGGTCCGTAGGCACCGTCAGTAGCTGACCCTCGTAGATCCGACTTCCCCGCAGGTCGTTGGCCTCCCGGAGGCGGGAGACCTCCGTGCCGTGCTGCCGCGCGATCGACCAGAGGGAATCGCCCCTGCGAACCATGTACTCCCGTTCCGTCTCGTCCGGGCCGGCCGCCAGCTTCCGATCCACGTAGGCCTCGTAATGGTCGGGGAAAAGCGCGACGTGGAAGTGGGGCGGATTTCGTTCGCGGGTCGCCTCGAGGACGCCTGCGCCTTCCAGCTTTAGAAGCACGCTCTCCAACCACGAGCGACAGGAACGGTTGTTACTCCGGCGCAGGTCCATGGCCATGCCCGTCGGGTGAACCGAGCGGGACGAAGCGTTGCGAGGTTGCCGGGTCGTGGGCCGGGTCAGGCTGGTCACGACCAGCCTTTCGCCGCATGCCGCCTGGTGCTGCCGGCCAAGGCGGGAGACGAACAGCTCGACCTGGGGCCGGGCATACGGGTGTGACATTCGCTTGAGCTCGTAGCCGGCTCCGCTGCGTAGCCTCACCAGGTAGCCGTTATCGACGAACCATCTCGCCTGATCTGACGTCCGGATGTACGTGAACCCGTGCTGGTCGGCCACGCGATTCTGGAGGTCGAGTGAACTCTTCGAGCCTTTCAGACTCTGGGCGCAGGCCGGGGCCGCAACCACCGCGATGCAGGCCAGTCCGAAGAAGGCGGCGCCGGCCGCGCGCACCCGTCCGTGTTGTTTGATCGTAGCCAAACGCATGTGCCCTGTTCGATTACCGGGTTCGCACTCCCAACGGATCCGTCACCGAATTATGGGTACTCGACCGTGTGCGGCGCTACCCGGTCCCTCCCCGGGTTCCGTGTCCGGCGGTTGGTTGGCTGACTAGCTGGAGCGTCTTAGCCGATGATCAGCTCGGGCGGCGGGAGTTCTTCGAGGTACAGTACTTCGAGGGCATCGTCGGTTTCAGGCATGTGAAAATAGTAGAATTCGCCGGCGTCTCCCAGCCTCCCGCTTTGGATCATCGCCCGACCCTGGGCGGCGAGTTCGTCCCTTGCCGAGAGCATGGCCACACGGCTGGGGTAGATGAGGCAGGTGTGATGGAAGCCCTCGCCCTTCGTAGCCAGGTGCTCCACGTAGACGCTGTCGCCTTCGAGAGGCTCGATCAGTTCGAAATGCGACTGTCCCACCTGCGCGACCGCGAGACGAAACGAATAGGGCATGTCCTCGCCGTTGACCGTGCAATCATCTGGCGCGACGGTCCACACCGACCATTGGATGGACAGGGAGTCGGCGAGCGAGTTCGCCACTGCCTCGAGGTCGTTCACGACCCAGCAGGAATGGTGCAGGCTGCCCGTATCTCCTACACCCATTTCGTACTCCTCCTATCGCGGTATTCCGACCGACCGCCGCAAGACGCTCGGCCCTATTCCACTACTTCTTGTTCCTCTTCCTCTCCTTCGCCGACCTCGTCCTCGACGGCTCCCTCGCCGAGCTCGCCCAGGGCCTCTTCCTTCTTCAGGCGCTTCCGCTCCGCCTTCGCCTCCTGCTTCTTCTGCTTCTTGATTTCCCTCTGTCGCTTTTCGAATCCGTAGTTCGTGCGTCTCCCCATGGGCCATTCTCCTTGTTGGTTTCCGGGCTAAGCGCCGTTCTTTGCTTGTAAATCGAGTCCTAGCTTGACGGTTTCCCCCTCGAATGTCCACTCCCTGGCTGCTTCACCAGGTCATCGACCGGACCGCGGAAGGGCAGCGAAGGCGTCGCGCCTGGCACGGTGGTAGCCAGGGCTCCGGCGGCGCAGGCTCGCCGAACCGCGGCGTGGCGACCCAGCCCTTCGGCCAGTGAGACCGCCAGGAAAGCGTTGAAGGCATCGCCAGCCGCCGTCGTGTCGATGGCCGTCACCGGGAACCCGGCGACCGACGATTCCCCGTCGCCGGAGACGATGAGGGCGCCGCGAGGTCCAAGCGTCACCACCACGGTGCTGACGCCCGACTCCCTGAGCCGGGCAGCGGAGGCGCGAGGCTCCGCCTCGTCCGTGAGGAGCGCGGATTCTCCCTCGTTCGGGGTCAGCACATCGACGAGCGCCAGCAGTGCGTCCCCCAGGGGCCTGGCCGGTGCGGGATTCAGGATCACCTTCGTGTTCGCGGCACGGGCGATCTTGGCGGCCCGCTCCACGGCCGGCAAAGGCGTCTCGAGCTGCATGAGGAGGACGTCCGCTGACTCTATGGCAGGACGCGCAGCCTCCACATCGCCGGTAGAGAGGTAAGCGTTGGCTCCGGGCGCCACGGAGATGGCGTTTTCTCCCGACCGGTCCACCATGATGAGCGCCACGCCCGTGGGGTGTCCCGGGTCACGTGTGACGAAGCCCACCTCGATCGACTCGTCCCGCAGGCCGGCGATGGCGGCCTCGCCCAATTCGTCGTCGCCGACGCGCGCCACGAACGTGACGTCGGCTCCGGCCCGCGCCGCTGCCGTGGCCTGGTTGCCTCCCTTTCCGCCCTGCGCGCGCATGAAGGTGCCACCGGTCACGGTCTCGCCAGGCGCTGGTATGCGGGGGCCGCGGACGACCAGGTCCGTGTTCACGCTTCCGATGACGACGATTCGGGCGCCCATCGCTACCTCGCTCGAGACGGACTGCTTTTCAACGGGTCACTCTCGATCTACCGGAGGGCCGAGTAAAGCAGTTCCTTCCACCTCGGAATATCGAGTTCCCAGCATACCTGCGCCTTGCGACCTCGCTCAACGAGTGGTCGCCAGATAGGAGCGTTTCGCTCGTCGTCCGCGACATCGAGGCGGTCGACGACCGTCATTCCGCGGGTCAGGTCACTTTCCGTCTCCACGTCCACGTAGTGGAGGGACCGGCGCGTGCAGATCGAAGGGTCGATCGCGATCGCCATGGCGACCGGGTCGGGAAGAGGGAGACCCGGCTCGTTCGACTGCAACCGGGCCGCCGCCAGGGCGCTGGTGTTGCAGTCCATCGCGAACCGGGCCACCGGCGTTCCGAAGTCGCGGACCCGGTCCATCTCTTCCTCGGAGAGGGTGGCGGCTCCACGACACAGCTCCCAGCCGACCATCTCGATCGGCAGACCGGAGCGGAACACGGCCCGCGCCGCTTCCGGATCGACCCAGACGTTGTATTCCGCGGCTGGAGTCACGTTGCCCACGGTGCACGCGGCCCCGCCCATCACCACGCAGCGCCCTACCTGCGCGGCGATGTCGGGGGCCCGGGTTAGAGCCTTGGCCACGTTGGTCAGGGGTCCCAGGGTCACCAGCACGACGCCCGGATTCGAACGGATCGTCTCAATGAGAACGTCCACGGCGTCGCCCGCCGCCGCCTCTCCGCGCGGCTTTGGGTAGCCCTGGTCGCCGAGTCCGTCGCGGCCGTGAAAGAACTGCGCGACCACGAGGTCACGACGAAGCGGAGCCGCGGACCCCCGGTACACGGGGACGTCGGCGCCGGACAGCTCGACCGTGTAGAGGGCGTTCCTCAGTCCCTGCTCGAGTTCGACGTTCCCCGCGACCACGGTGATGGCCTCGACCTGCACGTCCGGATGACGCAGGGCCATGAGCAGGGCGACGGCGTCGTCAGAGGCGGTGTCCGTGTCTATGACGAAACTGCGGGGCATCTTCCTTCGATCCGCGGGCCGGGGACGATTGCGACAAGCGAGGTCCAGCACAAAGAATACCACATGCGAGAGAACGAGCACACCACGGATCTCGAGACGTTCATCCGCGCGATGCCGAAGGTGGAACTGCACGTCCACCTGGAGGGGTCGATCCGGCCCGAGACCCTGCTGGAGCTGGCGGCCCGGAACGAGGTCGTACTTCCGGCCCATTCCGTCGACGAGCTGCGTTTGTGGTATGCGTTCAAGGACTTCGACCACTTCGTCGAAGTGTACTTGACGGCTGCAGGCTGCATCCAGACACCGGGAGATGTCGAGCGCATCGCGTCGGATTTCCTGGACGGACAGGCTGAGCAGAACGTCCTGCACAGCGAGGTCACGTACACGGCCTCCACGCAGCGAATGCTGTCCGGGATCCCGCTCGACGATCAGCTAGAAGCGATCAACCAAGCACGGACGCGGGCCGAGCGGGACCACGGCGTCACGATGAGTTTGACGATCGACTACCCGCGTCACCTGGACCCGGGTGAGTTCGTCGGGGTGGCACACTGGGCGGTCGACAACATGTCACGCGGAGTGTCTGCCCTCGGCCTGGGTGGGCCCGAAGTCGGTTATCCGCCCGAGCTCTTTCGGCGCGCTTTCGACGTGGCCAGGGAGGCGGGGCTTCCGAGCGTACCGCACGCCGGGGAGACCGAGGGACCCGCCAGCATCCGGGGGGCGCTGCGCGACCTGGACGCGGTGCGGATCGGTCACGGGGTGCGCTGCCTGGAGGAAGCTGCGCTGGTCGCCGAGCTGCGGGAGAGGCAGATACCGTTGGAAGTGTGTCCGACCAGCAACGTGTGCCTCGGGGTCGTGCCGTCTTTCTCCGAGCACCCATTGCCGCGCCTGCTGGATGCTGGACTCTACGTGACGCTCAATTCCGATGATCCGCCAATGTTCGGAACGACATTGACGGACGAGTACCTGAAGTCGGCGGCCGCTTTTGACTTCGACCGGCCAGCCATCGAGGGCCTCGTGCTAAACGCGGCACGGGCCACCCTGCTCGGCCCCGACGAGCGCCTGGACCTCCTGCACCGGGTCCAGGCCGGTTTCGACGACCTGACGCTGCTGCGTTAGCCGTCCGTCCGGCTCAAACCGCTGGCGCGGGCTCCGGTCCTGCGAGCGCTACGGCCTCTGCGGCCGGCTCGGCATCTCCACCGTACGGAATCCGGAAGAAGATCGTGTACAGCACCGGCGCCCCAAACGAGAAAGCGGCTTGAACCCCGGTCCGGACCGCCTCCCCTCATCCCAGACTGCGCGGGATCCAACCCGCCCGGTGCAATCAAGCGGGCTCGTCGGCCAACGGTGCGCCGGCTGCCATGTCGGGTGACGAGGGCCGGTCCGCCTTTTTGCCGCTGGAGCGCTCCACCAACCCCTGGATGATCACGTAGAACGCCGGAATCAGGAACACTCCGCTCATCGTGGCGATCAGCATGCCGAACAGCACGGCCGTGCCAAGTGACACGCGGCTGTTGGCACCGGCTCCGGACGCGATCGCCAGGGGAATCACGCCGAGGATGAACGAGAAGGCGGTCATCAGGATGGGACGAAAGCGGAGCAGAGCCGCCGTCTCGGCTGCTTCGATCACGCTTCTTCCCTCTTCCCTCTGCTGCTTGGCGAACTCCACGATCAGGATGGCCGTCTTGGCCGCGAGCCCGATCAGCAGCACCAGCCCGATCTGCGTGTAGATGTTGTTGTCCAGGCGGCGGAGCCCCGTGCCCAGCATGGCTCCCAGGATCGCCATGGGCACACCCATCAGCACCGCCAGCGGGATCATCCAGCTCTCGTACTGCGCCGCCATGAACAGGAACACGAAGATGATCGCCAGGCTGAAGATGAGCGGGGCCAGATTTCCGGCCGCGATCTGCTGGTACGTCACGCCGGACCACTGGTAGCCCATCTGCTGCGGCAAGTACTCGCCCGCCAATCGCTCCATCTCGGCCACGGCCTGCCCCGACGACTTGCCAGGCGCCGGCACGCCGGTGACCGACGCCGCCGGGAACATGTTGAACCGTGCAATCACCGACGGCCCGACCGTGTCACGCACCTGGGCCAGGGTCCCGAGGGGGATCATGTCACCCGCCTCATTTCGAACCTCCAACCGGTCGATGTCGGTGACCCGGGAACGGAACTGCTGGTCCGCCTGGACCTGCACCTTCCAGGTACGACCGAAGAGGTTGAAGTCGTTCACATAAGCCGACCCCAGATTCGCCTGCAACGTGTTGAACACGCTCTGCAGAGGTATGCCGTACGTCTTGACCCGATTCCTGTCCACGTCCACGAACAGCTGGGGCACGTTGGCCGTGAAGTTCTGGTTCAGTCGCTCCACCACAGGGCTCGCGTTGCCGGCTGCCACCATGTCGTTGGCGAAGGTCTGGAGCTGTTGGAGCCCTACACCGCCGCGATCCTGGACCTCCATGGAGAAGCCGGTGGCGTTTCCGAGGCCCATGATGGGAGGTGGACCGAATGCGAACGCGATTCCCTCCTGGATGCCGAACAGGGATCGCTGCATGCTCGCCATCAGGGCCTCGACGTGCTCTTCCTTGCCGCGGTCCGACCAGTTGTCGAGCGTCGCGATGACCGCACCGAAGTTGGAACCCTGCACGCCTCCGAGGAAGGAGTATGCGCCGATCGTAATGTAGTTCTGCACGCCCCGCATGTTCGCCATCGCGAAATTGACCCGGTCCAGCACCTCTTCGGTACGCTCCATCGAAGCTCCGTCCGGAAGCTCCACGTGCACGAAGAAATAACCCTGATCCTCGTCCGGGATGAACCCTCCGGGAATCATTCGGAAGCCCAAAACCATCGCCACCATGAGCCCGGCGAACCCCACCATGACCGCACCCGGCCGCCGCACCAGCTTCTTCACCACACCCATGTACTTCCCGGTCGTCACCTCGAACCACTCGTTGAACCGGGTGAAGAAGCGGTTGCGGGTTTTGGGCGAAGGACGGAGCAGCAGCCCCGCCAACGCTGGACTGAGGGTCAGCGCGTTGACGGACGAGAACACGGTCGCGATCGAGATCGTGATCGCGAACTGCTGATACAGGCGTCCCGTGAGGCCGGGCATGAGGGCGGTCGGCACGAACACGGCAAGCAGGACGAGGGTGGTGGCGATGATGGCTCCGCCCACCTCTTCCATGGCCTTCGCCGTGGCCGCCCTGGTCTCCATCCCCTCTTCATCGATCAGGCGCATCGTGTTCTCAACCACCACGATGGCGTCGTCCACGACAATCCCGATGGCGAGGACCAACCCGAACAGTGTGAGGTTGTTGATCGACATCCCGAACAGCTTCATGGCGAAGAACGTGCCGATCAGAGAAACCGGGATGGTGACCGAAGGGATGACGGTGGTGCGCCAGTCCTGGAGGAAGATGAACACCGAGAAGATCACGAGCAGGATCGCGATGATCAGGGTCTTGATCACTTCGTCGATCGACGCCTCGATGTACCGCGTCGCGTCATATGCGATCACCGACTCGAGGCCTTCGGGGAAGTTTTGCTCCAGCTCCGCCAGGGCCTCTCTGACCCCA
Organism: uncultured Gemmatimonadales bacterium; assembly: GCA_963807645.1. Lineage (GTDB taxonomy): Bacteria > Gemmatimonadota > Gemmatimonadetes > Palauibacterales > Palauibacteraceae > Benthicola. The sequence continues at coordinate 619,025 of CAWECO010000001.1, forward strand.
TCGGCCACGGCGAGAGCGTTCGAGCCGGGAAGCTGGTACACGGCGAGCGCAACGCTCGGGGAGCCGTCCAGCTGCACGTACCAGGAGTAGTCCTGCGCTCCGAGCTCGACGCGGGCCACGTCGCGAATCCGGACGATCTCCCCCGTCCCGCCGGTCTTCACGATGATGTTCTCGAACTGCTGAACCGTCTCCAGGCGACCCAGGGTGGTGATCGTGTACTGGAAGTTGAGGCCCGCCGGGTTCGGCGGCTGCCCGATCGCGCCTGCGGCCACCTGCACGTTCTGCTCACGCAGGGCGCTGATCACTTCATCGGTCGTGAGGTTGCGGGCCTTTAGCCTTCCGGGATCCAGCCAGATCCGCATCCCGAAGTCCTTGGCCCCCATCGCCTGCACCTTCCCGACCCCGTTTACGCGGGCCAGGACGTCGCTGATCTGGGTCGTAGCGTAGTTCGAGATGAAGATGTCGTCGTACCGGCCATCCGGAGAGATGATGTTGACCATGAGGGTGATCTGCGTGGACTTCTTTTCCGTCTTCACCCCCTGTCGCTTGACCTCTTCCGGAAGCAACGGCTCGGCGATCGCGACGCGGTTCTGCGTGAGCACCGCCGCCATGTCCGGATCCGTGCCGATGTCGAACGAGATCGTGAGGTTCATCGAGCCGACCGAGCTGCTCTTGGACTGCATGTAGATCATGTTCTCCACGCCATTCACTTCTTTTTCGATCGGCGTGGTAACCGTCTGCTCGACGACCTGGGCGTTGGCGCCCGGGAATACGGTGCTCACCTCCACCGTGGGCGGGGTGATGTCCGGCATGGATTCCACCGGAAGTGTGGGAATCGAGATCGTCCCCAGGATTACGATCACGATGGAGATGACCAGTGCAAACACCGGGCGGTAGATGAAGAAGCGGCTGAACATGGCCTACTCCTCCTCTTCCGTTTCCTCACCGGCAGCGGCTCCCGCCTGCGACTGCATGGCAGCCTGCCGCTGGGCCAATTCCTCCTCCGTCAGCGGGGTGACGGGAAGCCCCGGCCGGGCGCGTAGCAGACCGTTTGATATGTAAGTGTCGCCCGGCTCGATGCCGCTCTCCACCACGATCGTACCATCCGGTTGCGGCTGACCGACCTGGACGTAGCGCCTCTCGACGATATTTCCCTCGCCGACCAGGTACACGTACTTGCCGCCCAGGTCGGTGCCGATGGCGCGCTCATCCACGAGCAGGGCGTCCTCTGTCTCGATCGCGAGCACGCGAACCCGGACGAAGAGGCCGGGAAAGAGTAGGTTGTTCTCGTTGCCGAAGAGCGCGCGCAACTCGATCGTTCCGGTGCTTGGATCCACCGTGTTTCCGATGAAGTTGATGTATCCCTCGAACGGGAAGCGATCCTCGTCAGCGGCCGTTCCCACGAGCACCCTCGCGAACCGCTTCTGCGGCTGCAACGCCGTCTCATCCAGCTCTCCATCTCCCTCGATCGCCGCGTCCAGCATTGAGGCGTCATCCTCACCGGATTTGACCTCCTCAAGCGCCCGCAGCATCCGCAGGACGACCCACTCCGGGGCGTTGAAGAAGACGTGAATCGGCTCCATCCGGTTCACGGTCGTCAGAAGCGTCTGCTCGCCGAACCCGACCAGATTGCCCGGATCTATGCGCCGTCGACCCACCTGCCCCGTGATCGGGCTGCGTACGCTCGTGTAATCGTAGTCAAGCTGAGCCTTGGTCAGGCGGGCTCTCGCACCCAGGACGGCCGCCACCGCGGCGTCGCGCTCCGCTTGCGCCCTGTCCAGGTCCTGCCGGCTCACCGCGTTGGTCTCGATCGCGATCTGGATCCTCTCGAGGTTTGACTCCTTGAGCGCCGAGTCCGCCACTGAAGAGCGAAGCGCCGCCACGGCCTCGTCCCGGGCGGCCCGGTACTGCTCCGGCTCGATGACGAACAGCACGTCGCCCTGATTGACTATGTCCGAAGCAGAAAATAGCTGGCGCTCGAGGACGCCTCCGACCCTGGCCCGTATCTCCGCCGCCTCGACGGCCCGGGCGGTCCCCGTGAAGTCCGCGTAGGGCTGTACCGGACGGACGACAGGTCGAGCGACCGTGACCTCCGGAGCCTGCCGGGCCGCCGGGTCTCCGCCGCCGCAGGCCGTCAACAGGAGAGAAGCTGTCAGCGCAGCATACGACCTCACATTCCTTCTCATTCGCCCGCTCCGCTCGAGGCAGTTCATCGGTCACCTCCGGTCGCCGAAGGCGGTGTCTCTCCAGCGGCAGCCGCTGCCGTCATTTCGGCCGTGCTCGGCGACCACCCGCCGCCCAGAGCCCGGTTCAGCGTAATCAAGTTGTCGACGACCCGGCCTTCACTCTCGGCAAGCGCGTCCTGCTGCTGGAACAGCGACCGCTGCGAATCCAAGAGATTCTGGAAGTTGGTCAGTCCGGACAGGTACTGGGTCTCCACCAGGTCGACGGCACGTTGCGAAGCGTTCACCGCCTCCAGCAGACGGTCCCTCCGCGTCTTTTCCTGTCCGTAGGCCACGAGTGCGTTCTGCGTTTCCTCGAGGGCCCGGAGCACCGTCTGCTCGTAGGCCGCCAGTGCCTGCGCCGTCCGCGCTTCCTCGGCCCGGATTCGATTTCGGATCTTTCCACCCGTGAATATCGGCCAGCTGATCTTCGGGACGATGCTCCAGACCCCGCTGCCGCTCTCACCCAGATCACCAAAGTCGAGCGCTTCGAGACCGACGCTTCCTCCGAGCGACAGTGTGGGGTAGAGATCAGCGGTTGCGATCCCGATGCGCGCCGTCTGAGACGCAAGCAGGCGCTCGGCCTGCCGGATATCGGGTCTGCGGCGCAGGAGATCGGCTGGGATTCCGTACGCCACCTTGTCGTCTGGCTTTGGCAGCCCCGCGGATTCCTGCAGCTCGTCGTGAATCGAGCCAGGAGCCTCGCCCAGCAGCACGGCCAGCCGGTTCAGTGCCGCTTCGAGACCTATGTCCAGCCCGGGTATCGTGGATCGCGTCTGCGCCAGGTTCTGCTCGGCCTGAGCGACGTCCAGCGCCGAGGTGAGTCCCGCATTAAAGCGGTCGCGGGTCAGCTCGAGACTGTTCTCCTGCGCGGTGACGTTCTGCGTTGCGAAATCCAGTCGAGTCTGGAAGGCTCGCGCGTCGACGTAAGCCGAGCCCACCTCCGCATAGAGTGTCACCAGGACGTCCCGGTAATCCTCCACCGAGGCCTGGAGCTGGGCGTCGGCAGCCTCGACCGTGCGCCGGATGCGCCCGAACAGGTCGAGCTCCCAGCTCAGGTCGATCCCGAACAGCCAGCTGTCGAAGGGGTCGCCGATGGAGGGGCCTCCTGCGTCGCCTCCGTCCGCTGGTGGCTCTCCGCCGCCCGCGACGGCCCCCTGGATCCCGTTCTCACTGATCTTCTGGTAGCTGTAGGCGCCTCCGAGAGCGATATCCGGCCAGTAGCCGCCCTTCGCGACGCCGCGTATCGCCCGCGCCTCGGCCACGCGTCCCACGGCCGCCTGGAGATCGAGGTTCCCAAACTCAGACCGCTGGATCAGCTCGGTCAGCAGCGAGTCGTTGAACGCAACCCACCACATCTCGAGATCGGTGGTATCGGCGGCCATCTCCGTTTCTACGGTCGTGCGCCACTGGTCGGGCACGGTCTCGACCGTGAAGTCGGGGGGCTCGTAGTCGGGACCCACCGTGCAGGCGGCTGCAATCATGCCCAGGGCAGCAAGCCATGCGGGAGGTCGGGCGCGGGACCTGGTCATCCGTCCACCTGTCCTTTCGAGGGTCTCCATCCGGTCGCGAACAAGCGATGAAGTGCTCTATCAGCTCACAGTCTGGATCGTGAGAATGCGACAATCAGTAGCTGGCGGGAGCCGGTACCCGTGCCAGCCATGCGGCCACCAACAGGACGGCCAGCATGACGATCGTCTCCAGCCGAATGGTGCGGCGCAAGCCTCTGCTGTGGCCACCGCTGGCGAGCGTCGGTAGGGTTCGGAGTCGGTGAAACGCGCCGAAGCCCACCAGCAGCGCCAGTCCCGCCCATTTCGCCAGGACTCCGCGGCCATAGGGAGTGCCGGCGTACGCGCCGAAGTCGCCCACGAACAGGGCCGACTGAACGATTCCGGAGGCAGCGATGAGGACGACTGCCAGGAGGGCTACACCGGAAACGGTTCGAACTACCGCGCCGTACTGCCAATCGTCCGATCGGGCGGTCGGGCGGTCGGGGGCGAGGACGACGAGCATGAGACCGCCCAGCCAGATCGCCGCCGCCGCCATATGGAGTGCTTTCGCCGGAATCGTGATCCACGGCGAAAGCACGGCAGCGTGACCTGACACGGCTCCCACGGCGACGGCCGACAGGGCCAGCGCCGCGGCCGCCCGGCCATGCCGCGGCGTGGCGAACACTGCGATCGCGACGAGAGCCAGACGGCCAAGCCGCGCCCCGCCCGTCAGCGAGCCAAAAGCGGCAGTGAACCCGGCGAGGCCCGATCCGGGAGGCAGAACGCCAAACGTCCACGCGGCGAGATCAGCCGCCAGCAGAAGGAGGGCAATCCACCCGAGCGCCGCGATGGCGAGCCCGACTCGAGGCTCACCCATCAGAGGCGCCGAGCCACAGAACCACAGCAGTCCCGCAAAACCCAGAAGGCAGAACATGCCGAGACCGGCGAGCAGGACCACCGCGGCGGGCGGGCCAGCTTTGGCGGGCGCAGCCGCGGTTTGCGCAGGCTTTGCCGCCTCCCCGGAATCAAATGGTGCCGCTCGATCGGCCGGATCGACATCGCCGAACGCCGCGTCGCTGGTTTCGCGCGCAACCGTGAACCCGAACTCGCCGGAAACGGGGTGGCCATCGGCCGACACGGTACTCCAGAGAACGAGATACTCGCCGCTGGCCAGTCGAGGCGCGTCACCGACCAGGATCCGGTCGTCGTCGCTCGGTGTTCCGATGGCGATTCGCAACGAGTCGCTCGAGGGGGTCACCAGGACAAGGGAACTGAGAGCCTCGTTGACCGGACCGCTGAACCGGAGTTCGAAACGCTCCGGTGCGGCGACAAGGACCTCTTGGTCCGAAGGAACCGAGGACTCGAGTCGAATGTGGACGGCTGCCCAGGCCAGGGTCGTCCCGGCCGCGAAGAAGGCCAGGATCACGGCGGTCGAGGCGGCCCAGCGAGGCTGCGGAGAGCGTCTCCGGCGCAACAGATGCCTCAGCATACACGTTCCTATGAGGGTGGTCCCAAGCCGGTTGTCCGACGCTCCATGCTATGCGGACAAACTGAACCCGGCAAACCACCGATGCTGTTGTGAAGGGAACGAATGCCAACCGGATGGTTAATTACGACGGCTGGATCGCGTTGCTGCGGCGTCGGTCAGACTCGTCGGATTCTGGAGTTCATTGGATAGGTGGAGGTGAAGTTGATTCCTCGCAGACTCGCGGGCGTCATGGCCGTGCTCGCACTGGCGGGCCTCGGTGCCTGCAGCTCGAGTTCGGATGACCCGAACCAGCCGGCCGAGCCCGATATACAGCTCGTGTTCACGCCAGCGTCCATATCGTTCGGCGAGGACCGGACCCGGGCCGTGGAGCTTCGCAACGCCGGTGACGGAGCGGCCGGACCGGTCGAGTTGACGGCACTTGGAGTCACCGACGGCGGTGGGAACGCGGTTCCAGGAGCCAGCCTGTCCGTGAGTCCGGCTGAGGTAGCGACCCTGAACGCCGGCACTTCGAGGGCCCTGACCTTGACGCTCGACATTCCGGGGTCCGTGGGCAGCGGAGACTACGGGGTCGCCCTGGAAGCAAGAGTGGGAGGGGAGACGGCGGCTACACTGGGCACGTCCTTCACGGTCGTTCAGAACGACGGACCGGTGATCGCCACGCTTGATATCATGGGCGGAGCGCCGCAGGCACGGCAGGGTGAAGTCCTGAGCTTCATGGTCTCCGCCACGGATGACCAGGGGCAAACCGTCGATGACCCGATGGTTACCTGGCGCGTGGAGCCCTCTTTTTCGGGTCTGACGACGGCTGATGGTGATTTCGTGCCGTACTCCGTGGGGACGACGGTGATCATCGCCGATGCTGGCGGTGCCGCAGATACGGCTGAGGTGGAGGTTACCAGTCGTAACGCCCCGTCCGGTTCCTTCGAGGTCGAATGGCACGAACCGGTCGAACTGCGCTACACGTCGGATCACTGGGAGCACGGGGATGTGGCCTACACGGGCACGTGGGGATGTCGCGCCGTGGCTGGTGGACAGTGCGGAAATACCCTCTACGTGTGGGACATCACAACCCGAAACGCTCCGTTCCTGACCGATTCGGTTCGGGTGGACGCGCGCGTCGTGAACGACGTCAAGGTGCGAGAAGACGGCACCCTGGCGATCATCACGCACGAGGCCTCCAACGACGGCCTGAACGGGATCACACTGCTCGACCTGGCGGACCCGTTTGCACCGGTCGTGATCACCAGGTTCGTGGCTCCGGACCTGGCACCCGGCATCCACAACGTGTGGATCGACGGCGATTATGCGTACCTGGTGGTAGACGGGGCCGTGCCGAGCTCGGGCCTCAGAGTCCTGGACATTTCGGATCCATCGAACCCGCAGATCGTGGCGTCGTTCTATGGCGGTGGCAGCTTCCTGCACGATGTCTACGTGCGTGATGGCCTGGCCTTCCTCTCACACTGGTCCACCGGTCTGGTGATCGTCGACGTGGGCAACGGCATCGCCGGCGGATCTCCGACCAATCCGGTCGAGGTCAGCCGCATAGCCATCCCGGGATACGAAGTGCACAACGCGTGGTACTGGCCGGAGTCCGGGTACGTCTTCCTGGGTGACGAGATCCGCGTACCCGGAAAGGTGCGGGTGGTGGACGTAAACGACCTGGAGGCGCCGCGTGAGGTGGCCAGCTTCACCCTGGCCGGCGCCGCCCCGCACAACTTCTGGGTGGATGAGGCGGCGGGGATCGCGTACTTCTCGTGGTACGAGAACGGAATTCACGCCGTGGACGTGTCGGGCCAGCTGCTGGGAGAACTCGACAAGCAGGCCAGGCAGGTCGCCAGCATCCAGTATGACGTGGGCGGTGCCTGTGTTTCGACCTCCGGAACGTGCAGCTGGGCTCCCCAGTTGCACGACGGATTCATCTATGTCTCGGATCTGAATAGCGGCTTATGGGTTCTTCGTCCGACGTTCTGAGGCGTCGTTCCGGAGCGGCGGTAGCGGTATTCGCCGCCCTGGTCGCCGGCTGCTCGAGCGATTCCAGCGACCCGAACGGTCCGGCCAAGACCCGAACCTCGCGGGCGAGCGCCTGTACGTGACGTCGGGATTCACCGACGAGGTGCTGCGCATCGACCCGTCGGACGGCTCGACGGTGAGCCGCATTCCCACCGAACGCAGGCGTGACGAAGTGGACGAGCCCCACGCCGTCGCGATCAGTCCGGATCGCAGGCACTGGTATGTGACGGTGGCGCACGGCGAGCCCACCCTGTGGAAGTACGAAACGGCGGGCGACCGGCTGGTGGGTCGCGTCACTCTACCGACGGCGGGGGCCGCCCGGATCGGGATTACGCCGGACGGCACGCGGGCCTTCGTTCCCGACTACGATCGCTCGCAGCCCGGGGTCCCCAGCCGGATCGCGGTGGTGGAGCTGAACGACCTGTCGGTGGTGGCGACGCCCGTCGTATGCGGGGGTCCGCACCACGCTGAAGTGGATCCGGCCGGCGACGTCGTGGCGATCGCGTGCAGCCTGAGCGACGAAATCGTCCTGCTGGACGTCGCCACCCTCGAGGAGCGAGGTCGATTCCCTGCGGGCCCGGAAGCGGGACCCCCCGGAGCACCCGTGCTGAAGCCGCTGAACCTGGCCTGGTCGCCCGATGGTAGGACGATATGGGTGGGTCTGCACCTCGCTGATGCGGTGCGAGCGTTTCGTTCGGACGGTGAGATCGTCGGGACCGTGGCGACGGGGAATCGACCCGCGCAGATCGCCCTCACCGCGGATGGAGGGACACTGGTGATCGCAAACCGCGGAGATGCTTCCCTGTCGCTCGTCAGCACGGCACTGATGGCCGAGACGGCTCGAATTCCGTTGGGAGCGGAACACCCGCACGGTATCGCATTGGACGATGCCGGCCAGCGGGCGTTCGTATCCTGCGAGGGCACGCCCCAGACGTCGGGCCGCGCCGTCGCCGTGAGCCTGGAGACCCGGTCGGTGCTGTGGTCCACCGAAGCAGGAGCCTACACCCTCGGCGCCGCCTACACCTCCGCGGCGCCGGATTGATCAGAGATCGCCTCCAGGACCCGCTCGAGTTTCGTCTGGGCCTGGTCAGCCACGTCCCGGATCTCGGGAGCATCGGCTATGTCCATCATCGCGTGGGGGCGAACGCACGACACCTCGGAGCCGCCCTCGACAGCCGCTACCACCACATTGCAGGGCAGCATCAGGCCAATGTTGTCGTCGGCCGAGAGAGCCTGGTGCGCGAGCACCGGATTGCACGCCCCGAGGATCACGTACGGGCGATGATCAGTTCCGAGCTTCGTTTTGAAGGTGGCGGCCACGTCGATGCTGGTGAGGACGCCGAAGCCCTGCTCCTTCAGGGCCGCGGTCACGACTTCGATCGCCTCATCGAAGCCGACTCCCGGCAAGCTTCGGTACATACTGTATTCGGTGTTCTTCATGATTGATCTCCGTCGTCTTCTGGCTGCTGGATGCGGTACGCTTGGGCGCCGTCCTATCGTGCGGAAGAACGAGATGGACCGCAATCGATCGAACGTACCACCGAGCGCCTCGATACTACTCCCGTCGGACGGCCGACGACCGTACCTTGAACCTCATGCAAGACCTCCGTCCCGTCCGACCGTTTCTGGTTGCCGCCTCCCTGATGATGGCCGCTTGCGGGGGAACGACGCCTCCACCCATGACGAGCGTCAGCGAGAACTGGTCCGAGCAGGGAGTCGCTTCCTGGTATGGCCCCGGGTTCAACGGGAAGCGCACGGCCTCGGGCGAGGTCTATGACATGGAAGAAATGACGGCCGCCCACAAGCGTCTTCCGTTCGGAACGCGCGTGCAGGTCCAGAACCTGGACAACGGTCTTCGGACCGAGGTGCGTATCAACGACCGGGGGCCGTTCGTGGATGATCGCGTCATCGACCTGTCCATGGCCGCAGCGCGGGAGATCGAGATGCTGGGTCCGGGAACCGCCAGGGTCAGAATCTCGGTTGTGGAGATGTCGGCGATGCTGTCCTGCAGTCTGGTGCAGGTCGGTGCCTTCGCCGACGCGGCCAACGCGGCAAGCGTTGCGCGGAGCTTCCAGGAGCGGGGACTTCAGGTCGTCCAGCGTCTGGGGTCGGACGGTATAACCCGCGTATTTCTCGGTCCATACGACGATTTGGAGCAGGCGGAGCGCTCGCGGGACCGCTATGATGGGATGGTAAGACCCTGCGACTGAGCGGGTCGTCCACCCGACTGACGGCGAGAAACACCTCGGGCCAGCGCGGGTATGGGTTGGAACCGCACATGAGGGGCGGAATCTTCTCCGGAAGCGCGGCGCTTTCGGACTACGGAGGAACAACATGACACGTGGCCCGTTCGTTTCGAGGGCACTGCTCTTCTTTCTGACGCTCCTGCTGGGAGCGGCCATCCTGCCGGCTTCCGCTGAAGCCCAGTACTTCGGTCGCAACAAGGTCCAGTACAAGACCTTCGATACCAGGGTGCTGGAGACCGAGCACTTCGACATCTACTACTACCCCGAGATGGAAGCCATCGTCCAGGGAGCGGGACGGATGGCAGAACGGTGGTACGCCCGCATCGGTCGTCTTCTCGACCACGAGCTCAAGGGCAGGCAGGCCCTGATCCTGTACGCCAGCCACCCGGACTTCGAGCAGACGAACGCGGTGTTCGGGCAGATCGGTGAATCGACCGGTGGTGTCACGGAGGTCCTGAAGCGTCGCATCGTACTTCCGCTCGCGGGTACCTTGAACGAGTCGGACCACGTCCTCGGGCACGAGCTCGTGCACGCCTTTCAGTTCGACATCACGAGCCTTTCGGGTGATGGCGGCATTGGCTTTCGCGGACCGACCGCCCTTCTCCTGCCGCTGTGGTTCGTCGAGGGAATGGCCGAATATCTGTCGGTCGGACCGATCGACGCCCACACCGCCATGTGGATGCGGGACGCGGCGGCGTGCGACTGTCGACTCCCGACGCTCCGCGACTTGACGACCCGGCAGTGGGAGTACTTCCCCTACCGTTGGGGGCAGGCGTTCTGGGCCTTCGTGGCCGGGAAATGGGGCGACGAGGCCATCGGCAAGGTGCTGAAGGTGGCCGGGCGGTCGGGAAATCCGGAGCAAGCGCTGGAAGCCGTTCTCCAGATCCCGATCCCGCAGCTGGAAGCCGAGTGGCACGAAGCCATCTACGACGCCTACGCTTCCGTGGCGGCGGAAGCCCTTGGCGATCGGGCGGACGTGGCGTTCGTAGCGCCTGAGTCCCCGGATGCCGCCCGGGATGTCGCGCCTGACGACGAGGGTGCCGAGCCGGGTGCCGAGCCCGAGGACGTGAAGAAGCTGGCAGACCTCAAAGACCTGCCCCCTCTGCCACAACACGGCAGCGCCACCCAGGTGATCTCTCAGAAGATGGGCGGCGGCGGGTTGAACGTGGGGCCATCGCTGAGCCCGGATGGCTCGCGCGTCGTGTTCCTGTCCGAGAAGGACCTCTTCGCCATCGAGATGTTCCTCGCAGACGCCGAAACCGGCGAGGTGATCCGTCGGCTCACCAAGGCGGCCGTGGACTCGCATTTCGAGAGTCTGCAGTTCATCAACTCGGCCGGGGCGTGGAGCACGGACGGCAGGCACTTCGCATTCGGCGTCGTCGTCAAGGGACGTCCCGCGATCACGATCATCGAAGCCGAGACTGGCAAGAAGGTCAAGGAGATCCGTTTCAAGGAACTTGGAGAGGTTTACACGCCTTCGTTCTCTCCGGATGGTCGCAGCATCGTGTTCGCGGCGATCGTGAACGGATACACGGACCTGTTCATCCTGGATATCGAGACCGAAGAGCTGCGCCGATTGACCTCCGATTTCTACTCGGACCTGCAGCCCTCCTGGTCGCCCGATGGCGGTACCATCGCGTTCGTCACGGACCGTTTCACCACCGACCTGGCCGCGCTCAGCTACGGCAACTATCGGCTCGGCTTGATCGACCCCGACACGGGAGAGATCCAGGCCATGCCCGTGTTTGGTGTCGGAAAACACATCGATCCTCAGTGGGCTCCCGACGGCCAGAGCCTGTACTTCGTGACCGACGTCAGCGGAATCAGCAACGTCTACCGCTACGAGTTCCAGGGCGGAAACCTGTACCAGGTCACGGACCTGGTCACCGGCGTCAGCGGGATTACGGCCCTCAGCCCGGCGATCTCTTCGGCCAGCGCGGCGAACCGCCTCGTGTACACCGCGTTCGAGCGTGGCGACTACAATCTCTACCGGATCGACGCGGAAGAGGACTTGGAGGGGGAACCGATCGAAGAGGCGATCGCGGGCGCGAGCCCGGCCATGCTGCCGCCCCAGGACCGATCTCCCGGACTCGTGAGCGTGCTCCTCGATGAGCCGGAGCTAGGCCTGGCCGATACCCTGACTTTCGCGGGCTCCGCCTACAAGCCCGGAATTACCCTGGACTTCGTCAGTCAGCCACAGCTGGCGGCGGGAGCGGATCGATACGGCGCGTTCCTGGCCGGTGGCATCTCGCTCTACTTCAGCGACATGCTTGGAAACCGAAACCTGGGCACGCTGTTCAACATCAACACGGCGAACGGCAACCTGCTTCGGAGTTCCGCGCTGGTGGTCAGTTACGAGAATCGACGGACGCGCTGGAACTGGAATGCCGAAGTCGGCCAGATTCCGCTGGTCACCCGCCGGTTCGGTCTCCAGGTGGATAACGCCAATGGCGTATACGTCGAGACCGAGCTCCGCGAGTGGCAGGTCAATCGCGTGGCGACCGTAGGAATGAGCTACCCGATCAGCCGGGCCAACCGGGTCGAGATGACGGTCGGTTTTCAGGGGATCGATTTCTACAACGAGGTCCGGACCAGCGAACTGTCGTTTTCCGGCAGTGAGATCAGCCGGGAGACGGAGGAGCTGCCCTCGCCGGGTTCGCTGAACATGGGGACGGCGGCGGCGGCTCTCGTATACGACAACACGATCTTCGGCGGCACGGGGCCGATTCTGGGGCAGCGATACCGGTTGGAGGTTTCCCCGCGGATCGGAGACCTGAACTACGTCAACGCGCTCTTGGACTACCGCAGGTACTTCATGCCGGTACGTCCGACGACGTTCGCATTCCGCATCCTTCACTTCGGGCGGTACGGGTCGGATTCCGAGGCCCGGTGGGGGGACATCAGCAACAACCCGGTGCCGGGCTACGAGAACGCGCGTGTCCTGTCGGACCTGTATCTCGGTTACCCGTCGATCGTTCGCGGATTCAGTGATGGGTCGTTCAGTGCCCAGGAATGTGCGAGCGCATCCGTGGTGTCCTCGTGCGATGTCTTCAACAACTTGTTCGGCACCCGCATCCTCTCGACCAACTTCGAGTACCGGATTCCGCTCCTCGGATTCTTCGGCCTGATTCCCTCGGCCGGCGCGCCGCCCATCGAGATCGCGCCGTTCTTCGACGCGGGTGTGGCGTGGCGTGCGGGCAACACACCCAGGTTCAACTGTGACGGATCCGAGGGCCAGACGATCCTCGACAACTGTAATGAAGTGGTGGCCAGCATCGGGCTGGCGGCACGGCTGAACCTTCTCGGCTTTCTCATCATGGAACTGGATTTCGTGAACCCGATCACTCGTCCGGACAAGGGCTGGTTCTTCCAGTTCAGCCTGCTCCCAGCGTTCTGACTCGCCGGTCGCGCACACGGCGTCGCTCCGGCGGCGCCGTGTCCACGCGACTCTTCATCTCGAGTGGAGGGGCTGTGACATGAAGCTCATCCTCAGGTGGCTCATCAATGCGGCGGCTCTGTATGTAGCCGTCAGACTCGTTCCTGGAATCGAAGCCTCCGACACGCAGGCGATTCTCGTCGCCGCGATCGTCATCGGTCTCATCAATGCGACGCTCAAACCGATCGCGGTCTTCCTGACCTTACCCCTGACGGTCATCACGCTCGGGTTGTTCTATCTGTGCGTGAACGGGGCGATGCTGTACCTGACGGCAGCGCTCACACCGGGGTTCCAGCTGGCCGGGTTCGGATCGGCCGTGCTGGGTGCGATCGTGATTTCCATCGTCGGTATGCTCCTCGGCGGACTGGTCCAGGAAAAAGACTGACTGCCGTTCCATGGCGCCCGGGGTGATCGCCGGAGATCGTCCCGGTCCCGCTTTCCCCTGGAAGGAGGGCGAGGAAACTCGTGGATTACTTCGGAAGAGACCAACTGAAAGAACTGTTCACGGTTGATACGGCCCCCGCCGTTTCGATCTACATGGAGACTCACCGGAAGGGCGCCGAGGTGGCCGCCCAGCCCTTGCGTCTCCGGGCCGCCATCGACCAGGCAAGGGAACTACTCTCGGGACATGGCGCGGACGGCATCGACGACGTCCTTGCCCCGCTCGAGGCCCTGATCGGCGACCAGGACTTCTGGCGTCACCAGGCCGATGGGCTGGCCCTGTTTGCTTCCCGCGGTTTGGGCCGAATGTATCGCCTGCCCGTGGCCCTTTCCGACCTGGTCGTGGTAGGACCGACCTTCCACACCAGGCCCCTGATCGAGTTCCTGCAGGCGCCGGAACGATTCTGGGTCCTCTCCGTGGCCCAGAAGGAGGTCCGCATCTGGGAGGGCTCGATTTCCGAAATCGCCCCGGTCGATCTGGCGGGGGTTCCGAGCAGCCTGCAAGAGGCCCTCGGAACGGAGGTCACGGTGGATCGCCTCAACCTGCGAAGCCCGCGCGGCAGGGGATCCCGGCCGATATTCCATGGTCATGGCGCGGGCAAGGATGACACGAAACAGGAGTTGGAGCGGTTCTTCCGGGCGGTGGACGCCGGCGTTCGCGAGCTCCTGGCGGACGAGATAGGTCCCGTCATCCTGGCGGCCGTCGACTACTATCATCCGATCTACCGTAGCGTCAGCAAGCTGGAGAACCTGGTCGAAGAAGGCATCGTCGGGAGTGTGTCGAGCTGGGATGAAGAGCGAATTCACGCGGCTGCGTGGCCGATCGCTCGGATGTCGGTGGAGCGCAAGTTGGAGGTCGCCGTCGACCTGTGGGAAAGCTCCTATGGCCGCGGGAAGACCGAATCCGACCTTTCGGCTATCGCCCGCCTTGCCGTGGCCGGCCGAATTCGGCTTCTCCTGTCCGAGAGGGGACGTACCGTATGGGGACAGATGGATCGGTCCACGGGACAGGTTACGGTGATCCGCGAGGGCGGGAGCGACCCCGGAGGAGACTCGGTTGACCTCCTGGATGAACTGGCGGAACTCACGATCCAGTACGGTGGCAGGGCACTGGAATTCGAGAAGACCAGGATGCCGACGGATACCGGTATCGCGGCGGTGCTGCGATAGCGTGGAGTCCTTCTGCTTTCGCGAAGTGGGTCAGCGGGCGGGCTGAAGGGGGCTGGAACGCAGTTCGCGCATCGTGACCTCGATAGCGGAGATGTGCTCGTCGGTGAGCGGATTGAGGTCAAACAGGGAAAACCCGGCGGCACCGGCGTCCCGGGTCAGACGGATGGCCTCCGCGAGGTCTCCGGGCGCCAGGGCCGGCACGTAGAGGCCGGCGTTCAATTCGGCGCTCGAACCTTCCAGCGCGCGGACTCCCGCTTCGACACCGCGCCCGATCCACGGAATGTCCTCGTCGTAGGCCGGGTGGTAAAGCATCGGAAACAGCCGGTCCACCGGCCACTCGTCCCACGCCTGGCGCACCAGTTGGCGGGCCAGCGACGGGGTGGCGAACACCGCGGCACTGATGGACTTCCCGCGTGCATGCGTCACCTCCGATAGCTCGGTCACGACTCGTGTGACGCTGTCCCAACGGAAGCGCGCCCACTCGGGATCGGCCGAGGGATCGTCGAGTTCGAAGGGATCGCGTCCGGTCCGGTCTTCGAACTGCCCCCGGCACACCTCGCAATAGCAGAAATCGTACTCCGGAAGTTCGCGGTCCTGCACCAGGTCGTACTTCGCCCACAGGCCGCGCGGCAGGATGACGTCGCAGTAGCGGATGTAGTCCAGGTGAATCCCGTCGAGTCCCGGTTGCGCGGCCGCCTCGTCGATCAAATCCGCGAGGTACTCCCGGACCGGCTTCCTCGATGGGCAGACCCACCGGTAGTAGTCCACGTACGGCGGATCGTCGAGGGTGGAATCTCCGTTCCGATTCACCGTGAACCACTCGGGATGGTTCTCCCGGGCCCAGGCGTCGCCGGCACGGTTCAGGATCCAGATCCACTGGTGGTATTCGAGGCCCGCTGAATGAGCCGCATCGGCCATGACCGGGTCGAATGCCCGGCCTACGAGAACTCCACGGAAGCCGGCGCCGGCAAGGCGAACGAAGATCTCTCGCCACTCCGATGCAGACTTTTCAGGTCGCCGGCCGATCCACAGCCAGCCGCCGAAATCACCGCTCGGCCGGCCGAGCCGAAGGCCCATGGATGGGGGGAGCCCGCCGGATGCAAAGACCCCCAGGCCGAGGGCCCCCGTGGCGGCGGTCGAAACGAACTCACGGCGCCTCAATCACACAGCCGATCAATAGTAAGGATTGTCTCCCGCATCGTGATTCGTGACGTCCACGATGTCCCGCACCTCGGGCACGCCTTCCATGATGATCCGTCGAATTCCCTGGGCCAGCGTGACCGCGGCCATCCCACAACCCTGGCATCCACCCATCATCTCGAGGTACACGACGTCGTCGCGAACCTCTACGAGAGTCACGCTGCCTCCGTGGCTGGCGATCGCCGGATTCACCGACATCTCGATCACGTGTTTCACGCGGTCTGCCAGGGGCCCGGCGCCAGCGCCTTCTCCGATCGGGACGATATTGGGATTCACGACCTTGAATCCGCTGCCCTGCATCGATTCCACCCAGTCCACCGTGGCGCCCTCCAGGAGATCTACGCTGGACCTCGGGATGACGACCTCGAAACCACCCTGCTCATAGACCTGGTCGTCGGTCTCCTTCTCGGACTCCTCGATCAACGCCAGGTCGTATCGCGGGGCGAGCGGACTCGAGTCCAGAACCTCTATCCGGACCGCGAGGGGCTCTGATTCGTCTGCGAGAAAGGCCACCACGTGGGCCCTCGCTCCATCGGTGAACGTCAACACGTCTGGCTTCTCCTTGCCGTCAATCGCCGAACGCGGCGCGCATCACGAACAGGAGGTTCGCGGGTCGCTCCGCCATGCGGCGCATGAAGTACGAATACCACTGGGAACCATAGGGCAGGTAGATCCTCATGTTCAGGCCGTTGTCCACCAGCTGCCTCTGGTAGTCGCGCCTCACTCCATACAGCATCTGAATCTCGAACGCGTCATCCGGTATCCCGTTCCGGGACACGTGTTCCAGGGTAGCGTCAATCATCCTCTCGTCGTGGGAGGCGATCGCGGTGGGAGCGCCCCCGTCCAGCAGCATCTTCATGAGATGGACGTAGTTCGCGTCCACTTCACTCTTCTCCTGGAACGCCACCGACGGCGGTTCGGCGTAGGCGCCCTTGCACAAGCGCACGGGGGCGCCCAGTTCGACGAGGCGGGCGATATCGGCCTCACTCCGGTGCAGATAGGACTGGATGACGATCCCCACGTTGCGGTACCGCTCGAACACCCGGTAGAAGATGTCGAGCGTCGTCTGCGTGTGCTCCGAGTCCTCCATGTCGATGCGAACGAAATTTCCCAGCTCATCCGCCCGCTGCACGATCCCCAACAGGTTCTCGAAGCAGAAGTCCGTGTCGATATCGAGCCCAAGCTGCGTGAGCTTGAGCGAGATCGTCGTTTCCGCCTCGTGGGCGTCGATCTCCACCAGGCTCTCCGCGTACTCGGCCGCGGCGAACTGGGCCTCGGCTCGATCGGACACACTTTCGCCCAGAAGGTCGAGGGTGACCCGGAAGCCGCTGTCGTTCAGGAACCGGGCTACGTCGAGAGCTTCCTCGGACGTGTCACCAGCCACGAAGCGACCGGACATCTGAGCCGCGAAGGGAAGCTTGAACAGGACCTTCTTGAGGTCGTTTCGCTCGCTCAGGAACAGGAGCGTGTGCTTGAGCATCAGTCGTCCATTCCGACCGGTGCCGACGGGTTCGCCAGGTATGCCTGGAACTCGTCTACCCCGAACAAGGTGTGAACGGCCAGGCCCTCGGCCTCGATCGACTCGCGACCGCCCTCCAGACGATCGACGGCCGCGAGTACCGCGAGTACCGTGCCGCCCTCCTGCCGTACCGCCTCGCAGGCCTGAAGGGCGGAACCTCCCGTCGTAATGACGTCCTCGACGACGATTGCGCGGGCGCCCTGCTCGAAACATCCCTCGATGCGCCGGCCGGTTCCGTGTCTCTTCGGCCGCTTTCTGACCGAGAACGCATGCACCGGCCGGCCGCGTCGCCACGTCTCACCGGCAATGGCGTAGGCGATCGGGTCCGCCCCCATGGTCAGTCCACCGATCACATCCGGTTCCAGCCCTGCGGCTTCGAGCGCATCGGCGCCGACCTCGCCCAGCAGAACCTGCCCTTCCGCGTGCATCGTGGTGGTGCGGCAATCGACGTAGAAACGGCTCTGGCGGCCGGAGGCGAGCACGAAATCGCCTTCCTGGAAAGACCGCTCGACAAACAGGCGAAGTAGCCGCTCGCGCGAGTTCATATCGCTCTCTGTCAGGATGTGGGTCCGGCCTCTCGATAGGTCCGCAGCGCCTTACGGCAGGCGGACTCGCTGCACGTTCCGAAGATCTTCACCTGCCGGGTAATGGGCGCGAAGCCGTTCTCGGCAGCCGCTTCCGCGAGAATCCTGTCCAGCTCGGGGTGGTGGAACGTCGATACCCGGCCGCACTCCGTGCAGATCAGAATGATCGTGTTGGGCCGCCCCGACCTTCGTTTCGTAACGCTTGAATCCCTCGTCGAAGTCATGCTCGGTGGCGAGCCCGAGTTCGACGAGCAGCGCCAGCGTACGATAGACGGTAGCCTTTCCGGCGTGTTCGCCCCTCTGGCGGAGGGCCGCCGCGACGTCATCGGCCGAGAGGTGTCGGGTGGATTCGAACAGGATCTGCGCGATGGCCTCGCGCTGATGTGTGAATGGGAGCTCACGCTCCCGGAGTTCGCCCCGAAGGACCTGCATCATTACCGCCGCGCAGCCGAGCGGTGGTCGGGTAGAAACCGTAGTCGAGGGATCGGACATGGACGATTGGCCCGCGGCGTTTGATGTCTCTCAGGACCGTTCGACCGAATCCAATGAACGCGGCCCACGGTTGTCTCAACGTATTGAGAATGTATCGGATGCGAGACCGGTTCTCAATCCGCTTGCGTCTCGCACGGGCCAACGCATCTTGGCTTGGAAAGGTACTTCCCCACGAACCTCACCTGGACGCGGAAACATGATCGCAGGCGTGACTCTAGCCAGACTCTCGTTGCGGCGAATCGGTATCCGGTTCGCGCTTTCTTCAGCGTTTCTGGCCATACCGGTGGTCGTGGGGTGTGGAGAGGCGGGCGGCTCCGGTGCCGGGAGCTCGTCGACCCAGGAGCCAACCGGTCAACCGCTGCCCGCCGCCGGCGGACAGGGGGTCCGCACGACTCCGATCCGCATCGGCGGCGTGGCCGTAACCGCGGAGATCGCCGACAACGCCGAGCTACGGGGACAGGGCCTGATGCACCGGGACTCGCTCCCCGAGAACCACGGCATGCTTTTCGTATATGGTACGGCCGAGGTGCGGTCGTTCTGGATGCGGAATACGAGACTTCCCCTCGACATCGCGTTCATCGACGCGAATGGCGTCATCATCAACATCGAACAGATGGAGCCCCAATCAGACCAGAACTACTACTCGCAGGGGCCCATGATGTATGCCCTGGAGATGGACCAGGGCTGGTTCGAGGCGAACGAGGTCGGACCTGGTGATCGCCTCGAGTTCTGAGATTCGACCAAAGGCGGGTGCCATAATGTCACAGTACCGGGAGGAAAAGGACTCAATGGGTCCCGTCCGCATCCCTGCGGACATGCTGTACGGGGCGCAGACGGAAAGAGCGCGCCTGAACTTTCCGATCAGTCGACTTCGGTTTGATCGCCGTTTCCTCTTTTCGCTCGGCGTGATCAAGAGGGCGGCCGCCGAGGTGAACGAGGACCTCGGACTGCTCGACGGTGAGCGCGCGGGTGCGATCAAGCAGGCGGCGCAGGAATTGATGGACGGCGAGCTGGATGCCCATTTCGTGCTGGACATCTTCCAGACCGGCTCCGGCACCTCCACCAACATGAACGCCAACGAGGTTCTGGCGAATCGGGCCAACCTGATCCTGGGGGGAGAAGTCGGGACCAAGCAGCCCGTGCATCCGAACGACCACGTCAACATGGGGCAGTCCAGCAACGATGTGATTCCCACCGCGGTGCACGTGTCCGCCCTATTCGCGGTCGAGGGCGAGCTGCTGCCGGCGCTCGCTCATCTGGACCAGGCACTCAGCGCGAAGGCGGAAGAGTTCGACGGCGTCTACAAGGCCGGCCGCACGCACCTGCAGGACGCGACTCCGATGCGCCTGGGCCAGGAATTCAGCGGGTACGCCAGCCAGGTAAGCCACGGGATCGGTCGAGTCGAGCGGGCGCGCGACTCCCTGCGTGAGCTGGCGATCGGCGGTACCGCCGTGGGCACCGGTATCAACACTCACCCGGAGTTCGGGAGCCGGATGGCCGCGAAGATCAGCGCCATTACGGGGATCGAGTTCCGCGAGGCCGAGAACCACTTCGAGGCTCAGGGCGCGCGCGATGCCGTGGTCGAAATGAGCGGCATGCTGAAAGTCGTGGCCTGCGGCCTGATGAAGATCGCGAACGATCTACGCTGGCTGGCCAGCGGTCCGAGGACCGGGATCGGCGAGCTCAATCTGCCCGAGCTTCAGCCGGGTTCCTCGATCATGCCGGGCAAGGTGAATCCGGTAATGTCCGAGATGTTGACGATGGTGGCGGCGCAGGTGATCGGGAACGACGCCGCCATCACGATCGGCGGTGAGCGAGGGAATTTCGAGCTCAACGTCATGATTCCGGTGATGATTCACAACCTGCTCGAGTCGATCGAGATCCTCTCGACGGGGAGCCACACGTTCGCGGACAAATGCGTGTCGGGGATCACGGCCAACGTGGCTCGCTGCCAGCGAAACGCCGAGACGACAGGTTCGCTATCCACGGCGCTCGCGCCGGTGATCGGCTACGACAAGGCGGCCGAAGTGGCGAAGAAATCGCTGAAGGAGGACAAGACCCTGCGCCAGGTCGTGCAGGAGATGAACCTCATGAGCGACGAAGAACTGGACGAGATCATAGATTTCGCGAAGATGACGGCGCCTAACGTCGGGTGACCGTTTCCCCTTCGCGCTAGTCCTCGCTGCGCTGCGGCGACGCGCCCAGGCAGGCGATAGGGTCGAGAGCACGTCACTTCGCAATGAGTGCCCGGGTTCTCAGGAGCAGGAGGTTCGCGTGTTCGATCCGAAGAACCGGATTCACTGGCTGGCGGTGATCGTCATCGCGATCATCCTGGTGCTGATTCTGGGAGTGACCTCGACGGGGTCAGGCTAGAAGCGCGCTACCGCCGGATCGGCGGGTGCGCTCAGTTTTCGCCCAGCAGCATCGAGCGCGTTGGGAGAAGCCGCTCGGCTTGTGTCGGCGAGATCCTGTAAGCCAGCGGGTCGTCCGCCCGGCGAACCAGGAACTCCGGTGCGTCCGGCGCGATGACGAAGAGCAGAGACAGGGCGGGCGCCGCCCCCGGCGCGTCGGAATCGAACATGTCCAGCATGGCCACGGGGTCGTCGAAGTCGACGGCGAACGCCACGGAATCCGAGGGGAAACCAATGGCGGTGAGTCCCGCCGTTTCCTGCAGGAGCAGGGCCAACCAGAGTGAGTCGGCGGCCAGTCCGTCGAGACTCCAGAGTGTCGCGTCTTGCTGACTTCTCGTCAGTAGAGCGGGGGCTGGCTGGTCGTTCCGGCGAACGGTGATCCGGGTCACGGACGCCGTATCGACAGACGCCACCACACTGTCACGCCAGTCCTCCACGGATCTTCCGAACGGACGCATGGGCACGGCTGGAACGGCAAAGACGTCGTCCGATTCCGGGAAGCGGATGAACCGTCCGTCGGCTCCCCCGCCTCCGAGCAGGAATATGGCGTCCGGATTGCCCGCGGGCCCGATCTCGATACGCCGCGCCAGGTCGTCCGAAACTCCGAGACGCGAGTGGTTGGTCGCGCTCTGGGCCACGAGCCTGCCGACCCGCGCCGAGTCGAGAGCCTCTGCCAGTTCGCGGACCAGAGCCGAATCGGCTGGATATCCGTTGACGGTCCACGCGCCCCGCACCTCCGCGAGGCGAACCGAGTCCGCAGCCTCGGGCGGGAGCACGCGGACGAGGCTGAATCCGCCGCGCACGGCCGCCGCGATGCGGTCCCTGATTCGAGGCGCGACCGTCTCCGGACAGGGCCCGCACAGCCCCGTAGGCGACCACGAGAAGGGCCAGGGCAGCGAAGATCGCCTTCAAGTGACGCGACTTCATGCGATCGCCTCCTCCTCGCCGGACTTGCCGCGGCTACGGTACTTCTTCGTCTGCAGTCGCCTGCGCCGGGCGAGGCGCCACGCCCCGATCAATACGAACAACAGCGGCACGCCGATCAGATTGCCGTACTTGGCCAGATCCCTCATCGACTCCGAAGCATACAGCAGGGGCGGCGCAGTTCGGAGCTTGGCCCGGATCTGGATCAGGGACTCGTCCTGCGCCAACCAGTCTACGGCATTGGTGAGGAAGACGATATTGCCTCCTTCTCCCCCCAGGAAGCGGTTTGACGCGAAATCGGCGTCGCCCACCAGGACCAGGCGTCCGCCCGCCCGGGCCTCCGCCTCTCCGGCTTCCTCGCCCAGGGGCCTGGGAAGGATGGCCGCGGCCATGGGCTGGGGTCGCAAGTCGGCCGCGATCGAATTCCAGTCGAACTGAGGGTTAAGCGGGTGGGGCCCGGTCAGGTGTTGCCCGAACTCCGAGGTAGCCAGTAACGGGGTAACCGTGGAGGTGTCCGCGGCGGACAAATCCAGGGGGCTGGACCACGGCAGGAGCACTCCGCTGAGTCCGTCGACAATGGAGTGCGCGCTGGCCGGGACGACGACGGGCCATAGCGGATATGGGACCACGTAGCCTGCGCCCGAACTGGATGTCAGGGTGACCCGGCCGCTGGACCGATGATCGATCACCATGCCTTCCGGGACCGCGACTCCGTATTCCGCCAGCAGTCCATCCAGCACCGGGTGTGGCTGCGGGTTGGGGAAGGCCTGCGTCTCGTCGATGGAAAGCGGCTGCACCATCACCAGCATGTTTCCGCCGCTGGCCAGGAACGCCCGCAGCGCGTTGCCCTCCGCTTCCGACAGCGGAGTCTGCGGCCCCTGGATAACCAAGACACTGATGGAGTCCGGGACACGAGCTCCGTCACCCGTGACATCCACGTTGACGACCTGGAAATTCTGTTCCAGGGTTTCGGCAAAGCCGGAAGCCGCGCCCAAAACGCTCGCCTCCCCGTGGCCCGTCAGGAAGCCGACGGTAGCCCGTGTCGGATCGGTCATCCCTACCACGGCACTGGTCAAACGGAATTCGAGATCATCGGTCTGCCGAACGAACGGGACGTTGGAGGTCTGGTCCGCGTACTGGATCGAGATCCCCAGATAGCCCTGCCTGACCTGGAACTCCTCCTGCCCCAGCACGTTGAACTGGATCGCCGGGATGTTCATTCGTTCGGCCTCGGCCTGGGCATCCGGGTCGGACGCCGCGGGACTGAACCGAAGCAGCTGCAGCTTGTCACCCGCGGCCGCAGCGTAGTCGGCGAGCAAGTCCTCCACGTCCCGCTTGACCAGATCCACCTGCGGCGGGAGTTCGGGTGAAGCGAAGAACTTGATGGTCACCACGTCATCGAGATTCCCGAGGACACTGCGCGTCGTGGCGGAAAGCGTGTAGGTCTTGCCTGGCGTCAGGTCGAGACGACCCCTGATGTGCCGGCCCAGCAAATTCACCGCGACGCAGATCAGCAGGATCCCGAGCACGCCCACCCGCAGGGTCCGCCAGGCGCCGCCCTTCAGATTGAGGCGGCCACGCTCGATCATCAGATACGCGAGACCGAGGAAGGCGACCGAGATCGAGATGAAGTACACGATGTCCCGCAGGTCCAGAACCCCGCGGGTGATCGCCGAAAAGTGGGTCAAGAGACCCAGCCGCGTCGCGGCCGTGGCGAAGACCGGCGGCAAACCGATCAGAACGACGTTCATCGTGATGGCCATCAACACGAAGATCGAGGTCAGGGCGACGATGAACGCCGTGATCTGGTTCTTCGTGAGCGAAGAAGCCCACAGGCCGATGGCCACGAGTGCACTGATGAGGAGAAGCGCGCCAACGTACTGGGCGAACATGACTCCGAAATGCGGCGCGCCGCCAAGCCGAAGGCCGATCGCGGCACCGAGCGTCCCGGCCAGGGCCACGGCCATGAAGCCCATGATTCCCAGGAACTTGCCCAACAGGAATTCGAGGCTCGAGATCGGTTGGGACAGTACCAGCTCGAGAGTGCCCCGCGACCTTTCCTCCGCGAGAGCCCGCATCGTTACGGCGGGAACGAAGAAGAGCAGGAGCCAGGGCATGAGCTCGAACATCGGGCGCAGCGTGGCCTCCGCCGTGACGAACACGGTTCGGAAATAGAAGAAGAAGTTGGCCACCAGGAAGACGACGACCAAAATGTACGCCGTGGCCTGATCGAAGAAGCTCCGGAATTCGCGACCGGCGATGGCGGAGACGTTGCTGATCATGAGCCCGCCTCCGTCAGGCCGCGGAAGAACTGCTCGAGGTCGCCCTGCTGCTTCCGCATCTCCCATAGGGTCCAATCACGAGCCCGCGCGAGCTGGAAGATGTCCGGCCGCGGGTCTGAGTTCTCGGCTCCGACGACCACGAACCTCGGTCTCGACCCCCCGTCCGCCGCATCCTCGACACGAGACACCGAGGAGAGTTCTGCGAGGGCCTTGCGAAGCGTGCCGGGCTGAGCATCGATCTCCACAATGACCCGGGTGCCACCCTCTCCGCCGGCCAGCAAGGAAGACACACCGCCGTCCGCGATGATCTTCCCCTCGTGAATGATTAGCAGGCGATCGCAAACTGCCTGCACTTCCTGCATCACGTGCGTGCTCAACAGGACCGTGTGATCCTGTCCCAGCCGTGTGATCAGCTTTCGAATCTCGACTCGCTGGTTCGGGTCCAGCCCCTCGGTGGGTTCGTCGAGGATCAGGATGTCGGGCTCTGAGAGAATCGCCTGCGCCAGGCCGACGCGCTGCCGGTAACCCTTCGAGAGGTGGGCGATGGGCCGGTAGTAGACGTCTCCGATCCCCGTTTGCTCGACCGCCGGATCGATCCGATCCGCGACCTTTGCCGGCTCGATTCCGCGCAATTTGGCCATGAAGACGAGAAACTCCCCGACCAGCATTTCCTGGTACAGGGGATTGGCCTCCGGAAGGTATCCGATGCGGCGACGGGCTTCGGCCGGGTCCTGGTCCACGGACCGGCCGTCGATCTCGATCGTTCCCGAGTCCGGCTCGAGAGCCCTCGTGATCAGGCGCATGGTCGTCGTCTTACCGGCCCCGTTGGGACCGAGAAATCCGACGACCTCCCCCCGGTCGATCGAGAAGGAGACGCCGTCCACGGCGCGCACCGGGCCGAAGCTCTTAGCGACCTCTTGAAGGCGAACCAGCGACATTCCGTAACCTCTGACGGTTGAGTGGCGGTTGGCCAAAGTAGTGGAGCCCGCAGGCCTGTCAATCAAGCAGGCGATCCGCCGCGCCGGAGGGCGGGAAAAAACTTGCCCGGAAGCCCCGTGAAAGCGACCTTGCGGTGCTCTGAGAGCCGGGCTCACGGCTCGGTATCCACGATACAGATTGTCGGACTGAACAAGGGAATCGATTCGATGCGAATACTAGTGGGGACGCAGGGCGGCCTATACGTCGTACGCTGGGTGCATGGAGAGCGAGCGGCGCAGGTGGAAGAGAGTCATTTCGAAGGAGACGACGTCCGCGCCATCGTTCCCGCAGGCCCTCACTTCTACGCCGCGGTCAGCGGTCACGGAGTGTGGAAGAGCGATGACCAGGGCAGCACGTGGACGCAGAAGACCGGCCCCCTGGATGGCCACATCATCCGGTCGCTGGCCGTGTCTCCCCGTGACCCCGACCTGCTGTACGCGGGGACTCAGCCGGCCGCCCTGCACGTATCGAGCGATGGCGGGACGAGTTGGGAAGAGCTGACCGAATTCAGGGTTCTCGGGGTGAGAGAAGGCTGGAAGGACGCGGGTGAGGGGGCGGCCCGAGTGGATACGATCGCGCCTGACCCGCACGATTCGCGTCGCCTCTATGCGGGGGTGGAGATCGGAGGGGCCTACCGCAGCGATGACGGCGGGAGGACGTGGACGGGATGCAACGAGGGTCTCTTCGACGACGTACATTTCCTGATGGCCGATCCTCTGGACTCGTCGCGCGTATACGCGGCCACGGGAGGCGGTTTCCAATTGAGCCGGGACCGCGGCCGAAAATGGGTCTCGCACAAGGGTGAGCTGGGACAGGCCTACTGCACGCAGCTGGACCACGAGGTAGAGCGGGGCGCCCGCGATACAGCTCTGGTGCTCGCGATCAGCGCAGGCCCCCCCGCGACCTGGGAGGGCTCCAAGGGAGACGCCAAGGCACGCCTGATGATCAGCCGTGATTCGGGCGATACATGGGAGGCCTTCAGGACCAGCGCCATGGGCGAAAAAGGTGCGTTCACGGCCGTGGCGACGGACCGTTCCGCGCGGCAGTCGGGATTCGTGGGCACGAGTACCGGACGCCTTTACCACGGCAATGCGGTGTTGGGCCGGTGGACGAGAATTCACTACGGTCTTCCGCGCGTGCAGGTCCTGAAGATTCTGTAGTCAATCGGTGGAGTGACTGGATGACGCACGCACGTTACACGGCTCGCGCGGCGGTGATTGCTCTGGCGGCCACGGCTCTTTCGATCGCGTATTCCTCGGCTGCGCATGCTCAGGAGGAGCTGACTGTCGAACGCATCTTCGGTGGCAGCGACTTTCGAGGCGAGTCGGTCTCGGTGCGCTGGATGCCCGACGGACGGCACTGGTCCACCATCGACCGTGACTCCGCTGGCCGCGGGGAGTTGTGGCAGGTCGAGGCGCGCACCGGGCAGCGCCAGAAGCTGGTGTCGGCCGCCGAGCTCATGAAATCCGGTTGGGAGGAACCCCTGGAGATCGAGAGCTACGCCTTCTCGACGGACGGACGGCGTCTCCTGATCTTCGCGGAAAGTCAGCAGGTGTGGAGGGCTCGAACGAAGGGTCGCTACTACGTATTCGATTTCCCGACCCGCCGCCTCATTCCGGTGAGCGATGGTGATGGCTGGCAGATGTTCGCGAAATTTTCCCGCGATGCACGCCAGGTCGCGTTCGTGCGGGAGAACGACCTCTATGTGACCGACCTGTCCACGGGCGAGGAGCAGCGCCTCACGTTCGATGGTAGCGAGGAAATCATCAACGGCACGACCGACTGGGTTTACGAAGAAGAACTCGGTCTGCGCGACGCCTTTCGCTGGAGTCCGGACGGATTGCGCATCGCCTTCTGGCGCTTCGACCAGAGTCCGGTTCGCACGTACTGGCTGATGGATGCCATGCCGCTGTATCCGGAGTTGAACGGCGTTCGGTATCCGAAGGCGGGCGAGGCCAACTCCACGGTTCGCGTGGGGTCGGTGGAGCTTGCGTCGGGACAGACACAGTGGTTCGACGTCGGCCCGGACGAGGATATCTACATCGCGCGGATGGAGTGGGCCGCTTCGTCTGACGAAGTGGTCATCCAGAGATTGAATCGACACCAGAGCCAGCTCGATCTTCTTCTGGGCGATGCGAGGACGGGCGAGACTTCTCTGCTGTTCTCGGAGCGGGACGACGCGTGGCTCACGGCGAACGATGATCTCCGTTGGTTGGCCGACGGCCAGGAGTTCACGTGGACGAGCGATAGAGATGGGTACACGCACGTCTATCTGTACGATCGTTCGGGGCGGATGATGCGGCAGCTGACGCGGGGCAACTGGGATGTGACCGCGTACCATGGTGTCGATGAAGAGGCCGGACGGATCTTCTTCACGGCCGCCTCCGAGAGCCCGCTCACCCGTTCGGTCTACACCGCGGGATTGGACGGCGGCGACATGACGCGGATCGTCGGCGGACGCGGAACACACTCCGCCCGTTTCAGCCCCGATTTCCAACTATTCACGGACACGTACTCTTCGATCGGTGTCCCGCCGGTCACACGGCTTCGCCGGGTGGCGGACGGGAGCGAGGTCAGGGTATTGGCCGACAACGCGGCACTAATTGGGAAGCTGGACGCCCTGGATCTGCGTGAACCTGAGTTCTTTACGGTGCAGGCGGCAGACGGAACCTCGCTCAACGCCTGGATCATCAAACCGCGCGATTTCGATCCAGGTGAGACCTATCCGCTGCTTCTGTACGTGTATGGAGGGCCGGGCAGTCAGACTGTGCGGGACTCGTGGGGTGGAAACCGCTACCTGTGGCACCAGACGCTGGTAGGTGATGGAATCCTCGTGGCGAGCGTTGACAACCGGGGTACCGGTGCCCGCGGCAGGGAGTTCGAGAAGCAGGTCTACATGCGCCTCGGGCAGCTGGAAACGGCCGACCAGTTGGCGGCGATGGGCCAACTCGGAGACCTGCCGTACGTGGACGAATCGCGCATGGGGATCTGGGGTTGGAGCTACGGCGGCTACATGGCGCTCATGACGTCCCTCCTCGGAGGCAGCGAGGTCGCGGCAGCCATCGCTGGTGCGCCGGTGACCTCCTGGGAATTGTACGACACGATCTACACCGAGCGTTTCATGCGCACCCCCGAGGAGAACGCAGAGGGATACTCGGTCGGGGCGCCCCTATCGCACGCCGACGGCCTCGAAGGAGATCTGCTGATCATCCACGGGACGGCGGACGACAACGTCCATCCGCAGAACACGCTCAAGATGATCGCTGCGCTGGAGCAGGCCGGGAAGCAGTTCGACATGAGACTGTATCCGGGACAGCGTCACGGCGTCCGGGGCAGCGTTCTGTCGGTCAACCTGTACGAAATGATGACCCGGTTCCTGGTCCGGGCGCTTCTCGAGTCGGCGCCGGAACTGGTCGCACCGACGGCGACCACCTGGATGGGGCAGTAGCGCACTGCGGGCGAAGCGGCGGACGCTCTTCCGCAGACGTGCTTACGCCTCGGGTGCTGCCGGGAGTTCGTCTTCGACCCACGGGGGCATGATCTTCACCAGCAGCCCAAGGATGATGAACGGGAGGATCACGAACGCCCCGGCCATGAGCAGCCCCTCCACCCCGAGCAGCTCGGCCTTGTAGACGGTCAGGCCTCGCAGGCTCTTCGAGAACAGCTGTCCCCCGATCACCACGTTCCAACGAATGCTGAAGATCCCGACCTGCACCAGGAGCGCGCAGCCCAGATAGATGAGCCGCCTGACCTCGGCCGGGACCTTACGGGTGCCCCGATGGCTGAGAGCCGGCGACACCACGCCCAGCGAGATGAGCGGTACCAGCGTCCCCAGCACGAGCTGTAGGACGATGAGGCTTACGAACAGCCGCCCCTCGATCAGCTGCGACAGGATCTCTATCGACTCCTCGGATTCGTACAGGCGGTGGATGAAGTCGAGCATCTCGAGCGAGAAGTCGACCACGATGGCATAGAACAGGAAGGTCGCGAGCTTGTCCGCGCACGCCATGTCCACCTTCTTGCCCCGGAACAGTGTGGCCACGAGGTAGATGATCAACACGAGTGCGATTCCCGACACGATCGCAGAGAACAGGAATACGACCGGCATCAGCACGCTGCTCCACCACGGATTCGCCTTGATCGATCCGAAGATGAAGCCCACGTATCCGTGTAGCAGGAAGGCCGACGGGATACCGATGATGGTGATCCACCGTCCGGCCTTGTCGTCGAACGCCAGGGCCCGGTCCGACAGATCCGTCGAGCCCAGTGTGAGCGTGTAGTAGAACCACTTGCGGGGTCCGGTCGCCTCCCGCGCCCTCAGCACGAAGTCCTTCCGGTAGTCGAACCATATCTCCAGCAGCAGCACGACCATCAGGTACCAGGCGTAGACGAAGCCGAACATCGCCATGGCCGACTTGCGGTTCGGCGTGAGGAAGATCTCGTAGGACCGCTCCGGGTGACCCAGATGTGCCAGCAGCGGGAGAGGAGCGACGATCAGAAACGCCAGTGCCGTGAGCAGGGCCAGCCGATAGGTCGGTTCCACCTCTTTCACGTTGAACACGCGCTCCAGCGAGGCCAGGATGAAGGCTCCGGCCACCAGGCCCGTGAGATACGGGTAGAGGACGATGAGGAGACTCCACCTGAGCTCGAATTCGTTCGGGTAGATGTATCCCTGCATCGTCTACCTCACCTCTCCATCCAGGTTGGCGTAGAACACCTTCGGCTTGGTGTTCAGGTGGGGCTTCAGCACCTGGATCTCGTTGAAGCGCAGGAAGCGCGCGAGGGGGTTCGCCCGGTGTCCCACCTCCCCGAACATGCGGGCGGACGTCGGGCACACCTCCACGCAGGCCGGCACCTTGCCCTTGGCGAGGCGGTGGTAGCAGAACGTGCACTTGCGGGCGACGTGCTTGTCCGGGTCGAACCAACGCGCCCCGTACGGGCAGGCCTGCACGCAGTAGCCGCATCCGATGCAGTACTCCTCGTCGACCAGAACGACGCCGTCGTCCGTGATGAACGTGGCTCCGACCGGACAGACCTGGACGCACGGCGCTTCCTCGCAGTGATTGCACAGCTTGGGCACGAAGAACGTCCGCAGCGTTCCGCCTTCCTCTTCGTAAGGTGGGAAGCCGTCGATGCCCGCCGTTCGGGCTGTCGACCGAGACCTCACCGTCAGTGCGGATCACGTAGCGCTCGACCCAGGTGTTGACGAAGTGCGGCTCGTCGGGTACGTCGTTCTCGTTCTTGCAGGCCTGCGCGCAGCGGCCGCAGCCGATGCACTTTCGGATGTCGATCCCCATTCCGTAGATGCGCTCGGCGTCTTCGTCGGCTTCCGCCTGCATCCCGCAGAGCTCGGGAACCCGGACGACGCCCAGCGCGATGGGCACGCCGAGGCTGGCCTTGAGCGCCTCCCACAGGAAGTCCCGGCGATCCACCCCCGCGTTTACCGACGGGTTGATCCCGATCCGGAGCGGCGGCAGCGTCCTTCATCAGTCGGCCTCCGGATGATGCGGGTAGTGGCATTGCCAGCACAGGTAATCCTCTCCGTGCGTCGACATAGCTACCCTCGGGATGTGGGATGGGCTCACCGCATCTTCCGCGTGACAGGTGCCACAGAAGTCACGCGCGGACGGCTTACCAGGTCGCACCGCGCGCGGCGACGACTTGTGCTCATCCGGCGCGTCGTGGCACGCGAGGCACGGCAGAGTGGCATGGTGCGACACCGCCTTCTGGCTCGCGATCTGGCCATGGCACGCCCGGCAGGCACCCGGGATCACGGGAGGCTCAGGCGCATGCGGGTCATGGCACGTCATGCACGGGACGGTCGGGTTGTGGGCCACCGGATCGATCTGCGGAAATCCGGACGGCCGGGAAGCGTCATAGCCGTGGCACAGAGGGCAGAACCCTCTCTCACGGGGAGCGGGCGGCTTCACCGACCCGGGAGCGGCGACGTGGCCGGCCGCCGGCCCGTGACATACTTCGCACGAAACGCCCAGCGTGGTTCGAATCGCCGCGTTTCTCGGCGATTGGCCGATGACAAAGAGTACACTCTTCGTGTCCGGCGTACTGGATTGGGTAGGCCGCGATCGAGTCGACGGCCGCGGCGCGGTAATGGCCCTTTTCGCCGAACGTGTCCGGCACCAGCTTCTGCCGCACCGCCAGGAAGACGATGGCCATAACGGCGAAGGCGATGCCGAGGCGCGTAACCTGTTGGGGCATGGCGCGCTCGCATTTTCAGGAAGAGTGTCCCCGCCTCAGGGACTCCGTTCGTGACGCGCAACATCGATGCCAAGGGCAGAATTCCGAACGGACCGCGTCAAATGGCCTTACGCGGGGGCACGTCGGTGGGACACATTGAACCGAGACGGACCGCGTAGTGGGACAGTCCGTCTCGGCGGGATCGGCCGGTATCCGCCCGACGCGTCCCCTACTGGGTAGGGTTCGCCGTGTATCCCATCACGGTCAGGACGATGATGTAAGCGATCATCGCCAGGGCGATCACTGTCATCAGCCGACTGGCTTCTCCCGGGGCTCTCCGCCGGTCCAGGAACGGCACGAGCAGCAGGAACGCGCCCGCGAGAGCGAAGGCCATCACGCCCAGCATCTCGCCCTCGAGTCCCAGTATGTGCGAAGGAAGCAGCTTGAGCGTGTGGAACATGTACATGAAGTACCACTCGGGCTTGATTCCAACCGGCGCCGGAGCGAAGGAATCGGCCTTGTCGCCCAGGTGCGCGGGGAAGAACGCCGCGAGAGCACCCAGAACCGCCAGGGCGACCAGCCAGCCGACGGCGTCCCGCATGAGGAAGCTGGGGACGAACTTCATGGCACCGCGGCTCGAGCCATCCCTCTCGACGTCCGGTGGCACGCTCATGCCGTGCCGTTGGACGAGGAAGAGGTGGAGCCCTATGAACAGGATGATCACGGCCGGGAGAAGTGCGACGTGGATGGCGTAGAATCGCGTCAGGGTCGCGCCCGTGACATCCGTGCCTCCACGCGCCAGATCCCGCGTGAAGCCACCGATCAGGGGGACCACTCCGACGATCTCCGTTCCCACCTTGGTGGCGAAGTAGGCGAGCTCGTTCCACGGCAGGAGATAACCGGTGAAGCCGAAGGCGAGAGTGAGCACGAACAGGATCACCCCGGTGATCCACGTCAGGTCCCGGGGGGCCCGGTATGCTTTCAGAAGAAACACGCTGAACATGTGGATGAGCACGGTGAACACCATCAGGTTCGCCGCCCACGCGTGAATCGACCGGATCAGCCACCCGAACTGTACTTCGGCCATCAGGAACTGAACGGACTCGTAGGCCTCCTCGGCACTGGGTCTGTAGTAGAAGAGAAGCAGGACGCCGGTGCTCAACTGGATCAGGAAGAGGAAGAGGGTCATGCCGCCCAGGTAGTACCAGATCGTGTGCCGGTGCAGCGGCACATCCTTCTTTCGGGCCATTTCCGACAGGGGCGCGAGCCCGATACGATCGTCGAGCCAGTGTCCGAGCTTCTGGTACCAGCGGCTCTTCGTCGTCATCAGGTCCTCTTGCTCACGACGATCTCGTCGCCCCTGACATTTACGTCGAACGCGTCGAGCGGCCGTGGAGGCGGTCCCTGGATGTTGCGTCCCGTCAGGTCGAAATGGCCGTTGTGGCACGCGCACCAGATGTGCGAAATATCGTCGCGGAATTGCACGGTGCAGTCGAGATGCGTACACACGGCGGAGAAGGCGCGTAACTCACCGGACTCGGTTCGCACCAGGATGCCGGGCTTGTTGCCGAACCGGAACGCCTTCGCCGAGTTGAGGCCGATCTCGTCCGGGCCGAACGGGAGAGCGACGCTCGAAGCCGACGACTCTCCCGCCTCAGGCGGGATGAGGTAGCGCGTCACGGGATACAACATGGCCACCGCGAAACTCCCGGCGCTGGTTCCCAGCAGCCAGTTCACGAAGGCTCGGCGCGACGACTTCGGCGTGTCCGTCCCGGCCATGCGATTGCTCCCGTCTGATTCGAGTTCGCGACTCAAGCCGGTCGCTCGATTTCCCGGATCTTGAGCACCAGGCCTACGATCAGTGCTCCGATTATGATCACCGACACCGCGAGGCCCATGCGGCGAATCTGAAGATCCCGGAGAGCCTCGTGGCCGCTGGACAGAGACTCGTCCGATATCTCCATTCCCGGTTCCACTTCCGCGCGAACTGCTCTCCACGTCGAACGCGTGGACTGCGGCTCTCGATTTAACCAGCGCACTCTGCGCGTCGTTGAGGCTGACCAGAGCTCCGCTCACCTCCATGCCCGAATCCTCGGCATCAAGAAGCACGGTGCGAGCCGTGTCGAGTCGCCACTCGCAAGGCCATCGATCAGGTCGCGCATTTCCGAGTGCCACCGTGCCCCCGGCATCGGACTGGCGGTGACAGCCCGCGCAAACGGCGGATTCCCCGACGCCCAGCATCTCGTCGGTCGCCGCCTCCACGTCATGGTTCTGGTGGCACACGGCGCATCCGGGCACTCCGAGCATGGTAAAGGTCTCGGCATGATGGCTTTCCTGGAAGTAGTCGGCCATCACCACGTGACACTGCCCGCACACGTTGCCGACCCACGATATTCCGGGTGGCGCGGCGCCGTGATTCCCGTGACAGTCGTTGCAGGTGGGCGCGGACAGGTCACCCCCTTCATTCATCGTTTCCCAGTGGACGCTGCGCCTGTATTCCACGCCCTGGTCCGTCGGGATGCCGTAGGGCTCCATATGAGCCGGATCCGAGTGACAGCTCTCACACGTGTCCGCCACGTTGAGCGGGTGTACCGCGGAACGGGGGTCCGAGGCTGGCCGAATGCCGTGCGCCCCATGACAGCTGGCACACGTCGCGACGGCCGTGTCGGCCTGCGCCGAGCAGCCGCTGCCCGTGGACCGACGTGACGTACTCCGCGACCTGGTCGACCCGCAGGCCCGGGTTGTACTGTCGCATGAAACCCGCGTCCGAGTGGCAGCGCCCGCATATCTCGGGCACTTGCGCAGGCGAGGGCCGTCCAATGTAGCCCTTTGCCTCGTCCATGGCCTCCGGGCCCTGGACCGTGGGGTCCCCTCCATGGCATGCCACGCATCCGAATCCGGCTGCGGCGTGCACGCCTTCGGAGAAAGTCGCCACAGGCTCACCCAGCCGGCCAGCGAGCATTTCATGGCATGAAATGCAACTATCCGAACCTTGCTGGGCCAGCGCAGGATTCGGAGACGCCAGAGATGCCGCCAGCATCAAGCCGAATGCTCCGATGCGTCGGTTCATGGAGTACTCGCTTGGAAGAACGCCATGAGATCTCCTATCTCACGGCCAGTGAATGACGGCCAATCCACGTCCGACATCTCCTGGCCCTCCAGCACGTCTAGGTGATTCCACAGAGCAGCCGTTATCGATGCGGGGTGGTCGAGGCCCGGTGTCGCCGATAGCTCACCAACGGCATGACACCTCTCGCAGCCCTTGCTGCCCAGAAGCGCCCGCCCGGCGCCTGCCCGTCCCGCGTCCGAGAAGTAGTTCACGGAATACAGGTAGGCGACGACGTTGGCGAAGTCCTCCGCTTCGAGGTGCGGGAAGTCCAGACTCCTTGCCCGCAGGGCGCCCACCATTGCCGGTGTCTTATTCCACATCCGGGCGACGAAATCGATCAGGCTCGCTCCCCCGCTCAACCCCGCCAGGTCCGGTGCGATACGTCCCCCCGCGCTCGGACTTCCATGGCACTCGACGCAGTTCTTCTCCTCGATCACCCTGGCTCCGGCCTCAGCCTCTCCGGGCAGGACATACAGGTTGTCGCCCGGAACTGCCACCTGCGTCGGACTGAAGGAATGCGATCAAGTCGGTAAGGTCGTCACCGTCATCACGGGTCGCCGTATGTCCCTGGCCTCCGCCGCCTCGATCATCGCAGGGCCGTGATTCCACATGGCCGCGGCGATCTCGATGGGCACCCCACGCGCGCCCACATTGTCCAACACGGGTCCGACGACTCCTCCGATACCCCCGAACTGGTGGCACCTGATGCAGCTGAGTCTCCGTGAAGAGGCCTTCGCCTCGCTCCGCGTCGCCTGCAGCGTCGAAGTAGCCCAGCGTGTAAACGTATGCGAAAAGATCGCCCGCTTCGCGCTCACTCAGGTGGGGTCTCTCGACTCCCAGGCTGGCCATGCGGCGACTCATGTCCGGGAGGTGATTCCACAGGGCTGCGGTGAGATCCTGAAAGGTGCGGGCGGTGCAGGTCGTCCGAAGGTCGGCTCCGAGGGATTCGTCGCCACCGTTGACCGAGTGACAACGCACGCAGCCCTTTTCCCCGAACACCTTGGAGCCAGCCACGGCGTTCTGGGTGGGGGCAGGCACCGTCACGTCCTGGGCGATCGAGGGGCGCGCACCCATCCACGCGCACGTCGCGAGGGCGAGAACAACCTTGAACGATCGCCATCCGGATCGCCGGGTGCTCAGCAATGTCGTATGCCCATTCGAAGTGGAGAATGTGCCGGATGCGGACCGCGTCCAGCCCGGATCCTCACGGCCACTCTACACGGCTGGACCGGAGCCCCAAGAACAACGCTGCGAACCTTCCCCGCCTCGATGGTGGAAGGCTGGATCAGTACCCGGTGTGACAGATGGCGCACGACTGGGTGCTGCGGTCGGCCGCCCGCTCCGGATCGAAGTCCGGCCCGTGCGGATTCACACGCCATCCCGGCCTTGGCCGAGTGACAGGCGAGACATTCGGTCTGCTGATGGCAGGAGGTGCAACTCTCCATGCCCTGCCGCGCCGCTGCGCCGTGTTGCTGCAACCAATTGGCCACGCCGTCGTGGTACCCGCCGTTCTGGCGGCCGTCCTGCGCGACGCCCTGGTTCGAGTGGCAGTCACGACAGAAGACCTCTCGCGAGTGGCACTCGGCGCACTCCATTGGGGCAGCCCACGACTCCGCGCTGTGGCGCGTCACGAAGTTCGCCGGATGATATTGCATGCCGGGATTCTTCGGTCCGTCGTGACAGTCGACGCAGAACGTCTCCTTGTGGCACTGCGTAGCAGTTCGGGAGTTCGGCTGCTGCCGCGGTCGCGTGCTGCGTCTGGAAATCCGGCGTGTGCCCCGGAGCCGGATCGTAGTGACAGGTCTCGCACGGATTGACCCCGACCTCGAAGTGGTCGGTCGCGCCGTTGCCGTGACAGGCCAGGCACGTGTCTCCCGATGCCGCCTGCACCGCCATGTCGCCTTCGCCGCCCGGTACGCCGTGACAGGTCTGGCAACCGAGTTTCGGGTGGTTGGCGTGCTGGAACTTCAGACCGCTCTCTTGCGGCGTGTAACCCGTGTAGCCGACCTCCGGGAAGGCCTGGCCATTGTGACAGCCCGCGCACAGCGCCGGGTCCGCCGACACGTTCAGCGCCGCATCTCCGGAGTAGATGCCGGCGTGGCAGCTTTCGCAGCCGGCTCCGCCAAGAGCCGCGTGCTTCTGTGCGGAAATTCGAAGGCTCCGCGGGATGCCGCGAACAGCGCTCCGGCGCCGACCGTGAGAACGAGGGCGCTCAGGTAGGCGAGCCGCCTCATCGGGTACCTCCACTGTTGAAGCGCCAGCGCAGTCCGACGCTGGCGCGTCCTTCGGTCCAGGTATCGGCCAGCGGCCGGTTCTTGTCTTCGATCCGGTAGAAGCCGAGCGTGGCGTCGAGCGTGAGATTGGCACGTCGCGATGTCGTATGAACCTTCGAGCGCACCACCGGTCACGTAGCGCTCACCCTCCCGGAACTCGTACACGGTCTCCGTCGCGGTTCCACGCAGCGCTACGTAAGAAGCCGAGCCGGCGGTCAGGTAGCGACCGAGCACCAGGTCTCCGCCATACCGGGAGCCCCCGAATCCCTCCTCGGCGCGGTAGCGCGCGTCCACGTACCACTTGTCCGGGCTCCAGTAGACTCGACCGAAGCCGCGATAGCCATCCTTGCGCACCGTCGTGCTTGACGGTCCAGCGTTCGTGTCCTCGTACTCGCGGTACGCGCCGCCAAGCTCGACGAGCAGCGGAAGGCTGCGAGATGTCCAGGTGCCGGAAAGGCGACCCTCGTTGAATCCGACCGGCGAGAATGCGCTCCAGATCGTCCAGTAGTCGAAGAACGGGGTGTAGTGTCTGGCCTGGGCGGCGAACCGGATCCCGAGCAGTTGCGGCGTCGTGATCCGGACACGCGCATCGTTGAGCTGATCGTACGCGAAGTCATAGCTGGCCCCGCCATCGAACGCCCAGCCGCCGACCAAGCGCCCTGAGGTCCACGGCCGCTCTTTCGGAGTACAGCGCGAGGCGGTCCGTGCGAAGCTCGCGCTGGTAGGTCGCCGAACCGGAGAATGCCTTGCCGCCCCGGAAACCGAGTTCACCACCGAAGAGATAGCCGCGTCGGTCGGTGGCCAGGACGATCCGCATCCCGGTACAGGTCGCCGTTGCGCGGTGCGTTGACCCCGCGGGCCAGGCTCCAGCCGGCGTACCCCTCGACCCACATCCAGCCGAGCCCGCGCCACACGGCGGAGGCGCCGTCGAAATTGTAGTAGCCGAGTCCTGACGCCCGGTACATGCGACCGGCCTTGATCTGGTAGGACGTCCGGTTGAAGCTCAGGTAGCCGGTAAGCAGGTCGAACTTCTGGTCTGTTCGAGGCCACAGATCATCGCTTCCCAGCCGGGTACGCATCTGGCCGTGGAACGAAAGACCCTGCACACCGGTCCACCCGGCGAAGCGCAGGTCCTGCGTGAACGGCATGATGTCCTGGCGCTGGCCGTTGTTCTCGTACCAGCGGCAGAAGTCGCCTTCGATGCAGGTCACTACGGTACCGCTCCGCCAGCTGCCGCTGGAGGCCGGATCCCGAGACGTCATCTTCGGGAACCGAGTCCCGGGCGAACGGCCGTAGCTGCATCCAGCCCCAGTTGAGCCTGACGTCTCCGCGAACGCCCTGGGCATGGGCCGCTGCTGGCAGCCACGCCATGGCGCACGCGAGGAACAAGAGAAACGGCCGGCGATGGACATTCATGGTCCTGCTCCGACGCGCTTGAGGTTACCTGTCACGGACTTCTGGACGGCTCTATGAACATGGCCGGGGGGGCGAACGGGATCAAGTCCGGCCGGATAGCGGTCGACGGCGGGCAGGCCCGGCCCATTCGGCCGAGCCCGCCCCGGCTGCTAGCGGTAGCCGAACAACGCCGAGTACACGATGTGGAGAACCAGGAATATTCCGATTCCGAGCATCGTGAATCCGATGACCCGGAAGATCAGTCTCGACGCGGCGTGGGTACGGTGGCACGAGGCGCTCCTCGAACTCACCCGAACTCACCATCCGTTCGTATTCCCTGGGCTTGTCCTTCTTCAACTCTTCCACCGGCACGCGCCCCGTGAAGATCACGGGATCCATGGGGAACTTGTCCAGACGGAAGTGCGTGTTGAAGAAGTGGATGGTGAAGATGAACGCCACGGCCAGCAACGCCTCATCGCTGTGGATGATTGTCGCCACGTTCACCAGCCAACCCGGCAGCAGAATCGTGAACAGCTCGGGGAACCAGAGGAGGAAAGCCAGTAGATCCAATTACGAACATTCCCCAGAAAACCGCGAAATAGTCGAACTTCTCCCAATACGTGTAGCGTCCGTAGTTCGGTCTGGGCCCCCGGCCCGTGAACCACTTGATGGAGGCCTTGAATTCACGGACGTCGTCCCCGTTGAACACCAGCGAGTCTCGGGACGTGATGTACTGGAGCCACGTCTGGCCCGCGCGCAGTTTCTGCTTCCGCACGTCGAACAGGTGAATGAAGAACACTGTGAAGAGCGCGACCGCTCCTACCCGGTGCCACACTCCCATGGCCTCGAAGCCGCCGAGGAACCAGGCGAGGGCCTGGGCCCATCCCATGTACGAGAACTTGAGGGCCATGCCGGTCAGGGCCAGGAGCATGAAACTGACCATCATCACGCCGTGGAGCGATCGCTGGAACTTGGTGAAACGCCGGTACTGCAGCGGTGGCTCCGCGCCGGCTTCGACCGCTCCTTCCACCGGCTCGTGCTTCCAGTCCTCCGGCGACCGCCACAGGCGCCACAACCAGGCGAAGGTGTGAATACTGGCGAAGGTCAGAGTCCCGATGAGAAGGCTCGCCATGAACCAGAAGGTCCAGAACAGCCAGGGGTATTGCTCCGGGTCGTGGTGCGTTGCGTGCGTCAGATACCCCGTGAAACGCCGGTTCGCCCCCGGATGGCACTGAGCGCATGTCTCGACGATGTTCCGGCGACTGAGCGTCGACGCCGGTTCCGTCGTGGGGAGGACATTGTGCGTGCCGTGGCAATCGTAGCACTTGGCCGCGGTGGCTGCCCCGGCCCTGGACACCTTCCCGTGGTACGTATCGAAAAAGGTCTCTGATTCGTCCTCGTGGCACCTTCCACACTGGCTCATCATCAGCATGCGAAAGTCGTCGCGATCCGTGCGGCTGATCGTGTGAGACGTGTGACAATCCTCGCACGTCGGGTAGTTGTGATCCCCCCCTCCGTTGGCGAAGTCGCCGTCTTCGGGCCAGTGCACGCTTTCGCGGAACTGCTCTTCGATCCCGTGGTGACACTCGCCGCACGTCCCGGCGACGTTGTTCGGATTGATCATAGAGGCGGCTTCACTGGCGGGCAGCTCCGTGTGCGCGCCGTGACAGTCCGTGCAGGTCGCTGTGACTACGAGTCCGCTCTGGATCAGCCCCTTGCCGTGGATGCTCATCTCGTAGCCCTGCACGATATCCGCGCCGGTGCGCTGAATCCGCCGCGCTGCCGGCTCTCCCGCCATATGGCACCGGGAGCACAGGTCCGGAACGTTGCGCGGATAAATCGGCGAGGCTGGATTCGTTTGCTCGAACTCCGCGTGGCGCTCGTGGCAGTCACCGCACGTTGGGGCGTCCGAATCCCCTTGAGCCGCCAGCGTTCCGTGCATGCTGGAGCCGAATTCCTCTATCTGCACCGGGTGGCAGATGGCACAGTCCACCTCCGGCTCAATAGACTCGCAAGGCCGCTCGGCGAAGATCGGCGTCACGTCCACGTGACATTGTGAGCAACCGGTCTCTGCGTGAGCCGACGCTTCTCTCACCGACTGGTCTACGAAGAGGGATCGCTGCACCCCCCCCTCCTCTTCGACCACCAGCTCGGGGTCTCCGTGGCATTCCAGGCAGTCCTGTGTCGCGACCCCTGCGTCGTAGAACACACGTCGGATCTTGTGGGGCTGATGGCAGTCCACGCAGGGCGGGATCTTGTGGGGCTCCTCCTCCCACAGGCGCCCCTCGATGAACTGCAAGTGCACTTCCTCGATCCTGCCGTGGCACTGCATGCACGTTCCGGCCACGTTGTCAACGTGGATGCTGGATCGATCGTCGGTGTGAGGGAGGATGAAGTGCGAGGTATGACACGACGTGCACACCGCCGTAACCGTCAGTCCCTGCTGGAAGAGCCCCGCCCCGTGAATGGAGAGCGAGTAGTTCTCCAGGATGCGATCCTGAGGGATGTCGAGCCTCTCCGACACCTCCGTACCTTCCTGGTGACACTCCCCGCACAGGAAGGGGATGTTCATGACCGAGGTGGATGACGCCGGATCCCGGGAGGCGCGGACGTCATGCGTGCCGTGGCACGTCGCGCAGGAGGGTGCGAGCGGGTCGCGCCTGGCGGCCGCAAGGCCGTGCAGCGATTCAGCGTGCTGACGACCGGGCGTACCGTGGCACGTCGCGCAGTTCACGCGGGCCCGGTCTTCGGGGTGCGGGAACGTGAGGCCCTGGTGGCAGTCCACGCACCTCAGGCGGTTGTGGATCGACTGTTCCAGCGTCTCCTGCATCACCACGAAACGGTCGCCGTCGTCCCGGCTTTCCCAGAAAGCCGGGTTCTCGTGGCACATGAGGCAATCGATGTCCTGCGCTCCCGCGCTGCTGGGGAGGAGCGAGACAAGCCCGATGACCACCGCAAGCCCAACCACGCCTCTATGCCCAATTAGGGTCAGCAAGTGCATCGAATCTCCGAGTATCTGGCGCATGTGGTTCGTTCCCTCGGTCCGGACACACTCCCTCGCCTGGCCGGGAAGTGCGTCCGAGTCTCACACTGCAAGAAGCGGACACAAGTCGCAGTATTTCTATCTGTTTGTAAAAGAACAACTTCTGATGGAGGGCTGGACGCCGAGCCCTCCAGGTGGGTGGGTCATAAAGTCACATGTCAGGTGGGTGCGTCCTCTTCCCCGGATTCAGTTACGATGCGGTCCTCGTTTCTGGACAGGCGGTTTTGCACGTCCAGGCCGCCCGCCAGTTCCTCGTCATACCAGCGACCGTGCACCGCTCGGGCCTCATGCTCGGGCATCTTCCCCGTCAGCCATATCCAACTCATCGGATACACCTCGGGGTGGAAGAGCACGAAGAAGAAATGCCACACGACGATGGCAAGCGTCGCGAGCCAGGCCTCGTAGAAGTGGATGGTCTCGGAGATGGACACGATCCACGTCGGGAACAGTCCGGTGGCCCAGGTCGGGAACCACAGAACCACACCCGTGAGCGCCATGAGTACCGTGCCCCACACCAGCGCCCAGTACTCGGCCTTCTGAGTGTAATCGTATCGTCCGAATCGGGCCCGATTCGGAGAGCGCCACGTGTAAAAGCGCATGTTGTCGAGGAATTCCTTCGCGTCACGGACGTTCGGAGTCATCGCCTTGAACTCATCCCGTCCGCGCCTCATGAACAGGATGTACAG
The DNA here is from genome assembly GCA_963807645.1 of uncultured Gemmatimonadales bacterium. Classification (GTDB taxonomy): domain Bacteria; phylum Gemmatimonadota; class Gemmatimonadetes; order Palauibacterales; family Palauibacteraceae; genus Benthicola. The sequence continues at coordinate 660,620 of CAWECO010000001.1, forward strand.
GACGTGAACGATCCCGAAGAGGACGAGCCCGACGCCCAGGGCGCGATGCAGGGTCGACCTCACGGGCTCGGCCAGGTAGGCGAGGCCCGTCACTCGCGCCCAGCCTGCCTCCGGGTACCGGAGCGCGAACCCCGTCACTGACCAGCAGGATGAAGGACGTGGCAAGCGTGGCGTGCTGCGCGATCTGGATCCGATCGAAGCGGAGGAAGCCGCGCTCGGCTCCATCCCGGCGCCGCTTCTCCACCATGTAATAGTTGAAGATGATGGCGTTGTGGATCGCCATTCCTCCGATCACGACCGCAATCAGCGCGATGTAGATCGAACGAACGATCCGCCGGCCCTTGTTCGACGCGACCGACGCGGCTCTGTGGTTGTACGAGCTCGCGAACGCCGCTGTCGCGGCTTCGTGGCATTGTCGGCACGTGGCGACGACGTTGCCTTCCGCGACTGAGGACTCCGGGTCAGCCGCCGGAAGCACGAAATGAGTCGTGTGACAGCTCACGCACGTGGCGGAAGTGCGGCTGGCACGCCGAGTGGCCCACCCGTGGTAGCTGTCGCTGTAGGAGAGCACGACCTCTTCCTGCAGGCCGTACTTGGCGACGATCTCGGGGTCGTTATGGCAATCAGCGCACAGCTGGTTCGCCAGCTGGCCGGAGTGCGTCCCGGCGTCCGGGTCGTCCGGGTGAAGGATCAGGTGCTCCCCGTGGCAGTCCGTGCACGTGGGGCTGTCGCTGACGCCCGCTGCGACGGCCCTTCCGTGGATCGAGCGATCGTAGGTTTCCGTGACCTCTCCGTGACACGCGCCGCACGTCGCGGACACGTTCCGCCGATTGATCTTGGACTCGGGGTCCGAGTTGCCCCTCAGGTCATGGACCCCATGGCAGTCCGTGCACGTGGCCGCCTCCGACGGACCGTCTCCATTGGCCGTCCCGTGCACCGACCGGGCGTACTGGAGGGCCGGCGTCGGCAGTTTGAGGTACTCGTCCGTCAGCAGACCGCCCGTGCTGTGACATTCCGTGCACGTCTCGGCGACCCGAGCGTGATATGTGTGGGACTCCGGATCCGTGCTTCGGCGTATGTCGTGTGCCCCGTGGCATCCGGCGCACGTAGGAGCACGCGGGTTGCCGCGTTCGGCCGCGTACCCGTGCACGCTCTCGACGTACTCCCGGCCTTCTCCGCCGTGGCAGCCGCTGCAGCGGACGGGCTCGTATTCATCGGCGTGCGGGTACGCGAAGTCCTGGTGACAGGTGACGCAGGACATCCCGAAGCCACCGTGCACAGAGCCGGCGAACTCTTCCTGCGTTACCACGAGGCGGGCAGAATCGGCTTGCCCGGCGAAGTTGGCGGTATCTCCGTGGCAGGCGAGACAGAACCGGTTCTCCTGCGCGGGCAGACTGGTGGCGAGTATCGCTACGCCAAGTACGGCCGCCAGCATACGTGCCGGATGGGGCCAATGGCTCAGCATGTCTTGCAGCATCCCGTTACAGGTGGACGAGGGGTTTTCGCAACGAAAAACAGCACTATCCATGCCGCGAGGACAGATCCGAACGGGCCTTGTAACGGCGATGGACTACTGGAGTGAAGTAATTGTCGTAGAGTCAGTTACGGAGGAACAACTGTCCAACGGAACGGCCAACTCGCGGATGGCGGGCCGGGCGACCGGGTCCGTGGATCGGCCTATTGTCCCAGCGCCGGGACCTCATGGCACATCTCGCATGCCACCGGGGCATTGTGCTCCACCCGATCGGCATGGCACACCGTGCAGACGTTTCGGGACCACTCGTTCACACCTTCGATCGCCTCACCGTGGCATACGGTGCATCCCTGGTGCGCCACGACGGGATGGATCTGCAGCACACCATCCCGGTGGCAGCTCAGGCACGTGGCCTCCGGCTGGTGGTGAGCCGCATGGCAGTTCTCGCAGACATCCGCACTCGGCGTGCCCGGGCTGTCACCGTGGCATGTCGCACACGGGAAACCGAGCGCCACGTGAGTCGGGTGAGGAAAATCTCCCGTTTCCGTAGCGATGGTCCCGGTCGGAGCGCGGGCGCCGCCGGCGTGACACGTTTCGCACGTGATCGCTCCGCTGTGATGGCAGTCGGAGCACGCCGCCCGGGAAGCCAGGGCGATGCCGCCGTGCTCTTCCAGGCCTGTATGGCACGCGGAGCACGGAAGGTCAGCCTCTCCCACGTGCGGCTGATGCGAAAACCTCGCGCCCTTCCACGTACCTTCCTGGCGATCCACGCCCAGGTGGCAGCCCAGGCACGCGTTCTCCGCCACCGGTGTGCCGAGGCTCACGGAAGGTGCGTTGTAATCGAGACCGCCGCTTCGGGCCGCGCGATCCACGTAAGCGACGGCCGCGCGCAGAAGGGCGTCCGCATACCCGATGTTGTGCGCGCTCTGTCCCACCGAGACGAGTTCGACGTTGTCCGTCGCCAGAGCGAGCAAGCTGTCGGCCGTGGCTTGCTGCGCGGTGGAGCCGGTTCGTGGCGCCGAGGAGGCCGCTCGCACGATCGCCGACACGCGGCTCAGCTTGCCGTCCATCTCCGCTTGCCATGACGGCAGGATGTCGACGTAACTGGTACCGTGGCACGCCAGACAGGTCGCTTCACCCGCCGCCTGGACCTGTTCGTGACCGGCGATCTCGCGGGGAAGTCCGTGGCAGCTCCCGCACGAGACTCGGGCCTGGTACATGACACTCGGATCGTCTTCGGCGCCATGTCCTCCGGTGCCCGTGTACAGGTTGCGCTGCGCCGCGTGCGTCCCCTGGTGACAGCCCGCGCAGTCCAGCTCGGTCGCGTCGGCGTGTGAGACCACCTCGTGCGCGATCGACCGGTGACACAGCTGACAGTCCACGTTGTGCTCGCCAAGGTGCACCTCGTGCACCATGGTCGCATCCTCGAACAGGGAGATTCTCTCCGGTTCGTTGTGGCACCCGTAACACCGGTCCTGTTCGGCCGCGCCGTCGCCCGACGTCACGCGGTCGTGGCACGAGATGCAGGACACCAGGTCACGCACGTACTGCGGATGATCGATCACGCCCGCCGAGGTGGTGACGAGCGGCGGATCCACGTGGCAGCCCGTGCACCCGGCAATGGGTTCACCTTCCGGACGTCCCTGGAAGTGGCACAGGAAGCACGTGCTCTTCGTGACGGCGACGTGATCTCCCTGGACGATCTGCGAGTGGCAGCTCGTGCATCTCGAGCTGCTTGCCGCGACGCAGGGCCGTGAGGTGATGCCGATGGTCGAAGCTGACACCGAGAAACTCGAGTTCACCCTCGATCTTGCGCGTCGAGTGGCACCCGGACCGCAAACAGGCCGCGTCCTCGATCTCGGCCCACGGCTTCGTGCCGTATGTGCCCGTGACGTACTTCACGACCTGGTTGGCCGCCTGCACCTTCCCCATCGCCTCAGCCTTGATGCCCGGGGCGTAGTGGCACTTTATGCAGGGCACATCCTGGTGCGTGGAGGTGGTCCAGGAATCGTAGTACGGTTGCATGTTGTGGCAGTTGGTGCAGAAGGTGGGCTGCGCCGCATATTCGATGAACCCCACGGTTCCGAGACCAGCCAGCAAGACGAGAAGGATGGTCCCCTGGCCGGCGATTCGGAGCCACCGCTTCCGCCGGTCGGGATCGTGGCGGGTCATCCGATCACCTGGCCCGAATCCGGATCCGGTCCCGCGCTGCCGCAGACGCCACAGCTTGGAGCCGGCCAACGAGATGGTCGCAAGCGCGAGAAACCATACCGGGATCAGGAAGAGCTTGTGCTCCCAGCGCTCCTCGGCGCTCACTTCGGCCAACGCCACGATGTCACGCGAGATCGAGCCAACGACGCGTTCCAAGTCTTCGAGCCGCTCGAGATCCAACCCATGCTGCGCTGACTCCAGTTGCCGGTACTGGGTGAGAGCCGTGCGATAACGGAACCGCGTGTCACTCACCTCGTGCCCCGTCCGTACGAGCTCTTCGATCGCCTCCGCCGCGGAGTCCAGCTCCCGCCCGGCGCCCACGAGAATCGCCTCGATGGCCGCCCCCAGAGATGCGGCCGCGCTATCCGCAGCGTGGCAGCCGCTGCACGTCGTCGCTACCATTTCCGGCGGGATTCGTTCCGTGTCGTGACTGCTGTGACATGCCGTGCAGCCGGGAAGGGTTCCCTCGGCCGTGGCCTTGCCGTGCGGGCCCTCCTCCAGGGCCTTTCTCGTTTCGACATGACAGCGACCGCAAACGTTCGAAATTTCGCTCACGTTCGGGGGAAGCGCCGCGTGAGACCCGTGGCAGCCGATGCAGCTCGGAGCGGCAAAGTTCAGATCTTCGAACAGGGCCACGCCGTGAGCGCTTCTCCGGTGGCTGCGGACCTGATCCGTGGGAAGGCCGTACGGCTCCATCAAGGCCTGGTCCTCATGACACACAGCGCACAGGGTCGGGATGTTGAGGGGATACGCGCTGCTGCGCGCGTCGTCCGCCCTCAGCGTGGTATGCGGATCGTGGCATTCGGAACATGTGGGAGCGTCAGTGTTGCTCTGTTCCAGGAGGAGATGCCCGTGCCGGCTGGTGCGCAGTTCGGCGATCTGATCGGCGGGGAGACCGAACTGGCGCATCAGGTCAGGATCGGCATGGCAGCTGGCGCAAACCTCGACCGTGGCGAGCTTGTCCAGGGGTCCGCGGAAGTCTCCGCCGTGCGCCCCGGGAATCTCGAACGATTCCGGGTCTCCGCCGTGACAATCGTGGCACCGGACGCTTCTGTCGGAGTGCACGCCGAGCAGATACGCTCTTCGCTTGTCCGCGTGACAGACCAGGCAGCCGTAGCGAGGATCGATCTCGCTGGTTTCCTGCAGGCTGGCCTCGCCCTTAGAGGCAGAAGCGCTGGCCGATGGCTGTGCCGCGGGAGCGCGACTCAGGCCTGCAGCCGCGAAGACGCCTGCCGCGACGAAGAAGAGCCGGGCCCCCTTGAGCGTCACTTTCATTCTCCGGGTCCCTCCTCGACGGCTTCGGCCGCCGTCGCCTCAACCTCAGATGGGTCGCTCGCTTCCGACGTTGACGGCAACGGCACGGCCCTCTCCTCGAGAATACGGGTCTCGACTCCGGCACTTGGTGTGACCGAGTCGACCCGGCTCCCGAGGGCCCAGAACACCAGGAAGCCGAGGAAGAAAGCCAGCCCGATCGCCGCGGCAACGGGACGCCTGCGGAATCGAACTGCACTGCTGCGGTCGACCAGAGGGAGCAGCACGAGCAACATGCCGAGGGCCGAGAAGCCGATGAAACCCCACACCCCCAGGTGACGGATCAACCCGAGCGACACGTCGACCACGATCCATGTGGACACCAGTTCTCCCGGAACCTCGAACGGAGTCGCGGGGTCTCCGACGGGTCTCGGGAATAGCGCGGCGAGCGAAATCGCGGTGGCCAGCACCAGGGCGCTCGCGATCACGATACGCAGGAGATGGTTGGGGAAGAACGGAACGCCCCCTCCTGCCCGTTCCTGGAACCCTGCCGGCGGCGCCGCTCCATGCTTGCGGACCACCACGAAGTGCAGCACCAGGAGCCCGAACACGATCCAGGGCAGCACGATCACGTGCAGCGCGAAGAAGCGGCTGAGCGTCGCGCCGGACACGAACACGTCACCTGTCAGGAAGCTGGCCGCCGCTCCCCCGATCAGCGGTGCCGAGCGCGCGACATCCATCACCTCGGTAGTGGTCCAATAGGCCCACTGGTCCCACGGGAGGAGGTACCCGGTCGCCCCGAAGGCCAGCACGCCGAACAGGAGCAGGACTCCCACCAGCCAGCTCGTCTCCCTCGGCGGCTTGTACGCACCGGCGAAGAACACGCGGGCCATATGCGCCATGAGGGCCAAAACGATCAGATTGGCCGACCAAACGTGCAGATCGCGCAGCAACCATCCGAAAGGCACTTCTGTCGCGATGTACTGGATGCTGTGGTAGGCCTCGTCCACCGACGGACGGTAGTAAAAGGAGAGCAATACGCCGGAAGCGATGAGGACCATGAACAGCAGATACGCGATGCCGCCGAACGCATGTTTCCACCCTACGTGCGAGGGTAGACGCCGGCTCCAGGCCCTGCGGAGGGCCTCGTCGATCGGCAAGTTGCGGTCGATTCGTCCATACAGGAGGCCGACGAGTCGGAGGGCGGCCAGCAGGCTCGCGTCCGTACTCTCCCTGATGTCTGCCCCGATCTGTTTGAGCCAGGTGCGCACCCGTCTCTCTGTCATTCCCTTGCCTCAGTCGCGCGTTACGTACACCACGCCGTCTCTCACGAAGACGTCGTAGCGCTGAAGCGGCTCGGTCGTAAGGCCTTCGACTGCCTGGCCGCGGAGATTGTACAGCTGGTGCCCGCATGGCGAACTGACACGCATGGATTCGGCGTCCCATTGAAGCAGGCACCCGTCAACCGGTGATACCCCCCCGAGCGCGGAAAACTGGTTCTCGCTATTCCGTACAACCAGTATGGCCTGCTCTCCCCAGGTCTCCATGCGGCTGCTACCGACCGTGAAGTCTCCGACACGCGCCACGCGGATGGCGACCTCGTGCTGGGGAATGATCAGGTGCTCCGGCGGGACCGTATAAATCACCGCGATCGCCAGCCCGATCAGGAACACTACGCCGAGCACGGAGTTCAAGAGGAAGGTACCGAAGTCGCGTTTGCGACCCGGGTCCGGGTGTTCTGGAGACATGTGCTCGCACCCTCGTGAGTTGAATCGCCGTCGATCGGAGATTAGCAGGTGTTCCCCGGCGGTCCCTGCAAGCACTGCAGAAGCTACGGGTGCCGGGGACTCGATGCCAGAACCGAATCGTGGAACTTGGCCAGGGGTCCGTACTCGCGCAGAAGGAGTGGATCTCCTAATTTTATGGCCACTTCGGTCGAACGCCGGCATGAGGCTTCGCGCGTCAGAGCGCGCCCCGGCGTCGTACCATTCGCAAGGAGAGCGTAGGATGATTCGAAACGTCGTGATCACCACCGCCGCGATGCTGGTCGTCGCCGCAGGGTCGGCCTTCGCGCAGGACGCGAAAGCCGACGGTCATGTCGCACGACATGGCCGGCATGGAGAACTGTGTCATGTGCCACTCCGGAGCGATGGAGGGCATTCCGGCGCAACCGGCGGACCATGAAGGCCGCGCGGTGGAGACCTGTGTCCTGTGCCATGCCGCCGACGCGGAAATGCAGACCGCTGAAGCGGGTGCGATTCCGCATGACCTGGCGGGCAAGGACAACTGCTCGATGTGTCACTCGGGAGCCATGGAGGGCATGCCGGCGGCTCCGGCGAGCCACGAGGGGCGGGGAGCGGACACCTGCTCGTTGTGCCACAAGCCAGCCGGCTGATCATCGCAGGCTGTGAGAACAACGGAACAGGTCGAACACGACCTGTCCTGAACGAAGAGACCCGCGGAAGCCACCGGCCTCCGCGGGTCTCTTGCTTGTCGTCGACCCGGCGTACAGATTGCCGGGTCGGCCGGCTGCGGGGAGTCCGAGCCTACGGAGCGCTTACCCCGTACTCGTCCTCTACCGCGACGATGCTGGCCTCCAGGAGAGCGCGGAGCCACGGCGGATTATGGGTCGTGGACCCGTACACGTCTCCGCCATGGTTGGCCAGGCTGTAATTGAAGAAACCTCCCTCGGCCACCGTGAATGTCGAAACTGTCGCGTCGATTTCACCGCCCGGCTCGTCGAGATTGGGGTCCACTTGCTCGAGCAGGGCAAGGAGAGTCTCCGCCTGCGCTTGAATGAAGTCGGCCCTGAAGTTCAGGATCGCGGCGGCGCCCTCCTGCGTGGAGTGACAGCCCGAATCCACGCAGCCTACAAAAGAGCGCTCGGCAGCGTCGATCGCACAGTCGGTCTCGCCGTTCGGGATCCCACTCTCGTCCACGCACGGGATGGATTCGAAGGTGTGCCCCACGGACTGGAACTCGAACTCACCCGTGGCCTGGTCGGTGACGGTGTACATGGCCACGTGGCAGGTAGCGCAGAGCTTTTCGTTGCTGGTCGACCCGTGTGTCGGAACGACCGAACCGGCAGCCAGGCCCGACCCCGGCGGGATCCAGCCGGCCTCGCCCACCAGCAGTCTCGTCTCCGGAGCGTGCGGTTCCAGACCGTGACTCGAGTTGGGATCCGCGACCGAGCGCCGGTCATGACACCGAGCGCACAGGTGAACCTCGACGTCCGGAGTCTGAACGGGGAACCGGAGCTGACCCTCGAACGTGTTGTCGTGCATCGAGTGGCAAACACCGCACACCACGGCGAGCGGCTCTTCGCTGTCCCTTCTCGAGGTAGTCGGAGCGGACGCCCCAGGCGAGCAGCGTTCCCTGGCCCCGGTGGCAGCCGGCGCACTCGAGGCGGCTGGCCGCGAAGCTGACTACCTCGGAGTGTTTCGACATCTCCCACTGTTCGACGAACGGATGGTGAGTGCCATTGTGGCACTCGCCGCAACCGTTGGTCAGGTCCTCGCCGACGGCGAGCGAAGGCAGCGGTTGAGAAGCCTCTGGATTGGCCACGTGCGTTTCGCCGGCACCGTGGCACGACTCGCACTGCACGTCCACGTAGCGCGGGTCTGCCGTGGAGGTCCAGCCAGCGGGCTCGGTGGCAGCGTTGCCGATCTGGCTGACCGTGTGGCAGGCCTCGCAGAACTCCGCGCGTGCCCGCTGTCCTGCAGGGTGCTCCACGCACCGGCGTGCGCCGTCGTGGCCCAGTTCGCGCTCGGCGTGGCATGACACTGCGCGCACGTGGGCTCGCCGGCCTGTCCCTGCAGATAGCCGAGCATGCCGCCGGCGGCGGCCGGCGGGTCGTCGCCGAACGGTCGGTCGTTGTACACGGTGTCCTCGTCCACGCAGCCGCCCGAGAAGGCGGCGATCCCGAGCACCGCGAGGCTAGCCCGCAGGGCCTGGCGGAAGGAGCCGGGACGGAAGTCGAAGTCGCCCACGTTGACCTCTCCTGAAGTTGAAATTGCCGGGTCCGGCGCGACGCCGGCCCGACGTGCCGACGCTCCCTCAAAAGCTGGCTTCCCCTGGGCGAATGTGCAAGCACCCGACTGGCAGCTCCCCGAACGAGTTGCGAAAGGTTGCGTCATGTCGGCGGAGCGCGAGATTCACACCTCGCAGGTGTGTCCACGAACGCAACCCGGAGGCGGACGAGTGAGTGATCGTACTTTTCTCATCCTGTTGATTGCCGCGAGTGTGCTGGCTCTCGCGATCGGGGTGTGGATTGGTCTCGGTTACCCCGGGCTGTACGATCGTTACCAAGACACCGGGGCGAAGGCCCCCCGCACGGCTCCGATCCGGGTTCTCCTCGATCGGCTCGGCGGCTCCCGGCGACGGGGAAGCGGCCGAAGACCGGGGACCGGGCGTTGGTCCCGCCGGTGACTTCGGGCCGCCACGCAGCGGTCCGCAGGGTCCTGTGGGCCGTGCTGGTCGCCAATGTCGCCGTAATCGTCGCCAAAGTATGGGTAGGAGTCCGGTCGGGTTCGCTGGCCATCCTCGGAGACGCAGCCCACTCCGGGGTGGACGCTCTCAATAACGTCGTCGGCCTCGCGGCGGTAGGCGCTGCCTCGGCTCCGCCCGATGAAGATCATCCGTATGGACACGAGAAGTTCGAGGTTCTGGGCGCTCTCGCTGTCGTCGCCTTCCTGTCCATCACGTGCTTCGAGCTGGCGAGCGCCGCGGTCGGGCGTCTGCTCGGGGACCCGGCGCCGCCCCGCCTCGAGCCCCTGACTTTCGCGGTACTCGCGGGGACCATGGCGGTCAACGTGGCCGTCGCGTGGACGGAGAATCGGGCTGGAAATAGGCTGAGTAGTGTGCTCCTCAGAGCCGATGCGCGGCACACGGGGGCCGACGTGCTCGTGACCGCATCGGTGCTCGGCGGCCTGTTTCTGGTCAGCCGCGGTTGGACGGCAGCCGACGCGTGGCTCGGTCTCGTGGTGGCCGCTCTCATTGCGCGCAGCGGTTGGGAGATACTGCGCCACGCCGTTCCTTCCCTCGTGGACCGGGCGGCGGTGGACGCAGCGAGGATTCGGCGTTTCGTCGCGGGTGTGCCGGGTGTCCGTGCCGTCACCGACGTGCGCAGCCGAGGCGACCTCGAGGGCGCGGCTTTCGTGGAGCTCACCGTGGAGGTGGACGGGGCCCGGACCGTCGAGGCAGGCCACCGGGTGGCCGACGCGGTAGAGCGCAGACTGGTGGACGAAGCGGGGTTCTCGGCCGCCGTGATTCACATCGAGCCGTGGGAGGGCGGCGAGCCGGCGCCAGGAGATCCCGGGCCGCCAGCCAGCGGTTAGTGCTCGAGCGGGGTCACTTCCCAGAGACACCGGTCATCGCCCCGGCTCTCGCAATGCGGGTGACGCACGGGCGTCGTTTCTCCCAGGCCGTGCGCGCACGCCGTAAACGCCGCCGTGATCATCCCGCACGCGGACCCCGAATCGTCGGCCACCGCCGGCAGGCACTGAGCCACCGATATGGAAGGATCCACCCGGTCTGACCGGATGGCGCTGCCCGGACTCAGTGACTCGGCCACCCGCCGAAGGTGGCGGAGCAGCGAACGCTGCCGCAGCCGCGTGGGCGCCAGACGGCGCGCCAAACCGGCGGCACGCGGGGTGCGGGAGATATACTCGGATCCGAGTCGATCCCCGGCGGCCTCGAACACCATGCGGGCGTCGGGTCTGCGGGCTATGAGCCGCAGGAGATCGAGAAACTCGCTGGCTTCCAGCTGTCGGCGGCGTTTTCGCATGTCCGCGTAGCGCCGCATCTGGCCATCGATGACATCGCTGAGTCCCAGACGTCTGGGCAGGGAAATATGAAACGCCTCGTCTTCGAGTACCTCGGGCGGCGTGTCCACGTCACGCAGGGACTCGAGCAGCACGAGGGCCACACCGGGGCTGAGCCAACCATCGATTTCCGTCGTTCGTTTCATATAGACGCTTACGCTAGGGAGGAGGTCCGGCTGGAGCAAGGCATGGCCGCGAGCCCCGCCTCAGCTTGTGACCCGAGGAGCGCCGTCCCATAATCCCACGCTTCTATTCGAACGCTGCCGCGCGGGTCGACCCGCGCGCGGTGGCAAACCGTGGATTCGATGGGCCGGCTGACGCCGGCAGTGAGATATGTACGACCCGACGAAGATGGAGAAGAAGTGGCAGGCCTTCTGGGCGGCCCGAGGAACGAACGAGCCCGACATGGATGGGGCGTCGAATCCGTTCTTCAACCTGATGATGTTTCCGTATCCGTCGGCCGAGGGTCTGCACGTCGGGAACCTGTACGCGTTCACGGGCGCGGACTTTCACGCCCGATTCCAACGACTTTGCGGTAAGGACGTATTCGAGCCGATAGGATTCGATGCGTTCGGCATCCACTCGGAGAACTACGCCCTCAAGGTCAACGTCCACCCGATGGACCTGATTCCGAGGAGCATTGCGAACTTCACGCGTCAGCTGGAGCGCTCGGGAATCATGTTCGACTGGTCGCATACGGTCGACACGACGGACCCCGACTACTACCGCTGGACTCAGTGGATCTTCCTGCAGCTCTACGACGCGGGTCTAGCGGTCAAGAAAGAGGCGCCCGTCAATTGGTGCCCGTCATGCAAGACGGTCCTGGCCAATGAGCAGGTGGAAGGCGGAAAGTGCGAGCGCTGCGGCACCGAAGTCGGGCAGCGCCTTCTCAGCCAGTGGTTCTTCCGCATCACGGAGTACGTGGAACGCCTCCTCGAGAACCTGGACTGGATCGACTGGTCGCCGTCCACGCTGACGGCGCAGCGAAATTGGATCGGTCGCTCCGAGGGCGCGCTTCTCCGGTTCCATCTGGCCGGCGACCGCGGTGACACGCTGGAGGTATTCACGACCCGGCCCGACACGATCTTCGGGGCCACGTTCATGGTCCTCGCTCCCGAGCACCCGCTTGTCGAGGCGCTCACGAGTGCGGATCACCGCTCGGAGGTCGAGGCCTATCGGTCGGCGGCGGCGGCCATTGACCTGGTGGAACGCCGGAAGGCGGACGATCGGACAAAGACTGGAGTATTCACGGGTGGCTACGCGGTGAATCCGGCGACCGGCGATGACATCCCGGTTTGGATCGCCGACTACGTCCTGATGGAGTACGGTACGGGCGCGATTATGGCTGTCCCCGGTCACGATCAGCGCGACTTCGAGTTCGCCCGTCAGTTCGAGCTGAATATCCTCCCTGTGGTGACTCCGGCCGAGGTCTTCGCCGGTGTGGCTGACCCGTCGTCCGTCGAATTGGACTTCGGCGACGAGGCCTTCGTGGAGCATTCCGAAGACGAGCGCCTGATCAATTCCGGCGAGTTCAGTGGACTCCTGGCGTCAGAAGGTGCGGTGCGGATCGTCGAATGGCTGGGAGAGCGTGGCCTCGCCGAGCCCAAGGTCAATTACCGGCTCCACGACTGGTGCATCTCGCGTCAGCGCTATTGGGGTCCACCGATTCCGATCCTGTACTGTGATGCGTGCGGAACCGTTCCGGTGCCCGAGGAAGACCTGCCGGTCGTGCTGCCGCACGTGGAGAACTTCAAGCCTGGAGATGACGGGATCGCTCCGCTCGCGAAGAACGAGTCGTTCTATCGGACCACGTGTCCGTCGTGCGGCGGTTCTGCCCGGCGGGAGACGGACGTTTCAGACACGTTCCTGGACAGTTCGTGGTACTTCCTCCGGTATCCGAGCACGGACTTCGAAGATCGCCCCATCGATCCGGCGCGTACGGATCGGTGGCTGCCGGTGGATATGTACATCGGTGGGGAGGAGCATGCCGTGCTCCATCTCCTGTACTCGAGGTTCATCACGATGGCGCTGCACGACCTTGGACATCTGCCCTTCGAGGAGCCGTACGTGCGATTCCGGAAGCACGGACTGATCATCCGCGAAGGCGCCAAGATGTCCAAGACCAAGGGCAACGTGGTCAACCCGGACGAAACCATCGACCGATATGGAGCCGACACGTTCCGCACGTACCTGATGTTCCTCGGCCCGTACCAGGAGGGCGGTGATTTCAGGGACAGCGGCATCGTCGGGCCGCAGAGATTCCTGTCGCGCGTGTCGGACGCCGTGGACGCCACGGTGGCGGAGGGAGCGACGGGGTTCCCGGACCCGTCCGTGGATCGCGCCGTTCACCAGACGATCCGGCAGGCCACGGAAGACTTCGGCGCACTCTCTTTCAACACGGCGATTGCCGCCCTGATGGAGCTGCTCAACGCGCTTCGCGCGGGGGGCAGGGTTCCCACTCTGGACGAGATCCGGCCGCTGGTGATCATGCTCGGCCCCATCGCACCGCATCTCGCTGAGGAACTGTGGGAGAGGATGGGCGGCGAGCCGAGTCTGTTCGACCATGCTGAGTGGCCCACCTTCGACCCCGTCAAGCTCGCGACGGATACGGTGGAGATCCCGGTGCAGGTGAACGGCAAGCTGCGGGCTACCGTCTCCCTGGCGAGGGGCGCGAACGAGGCGACGGCGCTGGCGGCAGCGCTTGCCGATGAATCGGTGCAGCGTCACCTGGGAGAGGGGTCCATCCGCAAGACGATCCACGTACCGGACCGGCTGCTGAACCTCGTGGTGGGCTGAGGCGAGGGACGTAGTTCAGGCCCCGGGGGACAACCGTCGGCCGGGGCCACTCCTCACCAGTTGACGTTGCCTTCCTTCGACGTATCGATCTCCGCCTGGTCGTCGCCCTCGGCGAACAGAAATGAGCGCAGGTTGGTCACCAGGAACTCGCGGGCGCGCGGATCCCGGACGTTGAGTCCATAGTGGTTGATCAGAAGCATCTGGCGTTGCTTCCACTCGTCCCAGCATTCGGAGCAGATTTGGGCGACCAGTCTCTGGCCCAGGTCGTTCGGAAATGGGGCCCGGGGAATAGGCTGGCGATCGGGCTTGTCGCACCGAACACACTGAAGGGCGGAAGTCCCTGAGGAACTGGCCATCGGTTCAGACCGGTACAGTGAGGACGGAGCAATTCGCTCCCTGGATGATCTGCCGTGTGATTCCGCCGAGGATGACCCGGCCCTTGAGCCCCGGCGCGTGGTACTTGCCGATGACGATCAAATCCGCGGCCCCGGCTTCGGCTATCGTCAGGATGTGGTGCACGATCGGCCTGCCCCGGACGATGGCTGTCTGAATCTCGATGCCTTCTCGAAGATCCGGGGGCACGCGGTCGAGGGCTTCGTCCCGCGCGCGTTGTTCGAGCAGCCTGACCGTCTCATCGGTCTTGGTCGGAGAACTCACGGCCCTGACGTACGCCTGGAGCGTGCCGGGCATCGCGTGCATCAACACCAGGCGCGCCCGGAAGTAGGCGGCGTACCGGGCTGCGGTGGCCGCAATGGGGGCGCTGCCATCCCGGAGGTCGAGGGCGGCGAGAATCATCTTGTCGGTTTCCTGCCGAACCGGTCTCCACACCAGCACAGGGACGCTGGCCTTCCGCACGATGGCGACACACGTATTGCCCACTTCATCCGAAGGCCACACCCGCTTCTGGTGCGCTCCCACGACGACGAGCTCGGACTTGATCTCCTCGGTCACCGCCACGAGAGCTTCGGGAGTCCAGCCGGCCCGCACCTCGATCCTCGCGTCGATGCCGCACTGCTCCGCGATGGCTTCGAGATTGGCCTTTGCGTCGAGCTCTCGCTCCCGCGCGACCCCGAGCTTCGACCCGAGTTCTCGGCTCAAATAGCCGGGCACACCGAGGCGTTCGATGGCGTGGAACAGCGTGATTTCCGCCTCCGGGAAGCGTGACACGGCCCAGCGCACGGTCTCCGCCGAAGCGTCCGAGAAGTCGATGCCGATCAGGATGCTCTTGTACATGGCGCTCGAACCTAGCGAGTCGAATCGGCCGACGCACCACCCGCTGGCACCTCGAGCAGTCGATCGAGAGCGGCCCAAGGGTCTCCGTTGCCGGTCTCCCGGATCACCTCCCGGACGGTGGTCGTGAGGTCGCCGTACCGTTGGTACAACGTTTCCATGTCATCGAGGCGCGAGTAGTAGAGGACCCGGGAGAGCAGCCACGCGTTGTTCACACGATCGGGGTCCAGCCCACCATAGCGGCCCGATCGAAACTCGTCCTGGACCTCCGATTCGAATCTTCGGGCCGCCTCTCGCAGGATCCGCCGCTTCTCCACGCGCATCTCGTCCGGCGGCAGATCGGATTGGTAGACGATTTCGAGCGGGTCCAGGATCGAGTGGAAGAACCGGCCGAAGACCCGAATGTCGTACCATCGATCCTCGGCCGAGGCGCATAGCCCTTCGTCGGCCACGCCATCACAGAAAAACGAGATCGTACCCCGATGGCCCACGAAGTTGGCGAAGCTCTCGTTGAACCGGGCCTGCCCCTTGGGGAAGAAGGTGCTGTGCGTGATTTCGTGCAGGACGGTTTCGACAATGCCCACGCTGTCGGCCCGCAGCGTCGTTGACATGAGAGGATCCGGAAACCACCCCAGCGTACTGAAGGCGCTCGACGGCCTCACCCAGGTGTCGAACCCCTGCGCAGCGAGTTTGTCGGCCTCCCGGTGCGCCTTGCCGAAGTCGAAGTAACCCTTGTAGGGCAGGCGGCCGACGATCGGAAACCACCAGGTCTTCCAACGGAGATCGAACTCGTAGGCCGCGTTGACGACCATGAGAAGGGTGTCCCGTTCCAGCTCGACGTAGCTGGTGAATGCGTCCCCCGGCACCAGCTCCAGGGCCCGGACGGCGTAGTCCCGCGAATCCTGCACAAGCCGGAGCTTTCCGCGCAGCTCGGCCGACGCCGTCGTGTCGTGGACGATCTCGTGAATCGGCCGGCGTGCGGTGAGGATCTTCGCCTCCTCCCAACCGGCGCGGAGTACGTAGCCCGGTGAACAGGCCGGCAAAACGACCATGGCGGCGACGCCCGCGATACAGGGTAGAGGCGGCATGCGGTTCCGAGTCATGCTGGCTATACGTCCCGACCACCGATTGGTGCCTTCCCGCCTCGGCGGGCGTGACTTCACGACTTCCTCACGTAGTACACCCGCTCCCGGACGGCGTCCCCACTGTACTGGCGGTCCGGTCCGTCCGAGTCGCTGCGGTACCGCCGGTAGCCTCGAGTGAACACGCGAAAGGTGTCGGGTTCGCCGGACGCGCGGAAGGCATCCTCGATACAGTCTCGCGGCAGCAGGCCCTCGTCGTTGTAGCTGAGAAGTACGTGTCGGGCATCGGCCTGGTCGAGGATCGAGCGCAGCGCCGCCTCACAGCGACCCCGGCGGCACCAGTCCGATCGCAGGTCGTCATCCGGGATGAGCCCGGTCTTGCCCCTCAACTCGGGCGGCGGATCCCACCCCTGGGCCAGCAGTTCCGGCAGGTGATAATAGCCCGGATACTGGCGCTCATTGTAGGGCGGATCGAGATACATGAGGTCCACCGATCCAATTCGGCGGAGCAGGGCACCCGCCGGTCCGCGAAACGCGGTACAGCCGAGCGCCGACCGTGCCGGCGGAACGGCAGGCCGAACCGGTCGGAGGTGGATTCGGCGCGTGGCGTTGGGCTGCCAGGTCTTCACGAACGAGGCGTAGACTCCGGTTGTATTCGCGACCCGGTCCGCGGCCTGAATCAGGGTCGCGAGAAGAAGCTGCTCACGGGACCGGTCGATCAGGTCCGACCGGTCCCACTCGGCGATGCATTCGCGCATGGCGTCGATCGACGCGCCGTTCTCCGGCGTGAAGTACATGCGACCGTGCTCGCGTCCGTCTTCGCCAGCCGGCGTGTAGTGCTCGGTGACGAATCCGGGCCTCGGAGCCAGTCCCTCGAGCACTCGAAGAACGGCCGCGTAGCTGGTGGAGCGCCGGCCCGAGCTTCCTCCGGCGACGGACCCCGGGTACCGGGGTGTCCGGTCCAGTGCCACCCGCGCGACCTGGTAAGCGTACGATGCCGCCAGGAGATCGCCGCAGTGGACCCGCCAGCCTGCCGTCTTCAGGGCCCGCCCGACGCTCGCCGTGCCGGCAAACGGGTCGCACGCCACCCCCGGTTCGAGTCCGAGATCGGCAAGCGTCTCCAGAAGAAACGGCACGAGCTTTGTCTTGTTTCCGATGTAGCGCACGCGTTCCTCACCAGGGGTTGATCCGTTCCGAATGATACGCCGAGTCGGATGGCCGCAGCGAGTCCCCTGCGCGCGTGGGTCAGCGGTGGAGTCGGTCCTGTACCCGGCAGGAGGGATAGCCGTACCTTGTAAGGGACCCATCCACGGCCGGACCCTGACCGCAGAGGTAGCGTGAGCCTGCTCGAGAATCTCTACAACGTGGCGGTCAACGCACTGAGGCCCCTGCTTCCGGCTTTCGGCGCCGCTTCGCCGAAGGTCTCGGCTGCCGTGGAGGGCCGCCGCGCCGCCGTCGGCGAGATCACGCAATGGGCTGAACGCGAACGAGATCCCTTCCGTCCCCTGCTATGGCTGCACGGTTCCTCGGCCGGGGAGCTGGCCGGGGCGATTCCCGTCGTGAACCGGGTGCGCGCCGAGAGGCCGGACCTTCAGCTTCTGGTCAGCTATTCGTCACCATCCGCGGAGAGCGTCCTGGATGAACTGGGGGCTGACTACGCCGGGTATCCGCCCCTCGAGACGATGGCGGCCTGCCGGGACGCGCTCGAGCGTTCGCGACCCGACGCACTGGTATTCGCCAAGCTGGACGCCTGGCCCGCGCTCACCCGGGCCGCGGCGGAACTCGGGATTCCGCTGGGGATGATCAACGCTACGGTGCGACCCAGCAGCAGCCGTTTGCGGGGTCCCGGGCGACAACTGCTCGTACCCAGTTACGGCCGGCTCGATGCGGTCGGCGCCGTTTCGGAGGAGGAGATCGAACGCCTCGAGACCCTCGGAACCCGCCCGGATGCCATCCGGGTCACGGGAGACGCATCGTTCGAGCGGGCCCTCGAGAGAGTGGACCGGGCCAGGCAAGCGGCGTCTGCGAGCGGCCGGAGGCTGCCGGTCGGAAGTCCAGGTGTCGTCCGTTTGTGCGCCGGATCGACGTGGCCCGAGGACGAGAGGGTGCTGACAGAGGCGGCGGCGGCGCTGGTGGCAGGCGATGGCCCGGGCCTGGAACTGGTCCTGGTGCCCCACGAGCCGGATGTTGCCGCGGTTGAGCGTATCCGCGAGCTCTGTCTGGAGCATCTGGGTGTCGAGCCCCGCCTGTGGTCGGCGCTCGCCGATTCGGCGCCGGACGGGAACGCGGCGGGGCCGGGGTCACCGGCTCCGCTGCTCGTCGACGCCGTGGGCTTTCTGGCGGAACTGTACCTCGAGTGCGACATGGCCTGGGTGGGCGGCGGAATCGGGGGAGAGGGCCTGCATTCGGTCGTTGAACCGGCGGCGGCCAGTCTGCCGATTCTCTTTGGGCCCGTGTACGATCGCTGGGAGGCCCGCCAAATGGTTCAGCGGGGGATCGCCGTAGAGGCGGAGCCTGACGGCGTAGCATCGGCGCTTTCGGAGCTCATGGCGGACAGCAAGCACAGAGACGAAATGGGCGCCGAGGCGCGGCGTTACGTGGAGAGCGGCCGGGGCGCGACCGAGGCCTCGGTCCGGCTGATCATGGAACTCCTCGGGGCCGCCATTCCCACCTGAGCCGGCCTTAGCGGGCTGCTGCCTTCGGGACAGGCTTCGGGCCGAGGGCGTACCAGAACAACAGCCCGATGATCGGGCACAAGATGACAATCCCGCTCCAGAGGATCCCTACTCTCCGGGCCGGCCGTGCCCGGACGATCATACCGATGGCCCACGCGTCGAGCACGACGAGAAGACCGGCCAGTACCCACCGGGAGTCCAATCCGATCACGAAGTCCAGGATATCGTTCATGCCGCGCTCGGCGATCCGGCGAACTGGAGCCGGTGCAGTCGAGTGTATAGTCCGCCAAGAGACAGAAGCTCTTCGTGAGTTCCGGTTTCCCGGATCTCACCGTGATGCATCACGAGGATGCGGTCCGCGTTGCGGATCGTCGAGAGCCGGTGTGCAATGACCAGGCTGGTGCGGCCCATCATGAGCGCCTCCAGAGCCCGCTCGATCCGGGCTTCGATCTCCGAGTCCACGGCGCTGGTCGCTTCATCCAGGATCAAGAGGTCCGGGTCACCGGCGAGTGCCCGCGCGAAGCTGAGCAACTGGCGTTCGCCGGCGCTCAGGTTGCTGCCGCGCTCCCCGAGTCGCTGATCATACCCGTCCGGCAGACGATCGATGTAGGGGGCCACCCCAACCCTGTGTGCCGCCTCCTCCACCTCTCTCGGGCCGATATCCGTCCGGCCCAGATCGATGTTCCGGACGACCGTGTCGGAGAACAGGTACACGTCCTGGAGCACCAGGCCCATCCGGCTGCGCACGGCCGGCGCCGGTACGGTCGAGATGTCCGTATCGTCGAGGAAGATCGTCCCCCGCTGCGGGCGGTAGAAGCGCATGAGAAGGTTGATGAGTGTCGACTTGCCGGCCCCCGTGGCTCCCACGATCGCGATTCGTTGGCCGGGTTCGACGGTGAACGAAACGTCCTTCAGCACCCAGTCCACGTTCTCGGCGTCCGGTGGTGGGGCGTCCGCGTCCATTTCGCCGTAGCGGAACCACACGTTCCGGAACTCGATCCGACCACCGCGTACCGGCACCGCCGGTACGCTCGGGTCTCCATCGGAATCGGCTCCTTCGACGCCGTGTCCCTGGTCCGCGGCCGCGGGTTCGAATTCGACGGGATGCGGCTCCCGGTCCAGCAATCGGAACACTCGCTCGGAACTCGCCATCGCGCTCTGCAGGATGTTGTACTTCTCCGAAAGGTCCTGGATCGGCCGGAAGAACCTGCGGGCGTATTGAAGAAACGCCGCGATCGTACCGACGGTCATGGCTCCGCGCAGAGACTCGGACCCGCCGTACCAGATGATCAATGCCATCGCGAGGGCGGCCAGGATCTCCACCGTCGGGAAGAACAGCGCGTAGTACGTGATGGACCTCAGGTGAGCGGAGAGGTGATCCCGATTGATTTCATCGAACCGCTCGGCGGTCTGTTCCTCCTGCCGGAAGAGCTGTGTCACGCTCATCCCGGTAATGCGCTCCTGGAGGAAGGCGTTGATACGGGCGAGTCGGAGCCGGATGTCCCGGTAGGCCCGACGGACGCGTGTTCGAAACAGCCAAGCGGATGCGAAGACCAGGGGCAGGACCGTGAAGGTGACCAGGGCGAGTTGCCAGTCCAGGAGCAGCATCGCGGTGACGATAGCGCCGATCGTGAACACGTCACCGAAGATCGTGACCACCCCTGACGTGAACATGTCGTTCAGGGCCTCGACGTCGCTCGTGACCCGCGTCATCAGCCGGCCCACCGGGTTTCGATCGAAGAACGCCAGCTCGAGGCGCTGCAGATGCGCAAAAATCTGGCCTCGCAGATCCTCCATCACCCGCTGTCCGATCCAGGTAGTCAGGAGGGTGCGCGCGTACTCCAGCACGGCGGCGACGAGAAGCGAGCCGACGTAGACGCCGGCCAGGATCGCCAGCAGCCGCAGGTCTCCAGCCGGGAACGCCTGGTCGATCGCGATCTTCGTGAGCCACGGTCCGACGAGGGCGAGACCCGAGGCCGCGATGAGGATGCCCACCGCCGCCGCAACGTACCATCGGTAGGGACGCAGGTACGCGAGCAGCCGGCGCATGAGGTGAGCGTCGTACGCCTTACCCAGGGCTTCTTCTTCGTGGACGGGCCCTTCCGGCGATGTCTGCAGGGTCGGTTCTCCAGAGCTCGAGGTTCAGGCTCCCCGAACATACCCGGCTCCCGGGCGGCGTTCCAGCCGCGCCGTTTGACGCTCCCACGACCGGGGAGCATCATCGCCGCATGCTCACCTCCATTCGAGTTCGAGGCGCCCGGCAGAACAACCTGAAAGGGGTCGACGTCGAAATCCCCCACCGGGCGATGACCGTCTTGACCGGCCCCAGCGGATCCGGGAAGTCGAGCCTCGCGTTCGATACCGTTTACGCGGAGGGCCAGCGGAGGTACGTCGAGTCGCTGTCGACCTACGCCAAGCAGTTCCTCGAACGGATGCCGAAACCGGCGGTCGATTGGATCGACGGTGTCGCGCCGTCGGTGGCGATCGACCAGAGAAACACGGTGCAGACGAGTCGCTCGACCGTGGGTACGAGCACCGAAGTCTACGACTACATGCGTCTGCTCTGGAGCCGGGTCGGGCATACCCTGTGTCCGGACTGCGGGGTGCGTGTGGTCCCGGACACCGTGCAGTCCGCCACTGACCAGGTCCTGTCGCTACCCGAAGGCACGTCCGTCTACGTGACCTTTCCCCTGGAACGCAGTGCGGGCCTCTCGCACGAAGCGGCCGTCGCTAATCTTCAGGCCCGCGGCTACGTCCGCGTCATGATCGATGGGGCGGCGCACCACGGTGACGATCTGGACTATGGGGACGGGCCGCCCCCCGACGGCGCGCCTCGTCTGGACTCCGCACGGGAGGTGCTGGTCGTCGTGGACCGCCTGTCGGTGGGTGCGGAAAGCCGGGAGCGGCTTTCGGACTCCCTCGCCGGGGCGTTCGCGGAGGGTCACGGTCGCGCCGAGGTTCTCGTGGTCCGCCGGGACGACGGGCAGACGCCGACCGTTCGCGAGCGACTGCTGTTCGCGGAGGCCTTTCGGTGCGCGAACTGCGAACGCGAATTCCCGGCCCCGACGCCGATTCTCTTCAGCTTCAACCACCCGACCGGCGCCTGCCCCGAATGCAATGGATTCGGGGCTACGCTCGAATACGCGCTCGACCTGGTCGTACCGGACGCGGAGCGATCTCTCGCGGACGGCGCTCTGGATCCGTGGACGAAGCCCCGCTACTTCCGGGAAGCGGCGGACGTGATGGAGCTGGCGGCGCGCCGGGGAGTGGACCCGACTCTCCCGTGGCGAGCCCTTCCCGAGTCATTGCGGGAGGAACTGCTGCAGGGCTCGGAGGACTTCGTCGGCATGTTTCCGTTCCTGCGCTCGCGCGAGCGGAAACGCTACAAGCAGTACATCCGAGTGTTCCTCAGGCAGTATCAGTTGCCGGAGACCTGTCATCGCTGTCAGGGCGCCCGACTGCAACCCGATGCGCTACACGTCCACGTCGGAGGACTCGATATCGCGGCGGCCGCTGCCCTCAGCGTGGATGAGCTCAGGGACTGGCTGGCCGACCTGAACCTTTCGCCGTTCGAGGCGCGGGTCTCGGAGACCGTCGTGCGGGAGCTCGGGGATCGACTGGAGTTCATCTCATCCGTGGGCCTGGGCTATCTGTCCATGGATCGGCAGTCCCGAACCCTCTCCGGCGGAGAAATGCAGAGAATCCGTTTGTCTGGAAGCCTCGGGAGCCGCCTGGTGGACACGCTTTACGTCCTGGATGAACCGACCATCGGCCTGCACCCAAGGGACGTCGAGAGGTTTCTCGGAGTCCTGCTGCAACTCAGGGATCGAGGCAATACGCTCCTCGTGGTCGAGCATGATACTTCCGTGATGCGCCAGGCGGACCGGGTCATGGAACTTGGCCCCGGGGCGGGCGAGCATGGGGGCGAACTCGTGTTCGACGGATCTTTCGACAGCCTGTCGAGGGCAGATACGGCTACGGGACGAGCACTGCGCGAACGCATACCGCCCATGCGGCGATCGCCCGGGGCACCCGGGGCGTGGCTGCGACTGCAGGGAGCGACGCTCCATAACATACGGGATCTCGACGTGGCGATTCCGCTCGGCCGTCTCACGGCGGTCACGGGTGTCTCCGGCTCCGGGAAGTCGACGCTGGTGCACGACATCCTGTTCCGTGCCCTGGAGAAGGCGGTACGCGGCCGTTCGTCCGCCCGCCGGCACCTGGGAGAGGCCGCGGGGGAATGGACATCCCTGAGCGGGGCGGAACTTCTCGAGGAGGTCGTCCTGGTCGATCAGAGCCCGATCGGCCGCACGCCGCGGTCCAATCCGATCACCTACATCAAGGCGTACGACGAGATACGCCGCCTGTTCGCGGAACAGCCGGAGGCGCAGCGCCGCGGATTCGGCGCCGGCCACTTCAGTTTCAACGTGACGGGTGGACGGTGTGAAGCCTGCAAGGGAGCGGGCGAGGAAGTCGTGGAAATGGTGTTTCTGGCCGATGTGGCCATGCCCTGCGAAGTGTGTGAGGGGCGGCGATTCAAGCCGGAGACCCTCGAGATACTCTACCGCGGGCGAAGCATTCGCGATGTGCTCGATCTGACCGTGGACGAGGCGATCCGGTTCTTCATCCGGCAGGACCGGCTGGGACAGGCGCTATGGCAGCTGCAGCGAGTCGGGCTCGGCTATCTGCGGCTCGGCCAATCCGCCACGACGCTCTCCGGAGGCGAGGCGCAGCGGCTCAAGGTGGCCCGCGAGCTGGCTCGCAGGTCATCGGGCAAACAGCGCATGTACATCCTCGACGAGCCGACGGTCGGGCTGGGCCTGGGTGAGATCGAGCGACTGCTGGGGGTGCTGCGGCAACTCGTGGAAGCTGGAAACACCGTCGTGGTAGTCGAGCACGACCTGGATGTGATCGCCGCCGCCGACTGGATCCTGGACCTGGGACCGGAGGCGGCCGAAGCCGGGGGGCGCGTCGTGGTAGCCGGGCCGCCGGCGGATGTGATGGCAGCCCCAGGGTCGCACACCGGCCGTTACCTGGCGCTTCACCTGCAGGCCGTCCGGCAGGAGGCAGACAGCCTCCGGTTCGGCGCCCGGGTCCAGCGCGAGGGCGGGGTGAGAGAAGCGCGTGCCTGAAGTCTCGGTACTGCTTCCGTGCCGCAACATGTCCACCTGGCTGCCCCAGTGCATCGAGAGCCTCGAGGCGCAGTCTCTCCGCGACTACGAGGTCATAGCCGTCGATGATCGTTCGCTCGATGACACGGCCGTCCTTCTGCGCCGATGGGCTGCCAGGGACGATCGCGTAAGGGTTCTCGAACTCGCGCCGTCATCCGGCGGGTGCCCGCCGGACGGCGCGTCCCAGGACGGGCTGCTCACGGCCCTCGATCTGGCCGTGGCCGCGGCCCGGGCCCCCCTGCTGGCCAGGATGGATGGCGACGATATCGCCGACGCCCTGCGCCTGGAACTGCAGCGTGATTTCCTGTCGGCCCGGCGGGATCTGGCAGGCTGCGGTACGGCCGTGGAGTTGTTTCCGCTCTCGGAGGTCGGAGATGGGTACCGACGATACGAATCCTGGCTGAACGGGCTCTCCGATCCGGAGGCACTGCGCCGTGACCTGCTCGTGGAGTGTCCGGTCGCTCACCCGACCCTGATGATCCGGCGCTCCGTGTTGTCCGGCGTCGGCGGATACCGCGATCGGGGTTGGCCGGAGGACTACGACCTGGTCCTGCGGCTGCACGCTGCGGGAATGCGAATCGCGAACCTCGCCCGCCCACTGCTGCGCTGGCGGGTGCGGCCCGACCGCCACTCGCTCACGTCGGCTCGCTATTCGCCCGAGGCGTTCCGGCGCTGCAAGGTCCATTTTCTCGACCAGGCATTCCTGCCCTCCGGCCGGCCTCTCGTGGTGTGGGGAGCGGGCAAGGTCGGAAAGCCGCTGGCTCGCGAGCTTCTCCGGCAAGGTCGGCCGGTTTCGGCGTTCGTGGACCTCGACGCTCGGAAGATCGGGCAGGAGATCCACGGAGCGCCCGTATTGGACCCGGACGGATTCGAGGTCCTGCTGCGGAGCGACGATCCGTACGTACTCGCCGCCGTCGGCTCGCCCGGAGCCCGCGACGAGATCCGGGAAGCGCTGGACGTCCTGGGGCGACGTGAAATCGACGACTATCGGGTCTGCGCCTAGGTCCTCCGGCCAGGATTCTGTCATCCGCGCATCGGTGCGCTACCTTTGGCGACCGCATTCACGAACACTCGAGGAGATCGAGAATGGCAAGACGGAGTCACAGTGGGGGGGTAGCCTCTCTGCTCGTCCTGGCCCTCGCGGCGGCCGGCTGCGCGTCGGGTGGGGCCGCGACCCGCGGCGCAGACCCGGCGGTCACGAGCGCCGCACAGCGCGCCGAGGCCGACCGGCAGCTCCTGAATGGCACGCCGAACGGTGCCTGGGAGTCGTCGTACGAGCCACCCGCCTCCCCTCCGGTGCTGATTCGCGGCGGGACCGTCATGACGGCAGCCGGCGAAGAAATCGAAGGCGGCGACGTACTGCTCGTCGACGGCCGAATCGAAGCGGTTGGCGTCGGGCTGGATGCCCCCGCCGGCGCGACGATCGTCGATGCCTCCGCCCGATTCGTCACCCCCGGGATCATCGACACGCACTCACACCTGGGCGTGTATCCCTCGCCATCGGTCGAAGGGATGGGAGAGGGCAACGAGGCCACGAATCCCGTGACCGCCGAGGTGTGGGCCGAACATGGGGTCTGGCCCCAGGACCCAGGATTCTGGAGAGCTCTGGCCGGGGGAGTGACGACCCTGCAGTCCCTGCCGGGGAGCGCCAATCTGATCGGTGGTCGCGGCGTGACGTTGAAGCTGGTGCCCGGCCGCGGCGTGACGGACATGATGTTCCCCGGCGCCCCGATGGGCCTGAAGATGGCATGCGGTGAGAACCCGAAGCGCGTGTACGCGAGCCGCGGTCCCTCCACCCGGATGGGCAACGTGGCCGGGTACCGAGCGGCGTTCATCCGGGCGGACCGGTATCGCGCGGAGTGGGACGAGTGGCTCGAGGGGGACCGGCAGTCCGATCCGCCGGATCGTGACCTGGAGCTAGAGACACTGGCGGAAGTCCTCCGCGGGAACATCCTGATCCAGAACCACTGCTACCGGGCGGACGACATGCTCACGATGCTCGAGCTGTCGCACGAGTTCGGGTTCACCATTCGTTCCTTTCATCACGCGACGGAGGCCTACAAGATCCGCGACCGTCTCGCCGAAGAGGACGTGGGAGCCTCCGTGTGGGTGGACTGGTGGGGCTTCAAGATGGAGGCCCTCGACGGCATTCCGCAGAATCTCGCCCTGCTGTCTGAGGCGGGAGCGCGCGCGATCCTGCATACGGACAGTGGACTCGAGATCCAGATCATGAACCAGAACGCAGCCCGGGCCATGCACGCAGGGCGCAGCGCAGGTCTCCACGTGAGTCGTGATGACGCGTTGCGCTGGATCACCATCAATCCGGCGTGGGCGCTGGGCATCGATGGCGAGACGGGCTCCCTGGAATCGGGCAAGGCGGGAGACGTGGTCGTCTGGTCGGGCGATCCGTTCAGCATCTACAGCCGGGCCGACCAGGTATTCATCGACGGCGCGGTGGTCTACGACCGGTTCCGCTCCGAGGGCAATCCGTCGAGCGATTTCGAACTCGGCATCCTGCCCGAAGCGGGTCAGGGAGGTGACCGATGAGCGCCCCGGCCCGGATCGCGGCGAGATGGTCAGGGCGCGCCATACTGTTCGCGTGGCTCACGGGCTTCCCCGCTGGAGCCGTTGGGCAGGACCTGGCCGTGACGGGAGGCACCGTACATACCGTCGCGGGGGCCGTGCTGGAGGGAGCGACGGTGCTGGTCCGGGATGGGGTCATCGCCGCAGTCGGTGCCGACGTCGAGGTGCCCGCGGGCGTCCCGATCCTCGACGCCAAGGGGCGAATCGTCACCCCCGGCCTGTTCGATGCGACCACATCGCTCGGACTGGTGGAGGTCGGAATGGTGAGTTCGACGGTGGATGCTCGACTGGAAGGCGACCCGGTGCGTGCGGCTTTCGACGTCGTAGACGGAATCAACCCCCGGTCCGTGTTGATCCCCGTGAACCGGGCCGCTGGCCTGACCACAGCACTCTCGACTCCCGGCGGAGGCCTGATTTCGGGACAGGCCGCGATCATCGATCTTGCGGGTTCATCGGCTGACGAGATGTTGGTGAAAGCCCGCGCGGCGATGGTGGCGAACTACAGCGCAGGGGCGGCTGGAGGGGCTCGTGGGGGCGCCTCTCTCCGACTGCGTGAAGTCCTGGATGACGCCAGGTTCTGGCGTGATCATCAGGCCGAGTTTTCGACCGGCCGCACGCGGGAGCTTTCGGCCTCGCGGCTGGATCTCGAGGCCCTGGGCCCGGTACTGGCCGGCGAGATTCCACTGATCGTCGGCGTTCACCGGGCGAGCGACATCGAGGCCGTGTTGCGGATCGCGGACGATTACGGGCTCGATCTGTTGATTTCTGGGGGGTCGGAGGCGTGGATGGTTGCCGACCGGATCGCCTCGGCGGGTGTGCCCGTGATCCTCAAGCCCCTCAACAGCAGCCCGGCAGGGTTCGATCGTCTCGGGTCGCGATTCGACAACGCGGCCCTTCTCGATCGCGCCGGCGTGACGGTGGTCATCGGGAGCTTCAACACGCACAACGCTCGCTGGCTCCTACTGGAGGCCGGAAACGCCGTGCGCTTCGGGCTGCCCTGGGATACCGCTCTTCGAGCCGTTACCCTGGCGCCGGCGGAGGCCCTCGGGGTCGGCGAACGATACGGCTCGCTGGAGCCCGGCAAGGTCGGAAACCTGGTCGTATGGACGGGAGACCCGTTCGAACTGTCAACGGAAGCCGAAACCGTGGTGATACGTGGCCAGGCCACCTCGCTCGACCACCGTCAGCTCCAACTCTTCCGGCGTTATCGAGACCTGGACACGGAGCCTGCGGAGTTTCAGGAATCCGGTTTCTGATCTCGCTTCGGCGCTTCCAACCGGCCCCTGCGCGATCGTCGCCGAACGGTCGCGCAGGGGCCCCCAAACGGCTATATTTCCCCGGTTATTCCTAGAATGCGATGGCGGCCCCGTAGGGCCGTCAGGTACGGGTACACGGCCGGGCTTGCCCGGCCGTCCGCGCGACGATGCGAGGCGCCGAGAGCGAGCCTCCGTCGGGGCTGCCGAAACCACCCTTCCGTGACGGGCGAATGGAAACGACTGAACGAACAGAGCGCGTAGAGCTGAGACTCCTCGAAGACGAGATGCGAGAGTCGTTCATCGACTACTCGATGAGCGTCATCGTGCAGCGGGCCCTGCCCGACGTGCGCGACGGGCTGAAGCCGGTGCACCGCCGGATTCTGTACGCCATGCACGAGCTCGGGCTGTCCCCGAACCGGCCGTACAAGAAGTGCGCGACGGTCGTGGGTGACGTGCTGGGCAAGTACCACCCGCACGGCGACTCGGCGGTGTACGACTCGCTGGTTCGGATGGTGCAGGAGTTCTCGCTGCGCTATCCGCTGGTGGACGGGCAGGGGAACTTCGGGTCGATCGACGGCGACTGCGGCGGCGGCGTACCGGTATACCGAGGCCCGCCTCGCCCCGCTCGCCACCGAGATGCTGGCCGACATCGACAAGGAGACCGTCGATTTCGCGCCCAACTTCGACGATCGCCTGGAGGAGCCGACGGTTCTTCCGTCGCAGGCTCCCGAACCTGCTGGTGAACGGCTCGTCAGGCATCGCCGTGGGGATGGCCACGAACATCCCGCCCCACAATCTCCGCGAGATCGTCGCGGCCTGCGAACGTCTGATCGAGGACCCGGACACACCCGTCGAAGACCTCCTGGAGTACGTCCCGGGACCGGACTTCCCTACCGGGGGGCTCGTCTACGGACGCACCGGGATTCGGGAAGCGTATACCACGGGACGGGGTCGCGTGGTCATGCGCGCGCGGGCCCACGTCGAGGATCGGCCGAGCGGAGGCGAGCGACTGATCGTCACCGAGATCCCGTTCATGGTGAACAAGTCGCGCCTCGTCGAGCAGATCGCCCAGCTCGTGCGTGACCGTCGCGTCGAAGACATCTCGGACCTGCGAGACGAGTCTTCGGCGCGTGACGGCATTCGGGTCGTGATCGAGCTGAAGCGCGACGCGATCCCCGAGATCGTGCTGAACAAGCTCTACAAGCACACCCAGATGCAGAGCACGTTCGGCGTCATCATGCTGGCGCTCGTGAACGGGGTTCCCAGGGTGATGGACCTCAAGACGATCCTCGGGCACTTCATCGATCACCGGCACACGGTGGTCGTGAAGCGCACCGAGTACAGCCTCAGGGTGGCGCGAGAGCGCGAGCACATCCTCGAGGGGCTGAAGATCGCCGTCGACAACATCGACGAGGTCATGCAGATCATCCGCGCTTCCAAGAACACCGAGGAAGCGGCCTCCAGCCTGCGCGAGCGCTTCGAGCTCAGCGCCAAACAAGCCGAGGCCATCCTCGACATGCGCCTGTCCCGCCTCACGGGATTGGAGATCGAGAAGCTCGAGGAAGAACTGGCCGAGATCCGTGCGACCATCGAGGAGCTGGAAGCCCTGATGGCGTCGCGCGAAGCTCGAATGGCCGTGGTGCGGGGAGAACTGGTCGAGCTCGCCACACGCTTCGGCGACGAACGGCGCTCCCAGATCATCGATGCCGAGATCAGCTTCAACCCGGAAGACCTGATCGCGGACGAGCCCATGGTGATCACGATCAGCCATCAGGGCTACATCAAGCGGATCGCCCCGGCGACGTATCGCCAGCAGAGGCGCGGTGGCCGCGGCATCGCGCGGGATGGACACGAAGGAAGAGGACTGGGTCGAGCACCTGTTCATGGCCTCGACACACGACTACCTCTGCGTCTTCACGGCGCGCGGCCAGGTGTACTGGCTCAAGGTGCACGAGATTCCTCTCGCTTCCCGTACCTCGCGCGGAAAGCCCGTGGTCAACCTGCTCGACATTTCAAAGGACGAGACGATCGCGTCCATCCTGCGGGTGCGGGAGTTCGACCCCGATCGGTACGTGGTCTTTGCGACTCGAAGCGGGCAGGTCAAGAAGACGAGCCTGGCCGCCTACCGGCACGTGAGGGTCAAGGGCATCAACGCGATCAACATCGACGAGGGCGACCGCCTGATCGACGCGCGGCTGACGGATGGGGACAATGACCTCATCCTGGCGACGCGTAAGGGCATGGCCATCCGGTTCAGCGAAGGCGACGTCCGGGAAATGGGTCGAGCCACTCGCGGTGTGCGCGGCGTTCGCCTCAAGGCCGGAGACGAGGTGGTGGGAGCGGTGGTGGTCCGGGAAGGGGCGAGTCTCCTCACGGTCACGAGCCGCGGAGCTGGCAAGCGCACGAAGGTGGAGGACTACCGCGTGCAACGCCGTGGCGGGCAGGGTCTGATCAACTTCCGGCTGAACGAGAAGACCGGCGATGTGGTCGGGGTCCGCGAGGTCACGGACGAAGACGAACTGATGCTCGTGACCCGCGGAGGAGTGATCAACCGGCAGCCCGCGTCCCAGATCCGGGTGATCGGCCGGGCCACGCAGGGAGTGCGAGTCATCGCGCTGGACAAGGGCGACGAGCTGGTGGACATCGCCAAGGTCGCGGCTGAGCTGGACGAAGTGGACGAAGTCTTGGAGGACGGCGAGGTCGTCGCCGAGGCCGGCTACGGCGAGGAGATCGCGGAGACACCCGAAACGGGGGAGTAGATCTCCATGTCCGAGAGCGAACGCCTGGTAACCCTGGATGAGATCCGTGCCGCGGCGGACAGGATACGCGGCGCCATCCGCCGGACGCCCCTGCTTCCGGTGGATCGGTCCGCCGGACCCGTTCCGGGCGACGCGTCGGATTTGTGGTTGAAATGCGAGTGTCTCCAGTTCGCCGGCGCATTCAAGCTCCGCGGGGCCTACAACTTCATCTCCTCTCTTTCGCCCGCGGTGCGTCAGGCCGGCGTCGTGACCTATTCCTCGGGCAACCACGCGCAGGGGGTGGCCTTCGCGGCACGGACTTTCGGTGTCCCGGCGCTGGTGGTGATGCCGGAGGATGCGCCCGCCATCAAGGTCGCCGCGGTCCGGAGACTCGGCGCGCGCCTGGAGATGGCTGGCACGACGACGACCGAACGGAAAGCGCGAGCCGAAGAACTGCTGGGCGAGATCGGCGGGACCATGGTACCGCCGTTCGATCACCCCCACATCATCGCGGGGCAAGGCACGGCCGGCCTGGAGATCGTCGAGCAGCTGCGCTACTTCTCACAGCTGCGCGGCGAGGAGGCGCGGCTATCCATGATCCTGGTTCCCATTGGGGGCGGAGGGCTGGTCTCGGGTGTGGCCGCGGCGATCCGGGGGCTCGTTCCTGACGCCAGCGTCGTCGGGGTGGAGCCCGACGGAGCCCCCAAGATGAGCCGGTCCCTGGACGCCGGACATCCGATCACCCTCGAGTCCGTCGCCACGATCGCCGACGGCCTGAAACCCGTGCGGCCCGGCGATCTGACGTTCGAACATACTCGCGATCTTGTCGATCAGGTGGTCACGGTGGATGATGCCTCGATCCGCGAGGCCGTGCTGTGGTGCCAGGGCCAGCGACTGGTCGTCGAGCCGAGCGGCGCGGCGACGATCGCGGCGATCGCCTCGGGGAGGGTAAGGCCGTCCGGCACCGGGGCCACGGTAGCCATCCTCTCGGGAGGCAACCTGGATCCGTCCATCCTGCGCTCGTGGCTGGCCGAAACCGTGGCCGGCGAGACCCGCCCGTGAGCCACCCGCTCATTGCGGTCACGGCTCCCGTTCGGGACAGTGACATCGGGATGCCACGGGTCGTGCTGGAAGCGGGCTACCTGCAGGCCGTTCGCGTGGCCGGCGGCCTGCCACTGGTGCTGTCTCCCCTGGACGATGAGGCCACTCGCGACCGGATGTTCGGGCTGGCGTCCGGACTTCTTCTCACGGGCGGAGAGGACGTGGATCCGGCCCGCTACGGACAGGCGCCGGATGGCGCCCGAACCGTATCGCCGGAACGCGATGCCATGGAACTGGCTCTCCTTAAGAAAGCGCTGGACCGGCGTGCACCCGTCCTCGCGATCTGTCGTGGAATCCAGATCCTGAATGTGGCCCTGGGCGGTACGCTGTTTCAGGACCTCTACACACAGCGCGGCCCGAACATCGACCACGACCGCTATCGCGAGTTCGACGGCCACATCCACTCGATACGGACGCATTCACCCCGGCTTCTGGCGGGAGTGTTCGAAGTGGAGGAGTTCATGCAGAACTCCGCCCACCACCAGGGCATTCGGGATTTGTCCCCACAGCTGAGCGCGGTGGCATGGGCGCCGGATGGACTGGTCGAGGCCGTGGAGTACCGGGCGGAGGAGGCGGCATGGACATGCGGCGTGCAGTGGCACCCGGAGCGTAAGATCGAGGAGGCTACCGGCACGAATCGGCGGCTCTTCGAGGCGTTCGGTGAGGAAGTGCGGCGCGCTGCGTCGCTCCGCGGGGGAGAGTGATCGTGCGCCTCGTACTGTTCGATATCGACGGTACGCTCGTAAACTCCCTGGGCGCCGGTAAGGCCGCTCTGGAGTCGGCGATGCGTTCGGTGTACGGCGAGACCGGTCCCATAGCCGAGTTCGATTTCCACGGCCGAACGGACCCCGCCATCGTACGTGGACTCCTGCGCGCGGTGGGCTGGCCCGACGCGGAAATCGAGGCCGGGTTCGACGCGACATGGGTGGCGTACCTGGCCGCGTTGGACCGGGAACTGGCGGGGCGGAACGGGCAAGTGCGCCCGATATCGGGCGTGTGCGAACTCCTGGACGCGATCGCCGAGGATGAGAGGTTCGCCACGGGGCTCGTCACCGGTAATATGGAGGGTGGCGCGCGCCGGAAGCTCGACGCCGCGGGACTGACCGGCCGCTTTGGTTTCGGTGCTTACGGATCGGATTCCGAGTGGAGGGAGGACCTGCCCCCACTCGCACGGGAACGCGCGCAGGTTCGATACGCCCGATTGTTCGACATGCGTGAGGCGGTCATCGTGGGAGACACGCCCGAGGACATCCGGTGTGCCCGGGCTAATGGAGCCCGGGCGCTGGCAGTCTCGACGGGTCGGCACGCCGTCGCGGAGTTGAGCGAACACTCTCCCGACGCCGTGTTCGAAGACCTGAGCGACACCTCTCAAGTGGTGCGGATGCTTGCCGATGAGTAGTCAGTCGCTGAAAACCGACGTGTTCATTGATGGCAGCGGCGTGCGTCGGGGCGCTCGCGTGACGATCGCCGGCGTCGCCCTGCTGTGCGACGAGTTGATGGTCCCGTACGGTGAAGTGTTCTGGGTGTCGCGTCGCAAGGGCATGTTGCTTCTGTTCGCGGTCCGCGCGACGCTCGCGATCAAGGGCACGCCCAAGGAGCTGGACGGCCTCTACGAGCTCCTCACGGAGCGGGTGGACCTGACTGAGCTGAGGCGGCGCATCGTAAGACAACTCGGTCACGAGGTCGTCCTCTTCACGGCCGGATGCGCGGTTGCGGGAACGATCGAAGGCGAAACGGTGGGAGGTCTGCACGTCGCAGCCGTAACTCGCAGGGCGCTGTATCTCCTTTCTCAAGACCGACAAGTCACCGTGTCGTGGCCGGCCCGCGCGGCCAAGCGCAGGCCCGCCAGGAAGGCCGATTCGGCCGAGCGTGACGACGACTACCTGGTGCTCGGCAAGCCCGATACGTCGCTCACGATTCGCTATCTGTTTGGCGAGGAAATCGGGGCGGTTCTCTTCGCCGCCTCACAGGAGCCGCCCGATTCGGCGGAAGGACGTCCCCTGGAGCTGTTCAGCCGCGGCGAAGTATCTCCGCCGCCACAGGCCGAGCTGCCGCCCTTCTCCCTGGCCGCAGGTTCCTTGCAGGAGGTCGCCGAGCGCGCGGCCGCGAATGTGCCCGGTGAGCTGCAGGCCAAGTTGGCGATGCGGGACTACTTCTTCGAAACGCACTTCCAGGAGCTGGGCGAAATCGCGCTCGGTCCACTTCTGCTCCGGAAGTCCGCCGCCGGAGGCGCCTATAGCCTCGAGAGGGCGATCGACGCCATGAACTCCGGAGGCCTGCAGGATGACACGCGGGCCGCCGTGGCCACGGCGGCCGACCGCCTGGCCGAAGTCTACGCGGGTGAACTGGAGCGCGTGGCTGGCACGCGGGGCGTGGACGTCTCAGGCGACCGAAGCCTGGCGCTCGGCGATGCCGGGAAGGCCTTCCTGGTGGAGCGCATGCAGGAACCCTTCGACCGGCTGTGGGAGAGATTCGGCGACCAGGTGGAACAGGAAGCCGACCTGCGCCGCCGAATCGTGGAGCTCGAGGCCGGACACCCGGACCAGGATGACTCGGAAATGCACGCCGCGGCGGAAGACTGGCGCGCCGCCATGGTCCGCCTCGATCGGGGGTATGAAGGGGCGTGGCGGGAGATGGTGGAAGAGATCGAGCGTGCCTGGTCAACGGACCTGCTTCCGCGTCTTGCCCTCGTGGGCCAGATCGAGAAGCAGCGCATCCCGGAGTGGGCTCAAATGGCGGCCCTGGCAGCAATTACGATTCTGCTTGCGGCCGTGCTCCTCTTCGTCCTCGCGCGCTGAGTTCGTGCCCGCCCGCGGGCATCTAGGGCACTGAGCACGCCACGTCGAAGATCGTCTCGATCAGTCCGCCGGCAGGTACCGTCAGCGCTCGGGGGTTATCCCCGACCACGGTGCAGTTGTCGGCCACGCTCGACTCCAGCAGACGGACCTGAGTGACGCCGGCCGCGATCGAGCCCACAGTTCGGACGCCATTCGATCCGACCGAAACCGGACTGCCGTACTCGACCACCACCTCGTATCCGTCGGTATCGAGAAGCACTCCCGTGGTCGACGTGATGAGCCTGAGATTACCGACCTGGTCGGTGCACACGATCTCATACTTCGTTTCGATCGTGTCCTCGCTCGGAACGAGCACGGTTCGTTCGGGGTCTCCGACGAGGCGACAGTTCAGCGCTATGTCTCCCAGTCGAACCGTGTGCTCGCCCGTCTGCAGGTCCGCCGTGCGAGCCGTGTCGTTAGCGCCGATCACGCCCTCGCCCAGGTCGTCCACAGCCAGTGTGTACCCGTCGTCCGGGTTTTCTCCACTGGTTGCCGTCACGACCTGCAGAACGCCGGCCGTCGCAATGCAATCGATCTCGAATGTCGTCCCCGTCAGTGTATCGGCGATGACCTGAATCGGGCGTGGATTGTCGCCGTCAACGGTGCAGTTCGGCGCCACCTCCGTGAGCTCGACCGAATATGTGTCGACGGCACGGTTTGCGAATGCGACGCTGTCGTTCGCGCCGATGAGCGAGGCGAATATGCCATTGATTCTGAGATCGTATCGGTCCGCGTCGAACTCGACACCCGTGGTGACTGTCATTACGAAGAAGTCCCCGCGCGGGCCGCCGGGATTCGTGCCGCTGTCATCCGAATCCCCGCACGCCGGGGCCGCCAGCATCAATGCCGCGCAGCATACGCCGCCGACGTGCTTCGATAGGGCAGAAACCATTTGATAGCCGGTCCTGGTGGGTATCAGTTCGTCACGAAGAGCAGGGCACATCGCGTTTCACCCACGAGATGGTGGATCGTTCCCGCGGCGCGCGGCACAGAGGTCGCGCGAAACGCCGGTCGTGTTATCTTGTGCGGCCGAGGTTGCGGCCTCCCGGCGCTCATCAGCCGGAGCCGATCATAGTGGTCCCAGTTGGTGCTCGACAAGGAGCGTGTTTTGGCCAATACGAATTCAAAGGGTGGCAAGGGTTTCTACATTCTGATCGTCGCCGTAGTCGCTGCCGGCGCGTTTCTGCTATTGAACGCGCGGGGATCTGACGAAGCCCCGGCCCTGGCGCCCGTAGCGCTCTCCGGGGGCAATGTGGCAGCGGACATGTCTTCAGGCACTGCGATAGGCGCCGAGGACGCGCCGGTGGTGATCATGGAGTTCTCCGATTTCCTTTGTCCCCATTGCCGGACGTTCAACAGCCTGAGCGGGAAGCTGCTGCGGCAGAACTACGCGAATACCGGTGAGATGCGGTGGATATCGTTCGACTTCCCCCTGTGGCCTGATTCCTGGGCTCCCGCGATCGCGGTCCAGTGCGCGAAGAGACAGGGCAAGTACTTCGAGATGAAGGACCTGCTCTTCTCCCGCGTGGAGAGCTGGAGCCAGGGGGGAAATCCGAACCGGAAGTTCGTGGACTACGCTCGGGATCTCGGAATGGATGCGGGCGTCTTCAAGAGCTGTGTGGACGGACAGGAGACCGTCGCCGAGGTTCAGGCCTCGAAGGCGTATGGCGAGTCTCTTGGCATCAGCTCCACTCCAAGCATCTTCTTCAACGGTGAGCCATACCGGCTGACCGGCGGGGACTACGGGTACGGGGCGATCGAGACGCGGATCAAAGCGACCGTGGCCGGCGGCGAGTAGCGGACGAGGTCCGCCGATGTCTCATGACACGCGGATGCGCGGGATCATTCTGATCGGGCTCGCGGGCCTGTTCGTGGCGGTCTACCTGCTGCTCTATCACATGGGCTTCTATGGGGCCATGCTGTGCGGCGTGGGCTCGTGCGAGACGGTACAGGCTTCGAAGTACGCCCGCTTCCTCGGTCAGCCGGTCCCGTTGTGGGGAACCCTGTGGTATGCGGGTGTTCTGGTCGCTGGCTTTCCTGGGGCTCGGTCCAGCGGCCGGCCGACGATGGCTCGACGCCCTCCTCGCCCTGGCCGTCGACCGGCGGGCTTCTGTTCTCCGCGTACCTGACGGGAGTCGAGCTGTTCATTCTGCACGCGGTCTGCCTGTGGTGCGTGGTGAGCGCCGTCCTGACGGTGGTCATTTTTCTGCTGGCCCAACCGTGGCGAGCTCCTCCGAGGGACGCCGCCACCGGCGACCGGATGAGAGAAGGGGCGGCCGAATCGGCCGCCCCTTCTTCTTCGTGCAGCGATTGAGTTGCCGGCGTCGTCAGGCGCTGGCCCGCCAGAACCCTTCCAGTGCGTCGCCGTGCTCCGACCCGCGCAGCTTGTCGAAGGCGCGGTTCCGGATCTGCCGAATCCGCTCCCGGGTGACGCCCAGTAGCTCACCGATCTGCTCGAGCGTCATCTCCTCGCCATCGTCCAGACCGTAGTACAGGACGAGGATCTTCCTCTCCCGCTCGGTGAGATAGCTCTCGAACATCTTCTCGAGGAACTCGCGTCGCGCCTGGGCCTCGACGTCGATCTCGATGTCCCCCTCGTCGGCGCCCGAGAACCGCTCTCCAAAGGAGGCGCTGTCCCGGTCTGACTTGTCGAGCGGCGCGTCGAGACTCAGCTCGGCCGAGGCGACCCGGCGCAGAGCGCGAACCGTCTCCACCGGCTCCTTCATTTCCTCCGCGATCTCGCGATCTGTCGGAGAGCGCCCGAGCTTCTGCGTGAGGGCCGTTTCCGTGCGCGAGAGCTTGACCAGATTCGAGTTCTGGTTCAGCGGGATCCGTACCGATCGCGTCTGCTCGGCCAGAGCCTGCAGCACGGTCTGACGAATCCACCACACGGCGTACGGAGATGAACTTCACGCCCTTGTCGGGATCGAACTTCTTCACCGCCTTGAGCAGGCCCTCGTTCCCGATGCACACGAGCTCGGCCAGGTTGAGGCCGCGGCCCTGGTACTTCTTCACGTACGAGATCACGAAACGCAGGTTGGCCGTGACCAGCCGCTCAGCCGCGGCCCGGTCCCCGGCGCGCGCCCTGCGCGCGATCTCTCGCTCTTCCATCGGATCTTCGATCAGCGGATAACGCTCGACATCCTGTAGATACTGGTCGAACGAATCGAGCGCTCGCGCGTCGAAAAAGATCTGCTTTCTGGCAGCTGCGTTCATAGGCTCCGAATCTCTGGCTGTACAACGGCGCTTCGTCCACACGAGGATGAACCGCGTTCACCCCCAAGCCCAAGTACTACACTGAATGTCCCTCAGGTTCCGTCAACCCTCAACTCTCGCGCAGCGCCTCTCGCAGCCACTGCTCGTCCTCGGCCTCGAGGTCGGCAGGTCGGTCCGCGGGGACGCCTTCGTCCCCGGCGCTGGCCCACTTGCGAAGGCGATTTCGAGCCAGGAAGAAGCCGAGCACCAGCGCCAGCAGGGGGAGTCCGTATACGAGCAGATTAATCCCTCGCGCCTGCGGTTGGAGCAGGATCCACTCTCCGTACCGGCTGACGAAATACGCCTCGATTTCTTCCTGAGTCTCACCAGCCTCGAGCCTGTCCCGCACAACGGCATGCATCTCCCGGGACAGCTCCGCGTTGGATTCGACGATGGACTGGTTGCGGCAAACGGGGCACCTGAGTCCCGAAGCGATCTCCGCAGCCCGGGCGTCCAGCGCCTGCTCCTCGGGGTCCGTAAGAGCGTTGCGGGCGGCGTCTTCGGCTTCCGTGTCCACGACGTCCTGCGACGCGGACGTACCGGCCTCCGGCACGACTTCCTGCGCACGGATCCAACCCGGGCTACCGACGAGGGCAACCAGGAGGACCAGAACCCAAGAGGCGCGCTTCACGGTGCACCTGCCGCGCCGGAGGCGCTGGCGGCGGTCATCGGCGCGGCCAGCAACGAGTCCACCTGGTACCGCACGAGATCCCAGGTGACCGGCCCGACCTTCTTCAGGGAGATCGTCCCGTCCGTGCCGATGAAGAACGTCTCGGGGACGCCGTACACTCCGTAGTCGATGGCCGTGCGCTGCGACGGATCCAGCACGTGGGTCCAGTCGC
Organism: uncultured Gemmatimonadales bacterium; assembly: GCA_963807645.1. Classification (GTDB taxonomy): domain Bacteria; phylum Gemmatimonadota; class Gemmatimonadetes; order Palauibacterales; family Palauibacteraceae; genus Benthicola. The sequence goes on from CAWECO010000001.1 coordinate 698,944, forward strand.
CCCCATACTCGCTCAGGAAGCGCTCGGCGTTGGCCCTGGAATCCTGGTAGACGACGCCGAGGAGAACCACCTCCGCATCACTCCACGTGCGTTCGGTCTGCACCAGCACCGGATGCTCCTGGCGACACGGAATGCACCAGGAGGCCCAGAAATTGAGGATCACGACCCTTCCCTCGAGGTCGGTGAGCTGGACCGTGTCGCCTTCGAACGTCACCAGTTCGAAGTTCGGTGCCTCCAGGCCCGCCATGGGCGAAGGCAGAACGTATGTGTCCCGGCCCAGGGCCCAGGTCAGCAGCCAGAGCACGGGCAGGGCCGCCAACGGGAGGAGCCAGCGAAGCCGCTTCCTGTTCATATGATCTCAATCCGTCCGCTGTCGATCAAACAGTCACCGCAACGGGCTCTTCAGCGAGCGCTGCGGCATCCTCTTCCCGCGCGATTTCTTCTGCCGATACCGCCGGGCGTCCGCTGCCCCGTTGCGGCATGATGGCAAGGATGGCCCCGAGCGCCAAAATCATGCCCCCGATCCACAGCCACGGAACGGCCGGGTTGACGATCGCCCGGATCGTGGCGTGGCTTCCCTCGGCCTCGTCGAACGCCATCAGCGTCAGGTAGAGGTCTTCCTTCAACGTGGATCGTACGTCCGGTGTGCCGATCGGCTGTTGCGAGTTCGGGTAGTAGTTCATCCGGGGCTGCATCGTCCCCGCGTCCTCTCCCCTGTGGAAGATGCTGAACGTCCCGCCTACGACGAATCGCTGCTCCTGCTCTTCGGCCCACAGCTCATCGAACACGATCCCGTAGTCGCCGAGCTGCATCAGCTCTCCGCGCTGCAGCGTGACCTCGCGTTCGAAGCGGTACGTACCGGAGAGGGCCAGCGCGACGATGATCACGACGATGCCGGTGTGCACGATGTAGCCGCCGTAACGGCGGTTGTTGCGCGTCAGGATCTGTGCGAGCGCCACTGGCGCAGAGACACCGGCAATTCGCATGCGGGCGCGTACACCCTTACGGAATTCCTCGACGATGGTCGCCATCACGAAACCCGCGAAGGTGAAGGTGACCAGGGGCCAGAAGCTCCGGGTACCGAGGGCGAAGCCGAGCAGCCCGGTCGCCAGTCCGACGACCACCGGCACGAGGAAAGCTCGCTTCATCTTCTCGGACGTCGTGCGACGCCAGGGCAGAGCCGGTCCCACTCCCATCAGGAAGAGCAGAAGCACCCCGATCGGAATCGACACCATGTTGAAGTACGGCGGCCCGACGCTCACCCGATTGCCGTTCGCGGCTTCCACGATCAGCGGGAAGGTCGTTCCCAGCAGCACGGTGAACGTGAAGGCGACGAACAGCAGGTTGTTCAGGATGAACGAACTCTCCCGCGACACCACGGCGTCCAGGGTGCCGGGGGCGTGAAGACGGTCCGAGCGCCATGCGATCAGGACCAGGGACACCAGCATGATCAGGGCGATGAAGGCAAGGAATATCGGTCCGATCATCCCCTCGGTGAACGCATGGACTGAGTCAAGAATGCCCGAACGGGTCAAAAACGTCCCAAACAACGTGAGAAGGAACGTCCCGATGATGAGGGACAGGTTCCAGGTCTTCAGCATCCCGCGCCGTTCCTGCACCATCACGGAGTGCACAAAAGCCGTTGCCGTGAGCCACGGAAGGAAGGATGCGTTCTCGACAGGGTCCCACGCCCAGTAACCGCCCCAGCCCAGCACCTCGTACGACCACCAGGCTCCACCGACGATCCCCACGGACAGGAATGCCCACGCCGCCACCGTCCAACGACGCGTCAATCGAATCCACTCGTCATCGACCTTGCCGCTCAGCAGCGCGCCGATCGCGAACGCGAATGGAACCGTGAGGCCCACGTAGCCGAAGTACAGCATCGGCGGGTGCAGGCCCATGAGCGGGTGGTTCTGCAGAAGAGGATTGGGTCCAGGACCGTTGGCCGGAACCGGGAACACCGCTCCGAACGGGTTGGCCGGTCCGGTCAGGAGTCCATAGAAGAACAGTCCGACGAAACCCATCACGCCCTGAGCGAACGGAATCAGCCGCGAGTCTGATTTCCGGTTCACGAAGGCTACCAGGGCGCCGTACGCAGACAGGATCCAGCCCCAGAACAGGATCGAACCCTCGAGGCTGCTCCAGAGCGATATGGCCGTGTAGTAGGTCGGGGTCTCGAGGCTTCCGACCCGGGCCACGTAGGAGACGCTGAAGTCGTGCGAGAGAAGCGCGATCTCCATCGCGATGAACGCCGTCGACATGGCGGCGAACACGAAATACGAGCCATACCGGGCCGCGCGGATCAGGCCGGGCTTTCGGTTGAATCCGCCTACGATGCCCGTGACCGTCACCGCCAGGGCACCGAGGAGCGCCGCGGCGATGGAAGTGCTTCCGATGATATTCAGCATGGGCCGCTACCCGTCCGTCTTGATGAGCGACTCGTACATCTCCTCGGGCTTCTCGCCGTGCGGCGGCTCATACTCGTTCGAGTGCTTGACCATCAGGTTCTTGGATTCGAAGACGCCGTCGTGCGTGTAGCGTCCCTCGACCACGACCCCGATGCCTTCCTTGAACATGGCAGGCGGCGCACCGGTGCTGCGCACGGGTACCTCGCCGAGGCTGTCGGCGACCACGAAGCGAAGGTCCAGCGCTTCCGCGTCCCACACCAACGATCCGACCTTTACCTGGCCCCCGAGCCGCAGCGGCTGATCGACGATCTCATCGGCCCGCTCCGCCAGTTCCGCCCGAAGCTCGCTCGGGGTCAGGAAGTAGACGACGTTGCTGCTCAGGCCACCTGCGATCAGCATCGCGATCCCACCGGCGATCGCGAGCACACCGAGGCCGGCCCATATCTTCTTGGACTTGCTCATGTGACGGTTTGTCCCTTGCTCTATGCCTCGGAGATCTACTCTTCGGCGTCTGCGACTTCGAACGACTCAACGGCGCGCGCCGTCGTTCGCTCGCGTGATTCCAACCTGAACGCGTACCAGAGGAGCGCACCCCAGGTGAGTGCGTAGCCCGCGAATACGAAGCCACGATTCTCCATGCCCACCCGGCCCGTGTAGACCCATAGCAGGATCAGGGCCAGAATGTAGACTACGGTGACTGCGCTCCACTTACGCATTGTACGCCATTCTCTTCTCGAGTTCCCCTTCGAGCTTCGCCAGCCGGATCCGCCGCACCATCAGGTACACGTAGACCAGCGTGAACGCCGCCAGATTCAGCATCAACGTCCACAGGATGTCGGGCGCCACGCTGCGCGGACTGGACGGTGGCTGGTGCAGTGTTCGCCACCAGGTGACCGACATGTAGACGATCGGCACGTTGGCGAAACCGATCACTCCGACGATCGCCGACCACCGGGCCCGCTTCTCCCCATCCTCCGCGAAACTGCGAAGTGCCCCGTAGCCGACGTAGATGGCGAGCAGGATCGCCGTGGTCGTCAGCCTGGGATCCCAGGTCCAGTACACCCCCCACGTCGGCTTGCCCCACATCATGCCCAGGAGGAGCGTGACGACTGTGAACACCACTCCGATCTCGGCCGAGCTGGCCGCCACCCTGTCCCACCGTTCGTCCCTCTGAATGAGGTACAGGACGCTCATCACGAACACGACGAAGAACGCGAGGAACGCCAGCCATGCCGCGGGAACATGCACGTACATCAGTCGCTGCACGTTTCCCTGGGCAGCGTCCGCGGGAACGACGGCCAGGCCGACGTAGCTCCCCACCAGCATGGCCAGGAGGGCGAGGATTCCCAGGAACTTCTCGATGTTTGACTTGAATCCCACTTCACTCCTCCAGAGCGATCGGGAAAATCCAGATACAGATCACAAAAAAGATGATGTCGAATCCGCCCAGCACTCGAAGCCACACCACGGCCTCGCCCATCAGGTCGCCCTCGAGAATCAACGTCGTGGCGTTCACCGCTCCCAGCAGCACCGGCACGAGGGCCGGAAACAGCAGCAGGGGAAGCATGACCTCGCGAGCCCGCAGGTTCACCGTGAGCGCCGAATAGAAAGTGCCCACCACGGAAAACCCGATCGTGCCCAGGATCGAAACGGCCGCCAGCCCGAGGGCGTGCGGCCACAGGTTCGCCTGGAAAAGGATCCCGGCCGCCGGAATCAACACCGCCTCGACCAGGAGCAGCAACACGATGTTGCCCAGCAACTTACCAAGATAAATCGCCCGCGGGTCGCCGGGGTAGGCCCGCAGTCCTTCGAGGCCACCGCTCGTCTCCTCGTTCTGATACGTGCGGCTGAGTGACAGCAGTCCGGTAAAGGCGATTCCGATCCACAGAAGACCGCCGGCCACCTCCTGCAGCAGCTCCGTGTCCGGCCCGAGCGCAAAGCTGAAGATGAACAGGACCAGGGCGGCGAAGAACACCATGGCATTGAAGCTCTGCTTCGTACGGGCCTCGATGAGGAGGTCCTTCCAGACGATGGCCCAGGCCCGGCCGAGGATGGACATCAGTCGACCTCCGGCGCGCCGGCCGGGCCGCCCACGGACAGGTGGCGACTCAGGGGCTCGGATTCAGGGAGGATCTCCAGATGGCCCTTACGCAGGATCCCGGTCTTCTCAGCTTCGCGTACCGCTTCACCGTCCTGGTGCGAGGCCAGGAGGACCGTGGTCCCGGCCGCCTTGAAGTCACTCACGACCTCGTCCACCAGTCGCATGCCCTGCGAGTCCAGCCCGGAGTAGGGCTCGTCCAGGAGAGCGACCTCGATGGGGCGGACCAGGAGCTGGCCGAGCGCCAGGCGCTTCCGCATCCCGGTGGAGAAAGTCCGCATACGGTTGTCCGCCACTTCGGCGAGGCCGATCCTCTCGAGCACGCGCGCGATCACCTCGCGCCTGGGCTTGAGGCCGCCCATCCGCATGGTGAAATGGAGGTTCTCGGCAGCCGAGAGGTCGTCGTACAGGAAGCCGCGAACGGTTAGAAGGCCGGTACGCTTCCGGATCTCGTCCGGATCATTCTGCAGGGAATGCCCCATCACGTGGGCATCGCCCCCGGATGGACGCAACAACGTGGCGACGAGCTTCAGGAGCGTGGTCTTCCCGGCTCCGTTCGGCCCGACGAGGCACAAAGTCGTTCCGGCCTCCACGCGAACGCTGGCGTCGCGCAGAGCCCAGTTCCACCCGAACCGCTTCGAAAGTCCCTCCAGTTCGAGCGCGGCTCGGGTCTCACGGTCTATCGGTATGATGCACTTCCTCGTTCAGTCTCCGGACGATTCCTCTTCGCCGCTGTCGAGCCGCCGCACCAGATCCCGCGCGAACCGGTCCACGTACTGCCAGGCAGGGTGCGCGCCGGGCACTGGCCGCATGAGCGACCATTGTACGGGTTCACTCGGCTCGGTCATCGGGTTGTACAGGGCCTCGACGTACAGCAGCGTTCCGCCCCTTTCGGGCTCCGCCCACAGCAACATCTTCACGTATTTCTCGGGCTCGGAAAGGTGACCGAACGTGGCCGAATCAAGGACTCGGGGCACATAGATCCAGTCGGATTCCATCGTGGCGACGTTCGTGGAATCATCCACCGATCGCGAGAACCAGCGAGGCTGGATACCGTCGTTCCGCAAGACCTCCCACGCTCGCTGCATCACGGTGTCCGGGGGAGCCGCAACCCGTACTACCGTCGCGTCTCTGGACGGCCCGCGACTGATTCCCTGGCTTCCGGATCCGGACGCGCAGGCGGCCAAGACTCCGGCGACCATGCCGGTCGCGAGCCATATCGTCGTTCGGGAGGGAAGCATGTGACCTCCTCGGCCTTGGATGTGCCGGGTCCCTTTCCGGCCGGATACGAGCACTTGGTTATGCGGCCTGAGGCTTTCTGATGCAAGCTTTCGGCCTCGTGTCGGCGCCTTCTGGAACCGCTCGCTCGTACGCGGTATGTTCGCCCTGGCTAGAGCCACAGCTGATGACCGCGAACGCGTCCAAAAGCCCCGGAGGATCCGTGGATCTCACCGATATCGCAGCCCTCGCCCAGCCGACGGGCGAAAAAATCATGCTTCTGGTGATGGACGGAGTCGGAGGACTTCCGCTCGAGCCCGGCGGGCTCACGGAGCTGGAGACGGCCCGCACTCCCAACATGGATGCGCTGCTCGAGTCGGGTGGCGCAGGTCTTCACGTGCCGGTCGCTACCGGCGTGACCCCGGGGAGCGGGCCGGGCCACCTGTCTCTCTTCGGGTTCGATCCGCTTCGGTACAGGGTTGGCCGCGGTGCGCTAGCCGCCCTTGGCGTTGAGTTTCCGCTGCAACCCGGTGACGTTGCGATCCGCGGAAACCTGTGCACCGTCGATGGTCGGGGCGTCGTCGTCGACCGGCGCGCCGGTCGCATCTCCACGGACGAGGCGGGCCCGGTCCTCGAGCTGCTGGATGGCATCAGCGTCCCTGGCGCAGAGGTCTTCGTGCGATCTGTGAAAGAGCACCGTTTTCTTCTCGTTCTGCGTCCGGACGAAGCCACCGAAGCCGACATCAGGGATACCGATCCCGGGGTGACCGGCTCGGCGCCGCTCGATGTGGTGTCTGGTTCGTCCGCGTCGGAGCCCGCCGCCCGTGTCACGCGCGAGTGGCTAGCGAGGGTGCCGGAGGCGCTGGCCGGTCAGCCACGCGCCAACATGGTTCTCCTGCGTGGCTTTGCGACGCTGCCGGACTGGCCTCGCTTCCCCGAGGTGTTCCGGATGCGATCTCTCGCTTTGGCCGCGTATCCCATGTACCGGGGCGTCGCCCGCCTCGTGGGAATGGACGCGGAGGCGGTGGAGGACGACCCGGCGGCGCTGGTCCCGGCCCTGGGGGACCGGATCGACGAGTACGACTTCTTCTTCCTGCACGTCAAGGGAACGGACAAGGCAGGAGAAGACGGAGATTTCGATCAGAAAGTGGACATTATCGAGCGCGTCGACGACATTCTGCCGGCTCTTAGGGACACCGGTATCGGGGTGACGCTGATCACCGGCGACCATTCGACACCGGCGGGCATGAAGAGTCATAGCTGGCACCCCGTGCCGTTTCTTCTTCATGGCGGCCCCGGCCGGGGCCATCGGAGCGAAGGAACGGCCGGTTTCGGCGAGTCAGAATGTGCACGCGGATCGATCGGGCTGATTCGGGGGTGCGAACTGATGCCGCTCGCCATGGCCCGGGCCGGTCGGCTCGCGAAGTTCGGGGCCTGACCATCACACGGTAGTTGATGCATCGCCTCGGATGAGGCGAGTTCTCTCGAGAGGAGTGGAGATGCGGTGTCCGAAGTGCGGTAGCGACGAAGGCGGGAAGTTCTGCTCGAAGTGCGGAGCCGAAGTACGCCGCAAGGCCGGCGTCGCGAAGTGCTCGAAATGCGGCAAGGGCCTCGATACCGGGGCCATGTTCTGCGCGGAGTGTGGTGAGCCGACCGGTCATCGTCGATCCAAGGGGGCGGTTGCCTACCTGCCGTGGATACTTTCCGGGCTGGCGCTCGTCGCGTTCGCCGTTGCCCTCACCCTGTTCATCCAGGGACAGGCCGCGACTCGTGTGGGAGACATGCCGGTTACCGGGGCTTTGCCCGAAGCCGAGCGGGTCAATCCGGACGGCACTCCGATCGGCCGCACCGCCGGTCCCGGGGGAGTGGACCTCGGATCCATGACGCCCCGGCAGGCGGCCGACCGGCTCTTCGACCGGGTGATGCGCGAGGACGAGGCGGGCAACGAGGCGCAGGCCCAGCAGTTCGCCACGATGGCGATCCAGGCCTACGGAATGCTCCCCCCGGGCGAAGTCGACGCGGACGCCCACTTCCACCTCGCGCTGCTGAACCTCGTACTCGATGATGTGGACGCGGCGGATCGAGAGGCGGACCTGATCCTGTCTCTCGATGACGAGCACCTGCTGGCCCTTTCGATCAAGGCGCGGGTCGCTCAGACACGCGGCGACGCCGCGGCCGAGGCTGCGGCATACAACCGGTATCTGGATGCGCTTCCAGCTGGTTTGACCTCGGGAACGCCTGAATACGAGATGCACGACAACATGCTGGAGGCGGAGGCCGTGCGGGCGAGGGAGGCTACCGGTCGGAACTAGCTCGTGCACGCCCGGCCCGGCGCCGCGGTGGACGCCTACGGGTCGATACGGGCTCCGCGCAGCCGATTGGCGTTGGTGACCACCGTGATCGAGCTCAAGGCCATCGCCGCCTCGGCGAGGATCGGGTGGAGCAGGCCGAGGATGGCCACCGGGATGGCGATCGTGTTGTAGAAGTAGGCCCAGAACAGGTTCTGCCGGATCTTCCGGAACGTGGCGCGTGACAACAGGACCGCCCGGACGACGGCCGTGAGGCTGCCGTGCACGAGGGTCATGTCCGCCGCCTCGATCGCGATGTCGGTACCCGTTCCGATCGCGATGCCCACGTCGGCCTGTTTGAGGGACGGCGCGTCGTTGATTCCGTCTCCTACCATCGCCGTCACGTGGCCGGCCGCCTGGAACTCGCGGATCGCCGCCACCTTCCCGTCGGGCAGCAGCCCGGCCCTGACATCGTCGATTCCCACCTCATCGGCTACCGCCCGCGCGGTTCGCGCGTTGTCTCCGGTGAGCATCACCGTGCGAAGGCCGAGAGCGGAAAGTTCCTCGATAGCCTGACGGCTGTCGTCCTTGATCCGGTCGGATACGGCCACGAGGCCAAGCAGTCGATCGCCGCCTGCCACGAACATGGCCGTGCGGCCCCGCGCCTCGAGGTCGGCGGCCGATTCGGCCAGCGCGGCCACGTCCACGCCCCGCTCCCGCATCAGGCGGTCGCTGCCGACGAGCACCGTCTCGCCGTCTACGAGCGCCGAAACACCGAGTCCGACGACGGCCTGGAAGTCGACCGCCGGTTCGAGGGCGAGTCCGCGTTCCGCGGCCGCGGCTGCGACGGCCTGACCGAGCGGATGCTCGGAGCCGTATTCCGCCGAGCCGGCCATCCGCAGTACCTCGTCCTCCGTCATCCCCGGCGCCAGGACGATATCGGTCAACGCGGGTTCCCCGCGGGTGACGGTGCCCGTCTTGTCGAACAGGATGACGTCGGCTCCCTCGAGGGTCTGGATGGCCGCTCCGTCACGGATCAGGATTCCGTTCTCGGCCCCGAGTCCCGTGCCGACCATGAGCGCCGTGGGCGTCGCGAGCCCCAGGGCACAGGGACACGCGATCACCAGCACCGCGAGAGCGGCGAACAGGGCCAGGGAAGTCCGTCCCAGGTCGGGCTGCACCCACGGAATGAACGCCGCGGCCCGCTCGACCACGGCGTGAAAGAAACCGGGAAAGAGCAGCCAGCCCAGCAACGTACCCAGCGACACGGCGAGAACGACCGGCACGAACACGGCCGTCACCCGGTCGGCGAACTCCTGGATCGGCACCTTGCTTCCCTGGGCCTGCTCGACCATCCGCACGACGCTCGCGAGGAACGTGTTCTCTCCCACTCCGGTGGCGCGCACCCGGAGCAGGCCCTGCCGGTTGATGGTGGATCCGATCACGGCGTCGCCTTCGGCCTTGTCGACCGGCATCGATTCGCCGGTGGCCAGCGACTCGTCCACGGCGCTATGACCGTGTTCGACCACGCCGTCGGTCGGGATCTTCTCGCCGGGGCGCACCACCATCACGTCGCCGACCACCACGGAGGCGACGGGCACCTCGATTTCCTGCCCGTCGCGGATCACTCGGGCGGTCCGCGCCTCCAGCGACAGCAGCTTCTGGATCGCCGCCGATGTGCGGCCGCGGGCCTTCGTCTCCACGAATCGGCCCGTGAGATGAATGGCCATGATCATCGCGCCCACCCCGGCGTAGTTCATGATCATGGGGCCGGCGCCGAAGTGATGGGGAAGCGCGGCCAGGCCCGTCAGCACCGCCGCCCCGCCGCCCAGAGCGATCAGGCTGTCCATGTTGGGACGGCGGTACACGAGGGCGCGCAGTCCGCTCGCCATCGTCTCCCGTCCCGGTCCGAGGAGCACGGGGAGAGCAAGGACGACGAGACCGACCTGGAACGCGATCGCACTTGGCCACGGGGTCCCGAAGAACATCTCCGGGACCATCCAGATCATGATCGGGACGGTCAGCGCCCAGGCGGTGATCATCCGTCGTCGCGCGACGGCTACGCGCTCGGCGTCCCTGCGGAGGCGCTCACGCTCGCGCTCCGCCCGATCCTCGAGGGGGTTGCGCGCAACGAGCCGGAAGCCGGCGTCGGCCACGGCCTCCTCGAGCACGCCGAACGCCACGTCCCCTTCGACGAAGCGGACGCTGGCCGTCTCCGCGGGGAGACTTACGGAGGCCTCGACCCCCTCCACCCGGTTGAGCGCCCGCTCCACGGCAGCGCTGCAAGCGCCGCAGTGCATGCCCTCCACGGGGTACACCTCGACCCGGGGCACTGAACCGCCCGCGTCTTCCTCCCGTGTGTGCGTGTCTCGCATGTCTCCGCCTGCCTCGGAACTCCTGTGCTCGGTCTCGGGATCGGACGCCGCCAGGCCCGAGCATGGCAACTCCATGGTACCCGGGCGGGTTCCACCGGGACAGCCGCGGCGTTAGAATCAGGGCATGTTCAAGAAGCTGAAAGACGCGATCGAATCAGCGCTCGACGCTCTCGAGGGTCGATCCTCGGACTCGACCCGCGAGGACGTCGAGAAGCTCCTCGACGGAATGCGCGAAGAACTGATCAACACGAAGGCTCAGGTCCCGGTTCTCGAAGAAGACCTGAAGAAGCTTCAACGGGCGCATGACCGGGAGCTGGAGCAAGCTGAGGACTGCCACCGCCGCGCGCTGCAGGCCCAGACGATCGGTGACGAAGAGACGGTGGAGGTCGCCCTCAAGTTCGAGGCCAAGCACCGGGTCGCTGTCGACGTATGGGTTCAGAAGATCGAGGCGGCGGCGGCCGAGCTCGCGATGCAGCGACAGACCGTCATCGAGCAGACCGAGCAGCTCAAGGATGCGCGGGCCCGCAAGGATGTGCTCGCGATCCAGGCGCGGCGGTCCGGAGCCACCGAACGCATGCGAGGCGGCGGGCGCTCGAGCGTGGACGAATTCGATCGGCTGGCGGACGCGATCGAGCGTGAGGAAGATCTTGGTGCGGCCGGTCGGGCCGTGGACGATGACCTGGCGGGTCGCTACGACCCCGGAAACGGAGGCGACGAGCCACCGGGCCTATCGAAGGAGGACCTGGCGGAGCTGCAGCTCGAGGAGCTGAAGAGGCGAATGCGCGAAGACAGCTGACGTTTCTTCCATGACCCGCTAGGCCTGAGCGCTCCGGGTCAGCAGGTCTATTTGCTCCCCGTTTCCCATCACGATCAGAACATCGCCGGCCAGAATGGTGTGCTCCGGTCCCGGGTTGTAGACCCATAGCCCGTCCCGCCCCGGAGCGTCGGCGTGACGTGCCGCAATGACGATCAGCCCGGTCTTGTGGGGAATGCGGGCCTCGGCCAGAGTCTGGTTCTCGAAGGGTGACCCGCCCGGCACGTGCACTTCTTCGAGTCTCAGGTCAAGTTCTTCGCTTCGCGTCGCGATGTCCAGGAAGCTGACGACCTGCGGCTGCAGCAGCATGGCGGCCATCCGCATGCCCCCGGTGAGATTCGGGCTCACGACATGGTTCGCGCCCGCGACGTACAGCTTCTGAAGCGTCTGCTCGTTGTAGGCCCGCGCGACGATCGTGAGGCCTGGTTGCAGATCTCGTGCGCTCAGGCACACGAACAGATTGTCGGTGTCGGCGCTGAGGCAGGTCACGAGGCCGGCGGCGGTACCGATCTTCGCCTCGATCAGGGCCTCGTCGCGGGTCGCGTCCGCCACCACCGTCAGAATGTCGGGGAACTCGTCCCTGAGGGATTCGGCCCGATCCGCCTCCCTTTCGATGATGACATAACGCTTTCCGGCCGCCTCGAGCTCGCGCGCGACCTGGCGTCCGGTGCGGCCCGCGCCGCACACGATGTAGTGGTCCTTGAGTGTTTCAATTTTCTTCATGGTGCGCCGGGTCAGGAAGACGTGAGCGAGGTCCATCTCGACGATGGCCGACGTGACGAGCGCGAACCAGACCCCGATAAGCGTGAGGCCCCCGAGGATGAGCAGACTGACGAGTATCCGCCCTCCCGTCCGCAGCGTGTGGACTTCTTCGTAGCCAACGGCCGAAAGGGTGATGACCGTCATGTAGAAGGCGTCCGACAGGTTGTATTCCGGGATTGACAGGAACCCGAGAGTTCCGATCGTGAGAAGCGCGAGAGCGCCAAGCGCCATCAAGGCGAAACGCCGCCAGAATCGGTTCATACGTGATCGCCGCGACGGTTTGATGCAGGCATGGGCGCAAATATACGACGACGGACACCGCCTCGTCAGTACGGATGGGGTCTCACGCACCTGCGCGTGTCAGGGTTGCAGGCCGGGCAGTGAGTGGGGACGTTGAAGAGCGTTGAAGCAGACAGGCGGCTGACGCACCCTCGGGTGGTCGAAACGACGGCGGAGATCGCGGGAATGAATCGAACGGAACTCACGGTAGCGCTGGCACGGGCCACCGGCATGTCCAGGGAAGACGCTTCCCTCGCTGTGGAAGGTCTTTTCGATCCGCGTAACGGGGTCATCGCCCGGGCGCTCAGGCGCCGGCGTACGGTTCGGATCACCGGGTTCGGAAGCTTCGTCCCACGACGGCGAGAACCCAGAGTCGGACGCGATCCCCGAACCGGCGATCCGATTCGAATTCCAGCGGGCACCTCCATCGCCTTTCGTCCCGGGAAGCCCCTGCGCGAGACGCTGGGCTGAGGTTGGCGCCGGTCTAGCGTCCCCTGTCGTGCTTGACGGTCACCTCGCGTCCCCGAATCGGCGTGCCATTCAGCCTGTCGATGACCTGGTCGACCACCTGCGAATCGATCTCCACGAGCGAGAAGCTGCCTCGAATCTCGATCTTTCCGATCTGGCCTCCGGCGATACCGGTCTCGCCCGTGATTGCGCCCACGAGATCTCCGACGCGCACGGAGTCCCGATTGCCGGCTCCGATGAACACCCTCGACCAGGCACCGCGGGCCCCGCGGTGGGCCGATCCGCCACCGGAGGAGGCGCCGCCCGCCCGTTCGTCGGGTGCTCGCGAGGATCGCTGCCGGTCCCCGCCTCTCGATGCGGCTTCCACATCGGCCCACGGACGCACGAGCCCGTCCGCTCCCTCCGAGCGCCGCAACAGGTCGGACAGCGCGGCCGCGACCCGAGCTGTACCGAATTCATGCACCAGCGGCTGCAGAACGAGCAACTCGGCGTCCGTTCCCCCGCGTTCGACGCGCGCTCGAACCAGGGATCGGTACCGTCCTAGCGGATTAAGCTCCGTCGCGGGCAGAGAGCCGGGAAGAAACCGGAGCGTCGTGCCCACCCGGGTCGCGAGGATCTCGAGCTGCGCGCGGTGCGACACATCCACGATCGCCACGGCTTGATCTCCAGGTCCAACGGCCAGGGATTCGATGGACAGCGGGAGACCGAACCATGCCCGGCAAGCACCAGCAGCGTCATTGGCCTCCGGCAGAGCCGCGATCACGTCCCAACCGTCTCCAGGCTCTGCGAGCGTGTACCCGGCGCTCTCCAGGGCGGCGGATACGTCCCGGCAGGAACCTTCGGAGCGGCAGCGCACACGGATCTCCGCCCGACCCGCCGTGGCCTGGACCAGCAGAGACAGTCGTTCTTCGTCCGTTGCCCCCAGGCCCACCTCGAGGCGCTCCGGGTAGCCCAGCTCCACCGGATCCGGCGCCTCAGTTTCCTCGAAAGCGCTTTCGGGCCACCGGCGGCCTCGCGGAAGCTGACGCTGAACCAGCGCCATGAAGTCATCGTCCACCCGTCGAGTCACGGCGACACGACGGATGTCCGTGTCCAGGGTGTCCAGGATAGGCTCTACCGACGTCCACTCGTCGAGGTCCTCGAGATCGGCCACGCCGTCCAGGACGAGCAGTCGCAGATCGCCGAGGCCGAGCCGTCCGAGGCGGATTTCGGGAAGAAGCAGCGACGGACGCGCTACGAGGCACTGGACGGTGGCAGTCCCCACATCGAGACTGCCATCCGGCCTCAGTTTCGCGACTCCGGCCCTGAGTCCCCGCGATCCGACATGGCGCTGGACCGCGAGCGCCACCTCAGCCGCTCGATCACGCGTCGGAACGAGGACCAACGCCTGGAGCCCGGCTTCCGGGTCACACGCTTGTTCGATGGCAAGAGCGTATACCGATTCGACACCCGAGCCCCGGCCCGCGGCCAGAGCGAGGTGGTGGCCTCGGCCGATCGGCGTTTCCGCGGCTGCCAGCAGTTCGGGCACCTCCCGAAAGTCCAGGGCGGCCGCGATTTGGCTAAGACTCGACTCTTTCGACATATCAGGTCACGCTCTTTCTCTGCATCACTTCAGTTTGCGGTCCGCATGGTTGACGGGGCCCCGGGCGCATCCCTAGTCTACCCGGCGCTCATCGCGTCCACACACACCCCGATCGGAATTGCATGATCAGGTTTGCAGGTTTGCCGGCCCTCCTGTCGCAGACCGTGGACGGCGGACTCCTCGAGCGAATTACCGCGGTCAGGGACGCGGTGTGGGGCGTTCCGCTCATCGTCCTGCTCGTGGGGACTGGGGTATATCTAACCCTGCTGCTCCGGGGCCTGCAATTCCGCAAACTGTCGCACGCCCTCTATCTCGCGTCTCTTCCAGCGCCGTGAAGAGGGTGCGGAAGGCGATATCTCGCACTTCCAGGCTCTCATGACGGCCCTGGCGGCCACCGTGGGGACGGGTAACATCGTGGGTGTCGCGACCGCGATCTCCGCCGGCGGGCCCGGGGCGCTTTTCTGGATGTGGGTCACCGGACTCGTCGGCATGGCCACCAAGTACTCGGAGGCCGTGCTCGGTGTACGCTTCCGGGAAACGGACGCGCGAGGCGAGAAATCCGGCGGCCCGATGTACTACCTCGAGAACGGTATCCCGTGGGGCAGCCTGGGACGAATACTGGCGATCAGCTTCGCGCTGTTCGCGACGCTGGCAGCCTTCGGCATCGGGAATGGGGTGCAGTCGAATTCCGTCGCGGAAGCGGTGAGCAACGTCACCGGGTTCTCGCGGCTCTCGATCGGCCTGGCGACCGCGTTTCTAGTGGCCGTCGTCATCCTCGGCGGCGTCAAGTCGATCGGGCGATTCGCCGGCGTGTTCGTGCCGGCGATGATCCTCCTGTACATGGGCGCGGCCAGTCTGGTCCTGCTGCGCAACCTGAACCACGTACCGGACGCGTTCCGACTCGTGTTCGAGCATGCGTTCAGCGGCCAGGCGGCGGCTGGCGGCGCGGTCGGCTACACGATCAGCCAGGCGATCCGCAACGGCGTCGCACGGGGGGTCTTCTCGAACGAGTCGGGTCTGGGGACGGGAGCGATCGCCGCCGCCGCGGCGCAGACGCGCGAGCCCGTCCGGCAGGCCCTGATCTCGATGACACAGACGTTCATCGACACGATCGTGATATGCACGTTCACGGGTATCGCGATCCTGTCGACGGGTGCGTGGGAGTTGGGGCTCGACGGAGCGTCGCTCACCCAACAGGCCTTCTCAACCGGCTTGCCGGGCGAGTGGGGTCAGAACCTCGTAGCGCTTTGCCTGAGCTTCTTCGCGTTCAGCACGATACTCGGCTGGTCCTATTACGGTGAGCGAAACCTGCAGTACCTGGTGGGATCGAGGGCGATCGTCCCCTATCGACTTCTGTTCGTGGTGGTGACCGCGGTGGCAGCCGTCGTAGAGTTGGATGCCGTGTGGTTGATATCGGATGTGATGAACGGCCTCATGGCCCTTCCGAATCTGATCGGCCTGCTGCTGCTGTCGGGATTGGTGCTGAGAGAGACGAGATCCTACTTCAGCCGGCATTGAAGGAGTCCCCGCGTACCGGACGGGTCCGCGGGGTGATGGTCGGCGCGTAGCTGCGGATCAGCCCTCGAACGCCCGGTAGTGTCCCAGGTCGTAGGCCCTGATAGAAAGGAGGTCGCGGGGTCGGAATCCGATATCCTGGAGGCTGGCCGCCTCGTCGGGGACCCTCCTCTCCGCGTACTCGACAAAGTAATCGGCAGGATCATCCGTGTCCCGCAGGAGCATGGTCCGAAGACCCAGCCGTTTCGCGTCCTCCACCGTCGTCTGTGTCGGAAGCTCAGCGATGTGCTCCAGCCAGCGATCCGGCATGACCAGTCGGACGGTCACCGTTCCGGCAGCGGTCTCACTCATACGTGCTCCAGCGTGTACAGGAACCGTTTGGTGATGTCGGTGACGTCGAGTCCCACCACCCGGTCCGTTTCGGCGTGAACGTTCGTGTGTCCGTGCTCCCGGTCGACCCGGATCGTGGCCGTACCGATCCTTCCCTCGAAGCGAATCCTGTCGGGGGATTCGTCCGAAACGTCGAGATACGTGTGTGCGGCGAAGTACTCTCTGGCTCGCCGCATGACGTCCTCCGGCGAAACATGAGTCATGACGAGGTATCGCATCGAGCAGGCTCGCTGGTGAATGGCTCCCGTCCGTCCGGGCTTCCCTTCCGACCGGAGCGTCAACTTCGGGCTACCCGGCGGCCGCGTCAACCTCGCGAGACGCATGTTTCGCCGGCCGCTTGCCCCGCGGACTCAACGGCAGGATCTTGGCCCGATCCACAGCGTCCAGGCACTGCCGGACGCGGCTACCCGGTCCATTCGAAACGATCGTGACGAAGCCCATGCAGTTCGGCCGATTCTTCCTTCCAGGCCCCACCGAAGTCCGCCCCGAGGTTCTACAGGCGATGGTTCGACCGGTGATCGGACATCGGGGAGAGGACATGGAGCGACTACTCTCCGGGATGGATCCCGCGCTTCGTCGCCTGTTCCGAACCGAGCGTCCGGTCTACGTGTCTACGTCGTCCGCCACGGGGTTCATGGAAGCCGCGATCACGAACCTCAGCCGCCGCAGGATTCTCTGTCTGGTGGGTGGGGCCTTCGGGGCGAGGTTCCGTAAGATCGCCGATCGCTGTGGGCGTCCGGCGGACACTCTCGCCGTGGAGTGGGGAACGGCGCACTCCCCGGAACTGCTGAGCCAGGCGCTCGATGCATCTCCGGGGACGTACGACTTGGTGACCGTGGTTCATTCCGAGACATCGACCGGCGTCCTCAACCCGGTTGCCGATCTTGCGGCCGTGGTGCGCGACCGGGACGATCTTCTGATCGCGGTGGATGGCGTGACTTCGGTCGGCGGAACGCCCGCTGAGTTCGATGGCTGGGACCTGGATTTCCTGCTGACCGGGTCCCAGAAGGCCCTGGCCCTGCCGCCGGGACTGGCACTCGCGGCCGCTTCCGAGCGCGCGCTGCTCCGGGCCGGGGAGATTCCGACCCGGAGCTACTACTTCGACCTGCTCGAGTTCGAGCGCCGCGCAGGCGAGTTCCAGACCACGAACACCCCTGCCGTAAACCTGTTCTACGCCCTCGCCGAGCAGCTCGGTCGCATCACTCAAGAGGGTTTGGAAGAGCGCTGGCGGCGTCACCGGGAGTTGGCGGAGAGGACCTGGACCTGGGTCAGTGATCTGGCCGAGCGTACCGGGCACGGTTTCTCGGTGCTCGCACGTGAGGGCTTCCGTTCCCCGACCGTGACCGCCGTGACGTTGCCCGCCGGCCTTTCGGGCCCTGACATCGTGGCCGCGGCGCGGCAGAGGGGTTTCACGCTCGCAGCCGGATACGGCAAGCTGAAGCCCACGACCATCCGAATCGGACACATGGGCGACCACACGATGCCAGAGCTCGAGGCACTTCTGAGTGCCCTCGACGGCGTAATCGACGACCGGATCGGCGGACTGCCATGAGTGACAGACCGAGGGTGGTGGTCGCGGACGCGCTCGCCTCGGAAGGCATGGCGATCCTCGAGGCCGACGGTAAGCTCCAGGTCGAGGACTACTCGCAACGCACCCGGGCCGAGTTGGAGCGCGGCCTTGCAGGTGCGAGTGGGCTCATCGTGCGCAGCGGAACGCAGGCGGACGCCGAGTTGATCGGCGCGGGCGATAGCCTCAAGGTCGTGGGTCGCGCGGGCGTGGGGCTCGACAACATCGACCTGGACGCCGCCACCCGAAGGGGCGTGGCGGTGATGAACGCTCCGGCCGGAAACACGGTTTCGACGGCTGAACTTGCCTTCGCGCTGCTGTTGTCGGCGGCGCGCCACATACCGGCGGCGGACCGGTCGCTGCGCGCCGGTCGCTGGGACCGCAAGACCTTCCGTGGCGCCCAGCTGTCAGGCAAGACGCTGGGTGTGATCGGTGCCGGCAGGATTGGGACGGCAGTCATTCAGCGTGCCCGTGCGTTCGGCATGAAGGTCGTCGTGGCGGATCCCTACATGACCGAAGAGCGAGCCCGCGACATGTACGTCGAGTTGATGGAGCTCGATGACCTCCTGCCGGTCGTGGATTTTCTCACGTGTCACGTGCCTCTCACATCGGAGACCAAGGGGCTGCTGGACGCGGACCGGATCAACCGTCTGCCGCCACATGCCGTCCTCGTGAACGCCGCGCGTGGCGGGATCGTGGACGAAGAAGCCCTGGCCTCGGCCCTGCGGGACGGTCGACTGGCCGCCGCGGCGCTCGACGTCTATGACACCGAGCCGCTGCCAGCGGACCACCCGCTCCGCGATGTTCCCAATCTCGTGTTGACCCCTCATCTGGGTGCGGCGACTCACGACGCGCAGCGTGAGGTGGCGATCGAGATTGCCGGCGCGGTTCGCGCCGCCCTGCTCGACGGCGACTTCAGCCCGGCCGTCAACATGCCACCGTTCGCAGCTGGCGACCGGGATCGTCTGCGACCGGTGCTCGACCTCGCCGAGCGACTCGGCTCCGTTCTCGGCGAAGTCATCCAGGGAGGCATCGCTGAAGTCTCCGTCCGCTACGGGGGCGAAGTGCAGCGCGGGTTGAGGTTGATCTCGTCGGCGGTACTGATCGGATTGTGGAAGGTGCGCCTCGATGCCTCGTTGAACCTGATCAACGCGCTGCCCCTGGCGAGGGAGCGTGGAATTTCGGTGTCGCGGGCACGCGTGGGTGAGGTGACCGGCTACCGGGGAACGCTTGAAGTCACCGCCCGGTCGGCGGACGAGGTCCATGTCGTGACCGGAGCCGTCGAGGCAGACGGGCAATTGCGGCTCCTGCGTATCGATGGCTGTCATATCGAGGTCGAGCCGCGCGGTTACCTGTTGATCTTCCGGAATCGTGACGAGCCCGGAGTGGTGGGCGAGGTGGGCACACGCCTCGGTGCGGCGGGCGTGAACATCGCGGAGTTCCACCAGGCGCGGGATGCGGAGACCGGGGATTCCCTGGCCGTCCTCTCCCTGGACGAACGTCCGGAGAAGGATGTGCTTGCCGACCTGCGTTCGATTCCCGCGATCCACTACGCCCGCGGCGTCAGGCTCGACTCCTGACGGCGCTCAATCAATACGTGGGCAGAGACGGATCGATCTTTCGGGCCCACTCGTTGATCCCGCCGCGCAGGTTCAGGGCCCGTTCGAATCCGACGGACGCCAGCTGCTTCACGGCAATGGCGCTGCGGTGCCCCGTGCGGCAGTAGACGACCAGTTCCGCCTCCGGGTCCAGCTTGTCGAGTACCTCCTGCAGCCGCCCCAGCGGGACCAGCTTCGCTCCGTAGGGCCCGAGGTTGCTGATCCGCCATTCGTGCGTCTCCCGCACGTCCAGGATCGCCGGGGCACGTCCCGATCCGAGGCGCGAGCGCAGCTCCTCCACGTCGATCTCCGGTACCAGCGGGCGCTCGAGAGGCGCGGCGAGCGGTGTCGTCGCACCTCCGCAGAATTCTTCGTAGTCGATCAGGGACGTGAGCGTCGGCGCGTCCCCACAGGCCGACGCACTCCGGGTCCCTGCGCAGCTCGACCTCCCGAAACTCCATCGGAAGGGTGTCGACCAGTAGCAGCCGTCCGACCAGGGGATCGCCGACTCCGAGGACCAGCTTGATCGCCTCGGTCGCCTGGATCGTCCCCACCAGCCCCGGAAGAACCCCCAGGACGCCGGCCTCCGCACAGCTCGGCACCGCATCCGGGGGAGGGGGGTCCCGGAAGAGGCAGCGGTAACAGGGTCCACCGTGTCGGGCGAACACCGAGGCCTGTCCCTCGAACCGGAAGATGGCGCCGTACACGAACGGAATCCCCAGGAGCACACACGCGTCATTGACGAGATAGCGAGTGGGGAAGTTGTCACTCCCGTCCACCACCACGTCCCAGCCCTGGAGGATTCCGAGCGCGTTTTCCGAGGTCAGCCGAACGGGGTGTTCTTCCACCCAGACATCCGGGTTAATGTGCGCGATGCGGCGGTGCGCGGATTCGGTCTTCGATCGTCCGACGGAAGACGTATCGTGCAGCACCTGCCTTTGCAGATTGCTGAGCTCAACCACGTCTCCGTCGACCACGCCCAGGCGGCCAACGCCCGCGGCCGCCAGGTAGAGGGCGGCGGGAGATCCGAGTCCTCCGGCGCCAACCAGGAGAATCGAAGCGTTCTTCAGTCGTTCCTGTCCGCCGGGCCCCACCTGTGGCAGGATGATCTGGCGGTGGTAACGCAGGGTTTCCTCGGGAGTAAGGCCCACTGGCTATCTCTCGTTCAAGTGGATTAACCGCCGGCCACGGACGGTACGATCATGACGACGGTCCCTGATCGAAGCTCCCGACGCGCCGGTTCCAGGTGCCGGATTTCCGTTCCGTCCACGAAGACGTTTATGAAGCCGCGCACTTCGCCACCGTCGGCGAACAGCCGCGCGGCGAGCAGGGGTTCGGATCGGCGGATCTGGTCGAGCACTTCGTCCACCGAGCGGGCTTTCAGCTGGAGCCGCGTCCGGCCGCCCGTGAGCTCACGCAGGGACGAGGGTATCTCAACCGTTACCGGAAACCGATCCGACATAGTCTCCGCGAGTCAGACGTCCACGGTGAGACAGCGACGAATGGCGCCGTAGTTTTCGGCGATCGTCCCCTCTCCGCGGAATATCGTCGAGCCGGCTACCAGTACATCAGCGCCAGCGACCGCCGCCTGGCGGGCGTTGGACGGGCCGATCCCCCCATCCACCTGCACGTGGAGCGATTCGATCCCCAACTCGGCCTGCATGCCGCGCACCCGCGCCACCTTGTCGAGGACCTCGGGAATGAAGGCCTGGCCACCAAAACCCGGATTGACCGTCATGCACAGGACGAGGTCGATCGCGGGCAGCATCTCACGCAGGGTCTCGGGCGGAGTGGACGGGTTCAGAGCGACCCCGACCCTGCAGCCCAACCGGCGAATTTCGTGGATATCGCGGTGCAGGTGCGTGGCCACTTCCTGATGGATCGTGATCAGGTCCGCACCCGCGGCCGCGAACGGCTCCAGGAACGTCTCGGGATTATCGATCATCAGGTGGACGTCCATGAACGAATCCGATACCGCCCTCAGCGACTCGAGGACCGGGATGCCGATGGACAGGTTGGGCACGAAGTGGCCATCCATGACGTCGACGTGAAACCACCCGGCGCCCGCTTCTTCGGCTTCCCGCACCTGCTCTCCGAGCCGGGCGTAGTCGGCCGCGAGGATCGACGGGGCCAGTACGAGGCCGGCCATCAGATGACCCCCAGGCGCTTACCGACCTTGTCCAGGGCCGTCAGGGCCCGGTCGAGGTGCTCGGTTTCGTGCGCGGCAGACACCTGGCACCGAATGCGAGCTTCGCCCTTCGGGACAACCGGGAAACCGAATCCTATGACGAACACGCCCTCGTCCAGCAGCTCCCGGCTCATCTTCATGGCGGCCGCCGTTTCGCCGATCACGACGGGGACGATTGGCGTATCGCCCTCGATCGGGTTGAACCCGAGACCGATCAGATTGCGCCTGAAATAGTCGGTGTTGTCGCGCAACTTCTGAACACGCTCGGGGTGCGCCTCGAGATAGTCGATCGCGGCCAGGGCCCCGGACGCCGAATGGGGCGGGATCGCGTTTGTGAATAGCTGCGTACGGGATCGCTGCACGAGATAGTCCACCACGGGTCGACTGCTTGCCGTGAAGCCTCCCGCCATCCCTCCCAGCGCCTTGCCGAGAGTAGATGTGATAATGTCCACCTCACCATGCATACCGTAGTACTCGGGCGTGCCCCTGCCCGTGTCGCCCAGGACGCCCGTGGCGTGCGAGTCATCGACCGTGAGCACGGCGTCGTAGCGGTCACACAGCTCCCGGATCACCGGCAGCGGCGCGATCTCGCCTTCCATGCTGAACACGCCGTCCGTCATCACCATTCGATGCCGCTTGTCCATGGTCTTCTTCAGCGCATCTTCCAGCGCGTCCATGTCCATGTGCCGGTAGACGTGGCGCTCGGCCTTGCACAGCCGAATGCCGTCGATGATGGAGGCGTGATTCAGGGCGTCGCTGATCAGCGCATCGTCTTCGGTCAGCAGCGGGGCGAACAGGCCTCCGTTGGCGTTCCAGCAGGAGGTGTATGTGATCGACGCCTCCGTTTCGAGGAAGTCCGCGATCCGGTCCTCCAGCTCCCGGTGGATGTCCCACGTTCCGCAAATGAACCGAACGGAGGCGGTTCCAGCCCCATAACGAGTCGCTCCTTCGCGTACTCGCCTCGACCACTTCGGGCACGTCGCACAGGCCTACGTAATTGTTCGAGCACAGGTTGACGGTCTCGCCGAATTCCTCGAGATCGACGACCGCCCCCTGCATTCCCATGATGTGAAGGAGCGTCTTGTAGACGCCCTCCTCCTGCATCGTGGCCAACTCGTTCGCGAGCCTGCGATTGAGCCCTTCGTTCACGGTGCTGCCGGACACGTCGGCTTCCTTGTACAGGACCATGCCCTTCCTCCGCTCAGTCAATGCTACTGTAGTAGTCTTCCACGCTTCGATCGGTCACCCAGGCCGTGTCGATGGCGATCACCGGTCGAGAGCCGAAGGGGCCGCACAAATTGAATCCGGCCAACCTCCCCACCACGTGCACCCGCCGGCCCGTATCCACCTCCGACCGAACGTCGGCCGGTGCGCCCCGCAAGACGAATGGACGCTGGTTGCCAACCCAGCCCGGCCCGAACAGAAGGCAACCGCCAGCCTCAGCGACCGTACCCTCGCCCCGTGCCCTCATCGGCGAGAACCGGCCCGAATCCACGGCTACGATCTCACCAAGATCGAGTTCGCCGGCCGCAACCCGGTATCGCCCGGCTCTGCGGATCTGCAGGGGGCGGGCCTCGTAGAACGCCACCGGACTGTCCGGGCACATCGTGTCATAGACGCTTCGCCGGCCAGACAGCAGGATCGCCGCTCCCTCCAGCCGCACGACGGCCGTGTCGAGGCGACCGCAGGCGTCCGGAGACACGGGCCCCGCAAATTCGAACGAGAACGGCTGCCCCACCACGACCGTGTCCGGGAAGGCCGCCCAGCTGATCACGGCCGCGCTCTCGGTCGGTTCTCCAATCCGCCAGCACGCCGTACCGAGAAGTGCGAGCGTCAGGGAGATGGACCTTGCACACCGCATGACACGTCCTGTCTGCCGTCGGAGGAGACCTGAGCATGCGCGATCAGCGCGCGCGCTGGAGACAGGCAGGGCAATCTGCCGTCGCTTCCCGGGAGCGGCAAGCGGGAACCTGTGACCCTCGGGAGAGTTAGAAACAACGGAGACATGCGGCGAGGGTCGCCGCGCCGCGAGCATGAAACCATAGACTCACCCGATCGGTGGGATGAGCGCGATGGACGAACCCCAGACCGTGATTCGGAACCGTGCGGGCCGCTTTCCGTCATCGGCGAGCGGAAACGCCCGTCGTTACAGACGAGCGGCGTTGACCGGTCTCGCGATTTCGGTGGCATTGCACGTGTTCGTCTTCCTTCTGTGGCGAGCCGACCTTCAACCCCTGCCTGGAACCGTCGCAGCGGGGCTTCGTATGGGGGACGCCGCTGCCGCGCCCGGCGGGGGAATCATGCAGGCAATTGCCCTCGCGCCTCCCCGTGAGATCGTGGTGCCGCCACCGCCGGACGAGGTGCCGGACCTGAACGCTCCGGAAGTGGACGTTCGTATGCCGCCTGAACCGCAGCTCCAGGCCAGATTCGCGGACATGAGAAGCGGGGTGGCCTTCCCGGGACCCGATGATGGCCCCGGGCGCCCGGATGGCACGGGTCAGGGCGACGGAGGGACGGAGGCCGAAGGCCGGTTCCGCGTTACGGCTCCCGAGCCGCGGGTGATCGTCCCGGAATGGGATCCGCCCGATGAGATCAAGGGCACCACCGTCCAGATACGGGTTCTCGTGAGCGCTGACGGTCGCGCGCTGGAGGTCGAGCTGAGGCCACGCACACCCAACTCGAGGTTCAATCGACGCCTGGTGAGCACCTACATGGAGATGGACTACAAGCCCGGTCGCCGCATGGGTCGCGCGATCACGGCGCCCGCCGAAATCACGCTCATCTTCTGACCCGCGGCGGTCTGCGCCTCTCCGTTTCGCTTCACCCGCACTGATCGTACGCACCCCGGCTCCCGGCGTGTTCGCGCCAATTCGTATTTCCACCGCACGGCAGCCTTCCCTATATTGCGCCCCCCATGTCCTGGCTCAGCGTCTCGTTTCGACGAAGGCCCGGCGCGTCGAGGCCGCGTCGGCACACAGTGGCCGTGCTACTCGTACTGCCCGCGCTCTCGGTCCTATGGGTCCGGGCCCTGCCGGGGCAGGACGTGGGCGGGCCACCGGCCGCGTCTGCATCTGACACAGCGTCGATCCCGGATTCGGTGGTCGCCTTTCCGGTAGATGCCGGTTCTTTGCAGGCTGATTCCACGGCGTCGGACTCCACTGCAGGACCGGCACCCGCCGACACCATTCCACCGCAGCAGCCGTCGTCGGCCGGGCTTCGGCTCGGAATGACCACGCTCCCTTATCCATGGGAGACTCGACTCGAAGCGGTCGTCGAGGTCTACGGCTCCGACCTCGTTCGCTACCGGTGGACGAGCGCCCGAGCCTGGTTGGAAGATGAGGATGCGGGGATCGACCGGGCGCTGGCCGCTCGCGCGGACACGCTCTCCTGGCTGGGACTCTCGGTCGACAAGTTCCCGGACGGCTTCAGCCGTCGCCGCTTTCTCACGGAAGCCCAGGCGGCTGCCGCAGACACGCTGGTCCAGCAGATCGCGCAGGAACAGCGGATCGACATCCTGCCGGATGTGCTCGAGCAATACGCGGACCTCGAGCTGGAAGTCGATGGAAGCGGCCAGTTGAACAACCGGTGGCAGACTTTCGACCCGTGCACCATCAACGTCGGTCAGAAGTGCAATGCGGGAGCGGTTCCCTCGATCACTCCGGAATTCCAGCTCCGGGCTCTGGCCCGCGGGACGATCGCCGAGAGGTTCCACATCAACGTCGACTTCGACCAGACGCGCGAGTTCAACGCGACGAACGACCTCAACGTCTACTACGAGGGCAAGCCGGGCGAGATCCTGGAATTCGCCGAGGTGGGACAGGTCACGCTGCCGTTGCCGCGTTCCCAGTATCTGTCGCGCGGCATACCGGCCGGAAACTTCGGTTTTCGCGCCGACGCCCGCCTGGGCCCCATGACTCTGCGCGGGGTCCTGGCCGAGCAGGAAGGCAACGTGCTCGATCGGAACCTCACTCTCGATGTCGGCGGAGCGGGCGGCCAGAGTGCCGTCCTTCAGGACTCCGAGACCAACCTCGACGACGCCGCCTACCAGACCGGACAGTACTTCTTCCTGGTCGACCCGCGGCAGATCCAGGGGTACCCGTACATCGACGTCCTGGCGCTGGAGGGGCCGGAAGTGGCGGACAGCCTGCGACCTTCTTCCTCCGTGAAGCTGTATCGACACGAGGTTGCCGCCGGCGGCCAGCAGCAGAACGTCCAGGAGGGCATCATCCAGGCCCGGGGCCTGGCCGCGCGTTCTCCTCTGGAGGATGACCCCACCGTACCGGACAGCGTCCAGTTCCTCGGGTTCTACAGGCCGCTCGTGGAGGGGGACGACTACATCGTTCACCGCAGTGGTCTTTGGGTTGCGATTCGGTCGCGCATTCAGCGGGACGAGGCGTTGGCCGGTGCCTACATCGCCGTAAGCGG
The DNA here is from genome assembly GCA_963807645.1 of uncultured Gemmatimonadales bacterium. Classification (GTDB taxonomy): domain Bacteria; phylum Gemmatimonadota; class Gemmatimonadetes; order Palauibacterales; family Palauibacteraceae; genus Benthicola. Next base: position 724,922 of record CAWECO010000001.1, read on the forward strand.
AGACACGATCGGCGACTTCAACGCCGAAGACATATTCCGCAACCTGACGAATACGGGCACGGGCGAGTTGCCGGTCCTGGAGTTGTTCAAGGACGCCGAAACCCACCGCCCGGGAGGTGTGACCTGGGATCGCGAGATGCACAACATCTACCGCATCTCCAGTTCCAACGAGGTTGAGTGGGGCTCCGTGAAGCTCGTGGTGTCCCAGGGTCCGGTCGAGTCGGGTCCGGTCGTGCGGACAGCCGATCAGACGGAGTACTCGTTTCTCGAGATCTTCGGCCTGGACGACCAGCCACGCGACGACGCACTCGACGACGGGCGAATCTGGCGCCCGAGCTCGAGCGGCGAGTTTGCGGGGACGAACGTTCTGTCGGGTGTGTACCTGGTGTTCAAGGCACAGGAGCCTTTCAAGACCCCTCCGCCCATCCAGGACAACCGGGTTCCGGGGCTGCAGGGGCAACCATTCCCGCTGGTCGCCTCCGACAAGAACAGCGCGATCTACGATGAGTCGCTCGATCAGAATCGCGAGACCGCATACCTCTACCGCCTCAACTTCGAATACCGGGCGCGAAGTACGGAGGCGCAGAGCTCCTTCTCCCTGGGCGCGATCGGCATTCGCCAGGGGAGTGAGCGGGTGACCCTGAGCGGACGGGACCTGGTGGCCGGAGAGGACTACACGATCGATTACGACATCGGCCAGCTCACGTTGCTGCGGCCCGGAGACCTGTTCGCCGGGGCCGAGAACCCTGAGCTGTCGGTACGGTTCGAGCAAAAGCCTCTTTTTCAAGTCGGGACGAAGAGCATCCTCGGGTTTACCGGTGAGTACGAGTTGGGCGAGCACGGGAGAATCGGCATGGTCGGTATGTTCCAGAAGGAGGGGACCGTGCTCACGAGGCCCGAGATCGGTCTCGAGCCCAGCGGGGTGACTCTCGGGGGCGCGGTGGCGAATTTCGATTTCCCTTCGCGGGCGCTGGACAACTTCGTGAACAGTCTGCCCGGAATTCGGACGGACCGTGAGTCACGCGTGAAGTTCTCCGGAGAACTCGCCGCCTCGAGTCCGACGACCAATCGGACCGGAACCACGTGGGTGGAGGACTTCGAGGTCGGAGAGGGGCTCCGTCTCGGCATGACCACGCGCGCCTGGCGCAACGGTTCGCTGGTGAGCCGGCCCGACGCGAGCGACGGCTTCCTGCCCGCTTCGCCCGGCCTCGACAATCAACTGACGACCGTCTGGCAGTCCCAGTGGGATGACAACGGGACCCTGCGAGGCTCATTGCTGGTCAATCAGATCGATCCACAGCTGAACGTCCTCAACGTGGGCACCCGCGAGACCGTGCTGTGGATCAATACGACGGATCCTCCGGAAGGTGAGGCGGGCTGGTTCTCCATGACCACGGTCCTGTCGCAGACCGGAATCGACCTGACTACGAGCGAGTTCCTGGAATTCTATGCGTCCACGGCGGGCAACCTGGATGAGAGCCTGGCTCTCATCGTCGATATCGGTACGATCAACGAGGACGCGTATGTGGCCGATTCGCTCGGTAACCTGTCCGGCATCGGAGATCTCGATCAGGAGGTCGACCCGATCGTCGGGGTGTGGGGAAACCAGGATGACACGGGCGTGTGGGGCACCGGGTGCCGGTCGGAGACCAACGCGTCGGCCTGGCCGCTTGGCGATCCGCGAGCCAATTGTACGAACAACAATGGCCTCGAGGATAGCGAGGACCTGAATCGCGACAACTTCCTGAACACGGACGAACGTTACTTCCGGTACATCGTTCCGCTTACGCAGCCTTCGCGCTACCTGAATCGGCCGACCGGTGGCGAGTTCGAGTTCAACCTGTACCGACTGCCGCTTCGCCTGCCCGATCTCCAGGAGAACGCCAACGCCAACGAACAGCAGAACGTCAAACACGTGCGGATCACCCTGACGAGCGCCGTCACCGCTCGCGTGTTGCTGAGCCGCATGCAGTTCACGGGGTCGCCGTGGCTCAAGCGAGCCGGCAGCGGAAGCGTCGAAGGACAGATCGGGGATACGCCGGGCACGGCGGGCCAGGTCGCGGTCGGCCCGATCTCGACGGTGGATCAGGGCTACGTATCGCCACCCGGGATCTTCGATCAGGAGGCGGACAAGACCGACGAACTGAGGTTGTCGAGCTCAGCGATCAACGAACAGGCGCTTCAGATCGTGTTCTCCGACGTACCGGTCGGCGAGAGGATCGAGGTGTTCCGGAAGTTCACGGATCGCCCCCGGGACTTCCTGCCGTACGGGCGCCTGCGGGCCTGGAGCCTGGCGCAGGGAGACGACTGGGGCCCCGGGGGAAGCCTTCGCTTCTTCATTCGGATGGGGTTCGACTCCAACAATTTCTACCTGTACCGGACTCCCCTTCAGGACTCGCCGGCACAGCCGGCTCGCTCGGACTGGTTGCCCGAGGATCTCATCGACTTCGGCCGGCTGCTCGCGCTTAGAGCGGAGGCGGAGCGCCTGATCAACGAGAATGGCTCGAATCTGCCGGGCGACACCACGTTCGTTCTGTGGGACGTGGACGTGCTGGCCGACGGAGACAGCACGCTGGCACTGGTGATCAACGATCGATCCCGGGCTCCCAACCTCTCGGCGATCCGTGGAGATGGCCCTCGGAATCGAGAACGTGGGCACGGTCGACGCCGGCCCTGGTCAGGTGTGGGTAAATGATCTGCGTCTGGACGAGGCCCCGGACCGAAATGGAGTCGCGGCCCTGGCAAATCTGGAGGTCGACCTGGCCGACGTCTTCTCGCTGCAGGCCGACGTGAACACAGTCAACCCGTTCTATCGGCAGCTTGGTGAGACGCCCTCGTTCGTCCGGCAACTCGACTACGGGGGAAGGGCTACCCTGCAGTTCGGCAAGTTCCTGCCGGACTCGTGGGGACTCGCCATGCCCGTCGGCTTCGCATACGCATCCGATGGAGAAGACCCGTTCTTTCTCCCGCAGACGGACGTGCTGGCGGCTCCCCTCGGCAACTTGCGGACGGGCGGTTTCTCGGAAACGCGCTGGAGCGTTGCGCTCTCGAAACAGACACGCTCGGGGAGTCCGATTCTCCGCGCCACGATCGATGGACTCCGGCTCGGCTACACTTCCCGGAAGACCACGAGCACGCAGACCCTCACGGAGGCGAAAGGCTCGGGCTGGAACGCCACCGGGGGTTGGTCTCGACAGGTCATCGACAAGTCGTTTCCCCTGGTTCCGGGGTTCCTTCGCTCGGCAATCGATGCCCTGCCGGCGTTCGTCTCGCAGAGCGTCCTGATGCAGAACTTCAAGGGCATGCGATTCCGCTGGACACCGCGGCAGATCAGCCTGGGCGCCGATTTGAACAAGTCGGAGGACGCCAGGAGGCGATTCCAGACCAGCACGTTCCAGGCGACCGACGGCGAGGTCGCCGCTACGGTGGACCTGCAGCATGTCCTCCGCCCACGCACCGGGTTCCAGATCCAGCCGTTTCCCTCGGTCGTGTGGGGATTCGACTTCCAATCAGCGCGAGATCTGGTCGCACCTTCGCTCCGGGCCTCCCGGCCCGCCGGGCAGCAGGAACTCGAGCGCGCATCGCGCACCTTCCTGGGGGTGGGTGTGGGCTGGGAGACGAGCCGAAACGTCCGGACGGATCTCACCTGGCGGCCCCGGCTCGCGACCTGGTTCGATGCGGATTTCCTGATGAACACCAACTACCGAACGAATCGGAACGTCTCGTACATCCAGGACCTGGACGGGGACACGACCCTGGTGCGGGATCTGTCCATGGAGCGCGACCTGGGCTTCCAGTTCGACGTCCGGCCCGATCAGTTCCTCACGGCATTCGGCGTCGCCAGCGGGCCGGAGACGACCGGAATCGCTCGCAGCCTCCGGGCTTTTTGGGACCGGCTCGCTCCCGTGCGCATCGACTGGCGGAAAGCCGTCAATTCGACGTATGACCGCAGGGACCTGTTTCCTACCGTCTGGGATCAGCTGGTTCTCACCGGTTTCAACAGCATGCGCGTCATGAACTCGGATACGGCATCCGCGGCGGGCGACGCGCGTTCCTGGTCCGTGAAGGGGGGCTATCTGTTCCCGCTCGGAGTGGACTTCGACGTGGGGTACAGCTCGTCGGACCGGCGAACCATCACCGTCCTCAACGAGCGCCGAGTCGTCGATCGAGAATGGCCATCACTCGGACTTCGCTGGCGAACCGTGCCGATCCCGGGATTTCTCGACAAGTTCATGCGGGACATCACCTTGTCAGGGGCCTGGCGCACGCGAGAGACCCAGACGAGCACGACGACGGGCCAGGACCGGGGGAGCGAGCAAACGGTGCGTTCGCTCGGACTGGTCTTCATCTTGGTCAGCGGCTTCAACATCAGGTATGACTTCGACAACACCGCGTCGGAGAGACTCGACGCGACAGGGCTGAGCCAGAGCGATCGAGCGTCCCATTCCGTTCGGCTTTCCGGTTTTCTGCCGCCTCCGGGATTCCTCTCGTTCGTGAAGAACGACCTGCGCCTATCGCTGGATTACTCCACCAACGGGAATTCCGATTGTCGGGCTCTCGGTGGCTCCGGGGCCGGGTTGGTGGACCAGACCTTTCGCGACGACTGTACGACGCACAGCGACCAGACGACGCAGAACGTAGCCTTTGCCCTCGACACGGACTTCACGGGATATTCGCTGGGCGTTCAGTTGTCGTGGGTCGGACGGTCCAGCGGCGTCGGACGGCGCCAGGCGTCGAGCCAGTTCAACTTCAACATCTTCGGCCGCTTCTTCTTCCGGGCCAGCGAGGGTCAGAACCAGTTCAGCCGCTGAAGTCGTTCACCTCCCGTTGAGGCCGCCCCCTATATCGCGGCCGGGAGGACGACCCATGATGCGCTTCAACGAAACGGAACTTCGCTCCCTGCTGTTGGCCACGGGACTACTTCTGCTGGGAACCGCGGCGCGGCTCGGCCTGGGTCCGGGGCCGGACGACTTCTCGTGGACTGAGACCACCGCGCCCCCTGGCAAGCCAGCACGTGACCTTTCAGAGACACGGCGCGAGGTCGCGCGTGGGGTGGCCCGGGAGGAGCTGGCGGCCCGTCCGCTGGGGCCCGACGAGCGGCTTGATCCCAATCGGGCTCCCGCCACCGATCTGCGCCGCCTCCCCGGCATCGGCCCCGCCCGGGCCCGCGCGATCGTGAGGGAAAGAGAAGTGGCCGGGCCTTACCACGGCGCCGAAGACCTGCAGCGAGTGCCGGGAATCGGACCCCGGACCCTCGAGGCGATGGCGCCTCACCTGTCCTTTGATTCCCGGGCGATCTTCTCTCCCGTAGCCCCGGATCGGTCGCCGGCTGGCCGGTTCGGGCAACGGGTCGACGTGAATCGGGCACAAATCAAGGAATTGGAGCAAATCACGGGGATTGGACCGGCTCTGGCCGCCCGCATAGTCGCTACCCGCCGAACGTCGGGGCCCTTCCGTGATGCCGAAGATCTGCTCCGCGTGCCCGGAATCGGGGCGGTCGTCCTGGAACGAATTCGCGGACAAGTGCGATTCTGAGCGCCGGAAACGGCCCTGTCGCCGGATTCCCGCCCGCTCGGCCGGTCGTCACGTCCGCCACGGGTGTGGCGTTCGGCCCACACCGGGCACGGCGCTTGCTCGACTCCGAACGCCGCGGGCGGCTTGTGCCCGGATAGCGTGGCGCTCGGTGCGGTCCCGACCGAGCCGAATCGGCCTGAGAAACAGAGAGCCGGCGAGCGAGATGGCATCAACTTCATTAGAACAGAGCCAAATCGGCGAAATGCTGCTGCGCGAGAACCTCGTCACGCGGGAGCAGCTGGATAAGGCTCTCAAGGAACAGCAGCAGGGGGGGACCCGCATCGGATTCTCGCTGGTCTCCGCCGGCGCGTTGTCTGAGACGGAGCTCACCCGGCTTCTTTCGCGCCAGTATCGAGTCCCGGCCGTCGATCTGTCCGAGGTCGAGGTGGACGCGAAGATTCTCCAGCTCGTCCCCGCCGATTTCGCGGCCAAGCACCTGGTCCTTCCGCTGAGGCGGGTGGGCCGCACGCTGACTGTCGCCATGGTCAATCCGACGGACCTGAGCGTCGTCGATGACCTGAAGTTCATTACTCGGTTCGACGTGGACGCCGTCGTGGCCGGCGAGTACTCGCTCCGCATGGCCATCGACAAGTACTACGAGGTCACGACGGACCGACTGGGAGATCTTCTCGAGGAACTCGAGGAGCAGGACGTGGAAGTCGTGGAGGAGGAGGAGGAAGTCTTCTCCACCATGCAGCTGCAGGCGCAGGTCGAGGAAGCGCCGGTGGTGCGTCTCATCAACGGCTTCCTTACCGACGCCGTTCGTCGCGGAGCCTCCGACATCCACATCGAGCCGTACGAAAAGGACCTCCGAGTACGGTACCGGATCGACGGCGCTCTGCAGGAGATCATGAAGCCGCCTATTCGGATGAAGGCGGCCCTGATTTCTCGCGTCAAGATCCTGGCGGACCTGAACATCGCTGAGCGGCGGGTCCCCCAGGACGGTCGCATCAAGCTCAAGATCGGGCGCAAGGTGATCGACTTCCGCGTGTCCACCCTGCCGACCCTGTTTGGCGAGAAGATCGTGCTCCGGATCCTGGACAAGGGCAACCTGACGCTCGACCTCGAAAAATTCGGGATGGAGCAGAAGGCCGAAGCCGACTTTCTGGACGCCATCTCCCGGCCCTACGGAATGGTGCTCGTGACGGGGCCGACGGGCTCGGGTAAGACGACGACCCTGTACAGCGCCCTCAGCCGGATCAATACCGACGAAGTCAACATCATGACGGCCGAGGACCCGGTCGAGTACAACCTGCACGGCATCAACCAGGTGCAGGTGCGAACCGAGATCGGAATGACCTTCGCCGCGGCCCTCAGGGCCTTTCTGCGGCAGGATCCGAACATCGTCATGGTCGGTGAGATCCGGGACCTCGAGACCGGCGGCATCGCCGTGAAGGCGGCCCTTACCGGTCACCTGGTGCTCTCCACGCTGCACACGAACGATGCCGCCTCCACGATCACCCGGATGATCGACATGGGAATCGAGGCGTTCAACGTCTCATCGGCTCTCAACTGCATCACGGCCCAGCGGCTCGTGCGGCGAATCTGCTCGAACTGCCAGGCCGAGGTGACGTATGAGACTGAGGTCCTGCGAGCCGCCCGACTCACACAGGAGGAGGCGACCGCCCTGACGTTCTTCAAAGGAGAAGGCTGCGACGCCTGCAACGGCTCCGGCTATTCCGGGCGACAGGGCCTGTACGAGGTCATGCCGATGACCCCCGAGCTGCGCCGCATGGTGCTGCAGGGTGCGTCTACCGACGACCTGAAGAAGACGGCCGTCGCGGAGGGAATGATCACGCTGCGACAGGACGGCATGGTAAAGGTGCGCAAGGGAATAACCACACTCGACGAAGTCATCAAGGAAACAGCCGTCTGACCCGAGCGGGAAAGACGCTGAACTGCGGAACGAGGAATCGAATGAGTGACTCGGCGCCGGCAACACTGCGCGGCCTGCTCGAAGAGATGATCGACAAGGGAGCTTCGGATCTCCACCTGTCCGCGGGTGAGGTGCCCAGGCTTCGTGTCGACGGAAAGCTCGAGAACAGCAACTACGGGACGCAGCTCGGACCGCGCGAGACCCAGGCGCTTGCTTACTCGATCCTCACTGAGCAGCAGAAGAAGAGGTTCGAGCAGGAGGACGAGCTGGATCTTTCGTTCTCCGTCCAGAACCTGTCGCGGTTCCGCGGTAACGTCTTCCGGCAGCGTGGCACGGTGGCCATGGCGATCCGGCAGATTCCGTTCGAGATCCTGTCGTTCCAGGAGCTCGGACTGCCGGCCGTGGTCTCGAAGCTGGCCGAAAAACCGCGGGGTCTGGTGCTGGTCACCGGGCCCACCGGGTCCGGCAAGTCGACGACGCTGGCGGCGATGATCGACAAGATCAACCGGGAGCGGTCCGGGCACATCGTGACGGTCGAGGACCCGATCGAGTTCGTTCACCAACACAAGAACTGCCTGGTCAACCAGCGCGAAATCGGGACCGACACAACGTCGTTCCAGAACGCCCTGAAGTACGTTCTGCGCCAGGACCCCGACGTGATCCTGGTCGGTGAGATGCGGGACCTGGAGACCGTGAAGGCGGCTCTCACGATCGCCGAGACCGGACACCTGGCCTTCGCGACGCTGCACACGAATTCGGCCGCGGAGTCCATCAACCGCATCATCGACGTGTTCCCGTCCCACCAGCAGGACCAGGTCCGTGCCCAGCTGTCATTCGTCCTCGAGGGCGTGGTCACGCAGACGCTCCTGCCGCGGCGCATCGGAAAGGGACGCGTGGTGGCATGCGAGATCATGATCGCCACTCCTGCGATCCGGGCCCTGATCCGAGACGAGAAGATGCACCAGATCTACTCGACGATGCAGGCCGGTAAGAAGTTCGGAATGCAGACGCTCAACGATGCGCTGTATTCCCTGTACATGCGGGACGAAGTGACTCTCGATGAGCTCATGCGCGTCAGTTCGGATCCCACGGAGCTCAAGCGCATGATCGGCGAAGTCGAGCCCGCGGCTGTCTAGGCGTACACCAACAACTGGAGCGACCTGAGCCATGTCAGTCTGGTCATACAGCGCGAGAACCGTCTCGGGCGATCTCAAGCGCGCCGAGTTCGATGCGGCGAGCCGTGAGGAGGTCATCGCCCATCTGCGCAGCCAGCGCCTGATCCCGGTCTCCGTCCGGGAGAAACCGAAGGGCTTCAAGATGCCCGGCGGGGCGAAGGTGAAGACGCGCGACATCGTCATCATGACGCGGCAGTTCGCGACGATGATCAACGCCGGTCTGCCGCTGGTGCAGGCGCTCGACATCCTGGCCAAACAGTCGGACAACAAGACCTTGCAGGACACGCTGCAGGAAGTCCTGCACGACGTGGAGTCCGGGAACACCCTGGCCGATGCCATGCGTGACCACACCAAGGTCTTCACGCCGCTGTACGTCAACATGGTCGCGGCCGGCGAGGCCGGCGGTATCCTGGACACGATTCTGCTGCGCCTGTCGGTCTTCCTGGAGAAGGCCGAGGCCCTCTCCCGCAAGGTGAAGGGAGCGATGATCTACCCGGCGGTGATCGGATTCGTGGCCCTCTCGGCGATCATCATTCTCCTGCTGTTCGTGATTCCGACGTTCCAGCAGATGTTCGAGAGCTTCGACCAGGTGCTGCCTCTTCCGACCCGCATCGTCATCATGGCCTCGGACACGTTGCAGTCGTACTGGTGGGCGATGGGAGCCGGCATCGCGGCGACGGTCTTTCTCTTCCGGCGCTGGGTCGCTACCTCTTCCGGCCGCTTGATGTTCGACCGGATCCTGCTGCGCATGCCAATCCTCGGGAACCTGGCTCGCAAGGGAGCCGTGGCCCGGTTCACGCGCACGCTGGGCACCCTCCTCAGCTCCGGCGTGACCATCCTGGATGGACTCGAGATCACGGCACGCACGTCGGGGAACCGGGTGATCCACGATGCGATCATGAACAGCCGCAACTCGATCGCCGGCGGTGAGTCGATCTCAGAGCCCCTGCGGATATCCGGTGTGTTCCCACCCATGGTCACCCAGATGATCAATGTCGGTGAAGAGACCGGTGACCTGGACGGGATGCTCACGAAGATCGCCGACTTCTACGACGAGGAGGTCGACGCGGCGGTAGAATCCCTGCTGAAGGCCATGGAGCCACTGATGATCGTGATTCTCGGCACGGTCGTCGGCGGAATGATCGTGGCGATGTACCTGCCGATCTTCGGGATCATCAACACGATGAACTGAAGCCGCTCCATACGGCGAGCACGTTTGGTAGGTCGCGGGGCGAGCCGGGCATTCAGCCCCGCCCCGCTGTGTCACGGCGAGCCGTCGCCCGCCACTCCGCGTCTCACTCTGTCCTCAAGCCCGCAAACATCATATTCTTATGGGATTACGCGGTTGAAAACCGAGCGACAGGAAGCGCGACGTGGTCTCGAGAACCGAAGAGTACGCATTGCGGGCGGCGGTGTGCCTGGCCCGTCGGTACGGCGAGGGCACCGTGCGGGCCCGGGACATGGCGAAGGCCACGGGAATCCCGGCCAACTACCTGTCCAAGATCCTGCACCAGCTGGCACTGGCGGGCGTGGTGGTATCCGAGCGGGGTCGAGCCGGCGGGTTTACGCTGGCGGCGCCCCCGTCCACGGTGGCGCTTGCCACGGTCGTCGCACCCTTCGAACCGCAGGTGCAGCGCACCCGATGTCTGCTCGGCCTTCCCCAGTGCTCCGACTCGAACCCCTGTGGAGCCCACGAGCGCTGGCGGGTGATCAAGGAAGCCACCCTGAAGTTCCTGAGCGACACCACGCTGGCAGACGTGATCGAGTCCGGTGACGCCGGCGCATCCGATTGCTGATCTACCCGTGAGCCTGGCGTCTCGGTCTTCCACGTGGCCCGGGCCTAATCTGAATGGCCTCGTGCGACGGCCTCGTGGGGCTCACTGAGGATGATCTGACGCGGCGGTTCGGTGAGCCGACGTCCCGGCGGGTGCTCGGTCATGACACGTGGGTGGTCTTTGCGTCCGAGGAAATGAGCCTGAGGATTCGGCTTGCGGGCAGCCCTGTCCCGAGGGTGGCTTCGTGGACCGCGACATTCGAAATCGGCTTTCGTCAGTTGTCGGATGCAGCCAGGACCGTCGGCTTGTGGCCCGCCGCGGGACCGGAGGAGGACGCTTCGGGCATCACACTGCCGCTGGTGCGCCGGCCGCTGCCGTGTCCCGACTCTGACCGCGTGTACTCTCTCACGGCGACTGTCCGACATGGACGGTTCAAGGCCCTTTCGGTGTTCGACGAGGCTCCAGACTGGCTCTGAACTTCGGACAGGTTTCCGACCACCTCTTGCGTTCTGCACACCCATGTCTAAGATAGGCCCGATGGGACGTGCGAATTGCAACGTTCCGTGAAAGTGGCTTCCGGGACATCCGGGCGCGGACCCTCACAGCACGGGAAACGGCCAGGAATTGCTACGAACCAGCAGGTCTGACCGCAGGGCCGCGACACTCCTGGAGCCGCTGCAGGTCCTCTACTGGATTTACGCGGCGCGCCTGGTCATTTCGCTGGCCGTGTTCGGCTCCGCCATTCTGGTCGGCGACTTCCTGGAGCGTCAGGTCCCCGGCGCGTTGCCACCCGAGTTCGCGCTCATCGCGATCGTCGGGCTGGCGGCCGCGGCCTTCCTGACGCCGATCGCTTACCGGATCAGTCACCGGAAGGGCCGGGATATCGGGCTCGGATTCCTCTATTCACAAGCGGCTCTCGACGTCCTGCTGTTCAACGGAATCGTGCACATCACCGGGGGAAGCGGCAGTCCCTTCGTTTCGCTGTTCATCGCACTGGCCGCGGGCTACGCCCTGGTTCTCCCGCTCAGTTCGGCGATCCTGACTGCTCTGTCGGCGGGCGTGCTGTATCTCGGCCTGAACCTGACGGCGGCGGCCGACACGAGCGGACTGGCTCTCGTTCTCCAGGTGCTCGTCATCATGCTCGTGGCGGTGACCGCCAGTCTGGTCGGCGCCCGGTTTCGGCAGGTTCGCTCGGAACTCCGATCGGTCGAGGGGGAACTCCACCGTCTCCGTCTCGACACGGCGGACGTGCTGCGCCACATCCCGTCCGGTGTCATCACGCTCGATGCGTCGGGCAACCTGGTGTACATCAACATCGCCGCCGCCGAGCTGTGCGGCCTCGATGGCGTAGGTCTCCTCGGGCTGGATCTCCTTCCCGAGCTGCAACGACGGGCCCCCGAAGTGGCCGCCGCCGTGAGCGAGACGATGGAGACCGGGCGTCGTGTGCAGGATCGCGAGGCCGAGGTGCTGGTCGCTTCGGACGCGGTGCCGGGCGGCAGGGGGGACGATCCGATCCCGGTGGCCGTCAGCACTACCATGCTGGAGGACGTGGGCGCCGGGCCATCACACGTGGTCTTGCTGCAAGACCTGCGGTCCGCGCGCCAGCTCGAGAATCTGCGCCTGCGCGCGGGGAAGCTCGAGGCGGTTGCGGAGTTGTCGGCGTCGTTGGCGCACGAGCTCAAGAACCCGCTGGCCTCCGTGCGCAGCGCTGTCGAACAACTGTCGGCGAGGGCCGCGGCCGACGAGGACGAGCAGATCCTGGGGCGGCTCATCGTGCGCGAGGCAGATCGGCTGAGCCGGATCCTGAGCGAGTTCAGCGATTTCGCACGCGTCGGGGTTGCGGAGAGACGACCGGTCGACGTGCCTCGCCTGATGAGCGAGGTCATCGAAACCGTGCGCCGCCACCCGGCCGCGGAAGGTCGAGCCACGATTACATCAGAGATTCTGGACAACATGTCCGGGCTGTGGGGCGACCCCGAGTTGTTGCACCGGACCCTGCTCAACCTGGTCCTCAACGCCGTGCAGGTCGGAGATCCGGAAGAGCCCGTTACGGTCCGGGTGGTGGCCGATGCCCTCCGGCCGGACCTCGTTCCGTCCGAAGTCTCTCTCGGCCACCCCGTGCGAATTCGGGTGGTCGATGATGGTCCGGGGATCTCAGCGGAAGACCTGCCGCGAATCTTCGACCCGTTCTACACGCGGCGGCCAGGGGGGAGCGGCCTGGGACTCTCGATCGCGCATCGCGCGGTTCAGGCGCACGGAGGCGCTCTGATCGCGAGTTCGAATATCGGGGAAGGAGCCACGTTCGCGTTGGTTCTGCCGCGCCGGACAGGAAAAGGAAGACAGGCATCGGACGGGCAGCCTGCGGTTGAGGTCCCGCTCAAGGCCAGAAAGACGGAATCGGAGGCGGGAGCCGAGGACCCGGAGCCAGGAGCCCGAACGGGCGCTGGGGAGCGCGCACACATCTAGGCAACCGGCGATCGGCCGGTGCCCAAAGGAGCCGACATGCGAGACAAGCCGCTAGTTCTCCTGATCGACGACGAGCAGAGCCTCATCGAGACTCTGACCGTCCTGCTCAGGGGTGAGGGATACGATGTCATCTACGAGTTGACGGGTGTGGGGGGGCTGAAGGCGTTCAAGGACCAGAGCCCGGACCTGGTCCTTTCTGACGTCCGTATGCCCAAGATGAGTGGAATTGAAGTGCTCGAGGAAATCCGGAGAACGAATCCGAACACTCCGGTGGTCCTCATGACGGCGCAGGCGTCTCTCCAATCGGCGATTCAAGCGGTCAATCTGGGCGCCACGCATTACGTGCAGAAGCCGTTCGAGAACGAGGAGTTGCTGGCCGTTCTTGGACGATCCCTGGACTGGGGGCGGCTCAAGCAGGAAAACGCCGGCCTGAAGCGGGAACTCAAGAAGCAGCAGACCCTCAAGGCAGGAAAGCCCATCGGCGCGAGTCCCACGTTCGAGGCCTCGATCAAGCTGGCGGAGAGCGTGGCAGACAGCGATTCCACGATCCTCATCAGTGGCGAGAGTGGAACGGGTAAGGAAGTGTTCGCGAGGTACATCCACGACCTGTCCCCTCGATCCAACCGCCGTTTCCTGTCCCTCAACTGCGGAGCGCTCCCCGAGGGCCTTCTCGAGTCCGAACTCTTCGGGCACGTGAAGGGGAGTTTCACGGGGGCGGTGCGAGACAAGGAGGGCCTGTTCGTCGCGGCCTCTGGCGGCACCTTCTTCCTCGATGAGGTCGGCGAGATGGCGCCCTCTACCCAGGTCAAGCTCCTTCGCGTGCTGCAGCAGAGAGAGGTGATTCCGGTCGGCGCCACGGAGGCGATTGCCGTCGACGTGCGCCTGGTGGGGGCCACCAATCGTGATCTCGAGCGAGACATTGAGGAAGGCCGCTTCCGGCGTGACCTTTACTACCGCCTGAACGTCATCACCCTCGAACTGCCCCCCCTGAACAACCGGGAAGAAGACATCGAGCTCCTGGCCGAGTATTTCCTGTCAGCGCAGGCCGGGGGTGATCCGCGCGGTGCGAAGAAGCTCTCGGCGAAGGCTCTCGCGGTCCTCAAGGAGTACCACTGGCCGGGAAACGTGCGGGAGCTCGAGAACGTCATTGAGAGAGCCGTGGTCCTTACGGCGGGCGCCACGATCAAACCCGAAGCCCTGCCGTCCCGGCTTCGCGAAGCGCCGCCCGAACCGTTGGTGCAGGACCGCCCCGCGGACAACCCGGCCCTCGACATCATCGAGCGTGCCTACATCGAGCACGTGCTTCGCGCCGAGGCGGGCAACAAGACAAGAGCCGCCGAAGTCCTCGGAATCGACCCGAGCACGCTGTACCGGAAGATCAAGCGCTACGACCTCGAAGCCTGAGACGTCAACCATTGCAGTACAACAGGCAAACTTTGCAGAGTGCAATGGCACCGATCGTGATCGGACCGTGGCAATCCGCGGTAATGAACTATAAATGCATACATTTCATGTATTTACAGTCTCCGGAGATACGTGGCATACGGGTTGCCGCTACCTTTCGCCGGAGGCAAGGTCCTCCACCGGTGAACGAAAACATATCCTCGGAAGAGAAACCGTTCACAAACCAGAACCGTTGGAGGACAGATGCTCCGCAACACGAAGGGTTTCACTCTGATCGAGCTGCTGATCGTAGTCGTGATTATCGGCATCCTCGCCGCGATCGCGATTCCGCAGTTCGCCAGCACCAAGGAAAAGGCGTTCGACGCCACGGCGAAGAGCGACGTTCGGAACGCGATGGCGGCCCAGGAGGCCTACTTCGCGGACGATCAGATCTACGCGCCGAATTCGATGGCGACCGGCTCATTCACCACGAGCACCGGCATCGCGATCTCCGCGTCGGCCGCGTCGGCCGGTGGCTACGCCATCACCGCGTCGCACTCCGCGTCCGGCAACACCTACTGGGTGCAGGTCGGCACGGGCAGTTCGATCGAGGGCAAGGTCCAGAAGTCTCCGTAAGGGTTGCTTTCGAATCTTCGCCTTTCTTGAAGATCGCAGACCAGGGCGTGGCGGGGTTTCCCGCCGCGCCCTTTGGTCATCCTGAACGGTCCGCACCGGTCGTGAGACAGCCTCGCGCATGATCTCCATGGGTCGCATCCGCACGCTGATTCCCGCCCGGCCTGCCGTAGCGGGCTTCTTCGTCGTCCTGAGCGCGGCCTTCTTCCACAGCGTCCTGTTCGGTGGGGAGACGTTCTTCAGCCGCGATGTCGCGCCATTCTTCTATCCGATGAAGCACTTCCTGGCCTCCACCGTCCGGGCCGGCGACCTCCCCCTGTGGAACCCGTGGGTCGCGGGCGGAGAGCCGTTCTTCGCCTCGCTTCAACCCGGTCTCCTGTATCCGGGCAGCCTGGTTCTGTACGGCCTCCCCATGCCGGCCGCCTTTGACTGGCTCGTCGTGCTGCACTATCCCCTCGCGGGGGCAGGGCTGGCACTTCTGCTCAGGCGGTGGGGACATGGGTGGACCGCGGCCGTGCTGGGCGGATCCGCGTTCATGCTGGGAGGCTTCTTCGTCTCGCTCGGGAACTTCGTCAACAATCTGCAGACCGTGGCCTGGCTTCCCTGGCTGTTCCTTGCCTGGGACCGGGTGCTGGACCGAGGGAGGATCCGGGACCTGCTCGCGTTCACGGTGCTGAGCGGGGTGGCGTTTCTCGGCGGCGAGCCCCAGATGCTGGCGCTCGGTCTGGCACTGATCTTCGCGCATGGCCTGGTCAACGCCGAGGGACGCTCGTTACCGCGCGGGCGGCAGACCCTCGCGTTCGTGCTCGCGGGGATCCTGGCGGTGGCACTGGTTTCGGTCCAGCTTCTTCCTTTCGCCGAGTACATCAGCCATTCGGTTCGCCGGCTGCCCATCGACCTCGAGTACGCGTCCGCGCGGTCCCTCGAAACCGGGGGCGCACTGCACCTTCTGCTTCCCCCGGCTTTGCACACCGGGGCCCACGGATTCTCGACCCGCTACATGGCCAGTTCCGAAGTGCCATGGATCCTGAGCGTGTATGGTGGAAGCGTGGTCCTGGCCCTCGGGCTCATGGGCGCCCTCCGAGGGCGCGGTCGCCGCTGGTCGGTCTTCTGGATCGCGGCGATGCTCGTCTCCGTTCTGCTGGCTCTCGGCAGCTACAGCCCTGTGTATCGGGCCCTGTTTGAATGGGTTCCGCCGTTCCGGCCCTTCCGCTATCCGGAGAAGTTCCTTTTGATGGGCGCCCTGGCCCTGTCGGTCTTCGCCGCGCAGGGCATGGACCGATGGTTGGACCGTGATCGCCCGGCCGGCGGCATGATGCGGATCGCGACGGAGGTCCGAGTGTGGCTCCCGGTTTCGCTGCTCGCCGGCCTGTACATCGGCCTTGGGGTGGTCCTGTCGTCCGGCGACGGGCCGTTCGTCGCCGCCTGTGGCGGCTGGCTTCCGGACGCGCTCCTCTGCGAGGACCCGGTAGTGGCGGCGCAGTTGTACGCTGCGATCGCCTGGCGGCTGGCCGCCCTGATGATCTGCTTCGCCGTCTTGACGGGCCTGTATCGATCGGGTCGCCTGCGTTCCAGCCTGGCCTCCGCGCTCGTCGTCGCGCTCGCGCTCGTGGATCTGTCCCTGGCCCACCGCGAAGTGAACCCGTCGGTGGACAGCGAGGTCTACGTCACCGCACCGTGGACCGCTGACGCCCTGGACGGTCTGATGTCGCCCCGTGGCGACGTTCGTTATCGGGGCTCACCTCACCACGCGGCGATGGGGAGCATCGTAAGCATGCAGGGGGTCTGGGAGCTGACCAACATGTACCTGGACTACCAGACCATGGGTCCGAACGTGGGTCAGATTTTCGGGTTCCCGATGCAGGACGGGCTGCAGGGTGTCGAACTCATTTCCGTGGCTCTCACGAACGAGGCGGCGATGAGAACGTGGAGCGACGATCCCCTGAGATTCCTGCAGGCGATGAACGTGGGTTTCTATGCGGATGCGACGGCGAGTGGAGACTCGATTCAGGGCCTCAGACTGGCCGCGTCCAGTCCCGAACTCCCGATCCGGCTGTTCGAAGTGCCGGATCCGGTGTCCCGACTGTACCTGGTGAACCAATACGAGGTGCGCGACGGCCAGGCCGAGGCACTGCGTCGTGTCCTCGAGAGTGACTTCCCCCTCGGTGACCGGGTGGTGTTGGAGGCCGACCTTCCCGTGTCCTTCAGTCCGGAAGCCTCGGGCCGGGTCCTCGACCGGTCAGAGGGGCCCAATTGGGTACGGGCAAAGGTCATGGCGTCAGGGCCCATGCTCGCCGTTCTCAGCGATCGCTGGTATCCCGGCTGGAAGGCCTCGGTCAACGGGGTCGAAGTCCCCGTTCTGCGGGCCAACGGGGTCTTCCGCGCTGTGCCGGTTCCACCGGGCGTCAGTGACCTCGAATTCCGTTTCGCACCCGGCTCCGTTCTACTCGGCGCCGCCATCAGCCTGGCCGGCCTCCTGGCCGTGGCGGGCGCGTGGATCGCGGCCCGGAGCCAGAGACTATGACAGCCGGCAAGAAGAGTTGGCCTTCGCCCGGTGCTCTGCGAGGGCTCGCGTTCGGGTTGTTCACTCTCACGCTGGTGACAACGGCGTTGACCGCGATCGACTACGGGATCGCCAGCGACGTCGGCAACTACTTCTACAGTTCTTTGCGTCAACTCGCCTGGGGCCGAGATCTGTGGGTCGCGCTGCTCGAAGGCGAGCCTACGGTTGTGTTGAACCAGGATCGCATATTCGAGCACTGGCGCTGGTACATCGAGAGGATTCCCCATCCGCCTCTCTCGAGAGAGCTGAGCGGATTGTCGTGGGTCCTGCTGCGCGACCTGACGGATCCGCTCACCGCCTACCGCGGCGCCGTGATGCTTACGTTCGCGGCGCTCGCGGCCTCCGTGGGCGCCTATACGGCCTGGCGTTCCCGTTCGCTGGCGGCGGGCCTGGCTGCGGGTCTGGCGGTGCCGGCCTTTCCGGTCCTGTTCGCACACGGGCACCTCGCGCACACGGACCTGTTTCTGACGGCCTTCTGGTTCTGGTCCGTCGCTTCGCTGGACGTCGCGGTGAAGGAGGGTGGGGCGGGCTGGTTCTTCTCTTCGGGTCTATTCCTCGGGGCGGCTGCCGCGACCAAATTCACAGGCCTGCTTCTGCTTCCGGTCCTCGCCGTCTGGCTCGTCGTCAACCGAAGCGGGATCGCGGCCTTTCTGGTTCTGTGCCTGGTGGGGGTCCTCGTGTTCGCCGCCGTGAATCCCGTGATGTGGGTGGACCCGTGGCAGGGAATCGGCGACTACTTCCACGCCGGGCTCGATCGCGCCGTCGTGGACGAGACCCGGATCGCCACCGGGTATTTCGGGACCGTCTACCTCTTCCGAGCGCCCTGGCATTACCCGTTCGTCTGGAGCCTGATCGTATTTCCCCTGTCTCTCCTGGTCGCCGCGGTGGCGGGTCTGCTCGCTCCTCGCTCGGGAGCGCTGCGCGGGTTGGTGCTCGTCAACATGGCGGTACTCTACGGTGCCCTCGCCCTTCCGTCCGCACCGATGCACGATGGCGTGCGCCTGTTCTTGCCCCTCTTTCCGTTCTACTGCGTGCTGGCCGGTTTGGGCGCGGTGGCCGTCGGCGAGTGGGCGACCCGAGGCCTGCAGATTCACGTCCCGTCCATCGAGAAGCGCCGTGACCTCATCGTGGCGCTGTCGATCGTGGCCTTCGTAGCCCCGGCGGCGCTCCAAACGGTCCAGGTACATCCGCATCAGCTGTCCTACTTCAACGCCCTCGTCGGAGGCATCCAGGGCGCCGAGAGCAAGGGCCTCGAGGTCACCAACCTGAAGGAGGTATTGAACGGGGCGGTCCTCGGAGACCTGGTGGAAGCGCTTCCTCCGGATGCACGTGTGGATCCCGGCTTCTTCATCGAAGAGATGTGCTTTTACCAGGCCATTGGCTGGGCGCCGGCCGAGTGGCGGGTCGAGACGCAGCTCTCGAAGCCGGATGGAACGGACAGCATCGCGCTGGCCTGCGAGGGACCGGCGAGCTTCACGACGGTGGCCCTCGACCGGAAAGCCATGGCGGCGGACTTCGTCTTCGTCCTCAACCGCCCGGCCCAGTGGCGGCGCACGGAAAGCGCCCTGGTAGGATTCGGCGGGATGCCGCTGCTGGCGGTTTCGCTCGAAGGCGTACCCCTGATGATGGTCTTCAGGACCGAATGATCGACGATCGGGCCGCGAAGCGATTCGTCCTCTGGGCCGGGGCGATACTGGGCCTGCTCACGTTCGTGTGGCTGTACCCGGGCCTGAAGGACGTGGGAATCGCCTGGGATGAGCCCTACTACTTCGATTCCTCCACCCGTATTCAGGACTGGGCGTCCCGGGTCGTCACCGGTCCGGACCGTGCCGGGCAATTCAGCCAGGATGTGGTCAGAGACGCCTTCAACTGGCGTCGCTACTGGAATCCGCACCCCCCGGCCTACAAGCTGGCCATGGCAGCCACGGAGGCGACCTTCGGGCGCTGGACGGGCGAAGTCGTCGGGTTTCGCCTGACACCACTTGGGTTCTTTTCACTTCTGGTGGTATGCGTAACGTGGTTCGCGGGATTGGCCTGGGGACGCGCTGCCGGAGTCGGGGCAGGGCTCTCGCTCCTGCTCATGCCGCGCGTCGTAGGACACGCGCACATCGGGGCGACCGACATGGTGACCACGTTTGCCTGGTTCGTCGCCTCGGCCGGACTGGTTCTGTACGTGCTCGAGGACCGCAGGCGGTACCTCGCCATCGGTTCAGCGGCCCTCGGACTCGCCCTGGCCACCAAGTTCACCGGGTACCTGATTCCCGTCGCGATCCTTCTCTGGTTGATACCCTACGGGAGATCGAGGCGGGCCATAGCCGGGGCCATTCTCTGGGGGCTCGGGGGACTGGTGGTGGCGTGGGCGCTCAACCCCCTCATGTGGCACGACCCCGTCGCCGAGACCATACGCCTCGTGCAGGACAGCCTCGCGCGAGACGAAGTCGATCCCGATCTCCACCTACTACCTGGGACGTGTCTGGGGTTACCGGGTACCGGGTCACCACGTCGTCGTAATGACCCTCATCACTGTGCCGCTCTCGATTCTCGTTCTCGCCGGCTGGGGAACGGCGGCGATCGCCCGACGCTGGGAAGACCGGCCCGTGGGTGGGCTCTGCCTGACGCAGATCCTCTTCTTCCTGGCTCTGATGGCGGCGCCGGGCTCTCCGAATCATGACGGAGTGCGCCTCTGGCTGCCGATGTTCCCGTTCGTGGCTCTACTGGCCGGCCGCGGATTCGCATCGATGTCGCGGATCCTGCGCCATCGGGTTCCTGAGCGGAAGGCGCTGCTCGCTTCACTCGTTCTCGGGGTGGTGTTCTTCCTTCCCCCGTATCTGCAAACCGTTCGTGTCGCGCCCCTTTACCTTGCCTACTACAACGAGCTGATCGGCGGGGTGAAGGGTGCTGAACGGGCGGGGATGGAATCGACATACTGGCTGGAGGCCGTCACCCCGGCATTTCTCGAGCGGGTCGGTGAGACACTGCCCGTCGGCGCTCGTCTGGCTGTGTGGCCCAACATCGAGCACTATCAATGGCTCCAGTCGCATGGCATGCTGCGAAGCGACATCGTCGTGACCGAGCAGATGCCACCGGAGTATCTTCTGCTCGTCGCCCGAAGGGCCTCGTTCCGTCCGTATCACAAGCGGATCTACGAGAACGTGCGCCCGGAGCTGGCCGTAGAGCTGGACGGCGTGGAACTCGTGGGTCTTTATGCCTGGGAGTCCAGCGGAGAAGTCGAACCAGATCCGGAGGGTCCGTGAAGACGTTGGAAGCTGTCGTCCCCGTATTCAACGAAGAGGCCATTCTGCCGGAGCTCAACCGCCGCCTGGCGGACACCCTGGGTGAGCTGCCGTATGAGTGGCGCATCATCTACGTCGATGATGGCAGCCGGGATCGCACCCCCGATCTGCTGGCGGGCTTTGCTGCGGAGGACTCGCGTGTCGGAGTCGTCCACCTTTCTCGCAATTTCGGTCAGCAGCTGGCGATTTCAGCCGGACTGGCGACGACGAGAGCCGACGCGGTGGTGCTCCTGGATGGCGATCTGCAGGATCCTCCCGAGGTCATACCGCGGCTGGTCGAGAAGTGGGAAGACGGGTATGACGTGGTCTACGCGCTGAAGCGGGAGCGCAAGGAAGCGCTGCCCAAGCGTGTCCTGTTCAACCTGTTCTACCGAGTCCTCCGCCGGTTGAGCAATGTGGACATTCCCGCGGACGCCGGGAACTTCTCGATGATGGACCGCTCGGTCGTGGATGTGATCAACACGATGCCCGAGCGCGATCGGTATGTGTCGGGATTGCGCGCCTACGTGGGGGGACGGCAGACCGGCGTGGAGTTTGAGCGGGCCGCGCGATACGCGGGACAGCCGCGCCAGTCTCCGCTCAAGCTGGCGCGTATGGCGACAGACGCCTTCTTCGCATTCTCCGAACTTCCGCTCCGACTGGCCACGCTCATGGGGTTCCTGGTATCCGGCGTCGCCTTCCTGGTTCTCATCAATGTCTTGTACCAGAAGCTCGTTTCGGGCGCGGCTATCCTCGGCTGGGCGTCCACCATGACTTCGATCCTGTTCCTCGGCGGAATCCAGTTGATCGCGGTGGGAGTGATCGGGGAGTACATCGGCCGAATCTACAACGAAGCCAAGGGCAGACCTGCCTGGGTCGTAGACCGGTACCGCAATCTATCCGGCGGGGCCATCGATTCGGCCCGCGCACTGCATGACGAGCGCGATTCCGCTTGACCGTCTCTCGCAGTCGGGTCTGGCGCCTGTTCGTGCCGGTGAACGTCCTGCTGGTGGGCTTCGTTCTCTTTTTCGCCGGCCTCAGGGTCGAGCGCCCACGTACGGTCTTCTACTACACCGAGGGACCGGTGCTGGGCAGCCTGGCGGCGTTGGAATCGGGCGATCTGTCGGATCTCTATCCCTCGGACGGCTGGGTCGAGCCGCCCGTCGTTCTGACGTTGTATCCACCGACGTATTTCGTGGCCGCTGCCACCGTCGACCGGTGGCTGGGAAGCGAGGGGACTTTCACCGGTCTGCGGCTTGTGAGCGCCGTGGCTCTTCTCGGCATTCTGGCCCTTCTCATGGTGCGCGCCGTTCGCCGCAGGGTCCCCCTGGCGTGGACTCTGGCCCTTACGGCGGCGGTTCTCCTGACGCCTGGAGTCTACCGTGTGATGGCGGGAGCACAGGCCGATTCGCTGGCCTTGCTGTTCACCTGGATCGGGGTCGCCGCGGCGCTCGGTGCGACCGGCAGCACCGTCAGGTCCGGCGTGCTACCGGTGCTCGCTGCCGGGACCGCGTTCCTGCTCGCTTTCTTTACCAAGCAGAGCTTCGTGGCGGCGCCCGTTGCACTGATCATAAGTCTGATACTGGGGCGCAGGATTCTAACAGGTACTATCCTCGCCGCGGCTCTCGCGACTAGCTCCCTCGTCGGGATGCTCCTTCTGGACTCGGCGACATCGGGGGGCTACCTCGCGAACACGCTAGGGGCCCTCACTGGGGCATCGGGGTGGACGAACCTCAACGCGAGCATCTTGGACAGCCGCCCAGTTCAGTGGTTCCCGATCGCCGCTGCAGTCCTCTTCGCCTCGCGAGGCCGTTTCAGACTGGGCTTTCCCGAGGTCTATCTAGTCGCCAGTGCCTCGTTGCACACGATCGCTCTGCTCAAGACCGGCTCCAGCGTCAACTACCTGCTGGAGCCTACGTTCGCCCTGCTGCTTCTGGCCGTGACCCGGGAGTCCACTGCCGGGCCCGAGGACGCCGCGGCGTCCTCGCCACGCCGCGAGAAGCCCGGGCAGATCCGTGCGGCTCTCCCGGCCTTGTTCGCCGTGGCCTTCGCGGTCACGGCGGGCGATGCGCTGCTTCGTGAACTCGACAGCACGAGGGCGTGGCTGGCGCGCGCGGGTGAGACCCACATGGCGGAGTTTGAGGGGTACCCGCTCGTGGACGCCGTCTTCTTTCCCGCCGTCCTCGAACGGGGCGGGAGGCCCTGGCTCAACGATCCCTTCGCCTTCGGCGCACTCGAGGAGTCGGGACAATGGGATCCGTCGCGGTTGGTTTCGGACCTGGAATCCCGGACCCTTCCGTTCGCGCTCACCCTCGTCGACGTCGGAACCGAGCCGGCTCCCCCCGGAGCGGGAACCCAGGACCTCCTCTTCGCCTACTTCTGGCGATCGCGCCGAGTGTGGGCGGCCTTGAACCAGCATTATGAACCGACCCGATCCGGACCCCTGACCCTGTTCCTCCCGCGCGAGGAGCAGCAGCCGTGAGGATGTCCCCGGCGCGACGAGCGTTCGGCTGGCTTCTCCTTCTCGTCCCATTCGTTCCGCTTGCCCGGCTGTTCGGCGAGATCGATCGCTCGCGCGGCCTGGTGCCGCCCTCAGAAGCCCTGCTCGGACTCTTCGTCTTCGGCACCCTGGCGGTTCTGGGTGCCCGGGCGATCCCGGCCCGGGCCGCCGGGTGGACGCTTCGGGTCCTCGATCGCGAGAGCGGAGCCGGGTCGAGACTGGCCGTCGGTTCGTTCTTCTTGCTGGTTGCGCTGTTGCTGGCTACCGCGATCTTCGCCTTTGCCCGTCGTCCCCTGCTCATCGACAGCGTCGTTCAGCTATTTCAGGCGAAGATATTCGCGTCCGGAAAGCTGTATGCCGGAGCTCCCCCGGGACAGGAGTTCTTCGCGGTCCAGCACATGCTGGTCGATGGCGGCCGCTGGTACTCGCAGTACCCGCCCGGGCACTCTGCACTTCTGGCCATTGGGGCGCTGCTGGGTGCCGCATGGGCCGTCCCGGTGGCGCTTTCGGTTGGGACAGCCCTGTTTCTCCGGGCCTTCGCCCGACGGGCCTACGACCTGGCAACGGCTCGCTCTACGGTACTCGTGCTCGCTCTGGCGCCGTTCTTCTGGTTCATGGGCGCGAGCCACATGAACCACGTGTCAGCCCTCTTCTTCGTGTCGGCCTTTCTCTACCTGCTGGTCATGTGGGAGGAACAGGGGGCCCCGTGGTTCCTCTTTGGGGCGGGAGTGGCGATCGGAGGCGCGTTTCTCTCACGCCCGTTGACCGCGGCTGCGGTGGGCCTTGCCATGGCCCCGTTCGTACTGGCGACCGCCTGGCGCAAGAGGGACGCCGGTTCCGTAGCGGCGGGCGCGGCAGGTGCCCTGATCGGCGTCCTCCTGTACCTGGCCTACAACGCGGGGACGACCGGCGACCCCTTCCTTCCCGGCTACGTCAAGTTGTGGGGCACGGATCACGGACTCGGGTTCCATGCGACGCCGTGGGGCGAAATTCACTCGCCCCTCGCTGGCCTGCGCAACGAACTGACCGACCTGTCTCTTCTGTCGAGCCTGATGTTCGAGGGTCCGATCCCGGCCCTGATTCCGGCCGGACTGTTGTTCGCCGCAGGTTGGGCCTCGAAGGAATGGGACCAGCGGCTCATGGTAGGCTTTCTGGCGATACCGGTCGCCTACCTGTTCTACTGGCACAGGGACGCCTTTCTGGGGCCGCGGTACCTGTACTCCGGGCTCGCCTTCCTGGCCCCTCTAACGGCCCGGGGCCTGCTGGAGTTGTTCCGGCGTATGGAGGGGCGGACGCTATGGAAGGGCTCAGCCCTGACCCGGGTTCCGGTCACGAGCGCAGCGGGCCTTCTGCTCGGGCTGAGCGTCCTCTACGCCGCCGCCTATTCGACACCCCGAAGGTTCCAGGTGTACCGGTCCGGCCTGGCGAGCATGAAGGTGGACATGGCCTCGGAGGCACGGGCTGCGTCTGTTGCAAATGCTATCATCTTCGTGCCGGTGAGCTGGGGGAATCGCCTGCTCGCCCGCATGAGGGGGCTGGGAGTCTCCGCCTCAGGAGCCGAGACCGCGTACCGACAGACCGATCATTGCGCCCTCGAACTCATCCTCCGAGCAGGCCGAAGCGGGAGAGTGGCCTCCTGACCGGATCACCGAGGAGATCCTGGCGCTCGGGCCGGGCGGGGAGACGGTTCCGGCTTCCAGTCCCCTGACCAACGGTGATCCGACGCTTCGTCTCGTCCCGGGCGTCGTCCTGCCCGCCGAGTGCCTCGACGAGGTCGCGTACGATCGAGCGGGTTATGCCAACTACTCGCCTTTCCTGGCCGACCAGGCTCCCTCCCTCGAGGGTCCGCTGGTGATCGCCCGGGATCTGAGGGAGCGGAACCGGGAATTGGCCGCCGTCTATTCAGATCGCCAGGCCTTCGTGTACCGGAACGGCCGATTCCTGCCGCTGGAGCTCACCCCTTGATCATCGGTTGAGACACGGGGCTATCCTCATCTCGCGATGCGTCCGGCCGGCTGCGAGGCGACATGCTCAACAGACCGACCTCGATTCCGGCGGGCGTCACGCTCCCGGAACTCCTGATCGCGCTGACGATCCTGGGAACCCTCGCCGCTTTTGGGGCGAGCGGTCTCCGGTCGCTGCGCGATGCCACGTCAATGCGGGCTGCCACGTGGGCCGTACGCAATCACCTCGCACTGGCCCGCTCCCTGGCCGTCGCGCGGCGCGAGAAGATCCGGGTTCGGAGAGGTCCCGCCGGCGACCTGGTCATCGTCACCGCATCCGGGGAGAGGGTGACGACCGCAGCGGTAGGACCCGCCTCGGAGATTCTCGTCGACTCACTGCGCGTCCGTCCGTCCACCCTGCGCTTCAACGCTCGTGGGCAGGCGGCGCCTGGAAGCGTGTACCTGTATCGGGGTGATCGAGTGGTGCGAATCGTGTCGAACTTCCTCGGAAGGCTGCGAGTCGAGCGATATCGCCTGCCGTGAACGAAGATCGGTTGGCGGAGGATTCGGACACGGTTTGCGGCGTTATGCATGGGGGGGTAGGTGAAATGGCCCGGATTACCGCATATTTCTGCCGTTTCAGGGTGGTCGATTTCTTGCACCCGCTACTCGTGGGAGCCCGTGCCCGGGTGGGTATCGGTCTTCCTGAGCTAATCGTCGCCGTCACGGTGCTTGGGGCCGGAGTCCTCGGGGTGGCGGCGCTGGGGAGCGGGGCCGCGAAGCTCGCGCGCATCGCATCGGTGCGAAGCGCGCAGGCGCTGGCGGCCGGCGGCACGCTCGAGGACGCTCCGGTGGTAACGCGGGTGCCCCTCGAGGTGACGGTCGATACGGCAGGCGTAGCGCCCGGCCTGATCGAAATCCGCGTGACGGTCGGCGGATCGAGGTCGGCCGGTGACCGGGTCTGGGTCACCAGACGGCTGTCGCCAGGCTGGTAGGATGTGGTCGCGCCGGCCGACCGTTGCGTGTCTGCCACATGCGGGTGAACTTGCATCGTCGGTGGAGGCAAACACGAGCAGAGCGCGGATTGACGTGCCGGGTTGACTCGTCGTAAAGTGACTGAGCCATCCAGCCGGCCCCGACAAAAATCTCGTTGAGCAAGTCTATCATGGCCTTATTTGGCATCGGCCGGAAAAAGAAGACGGTTGGCCTCGACGTGGGGAGCGGCTTCATCAAGGTCGCGATCGTCGATCATTCGGGAGACGTTCCCGAAGTCGAACGCCTCGTCGTGCACCGTCTCGGAGCCGATGCCATCGTCGAAGGCGAGGTCATGGATCCAGGCCTGGTGGCCGAGACCATCGACGCTTTGTTCGTCGAGGAAGGAATCCACGAGCGCGATGTGGTGGCCTCGGTCGGCGGTCGGGACCTCATCATCAAGCCCATCCAGATGGATCGGATGAAGAAGGCGGACGCTCGAGAGGTCATCCGCTGGGAGGCCGAACAGCACGTTCCGTTCGACATGGATGACGTGCAGCTGGATTTCGAGATCACGGACCCGGAGGGTGAGGGCCTCCAGATGAGCGTCCTGCTCGTGGCCGCGAAACGGGAACTGGTCGAGAACAAGGTGGCCCTTCTCGAGGAAGCCAACCTGGCCCCGCGCATCATAGACGTGGACGCGTTTGCCCTGCACAACTCTCTCGAACTCAACTACCCGGAGGCCATGAAGGGCATTTCCGGGCTGGTCAGCATCGGACACGAGACGACGAACGTGAACATCCTCGAGGACGGGGTACCGGTGTTGACCCGCGATCTCTCTTTCGGGACACGGCGCCTGTCGCTCGATCTCCAGCGGGAACGGGGAATGCTGGCCGAGGAATCGGAGGCGGTCCTCAGGGGAGACAGCGTGGACGAGCGACTTCGCAATTTCCTGTACGAGCGGGCGCAGGAGGTCGGGCGGGGAATCGAACGGGCGACGGCATTCCTGGAGACCCAGGAAGTGGGAGCCAGCCTCGGCCGGCTCTACCTGTGCGGTGGAGGGGTGCGAGTTCCGGGTCTGGTCGAGGCGCTCGCCGAGCGGCTCGGTGTGGAGACGCGGGTCGCGAGTTCGTTCGAGGTATTGAGCGTGCGACCGGGAGCCACGGAAACGGAGAACCTCGAGCACATGGGACCGATGATGATGCTGGCCGTCGGCCTGGCCCTGCGGGACGTGGCGTGAGGATCCGACGATGATCGGAGTCAATCTCCACCCGGAAGGTGCGAAGCGGCGTCGGAAGGGGCGCGCGCCTGCCCAAGGCTCCCGGCTGGCTGAAGCCCAAAGGTGCTTCGGCGGACGGGCGGGATCCCTGGCTGATCGCGGCCGTGGCGGTCCCGGCTCTGGTCCTCCTGGTCGTCGGCTGGCTCTGGATGTCGCAGCGCGGGGATCGCGGGGAGCTGGACCAGCGGATGGTCCAGGCCGTGGAGGATTCGACGCGTCTCTCGGATCTCCGGGCGCTCAGCGACAGTCTCTTGCGACGTGAAGCCCAGATTCGTGAGCGGTTGGACCTGCTCGTGGGCCTCGACGATGGCCGGTTCGTGTGGCCGCGTCTCCTCGATGAGTTCAGCAAGTCGCTGCCGAACTACGCCTGGCTGACCTCGATTCGCCAGGCCAGCGCTGCCCCGGACCTGCAGGTGCAGCTCGATGGGATGGCCGCGAATCCGCTTGCGATTACCGCATACGTGCGCCGGCTGCAGGAGTCGCCATTCGTGCAGCAGGTTCGCATCCTCGGAAGCCAGGAACAGGATGTCGACGGATTCAGCGCTCACTCGTTCAAGCTGATCGTCGGCTACGCGGAACCGCAGGACTCGGCGACCGTGGCGGTCGGGGAGGAGATCTGACCATGGCCATCCTTCCCCAGGATCAGCGTCAGCAGAGCTATGCTGCTCGTCGTCATCCTCGCCCTGGCCGCGGGAGCGCTGTTCTACAACTTCATGTACCGGCCCGGCACGGCCGCGATCGTCGAGCTGTCGGACCAGGTCGAGGACCTCGAAACCCAGAATCAGATCGCGGAGGCCCGGGTCGGAAACCTGCAGGAACTGCGCGACCGGATCAGCCTCGCCGAGACGCGTTTCGACCTCGTCGAGCGTCTGGTGCCGTCGAACGCCGAGGTTCCGGCGATTTACGAGGCCATCGCGACGGAAAGCCAGGCCCTTGATCTCAGGCTGATCAACGTGGAACCGAGCCTCCCGGAGCCGGCGGACAGTGGGGCTTACTTCTTGCGACAAGAATGGCAGATGCAGGTGCAGGGCGACTACCACTCGCTGGTCGAGTTCCTGACCCGCGTGGCTTCGTTCGACCGCATCGTGCGTCCGCACGTGACGCAGGTGAGTCCGGCGGGAGAGACCCCGAGCGGCCGGCAACTCGTCTTGGCCGTATTCGGACTGGAGACATACGTGCTGGCTCCTGAGGGGGCTCAGGTAGAGAACGAGGAGGCCGGCGAATGATCGCGCGAGCGCTGACGGCCGTGGCCCTTCTCCTCCTGTCGGTACCGGGACTGAAGGCCCAGGAGGGCGAGCGGGAACCGGCCGCGGACGCCGAACAGGTCCAGGCCACGCCTACGTTCGAGCGCGAGACGTTTTCCTATGCAGCGGGAGGAAGGCGGGATCCCTTCCGGCCGCTCGAAGCAGGCGATGAGCTCGGACCCCGATTCGAGGATCTGGAGCTCAGCGGGATCATATACAGCTCCGAGGCTGGCAGTGTGGTCGTCCTGGTGGACCGGTCCACGCAGCGTCGGTATCGAGTGTGGGAGGGCGACATTGTAGGCGGTGCACAGTTGCTGGACGTGACGCCGAGCGAAGCGGTCTTCGTAGTCACCGTCTTCGGCGTCAGCAGGCAGGAAACGCTGCGCCTGAAGAACATGGACAAGGAGCAGGGCGGATGATCGGCAAACAGGTCCTCGCGACCCTCCTGGCAGCTCTGTGGGCGGTTGCGCCCGCGGGACGGGTGCAGGAGGTCCGAATCTCTCCTTCGGGAGACGAGACCGAGATCGCCGTCATCACGAACGGCGACGTCGAGGTCAGGGATTTCATTCTCAGGGACCCGGCGCGGTTGATTCTCGACGTGCACGGGGCGGTCAACGAGCTTCCCGAAGGCACCTTCGAGGGCATTGGTCGCGGCGGTATCGTGAGGCTGAGGAGCAGCCAGTTCAGAGAAGATGTCGTGCGGCTCGTGTTCGACCTGGCCAAGCCGGCGAACTACCAGACCCGCGAGGACGGGGAGCGTTATACGGTCCGATTCGCCAACCCCGGCGCGACTTTCGAGCCCTGGAGCAGTGGGTCCGTGCTGGCCGGCACCGTCGCGATGCAGGATCGCGTTCCCGAACCAACGACACCCAGAGCCCGCCCACTGTCCACGCCGTCCATGACCCAGGATGCGGCGGGACTGGAGCGGATTACCGTCGCGTACGACAGCGCGAGCATGCTGGAGGTCCTGGCCGGATTCTCGGAGTTTGCGGGCGTGTCGATCGTTCCGAGCGCTGACGCTGCCGGGATGAACGTGCAGGGTGTGGACATACGCGATCAGCGTTGGGATACGGCCCTTGACGCCATTCTGGCGTCGCAGGGGCTGGGCTGGAGGCTCCAGTCGGAAGGAATCCTGATCGTCGACAAGTTAGAGGGGATCCGGGCCCGGGATACGCTGCAGACGGAGACCCGCGTCTTCAAGATCAACTACGCCTCGGCCGACTCGGTCGCCTCGACGCTGGAGCGCCTGGCCACACCGAACCGGGGGCAGGTCGTTCCGTACCTGGGCGCCAACTCCGTGATCGTTACGGATGCACCGTCGGTGGTAGCGCGCATGGACAGCCTGATCCGCAACCTGGACGTGAAGACGCCGCAGGTTTCCATCGATGCCAAGATCATCTTCGTCGATCGCACGGACGTGATGGAACTGGGGATCATCTACGATCTGAAGGATCTATCGGGGAACTCGATCAACGACTTGATCGGCGTTCCTGATCCGCTGAACCCGGGCGAGATCACGAACGAGACGCTGGTCGATCTCGGCGGAAGTTCCGTCGCTGTCCTGGCCAACGCCAACGACCGGGTCCTTGCGCCGTCCCTGGAGATCCTCGCTTCCGTGGCGTTCGGAGATTTCTCGCTGTCCGCGTGGCTCCAGGCCCTCGAACAGCACAAGCTCTCCGACGTACAGGCCGCGCCGACCATCCAGGTAGTGGACAACCACCACGCCCGGATCCAGGTGGGTGAGAAGACTCCGGTGCGTGTGCTGGATGCGGGCACCGGTAATACGCAGGCACAGGCGACGGTACAGTACGAGGACACCGGGATCATCCTCGACGTGACGCCGCACATCACGAACAACAATCAGATCCTCCTCGATGTCTCCGCCGAGCGATCCGGAATCCAGACTGACATTCCGGATGTCGGATTCACGTTCCTGAAGCAGGTTGGTCAGACGAGGCTTCTACTGGACGACGGCGAGACCATGGTGATCGGTGGCCTGACGCTCAGTCAGGTGGATCGGACGGAAACCGGCATTCCGTTCCTGATGGACTTGCCGGTCCTCGGGGCGCTGTTCCGGACGACCAAGAACTCGGAACGAAAGACGGATCTGATCATCCTCGTGACACCCCATATCGTGGACTGACCGACCGGCAACCCTGCCGGGCCGCCGGCCCGCAGGTTGAACGGTGATGCGGACGCGAGGCCGGGACGATTCCCGGTCTCGCGTTTTGCGTTCGGGCTGGCCGCCGTATACTGGAGGCCGTTTCACACCGGGTACCGTCGATGGAAGGCGCCATGCTCCAGCACATACGATTCACGACCGCCGGCGAGTCTCACGGAAAGGGGACGCTCGTCATACTGGAGGGCGTTCCTGCCGGACTGCCGGTCGCTCCCGCGGACATCGCGCGGGACCTGGCTCGGAGACAGCTCGGCTACGGCCGTGGCGGACGGATGGCGATCGAAAAAGATGCCGGCGAGTTCCTTTCAGGGGTTCGACTGGGAGAGACGCTGGGTTCGCCCATCGCCATCTGGATTCGCAACCGGGATCACCGGAACTGGGAGGTCCCGATGTCGGTGGACGCGCAGCCCGGCGCGAGCGACGATGACCTCCGACGTGTTTACCTTCCGCGGCCCGGCCACGCCGACCTGGTGGGAATGCTCAAGTATGACCGGCCCGACGCCCGGGATATCCTGGAACGGTCGAGTGCCAGGGAGACGTCGGCTCGCGTCGCCGCTGCCGCCGTGGCGCGCTGCTTCCTGTCTGCGCTGGGTGTGTCGATCGGCAGTCACGTCACCCGGATCGGGTCGGTCCAGGCGGAGACGCCTGCCGGGTGGCCCGCCGACCTCAACGAGGCGTCAGACGCCTCCGAGCTCCGGTGCCTCGATTCGGCCGCCGGGCAGCGCATGATCGCGGAGATCGATGAGGCGAAGGCGGACGGCGACACTCTCGGCGGCGAGTTCGAAATCGTCGCGACGGGTCTTCCCGTGGGCCTGGGGAGCCACGTCTCGTGGGATCGACGGCTCGACGGTCGGTTGGCCGGGGCCCTGATGTCCATACAGGCGATGAAGGGAGTGGAGATCGGTCTCGGCTTCGCGGCGGCCCGGCGACGAGGGTCTCTCGTGCACGACGAGATCGTCACCGATCCCCTCCGGGACCGGACCGGCGGATTCCGCCGCACCCGGAATCATGCGGGGGGCCTGGAGGGAGGCACGACCACGGGCGAGCCGTTGGTGGCGCGGGTGGCGATGAAGCCGCTCAGCTCGCTGACCCGGCCCCTGACGAGCGTGGACCTGCGAACGGGAGAGGCAGCGGGCGCGGTACGGGAGCGGAGCGATGTGTGCGCCGTTCCCGCGGCCGCCGTGGTAGGCGAGGCGATGGTAGGGCTGGTTCTGGCCGACGCCATGGTCGAGAAGTTCGGCGGCGACTCGCTGGGTGAGACGCAGGCAAACCTCGCGTCGTACCTGGCGACGGCCGGCGCCCGGGCGCGGCGCTGGGAGTGAAGGATCACGGCGGCCGCGAATCCGCCGCATTGCCTGCTACCGCTTCCAAACTCCGCTCCGGGCCGATCGTGCTGGTCGGCTTGAGCGGGGCTGGAAAGAGCGTGGTGGGACGCATCCTGGCCAGCCGGCTGGGGTGGTCTTTCCTGGACCTCGATACAGAAGTCGAGCGTATCGCGGGCTGCTCGATCTCGGATCTCTTTGCCTGTGAAGGCGAGCAGGCGTTCCGGGATCTCGAAGGTCAGGTTACCCGCTCCGCGCCCGTCGAATCGAGCACTGTCGTATCCACGGGCGGTGGCTGGATGGCCCGGCCCGAGCTTCGTGATACGTGGCCGGATGCGATTCGCGTCTGGCTTCGCGTTGAGCCTGGCCTCGCGTTGTCCAGACTTGCGCAGGAACGCTCCTCTCGCCCTCTTCTGGCGGGTCCTGACCCGGAATCGAAGCTTCGGAGCCTGCTCGCCGGGAGGATTCCGGCCTACCGACTGGCCGAGATCGCGGTACGCACGGACGGGCTGTCACCCGAGGCGGTGGTGGACGCCATACTGGACAGACTGGCCGAGCACGAGCGGCGCCCGGCCACACCCTAACGTTTCGCACTGGACATCAATGTCGAGTTCCAAGAAAGCCAAGCACCTGGTCATCGTCGAGTCGCCCAAGAAGGCGAAGAGGCTCAGCCAATTCCTCGGGGACGCCTATATCGTCGAGGCTTCGGTGGGGCACGTGGTCGACCTCCCGAAGAAGGGACTGGCCGTGGACGTGGACAACGGCTACGAGCCAGAGTTCGTGACGGTCCGGGGCAAGGGTAAGCTGCTCACCGACTTGAAGAAGAAGGCAAAGGACGCCGACTATATCCTGATCGCCACCGACCCGGATCGCGAAGGCGAAGCGATCGGCTACCACGTCGCGGTCAAACTGGGATATGACAAGGACGACGGCCGTCGATTCAGGAGGGTGCGCTTCAACTCGGTCACGCGTGAGGCGGTGCGCAAGGCGGTCACCAACGCCGGCGACCTCGACCTGAATCAGGTCGAGGCACAGCAAGCCCGCAGGATTCTGGATCGCCTGGTCGGATACGGTCTCTCGCCCCTGCTGTGGAAGAAGATTTCGCCGGTAGACCCGATCAGTCGGACGCCGCTGTCCGCCGGGCGCGTGCAGTCTGTAGCCGTTCGCCTCATCGTCGACAGGGAGCGAGAGCGGAGACGCTTTCGAAGCGGTGGTTGGTGGGACCTGGTTGCGACCTTCGAGAAGGATGGCAGGGAATTCGAAGCCCTGCTCGCGGAAGTGGATGGCGTTCCTATAGTGAAGGGGGCTGATTTCGACCCGTCTACGGGCCAACCCAGGGACCCGACCTCCGTGGCGTTGTTCAGTGAGGTCGAGGCGCGATCACTGCGAACGCGCCTCGAGGACGTGGAATTCCAGGTGGCCAGCGTGGAGTCGAAGGAGGTCACGCAGTCCCCCGCGCGCCCCTTTACGACTTCGAGCCTGCAGATCGAGGCGAATCGAAAACTGAACCTTCCGGTCCGAGAGACGATGCGCGCGGCTCAGCGGCTCTACGAGGCTGGCCATATCACGTACATGCGTACCGACTCCGAAACCCTGGCGGGAGAGGCGGTCCATGCCGCCAGGCGGAAGGTGGAGTCGCTGTACGGGACCGAATACCTGAGCGAACGCCCGCGCAACTATAAGACGACGGCCAAGGGCGCCCAGGAGGCTCACGAAGCCATCCGTCCGGCGGGATCGGACATGCCGACAGCCCGTGAGTTAGGTCTCAAGTCTGTCGACGCCGCCCTGTACGAGTTGATTTGGAAGCGCACGGTTGCCACCCAGATGGCCGAGGCGTTGCGCCTCAGGGTAGCGGCCTCCATACGGGGGAGCGGTGTCGAGTTCAGGGCTCGCGGCAACTCGCTCGTGTTCGCTGGCTTCCTCCGGGCCTACGTGGAGGGGAGCGACAATCCCGAGGCGGTCCTCGCGGATCGCGAGGTCCTGCTGCCTCCCCTGGCGGTAGAAGATCGGGTTGAGGCACGGGAGATCCAACCGGAGTCTCACGAGACACGAGCTCCGGCGCGGTACACGGAGGCCTCTCTGGTTGGCGAACTGAAAGAGGAGGGGATTGGCCGACCGTCCACCTATGCCGCGATCGTCGACACGATCCGGTTAGCGTGGCTATGTGGAGGATCGTGGCAAGCAACTCGTTCCGACGTTCATTGCGTTCGCGGTCACCGCTCTGTTGGAAGAACATTTCGAGGACCTGGTGGATCCGGGGTTCACATCGGAGATGGAGAAGGGACTCGACGCGATCGCGGACGGCGAGGTGGACTGGCGCGCGTTCCTGGACGAGTTCTATCGGGGGAAGAACGGATTCGAGGGACGCCTGGAGAAGCGGTCGGCCGAGATCGATCCCCGCGCCGCTTCCACCCTCACCGACTTCGCCGATCTCGGCGGCGAGCTCCGTATCGGCCGATTCGGGCCCTTCCTGGAGACTGCGGGAGACGGAGAGCCGCTGCGCGTCACGATTCCCGAGGATCTGGCTCCCGCCGATCTCTCGGCCGAGAAGGCTGCCGAGCTCCTGGCGGACCGGGAGCGCGCGGATCAGCCGATTGGCGAGGATCCGGAAACGGGTCTCCCTGTCTACGTCAGGACCGGTCGCTTCGGGCCGTTCGTCCAACTGGGCGAACAGGTCGAGGATGGAGAGAAGCCCAAGCGGGCCTCGCTCGCCAAGGGCATGGGAACGGACGAGGTGACGCTCGATGTCGCCCTGCGCCTGCTCTCCCTGCCCCGGGATCTGGGCGCCCATCCCGAGAGTGGCGAGCCCGTTCGCGCCGGAATCGGCCGTTACGGGCCGTATGTCGTCCACGACGGTGATTTCCGCTCGCTCGACAAGACGGACGACGTATACTCCGTTGCCCTCGACCGGGCCCTGGAACTGCTCTCACAACCCAAGGGTGGACGTCGTCGTACGGCGGCCAAGCCCCTGCGGGAACTGGGTCCGCACCCGAAGGACGGCCAGCCGGTGAATTGCCTCGAGGGTCGGTACGGCCCTTACGTGAAGCACGGGAAGCTGAACGCCTCGCTTCCCAAGGACATGTCGCCCGATGACATCACGATGGACCAGGCCGTCGAGCTCCTGGAGGCGCGCGCTGCCCGGGGGCCACGTCCCGGGGGCGGCCGGCGACGGAAGTAGGACGGTGAGCGGCGCGAGGGCCGGTGGCTGACCGGCGCATCACCGTAGTCGGGGGCGGTCTCGCCGGGGCCGAGGCGGCCTGGCAACTGGCCCGGCTCGGTTACCCGGTAGACCTGTACGAGATGCGTCCCGTGCGCCCTACACCCGCGCACCAGACCGACCGGCTCGCCGAAATCGTCTGCACGAACTCCTTCAAGTCTGAGAGCCCCGACACCCCGCACGGTCTCCTGAAGGCGGAGATGCGGAAGCTCGGCTGTCTGCTCCTCCAGGTGGCGGACGAATTCCGTGTTCCGGCGGGAAGTGCGCTCGCCGTGGATCGCCACCTGTTCGCGGAGGCGGTGACGAAGCGGCTGGCGGCCGAGCCGCAGATTCGCATCATCCGCGAGGAGGTGGCCGGTCTTCCGCCTGCGCCTGCGATCGTCGCCACGGGACCTCTGACCTCGGACGCGCTCTCGGGGTCGATCAGGAAGCAGTTGGGCACCGATGGCCTCGCGTTCTTCGACGCCATCGCACCGATCTTCTCGCGCGAGTCGATCGACGAGAGTATCGCGTGGCTGGGTTCGCGCTACGACAAGGGCGAAGCGGCGTACCTGAACTGTCCGCTGGATTCGGATCAGTACGAGGCCTTCATCGACGGGCTCCTGGGCGCCGACATACACCAGGCTCACGACTGGGAGAATGTGCCGTACTTCGAGGGTTGTCTGCCGATCGAAGTGATGGCTCGGCGTGGGCGGGAGACGCTTCGCTTCGGCCCCATGCGGCCCGTTGGGCTGAACGACCCCGGGACGGGCCTCAGGCACCACGCCGTGGCGCAGCTCAGGGCGGAGGACCTGGGGGGACGAATGTGGAATCTCGTCGGTTTCCAGACACGTCTCAGACGCGGCGAGCAGGAGCGCGTGTTTCGGATGATCCCGGGGCTGGGAGAGGCCGAGTTCCTTCGCTATGGATCGATTCACCGAAACGCCTATCTGTGCTTTCCGCGGACACTTTCCGCCCACGGTGGCCTGCCGACGTTGCCGGACCTGGTGTTCGCGGGTCAGCTTACCGGAGTGGAGGGTTACACCGAGTCGATCGCGAGCGGACTGCTGGCTGCCCTCAACATCGACCGTATGCAGCGGGGGCTGGATCCCGTGCTTCCGCCGCCGACCACCATGCTCGGCGGTCTGTACCGCTACCTTCGGGAGGCTGACCCGGAGCACTTCCAGCCGATGAACGCGAACTTCGGCCTGCTGGATCCACTGTTGGAAAAGGTGCGCGGCGGGAAGAGGAAGCGAAGGGCGGCGTACTCGGAGAGGGCTCTGGCTGCGATGCAGGACTGGTCCGACGAGTTTCGTCCGGGCGCCGGCTCCGAAGGGCGAGCGCAACCGTGAGCCGAGGAACAGCCGCCTCGGTCGAGGACTTCCTGCGGTATGTTCGGGTCGAGCGCAGGCTCTCCGCGCATACGGAGGCCGCGTACCGGCGCGACCTCCGCGACTTCCTGCTCTTCCTGGGGGGTCACATGGATCAGGCCGAATGGACCTGGTCCGACGTGGACCGGCTGGACATTCGCTCGTGGCTGGGTGACCTGGACAGCCGGGGACTCAAGCGGTCGACCGTGGCCCGAAAGCTCTCCGCCGTGCGGGCCTTCTACCGTTTCCTGCACCGGACCGATGCGGTCTCGCACAACCCGGCCCGACTCGTGCGCACGCCCCGGAAACGAAAGGAGCTTCCGGGGTATCTGACGAAGGCGCAATCGGAAGCCCTGTTCGCGTCGCTGGAAGCGTACGCCACGGGCGATCGGCCGCTGGCCGTAAGGGACCGTGCGATGATCGAGATCATCTACTCGTGCGGTCTCCGCCTGTCTGAAGTGCAGGGGTTGGACGACGGCGATCTCGATCTGAGGCGCGGGTTGGTGAAGGTGCTCGGCAAGGGCGACAAGGAACGCATCGTGCCCGTCGGCGCACGGGCCCGTGAGGCCCTCGCGGACTACCTCTTACGGCGCGCGGACGTATCCAGGCGTGAACTGCAGGCTGGCGACGGGCGTCCGCTCTTCATCTCGCGGCGCGGATCGCGCATTTCGCGTCGCCAGATCCAGCGCTCCGTCGGGGCCTGGCTGGCCTGGGCGGCAGAAGGGGAGAGTCTCTCCGTACATGCCCTTCGGCACACGTTCGCGACACACATGCTGGACGAGGGAGCCGACCTCATGGCCGTCAAGGAACTGCTGGGCCATTCGAGCCTCTCGACGACCCGCATCTACACACACACTTCCCGGGAACGGCTGGTGCGGGCCTATCGACAGGCCCACCCCAGGGCCGATTGACCCGGACGGCGCAGGCCGCCGTTTTCGAGAGGAGCTTCCGGTGAGATCAGTGCGAGCCACGACGATCCTGTGCGTACGGCGTGACGACGAGGTCGCGATCGGTGGAGACGGCCAGGTCACCATGAACGACACGGTGATGAAGGCAGGGGCCATCAAGGTCCGGCGGATGAAGGGTGGTCAGATACTCGCGGGCTTCGCCGGCGGGGTCGCCGACGCGCTCACCCTGTTCGAGAAATTCGAGTCGCAGCTGGAGCGTCATCCGGCCAACTTGATGCGGGCTGCGGTCGAGCTGGCCAAGGACTGGCGTTCCGATCGGTACCTGCGGCGCCTCGAGGCGCTCATGATCGTGGCCGACCGCGAGCACAGCCTTCTCGTTTCGGGTACGGGCGAGGTCATCGAGCCCGACGACGGAATGCTGGCCGTCGGTTCCGGCGGAGCCTACGCGCTCGCTGCGGCCAGGGCCCTGGCGGCTCATTCCGAGCTTCCGGTCACCGGCATCGTGCGAGAGGCGCTCGGTATCGCTGCCGATATCTGCGTCTACACCAACCAGAACATCACGGTATTGGAGCTGGGCGGATGACGGAGCAGGGGACACCTGAGGAATCCGGCGATTTCGCTTCACTGACTCCTCGCAGGGTCGTGGAAGAGCTGGACAAGTACATCGTCGGGCAGGGAGAAGCCAAGAAGGCCGTGGCCATAGCTCTTCGAAACCGGTGGCGCCGTCAGAAGGTGGAGCCGGACCTGCGGGACGAGATCCTTCCGAACAACATCATCATGATCGGCCCGACGGGGGTGGGGAAGACCGAAATCGCCCGCCGCCTGTCCCGTCTAGCCGGGGCCCCCTTCATCAAGGTCGAGGCCTCGAAGTTCACCGAGGTAGGCTATGTGGGACGCGATGTCGAGTCGATGGTGCGGGACCTCGTCGACATAGCCGTCAACATGGTTCGCGGGGAGAAAGAGGATGAGTTTCGCGACGTGGCGGCTGACAGGGTCGAGGAGCGGCTGCTTGACCTGCTTCTGCCCCCGCTCGCGGACGGGGATTCCAGAGGGGCCCGGGAGGCTGCCGCGGCGGCCGAGTCCGCCCGCACGTTCGTCGTGGGACCGACCGGTCCGCCGCACCTCGAGGCGGTCGAAGAAGAGGAGTCACTCGAGGGACGTCGTCGCCGCACGCGCGAGAAGCTGAGAGGTCTGCTGAAGGCCGAGAAGCTGGAGGACCGGGAAGTCGAAGTGGAGGTCTCGGAAAGCGCCGGGCCGACGGTAGACGTGGGCGCGATGGGCATGGAGGGGATGGACTTCAATATCGGTGAGATGATCCAGGACATGCTCCCGAAGCGCACGCGGCGGCGGATGGTCACGGTCGCAGAGGCGCGCAGGATTCTGCTTTCGGAGGAGACGGACAAGCTGATCGACATGGACGAGGTGGTGGACGAGGCGGTGGCGCGTGCCGAGCACATGGGGATCATCTTCCTGGACGAGCTGGACAAAGTGGCGGGCTCGCGCCGGGACCAGGGTCCCGACGTGTCCCGGGAGGGGGTACAGCGCGACCTCCTCCCGATCGTGGAGGGTTCCACCGTGCAGACGCGCTACGGGATGGTCGGGACCGAGCACATCCTGTTCATAGCCGCGGGAGCGTTCCACGTGTCTCGGCCGTCAGACCTCATTCCAGAGCTGCAGGGTAGATTCCCGATCCGGGTGGAACTCCACAGCCTCGGCCAGGCCGAGTTCGTGCGCATTCTTCTTGAGCCCAAGAACGCTCTCCTCACCCAGTACATGGCGCTCGTCGCCACCGAGGGAGCCGAACTGGAGTTCACGGATGACGCGATCCACGAGATCGCTCGGATCGCGGCCGACGTGAACCAGAGCCTGGAGAACATAGGAGCCCGGCGGCTTCACACCGTCCTCACCACGCTGCTCGAGGACGTGATGTTCAACCTGCCGGACCCCGATGGTCCTCTCCACTTCGTGGTCGATGCGCAGACCGTTCGTGAACGGCTGGCGCGAATCGTCGAAGACGACGACCTTCGGCGTTACATTCTCTGATCACGTGCTCCAACCACCGGTTCCCGTCGGCCGAACGGGCCCGATTAGAAAGGACGCGGGCAGCCAGCATGACTGACCTCAAGCGAACGCCTCTATATGACACCCACGTGGCTCTCGGGGCCAAGATCGTGCCGTTCGCCGGCTTCGAGATGCCCGTCCAGTACCCCACGGGCATCACTCGTGAGCACGAGGCCGTTCGCGGGGCGGCCGGCATGTTCGACGTCTCGCACATGGGGGAGTTTCTGGTCGAAGGGCCGGGCTCCCTCGCCTTCGTGTCTCATGTGACCACGAACGACCCCGCGCAGCTGGCACTCGGACAGGTACAGTACAGCGTGTTCTGCCTGCCGGACGGTGGGATCGTCGACGATCTCCTGGTCTATCGGATGGGCGAAGACCGTTTCCGACTCGTGGTGAACGGGGCGAACATCGACAAGGACTGGGCACACGTCAGCGCACTCGCGGGCGATTTCGATGTCGAGTTGACGAACGAAAGTGACGACATTGGCCTCATCGCTCTGCAGGGGCCGGTGGCAGAGGCCATCCTCCAGCCGCTCGTCGACGTTGAACTGGCCCCCATAGGCTTCTACTGGTTCGCGGAGGGTCACGTCGATGGTGCTCCGGGCGTGATCAGCCGCACCGGTTACACGGGCGAGGCCGGATTCGAGCTCTATCTTCCGCCCGACGCCACCCGGTCCGTGTGGGATCGACTGCTCGAGGCTGGCCGGGAACACGGACTCGTGCCCGCCGGCCTCGGGTGCCGGGATTCGCTGCGCCTCGAGATGGGCTATGCGCTCTACGGAAACGACATCGACGAACAGACTTCTCCGCTCGAGGCCGGACTCTCCTGGCTGGTGAAGCTGGACAAGGATTCGTTCGTGGGTCAGGAAGCTCTGATCGCGCAGAAGAACGCTGGCTTGGCCCGGCGACTCAGGGGTTTCAGGTTGGCCGAGCGCGGGTTTCCGCGCCCCGGCTATGACGTGATCTACGGTGGCGACGCGGTGGGGCCCGTGCGTAGCGGAACGCTCAGCCCCACGCTGGGCTGTGGGATCGGCACGGCATACCTGCCGGCGGACGCCAGGCCCGGTGACGATATGAGCATTCGGATCAGGGACCGCGACATTCCGGGTCAGGTCGTGCCGCTCCCGTTCTATGATGGTGGATCCCTGAAGCGGTGAGCGAGCAACGGACGTTGCGCGTCGCGGTGCTTACCGTGTCCGACGGAGTCGCCACCGGGGTCCGGAAAGATGCGTCCGGTGGACTGATCGAGGACTGGGTCCGTGAGCAGGGTTACCGACTGTCCGAACGCACCCGGGTTCCTGACGAGACCGGTCCGATCGCGGCTGCGTTGATGCGTCTGTGCGACGAAGGTTCCTGTGACCTTCTTCTCACGACGGGAGGGACCGGACTTACGCCCAGGGACGTGACCCCTGAAGCGACTCGGGCCGTGCTCGAGCGCCCCGCGCCCGGGATTGCGGAGGTGATACGCCTGGAGGGTCTGCGGAAGACCCCGCGGGCGGCCCTCGGGCGAGGGGTGGCGGGAGTTCGTGGCTCCACGCTCGTCGTGAACCTGCCGGGGAGCCCGGGCGGTGTCTCGGACGGCCTCGAGGTCCTCTCGGTCTTCGTCGACCATGCCGTGGACCTGGTCCGCGGCCGTTTCACCAGTCACGACTGACCGGGAGAATTCGCGTTGGCCCGAGTCTTCGTCGAAATGCATGATCTCGAGAGCGCTATCGCCGTCCGGGATGCCGCGGAGGCGGACGGTCACGACGTAGAGATGGTGGAGTCCTCGGGGGATGTCGAGTCGCGCTTGCGCCCCGGCTCGGAGGAGATGGTCCTCGTGCTGACCGGCCGGCTCGACGAGACCATAGCGTCGAAGCTGTCCGGCGTGTTCTCGGGGGCAATCCCGAGGCCACCGCTGCTGGCCGTCGTGCCCGAGAAGGATCCGGAAGAGCTTCGACGGGTCTCCCGACTCTTCGACCTGGACGAAGCGATACCGGCTCCGCCCGATCCTGACGAGGTCCAGGTGGCGCTGCGTACCCAGCTGGATCGGTACAGGCTCCAGGTCGAGACCGGGATCGTCGGTCGCACCGAGGCGATTCGGGAAGCTCTGGATCGAATCCACCTCATCGCTCCGGTGAACTCTACCGTGCTCATCACGGGAGAGAGCGGGACGGGCAAGGAGCTCGCGGCACGGGCCATCCATTTCGTGTCGCCGCGTCGAAGCAAGCCCTTCATCGCCATGAACTGCGCTGCGGTTCCCGAGTCCCTGCTCGAATCAGAGCTGTTCGGGCACGAAAAGGGCGCCTTCACGGGCGCCACGTCCCGGCGTCGGGGGATGTTCGAGCTGGCCGATGGCGGGACGCTTCTCCTCGACGAGATCGGGGAGATGCCGCTGCAGCTTCAGACCCGGTTTCTGCGGGTGCTGGAGAGCCGTCGTTTCATGCGCGTGGGGGGCGACACCGAGATACACGTGGATGTACGGGTCATCGCGGCCACGAACCAGGACCTCCGTGAGGCCGTCCGGCAGGGGGAGCTTCCGCCGCGACCTCTACTACCGCCTCAACGTGCTGCACCTGGAGCTGCCTTCTCTGCGCCACCGGAAGCCGGACATTCCCATTCTGGTTCGCCACTTCGTGCGGGAGGTAAGCGAGGCACACGACCGGGAGTTCAAGGGCCTGGCGCCGGAAGCCATGCAAATCCTGCTCGAATACGACTGGCCCGGTAACGTCCGAGAGCTGCGCAATCTGGTGGAGTCGATGGTCGTGCTGGCTCCCGGGTCGGTGATTCGTGCCGTCGATATTCCGCCTGAGATCCGCTCGGGCCTGGGGAGGTCGCTACTTCCCACGAAGGCCGTTGCGTCGATGGCTGGACTCGAGGCGACCGGTGGTGATGAGAGTGCCGTCGCGGCGCGGATTCCGCAGATGGAGTTCATCTTCCGCACTCTGGTGGAGATGAAGATGGACCTCGAGGATCTGCGATCCGAATTCGAGCGCTATCGGGGACGACATCCCGAGTTGATGGGCGGTCTACCCCTCATCGATGTCGGTGTCGAGCCGATCGAAATCTCGGCGGGTCCCGAAGGCGCGTCCCCCGAAGCCTTCGACGACGATCCGGCGCCTGCGATTCGGCTCACGCCTGAAATGACCATGGACGACGTCGAGCGGGAGGCCATTCGCATTGCCCTGGACGAAGTCCGCGGGAATCGGCGCAAGGCGGCCGAACGCCTCGGAATCGGCGAGCGGACCCTGTACCGGAAGCTGAAACAGTACGAGATGCTGGACACCTGACCCGGCGGGCCATCGGCTCCGAGACTGGGGAGGGCCGCTAGTTCGTTGGCACCCGCGACAGCACCTTGGTGAGCTCCCGATCCAGAACGGAGCGGATACCGGACCACCGACCGCTGCGCGCCCCCCCGTACTCGACCTCCAGCGGAAGGTCGAGATCGACCTCGCCATCAAACAGGTACAGTGCGATCTGGCTCTCCTGCTGACGCAGCCGCTCGCGGTTGAAGTCGGGCGTGACCGCGATGATGTCGAACGGTCGCAACACCACGTTCTGCGCTCGAATCTGGAGATCGTTCGGCTCGTACGTGGCCTCGACGGACCGGGTATAGAACGACACGAACAGCACGAGCGGCCACCCTCGCTCGCCGCTTCGTCGGGCCCGATCTCGGATCTGCTGTCCGCGCGAGATCTTGTAGCCGTTGAGGCGGCGGTAGGTATCCGGCGCGGTCATCCGGATGACCCACTCGGTCAACGGCGTGACCTTAAGGAACACCTTTCGATTCGGCCCCTCGAGACCGATCGTGATGTCGTCCTGGCTCAGGGTACCGTACCCGGCGGGCGGCAGGGGACGGGCGCCCGGGATCTCAAGGGACTCGTGCCAACCGTCTCCAATATCCTGGGCCACGGCGGTCCCGGCACCGACCGGAGACTCGGGCGCCGGCGTGCCGCCGCACGCCGCACCGACGAGGACGGTGAACCCAATGGTCGTTCGCCGGAGGAAACGAATCCGCCGTTCGCCTCGACGCGCGGCACAGTGTCTGTCGACCACGGCGCACCTGGTTGTCACGTTTCCTCCGCTGGTTCCGGTTTGACGAGCGCGAAGATGCTCTCGACCAGGGTCTCCAGACCCTCTCTCGTCCGGGCCGATGTGGCCAGTACCTGGTCGGCCGGAGCCTCCAGTTGGCGTCGCACGGCGTCGACGGCGGCTCGCTGCCCCGCTCGATTCAACTTGTCGATCTTCGTGAGCACGTACAGTACCGGCGTTTCCTGATCGGCGAGGAACGAGAGCAGTCGCTGATCCGCCGGGAGCACGCCGCGACGCGAGTCCATCAGAACCACCACGCCTTCGAGACGGGGATTGTCGCTCAGAAACACGTCGATCAGGACCGGCCACCGTTCCCGCAGCTCCTCCGGAGCTCGCGCGTAACCGTACCCGGGCAGGTCCACGACGAAGAACTCGTCGTTGACTTCGTAGAAGTTGATCTCTCGGGTCTTACCGGGGGTCTGAGAAACGCGGGCCAGCTTCTTCCGACCCATGACCGCGTTGATCAGGCTCGACTTGCCGCAGTTGGATCGTCCGGCGATGGCCACCTGCGGCAGATCTCCGGGAGGTTCCTGGCCGGCCATGCCGATCGCGCCGGCGAACTCCACCCGCTTGATCCGCGGCGCGGTCCGTTCGGCACGATCGCGGCTCACGGCCGTCCTAGGCCTCGCGACGCTTGGGTTCCGGCTCGAGAATGAGGAGGGGCTCCTTGTCGTCCACGATCGTCTCCTCCGTGATCACGACTTCCCGGACGTCCTCGCGAGACGGCAGGTCGAACATGATGTCCGTCATCACTCGCTCGAGCACGGCTCGCAGGCCGCGGGCCCCGGTACCCCGCTCCATGGTCTTTCGGGCTGCGGCGCGAAGCGACTTGGGATCGAAAGTCAGGCCGACACCCTCGAGCTCGAACATCTTCGTGTACTGCTTGACC
The DNA here is from genome assembly GCA_963807645.1 of uncultured Gemmatimonadales bacterium. Taxonomy (GTDB): domain Bacteria; phylum Gemmatimonadota; class Gemmatimonadetes; order Palauibacterales; family Palauibacteraceae; genus Benthicola. Next base: position 769,573 of record CAWECO010000001.1, read on the forward strand.
AGAGCGTTCTTGGGGCGCGTGAGAATCTCGACGAACGCGTCCTCGTCCAGGTCGTGCAGCGTGACCGTCACGGGGAGCCGGCCCACGAGCTCGGGGATGAGGCCATACTTGAGGAGGTCCTCCGGTTCCACGTGCTGCAGGGGCTCATCCCCGTCAGCGGCCGCTCGATCCTCCGAGTCGTCGAACCCGATCTGCCGCTTTCCGAGGCGATCCTGGATGATCTCTTCCAGGCCGTCGAACGCCCCTCCGCAGATGAACAGGATGTTGCTCGTGTCGATCTGGATGTACTCCTGCTGCGGGTGCTTCCTGCCCCCCTGCGGCGGCACCGAGGCCACGGTTCCCTCGAGGATCTTCAGGAGCGCCTGCTGCACACCTTCGCCACTGACATCGCGAGTGATCGACGGGTTCTCACTCTTGCGCGCGATCTTGTCGATCTCGTCGACGTAGACGATGCCCCGCTCGCACTCCGCCACGTTGTAGTCACCGGCCTGGAGCAGGCGGACCAGGATGTTCTCCACGTCTTCACCGACGTACCCGGCCTCGGTCAGCGTCGTGGCGTCCGCGATCGTGAACGGGACCTGCAGCATGCGGGCGAGCGTCTGGGCCAGCAGGGTCTTTCCGACCCCGGTCGGCCCGAGGAGCAGGATGTTCGACTTCTCGATCTCGACGTCGTCGATGATGCTCTGGTTGTTGATTCGCTTGTAGTGGTTGTACACGGCGACGGCGAGCGTCTTCTTGGCGACCTCCTGGCCGATCACGTACTCGTCCAGCACGTCCTTGATCTCCGTCGGGAGTGAGGACCTCGGCGATCTGACTGGGTCGCTTCCCGGTCCTCCTCTTCGGCGAGGATCTCGTTGCACAGCGAGATACACTCGTTGCAGATGTAGACGTTCGGCCCGGAAATGAACTTCTTGACGCTGTCCTTCGACTTCCCGCAGAACGAGCAGCGCAGGTGCTTGTCACCGGCCATGCGTGAATCTCCTGACGACGTCCGTGGTTAGCCCGCTTGGGGCCCGTCTCTCACGGGCCTCCGTGGGCAGCGCCTTCACCTCTCCACCCTTCGTCTCGTCCGCTTCCGGTCCGGATCCGTTCGCCGGCGACGCCGGGCTCGATGATCCGATCGATCAGTCCGTAATCTACGGCCTCGGCCGGAGACATGTAGCGGTCGCGGTCCACGTCTTCATCGATTTGTTCGACGGTCTGCCCCGTGTGCTGGGCCATGAGCTCGTTCAGCCTCGCCCGCGCGAACAACACTTCCTTCGCCTGGATCTCGATGTCCGATGCGGTTCCCTGGGACCCACCCGACGGCTGATGGATCATGATGCGAGAGTTGGGAAGCGCCGAGCGCTTGCCCGGAGTCCCGGACGCGAGAAGGAAGGCCCCCATGGACGCGGCCATCCCCATGCAGATCGTGGCCACCGGGGCGGTCAGGTACTGGATCGTGTCGTAGATCGCCAGCCCCGAATACACGCTTCCGCCGGGACAGTTGATATAGATGTTGATGTCGCGATCGGGGTTCTCCGCCTGCAGGAACAGGAGCTGCGCGATGACCACGTTCGCCACGTCATCGTTGATGGGCGTACCGAGAAAAACGATGCGGTCCATCAACAGTCTGGAGAAGATGTCGTAGCTCCGCTCACCGCGGCTCGATCGCTCGATCACGTAAGGTGCGTAGATTGGCATTGTCCCCCTTCTTGCCGCCCTTTAGCGTGGTTGACAGCTCATCCTACCCGACCGCGAGACATGGTTCCGGCGCCGGTCACTCGATCGAGGATTCACTCTTCAAGTACCCGAACACCTTCTCTACAGCAAGATTCCGGCCCACGGCGTCGAAGCTTCCCTCGCGGGCCAGCTGCCGGCGGACCTCGTGTGTCGAGATTCCCCGCGCATCGGCGAGGCGCTCGATTTCTTCGCGAACCTCTTCTTCGGATGCCTGGAGCTCCTGCTCGTCGATGATCTTGTCGATGACCAGCTGTTCCTTGATGCGTCCCTCGGCCAACGGGGCGAGTTCGGTCCTGGCCTCGCGCACTTTGTCCGGATCCGCGTCCTCCGGCGCCTGGATCATCTCGTCGAGGTACCGATCCACGAGGGCGTGCGGCACGGCGAAGGGATTCGCGTCGATCACGGCCTGCATGATCTTTCCGCGAAGCCGACCCTCCGCTTCGTCCTCGTGGTGGCGAGCGAGATCGCTCCGTATGGCCTCTTCCAGACCGGCGACGTCCTCGAAGTCTCCCGCTTTCGCGGCCAGAGCGTCGTCCAGCTCCGGCAGGACCTGTTCTTCCACCGTATCCAGCCTGATGTGCAGACGACGGCTCTCCGCGGTCGCCTGGTCACCCTCGCCGGCAAAGGTGATGTCGAACGTGCCCGCCTCGCCGGGGCCGATTTCCTTGATCGCCTTCTCGACGTCCTCCAGGGCCTGTCCGGAGCCGAGTACGAACTGGTACGGTCGCGCCTCGCCCGTGGGCTCGGAGTCGGGAGCGGCAAGAGGCTCGATGGCCACCGAGACCCTCTCCCCATCCTTCGGACTGCGGTCGACCTCGTTCCAGTCCGCATGCTCCGACCTGATCCGGTCGAGGATTTCGCGGACCTCCTCGTCGGTCACGGGGGCCGTTTCTCGCTTGATCTTGAAGCCCCCGAGCCGATTGAGCGCGACCGAGGGCATGATCTCGAATTCAGCCTGAAATGTGAGCCGCTCCCCCGGGGCATACTGGACGTTGGTAATGTGTGCAGCACCGGCGGGGCGAAGTTCCGTCTCGTCCACCGCTTCCCGGTAGGCCTCTTCGACGAGCGCGCTCCGCACGTGTTCATCGAGAAAATCGCCGTAGCGCTGCTCGATCACGTCCGTCGGGATCTTGCCACGCCGGAAGCCCTTGATCCGCACCCGCTTGCTGAGACGCTTACGCTCGGCGGCGCGCGCCCTTCCGACCCTCTCCGGCGGTATCGTGATCGTGAGCTTACGGGTCCAACCATCGCCGACCTCGACCGCGACGTCGAGCTGTCGATTCTGTGTCTCTGCCGTTGATATATCTGCCGCCATCAACCGTTCCTCATCGCTCGTGGATTCAGCCTCAGGTCCCATGCGTCGCGATGACCGATGTCTTGCTGGACGCTTCGGAACTTCGGGATGCGAAAGGGGGGACTCGAACCCCCACGGCCCGCGGGCCACCAGCTCCTAAGGCTGGCGCGTCTACCGATTCCGCCACTTTCGCGCCCGCCGCCAGCTACGCCGTTCGCGGCCCGACATTTTAACCCCTGCCCTGATGCACGGCCAATGCGCCGGCCCGGCCGCCGCGAGCAGCGCAGATGAAAGCGGCGCCCTTCCACTCGTGAAGGACGCCGCCTGCTGCCGTTCTGCCGTCTTCCGGGGATTCCCCCGGACGAATGGGGACTACTGCGGAATCGCGATCGTGAGGGGCACCTCGGTGCCACGGGCAGGATCGAAGACGTCCATGCCGATCACGTCACCCGGTTCGAGCGCCTCCACGGCCTTGCGATAGTCTTCCATGTTGCGAATTGGCGTCCGGTTGATCGCTGTGATCACGACGCCTCGTCCCATGCCGCTGAAGGCGCGACGAGCGTAGGAACCGTACGGGTCCACTTCTGCGATGACCACGCCTTCGACGTCACGCGGCAGGTCAAGGGCGCGGCGTATGTCGCGGGTCAGGTCCTCGACCTCCACGCCAAGCAGATCGGAGCTCTGCGCCTCGACCACCTGTGGGGTCTCGTCACGCCGAAGGTCGCCGGCGTCCATCAAGCGGACGGCCAGGGTCTCCGACTTGAAGTCATCGCGGCGCACCACCGTGACGTCCACGGTCTCGCCGGGTTCATGGCGGCGGATCTTTCGCTGCAGGTCCGGCACCGAGGCCACATTCTCACCCTCCACCGCGACGATGATGTCACCCACTCGGATGCCCGCGTTGGCCGCGGCCATGCCTTCATTCACGCCCATTACCTTGGCGCCCGCGACGGCATCGAGTCCGTAATAGCGAGCCTCTGTGTCGTCCACGAGTTGAATGGAGACGCCGAGGAGGGCCCGGCGGACCTCGCCATACTGCACCAGGTCGTCCACCACCTCCTGAACCAGGTCGATGGGCACCGCGAAGCCGTATCCCTGATTCGCGCCGTTGCTGGAGGCGATCGCCGCGTTCACGCCGATTACCTCTCCCCGGATGTTGAGAAGCGGCCCCCCCGAGTTGCCTGGATTGATCGCGGCATCCGTCTGGATGAAGTCCTCGATCGCCAAACTTTCTCCGTTCGCGTTCTCGCTACCCTGTCCGATGATGTTGATGCTGCGGCCTTTGGCGCTCACGATCCCGGCCGTGACCGTCGTCGTGAGCGGCCCGCCGACACCACGAAAGCCCGGGCTTCCGATCGCCAGCACCCATTCGCCGACCCGCGTCGCGTCGCTCGATCCGAGGGTGACCGGTGTCAGGCCGTCCGCGTCCAGCTTGAGCAGCGCCACGTCCGTCGTCGGGTCCCTTCCGACCAGCTCGGCGGTGAACTCCCGCCGGTCGCTGAGTTGGATCCGGATGGCTTCGGCTCGCTCGACCACGTGATTGTTGGTGATCACGTAGCCATCCGAGCTTACGATGAAGCCCGATCCGCTGCCCTGCACCCGCGAAGGGGGCTGCTGCTGAAAGAAGTCCTCGAACGCCGGGGGAAGTGCCCGTCCGTCACGGGAGTGTTCGGCGATGGTCCGTTCGACGAAGATCGTGACCACGGCCGGGGTGACCCGCTCGGCGATTCCCGAGAAGCCTTCCAAAGGCAGAGCCGCATCCTGGATCAGCGACGGTTCGACGACGTTCAGCGTGAGTGGCGGATTGTCCGCCAGCCGCGCCATGCTCGCCGGTGTCAGGTCCAGTCGTGCCGCTATCCCGAGCCCGATCGCGAACGCGACGGCCGCGGTCAGTATCAGGTTCAACTTGGTTCGCAACGCGTCGTTCATCGCTATTCCTATCGCCTGTCCATGGTCTGCGGCGGGCACCCTTGGGTCACCGAGCCGGACTCGCAATCTCTACTATCGCTCCGGACCCCTTTCGGTTCCACCCGCCAGGGAAGCTCCCTACTGGGACGGGTGGGACGATCCAGGGGTTGCCCGGTTCCCGCGCAAGAAAACCGGCGCCCCGAGCGGGGACGCCGGTTTCCGGATGTCCCGCGTGCGTGCGGGAGCTATTTGTCGTCGGACTCGTCCACGATCTCGTAGTCGGCCTCGACGACCTCCTCGTCTCCCGCCCCCTCACTGTCGCCCGCGCCGTCCTCGGCCGCCTCCTCGAATCCCTCCGCCGGCTCACCCTGGTCTCCCATGCCGGCCTTCGAGTAGATCTGCTGAGCCATCTCCTGCACGGCCTTCTGAATTTCTTCGGTGGCCGCGGTGATCTCGGCCGTGTCGTCCTGCTTCAGCGCCTGCCTGCCGCGTTCGAGCTTCGCCTCCACGTCGCCCTTTGCCTCCTCGTCGACGGAGTCCTTCCAGTCTTCGAGGTTCTTCTCGGTCTGATAGATCAGCGAGTCCAGACGATTGTGAGCTTCCGCCTTCTCACGCCGCCCCTTGTCCTCGGAAGCGTGCGCCTCCGCCTCGTTCACCATCTTGTCTATCTCAGAGTCCGACAGCCCGGACGAAGCTTCGATGCGGATCTTCTGCTCCTTGCCCGTGGCCCGATCCTTCGCGCTCACGTGCAGGATACCGTTGGCATCGATGTCGAACGTCACCTCTACCTGCGGCACGCCGCGGGGCGCCGGCGGGATACCGGTCAGCTGGAAGCGGCCGATCGTCTTGTTGTCCAGCGCCATGGGGCGCTCGCCCTGGAGGACGTGAATGTCCACGGTGGGCTGACTGTCCTCGGCGGTCGAGAAGATTTCGCTCTTCTTGGTGGGAATCGTCGTATTGCGGCTGATGAGCGCGGTCATCACCCCACCCAGCGTCTCGATTCCGAGCGACAGCGGCGTCACGTCCAGCAAGAGGACGTCGGTAACGTCGCCGGCCAGCACGCCGCCCTGGATAGCCGCGCCGATTCCCACCACCTCGTCCGGGTTCACACCCTTGTGGGGCTCTTTGCCGAAGAAGTCCCGCACCGTGTCCTGGATCTTGGGAATCCGTGTCGATCCGCCGACCAGAATCACCTCATCGATCGCCGATGGATCGAGTCCGGCATCTTCCAGGGCCTTCTTCATCGGGTCCTTCGTGCGCTCGATCAGGTCGTCCACCAGCTGCTCGAACTTGGACCGCGAGAGCGAGACGTTCAGGTGCTTGGGCCCGCTCTGGTCGGCCGTGATGAACGGCAGGTTGATGTCGGTCTGCGTCGTGCTGGAGAGCTCGCATTTCGCCTTCTCGGCCGCTTCCTTGAGTCGCTGCAGGGCCATCGGATCCTTGGACAGGTCGATTCCCTGGTCCTTCTTGAACTCGGACACGAGCCAATCGATCACCCGCTGATCGAAATCATCTCCGCCGAGGTGCGTGTCCCCGTTGGTGGCCTTGACCTCGAAAACCCCATCACCCAGTTCGAGGATCGAGATGTCGTACGTACCGCCACCGAGGTCGAAGACCGCGATCTTCTCCTCCGCCTTCTTGTCGAGACCGTAAGCCAGTGCCGCGGCCGTGGGCTCGTTGATGATCCGCAGAACCTCGAGCCCCGAGACCTTGCCCGCGTCCTTCGTGGCCTGGCGCTGCGCGTCGTTGAAATAGGCCGGGACCGTGATCACGGCCTGCGTGACCTCGGTGCCGAGGTAATCCTCCGCCGTCTGCTTCATCTTCTGGAGAATCATCGCCGAGATCTCAGGCGGCGTGAAGGTGTTGTCCGCGTTCGGGACCTTGACCTGCACGCGGTCCTGCGAGTCACACTCGATCTCGTATGGGACCAGCTTCCGCTCGGATGTGACTTCCGAGCACTTCCGCCCCATGAAGCGCTTGATCGAAAAGATCGTATTCCGCGGATTCGTGACGGCCTGCCGCTTGGCGACCTGTCCCACGAGCCGCTCGTTGTCCTTGGTGTAGGCCACGACCGACGGCGTGGTGCGTGTGCCCTCGGCATTCGGTATTACGACGGGATCGCCGCCCTCCATGACCGACACCACGGAGTTCGTCGTTCCCAGGTCGATTCCAATGACTTTTCCCATTTGTCTTCCTTTCCGGTCTGATCAGACGGCGGCCCCCGACAGCAGGTCGCTCCGGCCACCACCGTCCCGGTCCGCGGGGACCGGTGCCTTCGTTCTCGCCGTGAACGTGCAAGCAATGTGCCGCGCCATAGACCTCGAAAGCGCCTCCAACCGGTTGTTTTCACGACATTCTGACACCGATCTAACGGCGGGTGTCATAACGGCAGGAAGGCCTGGCCTGCCAAGATGGCGGATGCTGGGCCTGGAGTCCTGCGGTGGGAGATCGCATTGCGTCGTCGGAATCCGCTGCCTACCGTGGAGTCATGTTCCCGCTTCGAGATGAGAACCCCACGGAACTCGTTCCATTCGTCACGTTCCTCCTCATACTGACGAACGTGGCGGTGTGGCTGTTCGTCCAGGGAGCCGGCAGCGGCCAGGTCTTCCTCGAGTCTCTGTGCCGTTACGGGGCGATACCGGGTGACGTGACCGGGGCCATTCCCGCCGGGTCATCCATCGCCCTGGGGCCCGGGGCGAGCTGCCGCGTCGGAGGCCTCGGCGCGTGGAGCATCCTCACCTCGATGTTCATGCATGGCGGGTGGATGCACCTGATCGGCAACATGTGGTTTCTCTGGGTCTTCGGGAACAACATCGAAGACTCGATGGGTCACGTGCGGTACATGGTCTTTTACCTTCTGACCGGTGGCCTCGCCGCGGCCGCGCACATCGGCATGGATCCGGGCGGCGCGATTCCGACGGTGGGGGCCTCGGGAGCGATCAGCGGCGTAATGGGCGCCTACATCGTGCTGTATCCGAAGGTCCGGGTGCAGACGTTGATCTTCATCATCATTTACATTCGAGTCATACCTTTGCCGGCGTGGGCGCTCCTGGCCTACTGGTTCTTCCTCCAGCTCGTCGGCGTTGGCGCCAGCACGGGAGAAGGTGGCGGGGGCGTGGCGTTCTGGGCCCACGTCGGGGGTTTCGTGGCGGGCGTCGTCCTGGTGAAGCTGTTCGAGAAACGAAAGCTGGTCCGCGCCAAGCGGTCCGGGCACGTGCTCACGAAAGACGAAATGGGAAGGTGGGATCGATGGTGAGGTGGAAACGGGTGCTGTGCCTGCTGCTGCCGCTGCTGCTGATGCCTGCCGTGGCGTGGGGCTACCAGGAAGGTGGCTCAGCGCTGATCGAAACAGGTGGCATCGACGAGCCTTTCCTGATTCGCCTGGGGCGCGGAGCGCTCGCCATGGCTGTGATCCTGGTCGTCCTGTGGCGCTTCTCGCCCAAGCGGAAGTCGATCGACTGGACCCTGGTGGCCAAGGGCGTCGGGCTCCAGTTCCTCTTCGCGCTTCTGGTGCTCAAGACCACCTGGGGTCGCGGGTTCTTCAGCGTGGTGAACGACGTGTTCATCGCCCTGATCAGCTATACGCTGGCGGGGGCCCGTTTCGTGTTCGGCTCGCTGGTGGATTACGGCACGCCCGTGACGGGGGCAGAGGGCATCGTGGAAATCGGGGCGAACTTCGCGTTTGCCGTCCTTCCCACGATCATCTTCTTCTCCGCCCTGATGACGGTGCTCTACTACCTGGGCGTGATGCAGTGGATCGTGAAAGGCGTCGCGTGGGTGATGCAGCGAACGCTCAAGACGAGCGGCGCGGAGACCACGTCGGCGGCCGGGAACATCTTCGTGGGGCAGACGGAAGCCCCGCTCCTGGTGAAGCCGTTCGTCAAGGACATGACCATGTCCGAGCTGAACACGGTGATGACCGGAGGGTTCGCCACCGTGGCAGGCGGCGTCATGGCCGCTTACGTGGCGATGCTGGCCGGTTACTTTCCCACCATCGCCGGGCACCTGCTGGCCGCGAGCATCATGGCGGCTCCAGCCGGAATCGTCGTGAGCAAGATCCTGATGCCGGAAACAGAGGTGCCGAAGACCCGGGACAACCTCGACTTCGACATCGAGCAGGACTCGGTCAACGTGATCGACGCCGCGGCGGGTGGGGCGTCGGATGGGATGCGTCTGGCCCTCAACGTCGGGGCTATGCTGATCGCGTTCCTCGCCTTGATCGCCCTGATCAACGGCATGCTGGGGTGGGGCCTCGGGCTCATCAACATCGAGGGAATCACGCTCGAGTGGTTGCTCGGCAAGGCGTTCGCTCCGGTGGCCTGGCTGATCGGCGTTCCCTGGTCGGACGCGGCGGAGATCGGGACGCTCTTCGGGGTCAAAATGGTGGCCAACGAATTCGTGGCTTTTCAGATGCTGGCCGACGGCGTCGCCGCGGGCTCGACTCTGTCACCCAAGTCGATCATCATCGCGACCTACGCCCTCACCGGATTCGCCAACTTCTCGTCGATCGCGATCCAGATCGGCGGGATCGGGGGCATCGCGCCGGGGCGAAGACACGACCTCTCCCGGCTGGGGGTTCGTGCGATGCTCGGGGGCACCGTGGCCACCTGGATGACCGCCACGCTCGCCGGGGTGCTGGCATGACCGGGGTTGGCGGTGGGACCCGGGACCTGGCGTCCCGGGTCCGCGAGGCGACCGAAGTCGTCCGCGCCCAGATCGGGGACCTTCGACCCGTCGTTGGCCTGGTGCTGGGGTCGGGTCTGGGCGCCCTCGGCGACGAGTTCGAGGAGGCCGTACGGATCTCCTATGACGACCTTCCGCACTGGCCGCCCGTCGGTGTCGCCGGGCACTCCGGTACGCTCGTGGCCGGCCTTCTCGAGGGGACGCCGGCGGTTGCGCTGATGGGTCGGGCGCACCTGTACGAGGGTCACCCGATCAGCCTGGCCACGCTGCCCGTCCGCGTCATGGCGACGCTCGGAATCCGGGCCCTGTTCGTGAGCAACGCTGCGGGAGCCGTCAACCGCGGGTTTGAGCCCGGCGACCTGATGCTGATCTCGGACCACCTGAACCTGACGGGGAGGAATCCCCTGGTGGGAAAGGTATTTCCGGGGGACGAGCGGTTCCCCGACATGAGTCACCCGTACGATGCCGCCCTGAGAGAGCTGGCGCGGGAAATGGCCCTGTCCGGGGGCGTTGCCCTGAAGGAGGGCGTATACGCGGCTCTGCTGGGGCCGAGCTTCGAGACCCCCGCGGAGATTCGGATGCTCGAACGCATGGGGGCGGACGCCGTGGGAATGTCTACGGTTCCAGAGGTCATCGTGGCACGGGCCATGGGCGTGCGCTGCTTCGGGGTCAGTTGCCTGACCAACTTCGCGGCTGGCATCAGCCCGGAACAGCTGTCCCACGCCGAGGTGATGGAGACCACCGAGAGGGTCGGCGGACAGTTCCGGGCGCTGGTTCGAGCCGTGATCGGAAGGATCGAGTCGGCGTTGTAGACCCGCTTACCGCGGCCGCACGCGGTGGTTGAGCGGCGTGCTTCCGGCCCCGAGGCCGGGGGCGGTCGAAATCGCCAGGCGTGTATAGGACAGGGCACGGTCGACCGCTGTCTCCAGCGCCAGGTTCCAGGCGAGCCCGGCCGCGATCGCGGCCGAAAGCGTACAGCCCGTGCCGTGAGCGTTCCCCACGGGCAGCTTCTGCGCCCTCCACTCTCTCCACCCGCTGCCGTCGAACAGGATGTCCACGACCTCGTGTCTCTCCAGGTGACCGCCCTTCACGAGTACGGCGCGACAACCCGCATCGATCAGACGCCGGGCCGCCTCACGCATGTCGGCTTCGCCGCGGACCGGCATGTCCGCGAGGATCGCGGCCTCGTCCAGGTTGGGCGTCACGACGGTGGCCAGAGGAAGAAGTACGGACTTCAGCGAAGCGACCGCGTTCGGATCGAGGAGAGGGGCTCCGCTTGCCGCGACCATTACCGGATCGAGCACGTACCGATCGATCGCGACCTCGGAGAGAGCCTCGGCGACGGCCCGGATCGTCGAATCACCAGCGAGCATTCCCGACTTGCACGCGGCGGGCTGGAGGTCCGAGGCCACGACCCGAATCTGCTCGATTACGAGCTTCGGAGGAATCGTATGAATCCCGAACACGCCGACCGTGTTCTGGGCAGTCACGGCCGTGACTGCCGCCGTGCCGAACACTCCGAATGCCTCGAAGGTCTTGAGGTCAGCCTGGATGCCGGCCCCACCCCCGGAGTCGCTTCCGGCAATGGTCAGGGCGACCGGCGGCTTCGCGGTTTCAGTTGAACTCACGGTATCCTGTGCCTTCCCATACGCGGCTTTCCCCACGGCGGCGGCCGGCTCACATTGAACGGCCATGCCCAGTCAGAGTCAGAGCAAGCATCTGCGGGCGCTCCGACGGCGCAAGGAGCGGCGAGCCAGCGGCGAGTTTCTCGTCGAGGGTCCGCGAGTGCTATCCGAGCTCCTGCGGACGGGCCGCCCGGTGACGCTCGTGCTATATACCGAAGCGTCGCTGGAGGAGCCAGAAGGCCGCGCTCTGCTGGCCCGAGTCGTCGCGGCGGATATTCCCGTCGAGCTCGTGAGCGACGCGGTATTTCGAAAGCACGCGGATACCGTGACTCCACAGGGGTGGCTGGCCACGGCGCCCATGCCGAACTGGACATGGTCCGACCTGGAGGGTGCGAGGCTGCTGGTTCTCGACGGCGTGCGCGATCCCGGCAACGTTGGCACGTTGCTGCGAGCCGCCGAGGCGCTCGGTTCCGGCGGCGTGGTCATGCTTCCGGGAACGGCGGATCCGTGGAATCCGAAGGTCGTCCGGGCGGCGGCCGGGTCCTCATTGCGTCTGCCGGTCCTCGAGGCAGACTGGGACGATGTGCTGGCCCGTCTGCGGGAGTGGAGCACGCCGGTTTGGGTGGCCGAGGCAGACGGCGATATCGTGGGCCGGGATGAGCCCCGTCCGGGTCGCGTCGCTGTGGTGCTGGGCAACGAAGGAGAGGGAGTGTCCGCCGGCGTTCGCGCCGCGGCGGATCGGATTATAGCGATTTCGATGAGAGGAGAAGTCGAATCTCTCAACGCGGCGATCGCGGGAGCCATTCTCATGGACCGGCTTTTCGGAGGCTGAATGCCCCTGACCGTGCACATCGTATTCCTCGTTTACGCGGGCGTCCTGGGCGCATCCGTGGGCTCGTTCATGAACGTGTGCGTGAGCCGGCTTCCACGCGGTGAGAGCCTTGTCAGGCCGCGGTCGAAGTGTCCCGGGTGCGGGGGGCCGATCGCCTGGTACGACAACATCCCGTTGCTGAGCTGGGTACTGCTTCGCGGACGATGCCGCCAGTGCCGCCAGCCGATCTCGATCCAGTATCCCGCCGTGGAACTCGTCACCGCGGCGATGTGGGTGGGAATGGCGATGCTGTACGGGCCGACCTGGCGGTCCTTGCAGGGGTCGATCCTCTTCAGCCTGCTGTTGACCATCTCTCTGATCGACGCCAGGCACTACCTCATTCCCGACGCGTTGAGCCTGGGGGGTCTGGGGGCGGGACTGGCCCTGGCGCTGCTGCCCGGACCCCCTTCGATCCTCACGTCGTTGATCGGCGCTGCCCTCGGGTTCGGCGTGTTGCTCGCCGTGGGCGTGCTCGGCGAGTGGGTGTTCAAGAAACCCGCGATGGGGGGGGGCGACATCAAGATGATGGCCATGGTCGGCGCCTTCCTGGGACCGGCCGGGGCAATGCTCACGATCTTCCTCGGGGCTCTTGCGGGGACGATCGTGTTCGCTCCAGTGAGCCTCAAGACGAAGAAGGAAGTGCCGTTCGGGGTCTTTCTGGGGTTGGGTGCGGCCATCGCCTTCCTGTTCGGCGAGGCACTGGTGAACTGGTACAGCAGCACGGTCTTCGGGACCGTCTGAGGAGCGGGCGCCTAGGGCTCGAGTGACTCTCCAGGAGTTCGCGTGATCCGGGCCCGGGTCACCTGCGTGTCGGTCGAGCTCACCACCTCGATCCTGAGTCCCTCCACTTCGACCGAGTCGCGCGGATCGGGCACCCTGCCGAACTTCTGCAACAGGTAGCCGTTCAGCGACCGGTGTTCGAGCACGGGAAGCGTGCAGTTGAAGAAGTGGTTGATTTCGCGCAGGTCCACGCCACCCTCCACGACGATCGTGTTCTTCCCAACCCGATTGAACGACTCGGTCGGGACGTCCGTCTCATCGTCGATTTCACCGACCAGTTCTTCCAGGATGTCCTCGAGCGTGATCAGGCCGTCGGTGCCCCCGTGCTCGTCCACCACGATCCCTGCGTGTATGCGTCGCGCCTGGAACTCGGGAAGGAGCTGGCTGAGCACTACCGACGCAGGGACGAACATGGCTTCACGGGCCAGGCGAGCGAGGGTTACATCGCGCTGTCCGGATACCAGGGCCTGGTAGGCGTCCCTCACGTAAAGGATACCGGTGATCTCATCCAGGGACTCTTCGTACAGCGGGATCCGGCTGAACGGGACGGTCTGCAGCTCGGCCGCGATGTCCGCGAGCGTGCGATCCGCGCGCCACGCGAATAGCGCTACCCTCGGCGTCATCACTTCCCACGCTTGCGTGATGTCGAGATTGAAGGCCTGCTGGATGATCTGACGCTCGTGCGGGTCTATCTCTCCAACCTCGTGTCCCATATCCGTGAGCGCCCGGATTTCGGCCTCGGTGACCGTAGGGAGCACGTCCGCACTCGATGGAAGCACGGCCCGAGTCAGCCATTCCAACGGCACGACGAAAATGGAAAGTGCCTTCGAAAGGCCGAGGAACACCGGCGCGATCGCCAACGAAATCTGCTCGGCATTCGCGGCCGAGAAGCTCTTCGGGACGATTTCGCCGAAGAAGAGCACGAGGAGAGTCATTCCCCCGGTCGCGATTCCGACACCCGCCGAGCCGAAGGACTGAGTAGCCGCGTAGGTCGCGACGGACGCGGCCCCGATGTTCGCGACGTTGTTCCCGATCAGGATCGTGATCAGGAGGCGATCGGGGCTCGACTTGAGCCGGAGCAGGGCCCTGGAGCCCCTCTTTCCCTCCGCGGCCAGTGCCTCGGCACGCGTGTCCGGTATGGAGAAGAAAGCGATCTCGCCGCCGGAGAAGAACCCGGAAAGGGCGACAAGGACTGCCAGGACCACGATCAGCACGGTCATGCGCGCCCCCGCCGGCCGTGCGCGCCGAGCCTTCGATCGATAACTGATGGAGGTTGGTCTTCCATGCGCTCAGGTCCTGACGGTGCTGATTAGATCCGCCACCAGATCATCCGGTGTGCGGCCGGCCGCTTCGGCCTCGAACCCGGGCACGATCCTGTGTCTGAGGACGTCCGGAGCGATGTACATCACGTCGTCCAGGTTCGGCACGGGGCGTCCCTGCAGCGCCGCCAGGGCCTTGCATCCCAGGACCAGGTACTGCGAGGCCCTGGGGCCGGCTCCCCACGCCACCATCTCACGAATGAACGCTGGCGCACCAGGGTCGTCAGGACGCGTGCTCCGCGCGAGGCGAACCGCGTAGTCGACGACGGAGGGTGGAGCCGGGACGCGGCGCACGAGCGATTGAAACTGCCGTAAGCGCTCGCCATCGATTACCGGCTCGATCGGTTGCGCGTCTGCCGATGTAGTGACGGTCGCGATCTCCCGCTCGTCCTCGAGCGAAGGATACGTGATCCTGAGCTCGAGCATGAACCGGTCCAGCTGCGCCTCGGGAAGCGGGTAGGTGCCCTCGTGCTCGATCGGGTTCTGCGTGGCCAGCACGAAGAAAGGAGGCTCCAGCCGGAACGTATCGTTGCCGACCGTGACCGAGAGCTCCTGCATCGCCTGCAGCAGAGCGGCCTGCGTCTTGGGAGGCGTGCGGTTGATTTCGTCAGCCAGGATCACGTTCGCGAATACGGGGCCCGGGATGAACTGAAAGACTCGCCGCCCGGTTTCGGAGTCCTCCTCCAGGACCTCCGTGCCCGTGATGTCCGACGGCATGAGGTCCGGTGTGAACTGGATCCGACTGAAGCGCAACCGCAGCGTCTCCGCGAGAGTCGAGATCAGAGTGGTCTTCGCGAGGCCCGGGACACCCACCACGAGAGCGTGGCCCCCGGCCAGGAGCGAGATCAGCAGTTTCTCGATGATGTCCTTCTGTCCTACGATGCGGCGGGCCACCTGGCCCTCGAGGGCTTGCCTGGCCTCCGACAGCTCCTGCAGAAGTTCCACGTCAGATCCGCTCGTCACGATCCCCGTTCCCCGATACCAGTCATGGGTTCTCGCCGCCGGTGAGCCGGGGCCACCCTTCGTCCACCTCGTTCCTTCGAGGCAGGCTAGATGATACCGTGCCCGGGCGTCAAGCGCGCAATCTTGCGGATATTTTCACAAGCGGGTATAGTCGCGGCGGCCGTAACCGGGAGGCAAGTTAGTGCCGTGGCGCTGAATGATGCAGACCGCCCGGGTGCGGGTCTGAAGGACGTCGGACGGTTCGGCGGCCATGGGCTCACGCTCGGCATCGCGACGGCACTGTTCGCCTGGGTCGGGTCGATCCTGGACGGGCGTTTCCACACGGAACCGCTCTTCGTCTTACTCGGTACCTTCACCGGCTTCGGGGCGGGTTTCTACAGCATGTACCGGCACCTGGTTCTGGACCGGAGCGATGAGCTCCGGGGTGGCGAGGAGCGTGACCCGGATGAAGTGGCGAAGTGAAACGATCCGGGTACCTCTGGGTGACCCTGGCGCTGGCGGCCGGAGGCGTCGTCGCAGCGATTCTGGGCGGACATCCCACCGCCCCCGTCGCCGCCGGGGTGGCGATCGCCTGGATCGTGCAGGCGGTTTCGTTCTGGTACCTGGCCGGCGGATTGGAGAGCGGCGAGCGGATCACCAGGGTGTGGGTGACCGGAATGGCGAGCCGGTTCGGGGCCGGAGTCCTCGTCTGGGGCCTGGCGACACTGGCGGGCGCGCCGACGCGGGCGCTGATGATTTCGTACGGACTGGCGCTGGTTGCCTTCCTCCTCCTGGAGGCAGGCTGGCTTGCCGTGATGACAGTGGACCGAACGGTCCGCAGGACATAGATCGGGAACACGGATGATCGCAGGACTGGCAATCACGTTGATCGGCCTTGCGCTGGGCGCTCCGCAGGAGCACCCGGCCTCGGAGGCCGACCACGCCCCCACGGCCGTCGAACAGGCGGCGGAGGGCGGGCACGCGCTTGAAACGGGTGCGGTTGACCAGCACGCCGGCGAAGAGGAGCATGCCGAGGAGTGGGGCACCGAGACCATGATTCACCACATCGTGGATTCGGAGAGTCTCGAGATCGGCCCGGCTTCGATCAGCCTGGAGCCTTTGAAGATCCCCCCCATCCACGTGGGTCGGTTCGAGATCGATCTGTCTCCGACGAAGCATGTGATCTTCCTGATGCTGACAAGCCTCCTGACCATACTCACGGTCGCCCTGGCGGCCAGGCGGGCCAACCGGACCGACGCCGGTCGAGAGGCACCGCGCGGGATACTCAATATCTTCGAGGCCTTCTACGTTTACCTGCGCGACGACGTCGCCCTGGCAAACATCGGTCACGGGGGAGAGAAGTTCGTGCCCTACGTGGTGACGCTGTTCTTCTTCATCCTGTACGCCAACCTCCTCGGTCTCGTCCCGCAGGGAGCTTCGGCAACCGGCAACATCTCGGTCACGGCCGCTCTGGCCATCATCTCGTTGATCGTGGTGGAGGTGGCCGGCTACAAGGCCCTGGGCGCGAAGGGGTACATGGGGACGATCTTCTACGTCCCGAAGGGGATTCCCATGGTCATGCGGGTCGTGATGTTGATCATCATGACCCCCGTGGAGCTGATCGGTAAGGTCGCGAAGCCGTTCGCGCTCGCCGTGCGACTCTTCGCCAACATGACGGCCGGCCACTTCGTGCTGCTGTCCCTGCTCGGCCTGATCATCGTCTACGGAGGACTGTCAGCGACCGGTGCCGCTGCGGTAACGGGTTCTCTGGCCCTCGGACTGTTCGTGATGTTCCTGGAGATCTTCGTGGGATTCCTCCAGGCGTATATCTTCACCGCATTGACCGCGGTGTTCATCGGGCTGATCCGGCACGCGCACTGAGCCGGCGGCCTTCGGTTGCTGACAACAGGGATCCGGAACGTTAACCCGGAAATTCAAGGAGACCCTTGATGTTCAACATGCTCGCTCTTCTACAGGACACGGCCGGAGTGACCGGCGACGTGGGTGCTGGCCTGGCCATCATCGGCGCGGCCGGCGTGGTCATCGGCGCTGGAATTGGTATTGGCCGGATCGGCGGCCAGATGGCCGACGCCATGGCTCGGCAGCCCGAGGCCGCGGCCCAGATCCAGACGGGCTCGATTATCCTCGCGGCCCTGATCGAGGGCGCAGCTCTGTTCGCGCTCGTGATCGCCGGCTTCATCAAGTAAGACCTCCGCAACCACGTCGTTGGCATCGCGTCGGCGACGGGTCCGCGGGATCAAAGAAGCAGGACAGGGATGAGAATCTGGCGAATGGCAGGGCCGACGGCGCTGCTTCTCGTGGCCCCGGCACCGCTGTGGGCCGCGGAGGGAGGCGTGTTGTCGATCAACGCCGGCCTCACAATCTGGACGTGGGTGCTCTTTCTGCTCACGCTCGGGATCCTATCGTGGAAGGCCTTCCCGGCTATCGCGAAGGGACTCGAGACACGGCAGGCTGGAATTCAAGCGGCCATCGATTCGGCTCGGGAAGACCGGGACGAGGCGCGGCGGCTGCTCGATGAGCACCAGAGGCAACTGGACCAGGCCCGGCGGGAGTCCAAGGACATCCTGCAGCAGGGCCGGGAAGCCGGCGAACATCTACGCGAGGAGATCCTGGCGCAGACGCGAAAAGACAACGAGGAGATGCTCGAGCGGGCTCGCAGGGACCTGGCTCGCGAGAAGGACGATCTGCTCGAGTCGGTGAGGCGTGAAGCTGTGGATCTCGCTCTGAAGGCCGCTGAGAAGTTGGTGCGCGAGAACCTGGACGACGATGCGAATCGCCGCCTGGTCCGCGATTACATAGCGGAGATGGAATGAGCCGCATGGCGGTCGCCCGCAATTACGCGGACACGCTGCTGGCCCTGGCCGACCGCACCGGTGACGCGGAGGAATGGCTCGGGTTCGTCGACGAGGTTTCCGCTCTGTACAGGGGCGTGCCCTCGTTCCGGGCTTTCCTGGAAACGCCGCGCGTCACGCTGGCCGACAAGCGGGACGTGATCCGGACCGTCTTCGACGATCGGTATCCGGAGGCGTTCGTTCGCTTCGTTCTCGTGGTGCTGGAAAAGCGTCGGCAGTCGCTGTTCCCCGAGATCGAGACGGCTGCTCGCGAGCTGCTGAACGAGCGCATCGGTCGGGTGCAAGCGGACGTGACCATGACCGTCGATCCGGACCCCGAGCTTCGGGCCGAGATCGAGACGGCTCTGGGCAAAGTCTTGGGCCGTGAAGTGACGGCCGACTTCCGGCGCGACCCGCGCCTGGTCGGTGGAATGATCGTGCGAGTGAAGGACCAGGTCATGGACGGATCGTTGCGCCGACAGCTGCAGCTGATGCGCCGTGCGCTCATCGAAGACGCCGGATCGGCCGGACCCACCGGCTGATCACGTAGACTCAAGGACTGGACAGGAAATGCCCACGTCAGACGCAACGCTCCGCGCGGGCGAGATGAAGAAAGCGCTCCTCGAGCAGATCGACCACTACGAGGAGGACCTTCAGCTCGAGGAAGTCGGAGAAGTCCTCGAGGTGAAGGACGGAGTGGCCCGCATCTGGGGTCTCTCCTCCGCCGTGGCCAACGAGATGCTCGAAATCGAGTCCTCCGAAACCGGTGAACTGATCACCGCCCTGGCGCTGAACCTCGAAGAGGACAACATCGGCGCCGTAGTGATGGGCGACTACTTGCAGCTCAAGGAAGGCGACTCCGTCCGGCGCACGGGCCGCGTGCTCGAGGTGCCGGTGGGTCCCGACTTCCTGGGCCGCGTGGTCAGCCCGCTCGGAGAGCCCCTCGACGGCAAGGGCGCGATCAAGTCCGTGGGGACGATGAAGGTGGACCGCAAGGCGCCCGGGATCGTGTATCGGCAGCCCGTGAAGGAGCCGCTGCAGACCGGTATCAAGGCGATCGACTCCATGATCCCGATTGGACGCGGCCAGCGGGAGTTGATCATCGGCGACCGGCGTACCGGCAAGACCGCCATCGCGATCGACACGATCATCAACCAGCGCGGCGGCGACGTCGTCTGCGTGTATGTGGCGATCGGGCAGAAGGCCTCTACGGTGGCTTCCGTGGTGGACCGCCTCGAGCAGGAAGGCGCCATGGATTATACCATCGTCGTGGCGGCGAACGCGTCCGACCCGGCGACCCTGCAGTACATCGCCCCGTACGCCGGGTGTGCCCTGGCCGAGTACTTCATGTACAAGGAAGGTCGCCACACGCTCGTCATTTACGACGACCTGTCCAAGCAGGCCGATGCGTACCGGGAGGTTTCCCTGATTCTCCGGCGGCCGCCGGGCCGCGAGGCGTTCCCGGGCGACGTGTTCTACCTGCACAGCCGGCTCCTCGAGCGGGCCGCCAAGGTCAGCGAGGATCCCAAGGTCATCGAGGCTCACCCCGATATCGAGAAGCCGGGTGGGTCGCTCACGGCGCTTCCGATCATCCAGACACAGGCCGGCGACGTCTCGGCCTACATCCCGACGAACGTGATCTCGATCACCGACGGCCAGATCTTCCTCGAGAGTGATCTCTTCTACTCGGGCGTGAGACCGGCGGTGAACGCCGGGATCTCGGTGTCCCGGGTAGGTGGCTCGGCCCAGATCAAGGCGATGAAGAAAGTGGCGGGAAGCCTGCGGCTCGATCTCGCCCAGTACCGGGAGTTGGAGGCGTTCGCCCAGTTCGGGTCCGACCTCGACGCGGCGACGCAGCGCCAGTTGGCGCGAGGCGAGCGCACCGTCGAAATACTCAAGCAAGGTCAGTACAGGCCCCTGCCGGTCGAAGAACAGGTGATGGCGATCTTCGCCGGGACCCAGGGTTACCTGGACGATCTCGCAGCGTCCAGGATCGGTGCCTGGGAGGCGAGTTTCTACGAGTACATGCGATCCGCTCACCCGGGAATCGGCGCCGCGATTCGCGGCGAGAAGGTGATCAGCGACGAGACGGAAAGCGAAGCTCCGGGACGCGATCGAAGCGCACAACAAGCTGTTCCGCGCTTCGTCGTCGGACGATCTGGCCGCGAAAGCGACGGGCTGAGTCTGGCGAACCCCACGCACTCGAACGAGTGAACGGATAGATGGCGAAGGCGAGGGACATAGGAAGGCGGATGCGTTCCGTCCAGAGCACGCGCAAGATCACGCGCACCATGGAGATGGTCGCGACGTCGAAGTTGCGTCGCGCTCAGACACGGGTGCGGGAGGCGCGGCCGTTCGCAGAGCGCCTGACCTCGGTGGTCGAGAACCTGGTGACCCCTGAGCTGACCGAGCTCGAGCCGATGCTCAGGCAACCGGACCGCATTCGACGCGCCGCCGTGATTCTCGTCACAAGCAACCGGGGATTGTGTGGGGCCTTCAACGTCAACCTCATTCGCAAGGCACGTGAGCTTCTGGCCGAACTGAAGGCGTCGGACGTCGAGACCGAGTTCCACGTGATCGGCAAGAAGGGCATCAGCTACTTCCGGTTCCGAAACGTGGAACTGGCGACCGCTCGCACGGATATCAGCGACAGTCCTACACCCGATGATGCCCGAGGCCTGATCGATCCACTCGCGGCGCGTTTCGTCAGCGGGGACCTCGACGCGGTATATGTCGTTCACGCTGAATTCCGGAGCGTGATGAGCACACCGCCGATGACGCGGCGGCTCCTCCCGGTGTACGTGCCCCAGGAGCGACCGACGCGGGAGCCCTATTACCTACTCGATCCGTCGGCCGACGTGATTCTCGCTCAACTGCTGCCCCTCCACCTCCTGAGCTCGACCTATCGGGCGCTGGTGGAGAACGCCGCGGCCGAGCAGGGAGCGCGTCGCACCGCGATGAAGAGTGCGACCGACAACGCGGACGATTTCCTCACGACTCTCCGCAGGCAGTTCAACCGTGCCCGGCAGCAGGAGATCACCAGCCAGCTGGCTGAGATCATCGGCGGGGCCGAGGCGCTGAAGGGATAGCAATGGCAGACGCGAAGCATTCAATCGGCAAAGTGGTGCAGGTCATCGGGCCGGTTGTCGACGTGGAATTCGACCCCGGGCACCTGCCGGAGATCTACAACGCGGTCGAGCTGGAGTGGACCGGCGACGGGGGCGAGCCGCACCGCCTGGTTTGCGAGGTGGCGCAGCACATCGGCCGCAACCAGGTGAAGACTGTCGCCATGGACTCGACGGACGGGGTGATGCGCGGGATGGACGTGCGTGATACGGGCCAGGCCATCTCGGTCCCCGTGGGTGACGCTGCCCTGGGCCGTATACTCAACGTTCTCGGCGAGCCGGTGGACGAGGCGGGACCGGTGGAGGCCACAGAACGCTGGCCGATTCACCGCGAGGCGCCGAAGTTCGAGGACCTCGAGCCGAAGACGGAGATCTTCGAGACCGGGATCAAGGTCGATCGACTTGATCTGCTCCTTACGTGAAGGGCGGCAAGACGGGACTGTTCGGCGGTGCCGGGGTCGGCAAGACCGTCATCATCATGGAGCTCATCAACAACATCGCGCAGGAGCACGGGGGCAAGTCCGTGTTCTGCGGGGTGGGCGAGCGCACCCGCGAGGGCAACGACCTGTGGCTGGAAATGAAGGAGTCCGGGGTGCTCGCCTCCACGGCCCTGATCTACGGGCAGATGAACGAGCCGCCCGGCGCCCGTCTCCGGGTCGGTCTGTCAGGATTGACCGTGGCGGAGTACTTCCGCGACGTGGCGAACCAGGACGTTCTGCTCTTCATCGACAATATCTTCCGGTTCAGCCAGGCCGGTTCCGAGGTTTCGGCGCTTCTCGGGCGGATGCCGAGCGCCGTGGGTTACCAGCCGACGCTGGCCAGCGAAATGGGCGAGCTTCAGGAGCGAATCACGTCGACGCGCACGGGCTCGATCACCTCGGTTCAGGCGATCTACGTGCCGGCCGATGACCTCACGGACCCGGCGCCCGCGGCCGCGTTCACGCACCTCGATTCGACAACCGTGCTGTCCCGGCAGATCGCCGAGCTCGGGATCTACCCGGCCGTGGACCCGCTCGAGTCGAGCAGCCGGATCCTGGACGCCCAGTTCCTCGGTGACCGGCACTACAACGCGGCGACCCGCGTGCAGGAGATCCTGCAGCGCTACAAGGACCTGCAGGACATCATCGCGATTCTCGGCATGGACGAGCTGAGCGAGGAAGACAAGGTCATCGTCGGCCGCGCTCGCCGGATTCAGCGGTTCCTGTCGCAGCCGTTCTTCGTCGCCGAACAGTTCACGGGCTTCCCCGGCAAGTACGTTCCGCTCGAGAAGACCATCGAGTCGTTCGAGGCGGTCGTGGCTGGTGACTTCGATCACCTTCCGGAGCAGGCGTTCTACATGGTGGGTGACATCGAGGAGGCCGAGGCGAAGGCGAGAGAGATCGAAGGCTGAGGCGAGAGGGGCACCGATCGATGGATGATACTCCGCACAAACTCAAGGTAGCCGTGATCTCGCCGACCCGGGTGGGTTTCGAGGGCACGGGAGACAGCATCATCGTACCGGCCTACGACGGTCTCATGGGCATACTGTACGGACACGCCCCCATGATGACCTTGCTTGGAACCGGGGACGTAACCGTGAAAGACGGGTCCCACGTACACCGTATAGCGGTATCCGGCGGGTTTCTTCAGGTTGTGGACAACGAGGTGTCTGTGCTTGCCGAACAGGTGGGCGAGCCATCATCTCTAGGGGGAGGCACGGAGAATGCAGGCTGAACCGATTGAGAGCGTTCGAACGGAACTGAAACGAAGAAGTCCAGGAGGTCTCAGATGAAACGTCGGACCGTGTATGCTATTCGTACCGCGGCTGTCTCTCTGGTCGCTCTGCTGTCCCAGGTCGGCGCCGCCGCGGCGCAGACCTACGACATGCCCCAGTTCATCACGCCGTACGATGAGACGGGCATCGGAGCCTACATGGTCTTCGTCAACGGGATCAACGACATCGGCGGCATGGCCACGTACCGCAAGGCCGGTGACGCAAACCTGGGCCTCCGGGGCTCGGTCAACGCCGTCAGCGGCGGCGACATCGCGATAAACGGTGGACTGGACGTGTACAAACAGTTCGTCGAATTCTCCGACTCGTTCCCGCTGGATGTGGCCTGGGTGACGGGGTTCGGCTTCGGCTGGGTGACGGGCAGTGGGGCCGGCGCCTTCGGCATTCTGCGAATACCTGCCGGGATCTCGGTGGCGCGGCAGTTTGCCTCGGAGGATGGGAAGTGGACCCTGACGCCGTATGCGGCGCCTCGCCTGGCCCTCGACATCGGACTCAGCGGACCCGACACGAAGCTGCATTTCGACGTCGATTTCGGGCTTGAAATGCAGTTCGCCGAGGCGTGGCTTCTTCGGTTCGGCGTCACCGTCGGACACGATGAGGCGCTGGGCTTCGGAATCGTGTTCTAGAGCCCGGATAGGCGTTGACGGACAGCCGGCTCACAGACTAAGTTATCTGGCCCGCCTCGAAAGGGGCGGGCTGCTTTTTGACAAATTGGGGTGAGAGGTTGTTGTGGAGTGCCGAGAGGGCGTAGTGAGGCGATTTTTTTTGTTAGGGTAACAGAAGGGATCAAGCGTTAAGGGCGCGGGGTGGATGCCTAGGCACAGGACGGCGATGAAGGACGTGGCAAGCTGCGAAAAGCCACGGGGAGCTGCAAGCGAGCGTTGATCCGTGGATATCCGAATGGGGGAACCCGGCTGGGGTGATGCCCAGTCATCGCGTGGCTGAATACATAGGCTATGCGAAGCGAACCCGGGGAACTGAAACATCTAAGTACCCGGAGGAAGAGAAAACAAACGAGTGATTCCCTGAGTAGCGGCGAGCGAACGGGGAAGAGCCCAAACTGCGTAGGCGTGACAGGCTGCAGCCGTTGTCTACGCGGGGTTGTAGGGCAGGGTCGGAGGGACCTGCAGGTTCTTCGGATGGGAGATTTGAGTGAGTCGAAGCGCGTTGGAAAGCGCCGCCATAGAGGGTGAGAGCCCCGTAGGCGAAATTCAGTTTTCCGTCTGGGCTTTGTTCCTGAGTAGGCCGGGACACGAGAAATCCCGGTTGAAACTGGCAGGACCATCTGCCAAGGCTAAATACGTTCCTGTGACCGATAGTGGACTAGTACCGTGAGGGAAAGGTGAAAAGCACGCCGGGAGGCGGGTGAAATAGAACCTGAAACCTCGTGCCTACAAGCGGTGGGAGGGTCCCGAGCCTCTTCGGAGGACTTGGGCCTGACCGCGTGCCTTTTGCATTATGATCCGGCGAGTTGGTCCTAGCGGGCGAGGTTAAGCCGTTCAGCGGCGGAGCCGAAGCGAAAGCGAGTCTTAACGGGGCGTTTAAGTCCGTTGGGCCAGACCCGAAACCAGAGTGATCTATCCATGGCCAGGTTGAAGCGGGGGTAATGCCTCGTGGAGGACCGAACCGTTGTAGGTTGAAAACTGCTCGGATGAGCTGTGGATAGGGGTGAAAGGCCAATCAAACCTGGAGATAGCTGGTTCTCCCCGAAAGATATTTCGGTATCGCCTCTGAGTGTAGACTGCGGGAGGTAGAGCACTGGATGGGCTAGGGCCCTTCACGGGGTACCAAACCCAACCAAACTCCGAATGCCCGTCAGTTGGTCTCAGGGAGGCAGGGCGCGGGCGATAATGTTCGTGCGCGAGAGGGGAACAACCCAGACCCTCGGCTAAGGTCCCTAAGTACAAGCTAAGTGAGAAAGGATGT
Source organism: uncultured Gemmatimonadales bacterium (assembly GCA_963807645.1). GTDB lineage: Bacteria > Gemmatimonadota > Gemmatimonadetes > Palauibacterales > Palauibacteraceae > Benthicola. The sequence goes on from CAWECO010000001.1 coordinate 794,391, forward strand.
GAATCTGCGTAGACAACTGGGAGGTTGGCTTAGAAGCAGCCATTCCTTGAAAGAGTGCGTAATAGCTCACCAGTCAAGCGGGTTTGCGCCGATAATGACCGGGACTCAAGCTTGTCACCGAAGCCAGGGCTGCGGCCACTTTCGGGTGGCTGCGGGGTAGGGGAGCGTTGCCTGAGCATGGAAGCGGGGCCGTGAGGCTACCCGTGGAGCGCAGGCAAGTGAGAATGCCGGAATGAGTACGCGATAAACGGGGTGAGAACCCCCGTCGCCGAAAGCCCAAGGTTTCCTGAGCCATGTCGATCAGCTCAGGGTTAGTCGGCCCCTAAGGTGAGGCCGAAAGGCGTAGCCGATGGGAAACGGGTCAAGATTCCCGTACCGCCCATAAGCCGTTCGAGCCTGCGGAGGGACGCAGAAGTGACAGGTCCGTCAGGTGGTGGAATTCTGATGCAAGGAGGTAGGCGTTTCCGGGGAGGCAAATCCCCCTGGTCAAGCCGAGATCCGATGCCGAAGGGGTCTTCGGACCCCGTCAAGGGACCGTAATCAGACTGCCGAGAAAAGCTTCGCAGGCGAGGTGATTGGGCGACCGTACCGCAAACCGACACAGGTGGGCGAGGCGAGAAGCCTCAGGCGCTCGAGTGAATCTTGGTTAAGGAACTCGGCAAAATGTCCCCGTAACTTCGGGAGAAGGGGAGCCCGTGGTAGGTGAAGCGCTTCGCGCGTGGAGCTGAAACGGGCCGCAGAGAATCGGCCCAAGCGACTGTTTAGTAAAAACACAGGTGTCTGCAAAGTCGTTAAGACGACGTATAGGCACTGACGCCTGCCCGGTGCCGGAAGGTTAAAGGGACGGGTCAGCTATTCTTCGGAAACGGCGAAGCTCAGAACTGAAGCCCCGGTAAACGGCGGCCGTAACTATAACGGTCCTAAGGTAGCGAAATTCCTTGTCGGGTAAGTTCCGACCTGCACGAATGGCGTAACGACTTGGGCACTGTCTCGACCAAGAGCTCGGCGAAATTGGAGTCTCGGTGAGGATACCGAGTACCC